>NZ_JWGY01000001.1:0-1079592 GCF_000813065.1 Pseudoalteromonas sp. ECSMB14103 | reverse complement strand
TCGTTCCTCAACATTTCAGCCAACAATTTTTTGCCCATTATTAGGGCGTTATACACCTAAGGAAAGTTTGGCATGAAGCTGACCATTATTTCACTAATCACTTTGTTTTTACTCGGCTGTGCTGCGGCAAGAGTTCCATATACAAGCGATCCTATGACTAAACTAAATTACGCATATCAACTAATGGGAACGCAGGGGCGAGGTTTAGCGGCTGAAAAGCTTGGATTAGAGGCGCTCGCTGATCTTGAAAAATCAAAAAATATTTATGGTGTGGCTGAAGCTCATACTTTCTTAGGGTTGTTTTATAAAAATAGAAGCTACCGCGAACACAAAGACTTTTATATAAAACACAATGAATATGATCCTACGGCATCTAAATCAATTAAACACTTTGAGTTAGCCGCTAAAGCATTTGAAGAGGATGGAGATTATTGGGGTGTTTCAAAAGCTTTATTTTCTATGGGCAATGCCTACGTTACAGATAATAGTTATGTAAATGGTTGTATAAAATATAAAGAGTCATTGTCTATATACAATAGCGATAAAAATGTATTCATAGGTCGTACTCATCCACACAATCCAGCATATAAATCGTTTGATGCAATGATTGAGGCTTTCATTGCAAAACATTGTGAAAACGGTGTATAACAAGTCGCTCAAAAGGACAAAAAACAGTTGGTTTTTGCTCCTGCGTCGCTTATTTTAACCAACTATTTTGTGCCTCTTAGCGAGGCGTTAGCAGTAAAAGGTGTAATCATCTTATATTGCAACGAGTAACTTTTATTTAAATCGGAGAATTAAATGAAATATAAAGGGTATTGGCTCTTAATTTTTATTTTTGCTTTATTGATATCATTATTGCTAGGGTTGGCTCCATATGCACTCTATCATTTGGGATTTATTAATCCTGCAGATCAAAATGTTATTAAAGTCGTAGCTCCTGTTGGGGGAATGTTCGGACCTGCCAGTGCTTTTTTCTCTGGTTTCGCGTTAATCGCCGTAATAATAAGTATCCAGCAGCAACGCGAAGCATTAAGAATACAAGCGGAGGAATTAGAGTTAACAAGGAAAGAGATAGTTGACTCTACGCAGGCACAACAAGAAATGGCTACGCACCAGAAAAACGCTATTAGTCTTGAAGTGATTATGCCTTTTATGAACGAAATATCTTCTTCTGAAATGCGCAATTCCATTATTACGTTAACAAAGTTTGGAAAAAAAGATAACTTTGATGAAATATATTTTGCATTACTTCAAAAAAACAAGGCTGACCAACTTCAAGGTAGGGAATTAGAAGAGTTTGAGTCGATCGATAACTCTAGAAGAAAGTTTGTTGGTCTATTTCACAAAATGCAAAGGCTATCTGCTACAGGAGTAGTTGACCATGAAATTGTGAGAGTTGTTTTAGGGCCCGACAGCTGCTGGATTTTATTGAACATTATAGAACCTCTAGACGCAAAAATTCGCCCAAACTACTCTACTACTACATTCGATTTTGCTAGTGACCTTTATACTCCCGATGTTATTGAATCAGAAGGGAAACATGACTAATAATACTGCTAACAAGTGACTAAGGTAATGAGTGGCCGCTTCACGCCCTGAGGCATTCAACAAGCTTTTTCTACCACTAAAAGAGGAGAACCTTTCTCTTTTAGTGCTTTTAAATATTTTGATTCATCATAAGCTTTTCCTGTTTTCCAGCACCTAAATAAGATCCTTACCCATTTATAGGCCAGCGCTCTTATTGCCGATTGGTGTGAATTACCTTTCGCTTTTTGCTGTGCGTAATAAATGCCCGCCCAATAAGATTGCCCTACGCTTTTGGAAGCCCACTCTATAAAGCTCTGACGGACAAATTTAGAACATTGCCAGCGCCAATGTACCCAGCTCTTTTGACCACTACGCTTTGTAACTGGCGATAAGCCTGCATAGTTTTGTATTTCTTGTGCGCTACTAAAACGAGATTTATCTTCCCCTAAAGCAGCTAAAAGCCTAGGAGCAAGGCAAGGGCCTGTACCGGGAAGTGAAGCAAATATTGAGGCGTCATCCATACTGGTAAAAATTGAGTTTATTTGTGAGTCATACTCTCGAATATTGTTAATTAATACCAACATCTGTTTAGTCAATGCGATGACAAACGTTTGATAAGGTATAATTAAAGATTCGTCGTTAGTAAGAGGAATTGCCTCCTTTATAGATGCAATGCGTTCTGCGGTCTTCTTAACAGTGGGCCCTCCTCTGGAGTTTAACAGTTTGGCAACTGTATTTGTTCTAACGCGTTTCAATTCATTTAAGTTTGGGAATTTAATTAGAAAATTACAAAATAGCTCTGTATCTCTGTGTGGAAACCACTCTAAGGGCTGTGTATAATATTGCTTTAGAGCATTAATGATTCGGTTCGCATGCCTACGTTTGTCGTCTACAAGTAATCGACGTTGTTCGACAAAAAGGGCTAATGTTCTTGTTTTCTCGCTGCTTGGTTTGAGGGGGGGTAATCTTCTTTGGATAATTGAACATCATATCTAATGCTAATTCAGCGTCTGAAGGATCATCTTTTGAACCGCTAGGAAACATAGCTTGTCTGTATCGAGCAAGGGTTAATCCATGAATAGGATAAACTGTAACAAAGCTATATTTTTGCAAGGCATATACTATAGGTCCTTTATTTAACTCAACTGCAACAGCAATATTGCCTTTTACTTTTTTATGTAATCCCTCAACCCAATCATGAATTGATTCAGGTGTGTGATAAATTACGCTGAACGCCCGAGACTCTTCGTCTTTAACCTGCACACAAATATCATGTTTTTTATCTGCCCAATCAAGGCCAACATATGCAGAAAAGTTATCATTTTTAGTATTCATGCCAAATCTCCGATTATTGAAATTTGTTATGCATTCTTTACTCTTCGAAAGAAATATAGACAGCGTTTGTAAGGCAAGCCCTGAGTATTCGTTTTGAGTAAAGTAACTCAATACTTCGAAAGAAAAGCGGTGATCATTAAATGATGATGGCACAATATTCGTAAGTAAAGAGCACATAACCTCAACAATTCAAAGTATAGATTATTAAGGTTCAAAGACTATACATGGCACGTATGCGACTGTCAGATTTGATCATAATAAAAAAATTAAATCTGATAGGTTAGTTAAGACTTATTCAATTAGCCTTTGCTCTAAAAGCGAAGCGCCTCTTACCCTCTTTGTGAATCGTTCACTTAATGGTTTCATCCATCAAGTTAAACGTATTCGTTTTATTCTGGCAAAGAAAAAACATATGGCACAAAGAGAAATGAATGAGGAAAATAAAAGCCAAAAGACTTTAAGCTAATGACTACTATAAAAGCGCAGCGCCTCTTATCCTCTTTGTAAATAAATCACTTTTACAGTCTTTGCCAGTAACGTAAGCATGCTTTACGTCTATAAAACTTTCGAATATCTCCACATTTGCGGTAGACGCAGAGCTCGCTCGCGTGAAAAGCGCAGCTTTTAATAACGTAAAAAAGTTACTCGGTAGTAGTTAAATGTAACTATGTGTGTATTGAACACACCAACTAAGTTAATTGTTCAAGCTCCGTGATAAGCGCAAGAGCCTCTGCATTAGTTGACCCACACACATCAACTGTGGCACTAAAATCACTGCATACTTTTGGTCGAGACTCATCACCAAATAACTTACATAAATTGCGCTCATCTAGCTGAATACAACGTTCTCCGGCCTTTTTGCCATTTGGCATACCCGGTATTGGCGAGCTAATACTTGGCGCAATGCAACATGCACCGCAGCCCAATCGACACGCCATTGGCTCTGTTTTCATAACACCCTCAGTTTAAATTAACCACATATTTAACAATACAGACTCCTTTTTAGAGCCAAATATTTATTTGTAATACACATATGTAATGCTTTGTTACATCTTCAAACGCCTTGTAAACACTTTATTGCGTATTATTGCCCTATCACCACTTTTATGAAGGAATGCCTTGTGGCTACTAAAAAACAAATTGTTCTTCCAATCGCAGTTTTAGCTGCCGGAATTGCACTGGCAATTGGCTTTTCAAATATGAAAACCCCGCCTGAAGAAAAACCAGCGCAAGATACTCGTCCACTGGTTGCTGCGCAAACAGTCAACATTGATGCAATAACACTCGACGTAAAATCGTACGGGGTTGTAAAACCTAAAGACCGTACCGAGCTAGTTGCACAAGTCAGTGGCCAAGTTATTTCCGTAGCAGATGAATTTGTTGAAGGTGCATTTGTAAAACAAGGCGACATATTAGCACGAATTGATCCAAATGATTACGAAGCCGATTTTATTGAAGCACAAGCAGGCCTTGCTCAAGCAAGTTCAGCCCTTGAAATAGAACGCGCCCAAGCACATGTAGCAAAAGCTGAATGGGAACGTATTAAATCAGACTCAAGTGACTCAACTGCATCAGAGCTTTATTTACGTAAACCGCAATTAGCCGAAAAGCTAGCGCGGTACCGCTCTGCACAAGCCAGTGTTAAACGTGCAAAACGTAACCTTGAACGCACTTATATAAAAGCCCCATACGACGCTATTATTAACGCACGCACAATAAGCTTAGGCTCTGTAGTAAACCCGGGCAGTAGCTTTGGCGCACTAAGTGCCACATCGGTGGCTGAAGTACGTTTACCTGTAGCAGATAGCGAAATGCAATACCTAGCCAATGGAGGCATTGGTGCTACTGTTACCCTTAATGCTGAATTTGCCGGCAAGCAAACGTCTTGGCAGGCCGAAGTTGTGCGCAGCGAAGGCGTAATAGATCAAGTAAGCCGTATGAGTTATTTAGTTGCACAACTACCAACGCCTTACGCCAATAACACTAAACCACTACGTTTTGGTTCATACATTAATGCAACCATTGAGGGCAGAGCCCTTGATAACGCAATTATTGTCCCGCATCACCTTGTTAAAGATAAACAAATTGCCATTTTAAACGCAAATAATACTCTAAGCTTTAAAACACTAAATATTGTACGTGAACAAGATGGCATGGTAATAGCCGATCAAGGATTACAACTTGGCGAACAGTTAATTACCTCAGCACTAGAATACCCAAGCGAAGGAATGGCTGTTAAAACGGATGAAGATGACGAACAAGGTGAAGTAACACAGCTTGCTCTTAAAGAGGACACCCTATGAGTACCTCTGAAAAGGGCCTAATTGCCTGGTTTGCTCGCAACCCTGTTGCAGCAAATTTAATCATGATTTTTATTCTGGTTGGCGGTTTATTAACAGCCTTAACGATTCGTAAGCAAGCTTTTCCGCAATTTGAAAGTAACTGGGTGAGTGTTCAAGCCGTTTACCCTGGCGCCGCACCGCAAGAGGTTGAAGAAGGCATTACAATAAAAATTGAAGAAAACCTAGAGGGATTAGAGGGTATTAAACGCTTTATAACTTACTCTAATCGTGGTTATGCACAAGCATGGATTGAAATTGAAGAAAAATACGACCTTCAAGAAGCTTTAGACGAGATAAAAGCCCAAGTAGATTCTATTAACTCGTTTCCTGCGGGTATGGAAAGACCAATAATTCAGCGCGATAAGTTTCAACAAGAAGTGATGTTTATCGCGCTATATGGGGATATGACCTATGCCCAACTAAAAGAACTAGGTACCGATTTAGAAGATGAATTACTCGCTTTACCAGGCGTTAATTTAGTTAGTTTTTTTAGCGGCTTAAATTATGAAATAGGCATTGAGATTAGCCCCGACAAACTTCGTGAATACGGCCTTACTTTTAGAGATGTATCAAACGCTGTAAGAAACTTTTCAACTAATATGTCGGCTGGCCAAATCCGTTCAGATAACGGGTATATTTCTATGCGTGTTGAAAAACAAGCTTATAAAGGCAATGAGTTTGAGCAGCTGCCTTTAATTACCCTCGCTGATGGCGCACAAATATATTTAGGCGATGTAGCCACCATTAACGATGGTTTTGAAGAAGGCTTATTATATTCAAAATACAATGGTAAAAATTCGTTAATGTTTGATATTGCAGCATCTAAAGATCAAGACATTACCGACGTTGCCAAAGTACTTAAAAATTACATGGCCGAAAAAGAATCTAAATTACCACAAGGCGTAAAACTAACCCCTATGGTTGATTTAACCTACTACCTGCAAGGTCGTCTCGATATGATGATCGATAACATGGTATGGGGTGGTGTTTTAGTTATGCTGGTATTGGCATTGTTTTTACCGCTTAGATTAGCATTTTGGGTAATGATGGGTTTACCGGTTTCTTTTTTGGGTGCCTTTTTGTTCATGCCAATAGGCTTTTTAGATATCACCATTAATATGGTGTCGTTGTTCGCCTTTATAATTGTACTCGGTATTGTGGTGGACGACGCTATTGTTGTGGGTGAATCGGCCAGTGCCGAAATAGAAAAACACGGCCACTCACTCGATAACGTAATCCGTGGTGTTAAACGTGTTGCAATGCCCGCTACATTTGGCGTACTCACCACCATTGCTGCTTTTTTACCTCAAGCTATGGCATCAGGCCCAGGCGCAGCATTTTCTAAAGCGATTGGTGTTGTTATTATCCTGTGTTTGATTTTTTCGTTAATTGAATCAAAACTTATTTTACCGGCCCATATTGCCGCAATGAACCCACGTAAACCTAATCCTAAAAACCCATTGCACAAGGCGCGTATGGTTGTTGATAAAGGCCTTAAATCGTTTGTTCAAAATTACTACACGCCTTTCATAGGGCACTGTATTCATTATCGCTATACCGTAATTATTGGGTTTATATGTATTTTAATTATGAGCGCAGGCATGTTTGCAGGCGGTTTAGTTAAATTTGTACCAAACCCTAAAATACAACATGACTTTCCGCGTGTGGTTGTAGAAATGAATCTTGAATCATCAGAGCAAGCAACACTTGAAACAGCTAAAAAAATTGAAGCGGTACTTCTTAGTGTAGATGAAGAGCTTGAAGCACAACACGGTCAAAAAATGATTCGTGACCTCTCGGTAAGCCTTCGTGGCCGTACCACTGCGCAATTAATGGCTGTACTCATTGAACCTGATAAACGCCCTATTGATACCTTCACCCTTAGCTCATTATGGCGTGAAAAAATGCCACCATTGCCGGGCGTTAAAACGTTGACCATTGAAGATAACTTATTTGGCGGCGGACGAGATGACGGCGACGTAAGTTTTAGACTGCAAGGTAAAGATACCGACAAACTAAAAGAAGTTGCTTCGTTATTAAAAACTAAATTACAAAGCATGGAAGGCGTAGGCGATGTTAACGACTCACTACAAAGCGCTACCGATGAAGTGCAACTTGATTTAAAACCACTTGCATACAGCATGGGATTGACCCTTGCAGACGTTGCATCGCAAGTTAGCTTTAGTTATTACGGATTAGAGGCACAACGTATTTTACGTGAAGGCGAAGAGATCAGAGTGATGATCCGCTACCCTGAAAACGAACGTAACTCTATTAGTAACATACACAGCACACGTATTATCACGCCAACAGGTGTTGAAGTGCCGTTAAGTGAAGTTGCACAAATCAACATTGTAGATGGTGTAAACAGAATCCGCCGTGAAAACGCAAACAGAACAGTTAATGTATGGGCAGCCATTAATACTGATAAAGTTGAACCTTTTGCCATTGTAAAAGAAATCACTGACGAGTATTTACCAACCCTTTTACAAAATTACCCAGGTGTTACCAGTAATGTCGCTGGTCGAGTGCAAGAGGAAATGGAAAGCGCTGATGAGCAATTACGTGATTTTGCAATTTCACTAATGATTATATTTGCATTATTAGCCATTCCGCTTCGCTCATACTCACAACCATTGATCATTATGTCGGTTATTCCATTTGGTGTGGTCGGTGCAATGTTTGGTCATATGGTATTAGGAATGACCATGAGCGGTCTTTCAATGTTTGGCATAATTGCAGTAGCCGGTATTGTAGTTAACGACTCTCTCGTTATGGTTGATTTTGTAAATAAAGCGCGTGCTGAAGGTGTACCTATAAAAGAAGCGGTTATGCAAGCGGGAGCTCGTCGTTTTAGAGCTATATTGCTAACCTCAGTGACCACCTTTATTGGCGTGTTACCTATTATTATGGAAACGAGTTTACAGGCACAAATTGTAATACCTATGGCAGTATCACTCGCCTTTGGTGTGCTATTTGCCACCGTAATTACGCTTATTCTTATACCGTGTCAGTATGTCGCACTTGAAGATACAAAACGAATGATTCGTAAGTGGCGTGGTAAACACCCTATTGTCGATGGCCAACCAACAACGACCAATAGCTAATTAAGTAAAACCCCCAACCAAAAAAAAGCTCGGCAACATGCCGAGCTTTTTATTTATAGTTAAAAATAACCTTCAATTATTTGCTAACTTCCCCTTTTCACTGGTATTTTGACTCTCAGTTTACTTTCTTAAAGGATTAACCATGGGTACATTCCAACTTATTTTATTTATCATATTTGCAGTACTAACCATTGTTGGATACAGAAAAAATAACCGTAATTTAATGTTATTGGGTGCCATTGTTGTAGCGTTTGCCTTTGTAGGATTAGATTTTATGATAGGGGTTGATCATAGCCTGTCAGCTTATTAATAGTTAACGGCAAAAATACACGAAATAGTAAAATTAGTGCTCGTTTTTTATACCCGATACGTTTAGGTACTTAATATTAAAAAGCATAACAATTAAGGAAAACCATGAATTCACCTCAAATAGATCACATTCCTCAAGAAGCGTTTGATTGGTACGACGAATATGCCCATGGTTTAATGGACCGTCGCACTTTTATGAAAAAACTAGGTGGCCTTGCAGCACTAGGGATTTCAATGAGTGTGCTCACCAGCGCGCTTTTACCTAACTATGCACTTGCAGAGCAAGTCTCGTTTAACGATGACGATATTAAAGCTACCTACGAGGAATTTGATTCGCCAAACGGGCATGGTAAGGGTAAAGGTTATTTAGCGGTGCCTAGCAAAATTGAAAGTAAACTGCCGGTTGTATTAGTTATTCACGAAAACCGTGGTTTAAACCCTTACATAAAAGATGTAGCAAGGCGCTTAGCCAAAAAAGGCTTTATTGCTTTTGCTCCCGATGCACTTTTCCCGCTTGGTGGCTATCCGGGTAATGATGATGAGGGGCGTGCAATGCAACGCACGATGGACAGAGCTAAAATTCAAAACGACTTTGTAGCTGCCGCTCACTTTTTAAAAGCCCACCCTAGCAGCAACGGCAAATTAGGCGCCGTAGGCTTTTGTTTTGGGGGTTATATTGTTAACTACTTAGCCGCAGTTGATAGTGACTTACTCAGCGCGGGCGTGCCCTTTTATGGCACACCTGCAAGTGAAAGCTTACACAAAAATATTAAAGCCCCTTTACTGATTCAATTAGGTGAACTTGATAAACGCGTTAACGCCACATGGCCTGAGTATGAAAAAAGCTTAAAAGCTAACAATGTTGAGTACACTATGCACATGTACGAAGGTGCTAATCATGGTTTTCATAACGACTCTACTGGGCGTTATGATGAGCAAAAAGCAGAGCTTGCTTGGCAGCGTACCTTAGCGTTTTTTAATGAAAAATTAAGCTAAACACCATAAAAAAACGCCGCATAAGATGAATAATGTGGCGTTTTAAATTTAAGTATTTAGCGACTTAACTGTGTAGATGTTTAATTATTTACATATCTGCGCTTTAAAACAAGTAGCGACATAAAAACCAGAATAAACACACTAAACGCCCCAGCACTGCTTGAGCCATCTTTATTCTCTATTTTTGCTATTTTTTCTTCTTTAACCCGCGTTTTAAAGCGTGCCAATTCCGCATCTAAATTTAGGCTCATATCGGTAACCGCTAAATTAAACCCTTCAAGTGACTTTTCATTGAGCGTTTCGTCAATACCAATAGCGGTGGTTCTTTTTTCAAGCTTGCTGATGCCTGGTGCTCTAAAAAGCATTTTTTTACTTTTTATATCAAAAACAGCAGTGTCGACAAAGGTTTGAATCGTATTTTCGTTACCGGGAATAACGTACATACCTACAATGGTCCAATACAATAATGCGGCGTTATTTTCATAGGTTTGCGTTACTTGATCGTAAGAAACCAATGCCATCACGTCTACATCGTATAGTCGCCCTACTTGTTCAAGCGCTGAAAACCCTTCCCCACCTTTAAGATACGTACTTGGAATCACTTCTATGCGGTCAATGTAATCGTACTGCAAAAACGATTTTTTAACTCTTTCGAGCAACTCTACCTCATTTTGACTTTCAATTGCGTTTGCTTGCCACTCTTTAGACGGCACAAATGAAATACCCACTGTAACGGGTAATTTTAACACTGGAATTTCTGGTTTATACGTAGCACGGCTATCTTCGTTTGGATAAAGAAAGTCAACCAAACTGCTAGAACGCGTATTTTTACCTGCATTATTACTCACAAGCGCACTACATGAGGTCAGAACAAAAACCATCAACATGACAAAAAACGTATTTTTTTTCATTATTATTCCTTTTTAATTAAATTCAGTTACGTGTAAAAGCTCGCCTGATGGTCCCCATAAATAAATCACCTTGCCCCACAGCTCTTGTTTTATTCCTTCAAAGCGAATATCAAAGTGAGTTAACTTACTAATAGTGTTAAAAGCTTCGTTTATGTTTAATACGCACACTTGCAGCATTAAATTTTCAGCAATTTCTTGGTTGTAGTAACGCTGTAAAAAGAGGCTGCATTCACCTGATGTTGCAATACTTAAATCAGCTGATGCCTGCTCAACATTAAAGCCCATCGCCTGATAAAATGCACACGATTGTTGATAGTTTTTACACGGCACAAACACTCTGATGTCATCTATTTTCATTGTTTTCCTGTTGTTATTTAGGTGCAGCAGAGCTTATTAACTTACTTTTAAAAGCGACTTTAGAGACTAATAAACTTTCAGGGTTAAGGGTTGTCCTTGCTAAGAGCCATTTACTATTTGTTGTCTGTATAAATTAGGCTAAAGGCGTAAGCTGGACGCATAGGCATTGCTCGACTTTTGCTTAGCCCGCTCGGCTGCACACATAGCGCAGTTATTCCACGTCCACTAAATTAAATAAACTCAAGCCACTAAGGTCAATATGCCCTATCGCTTTTACCATCAAGCGCGGTATTAAGCGCTCAATAAATTACACGTAGTTAATATCAATGTTCTCTTTTTCATCTGAATTTAGCAGTGAGTTAAATTGTTGATAAATTTCATCTTTTGAGCCTAAAAGTTGAAAATCGTAACCATTGCCGTTTCCGTCAATAATTATTGATAACCAATTATCACTTATATTAACAATAGAAATTCGCTTAACCTCGATCGACTCTTGATCTGATATAAACTTAAAGCGACTCAAATTTGGCTTTGTGATTTTTATAGTGCCGGCGCTTCTCTTGATTAGATTATGTGGGGAATGTTTAGCTTTATATTCATCGGTAAATCGATACCTAAACGATAAGCATGCAAAAAATAACAGCAAAAAAGAAGCTTCAATTTCATTGTTTATATACCAAATTATAAAAAAAGCGATAAACATAACAACGGCAATAAAAGCAAAGCCGTTTTTATAATGAGCGTCCGTGATTTTCAACTTAGCGATTCCTTTTCAAATATACAATACGTATAAAAACTAATGATTAACTAAAATAAATTAAAGAGCTTAATTTATCCATTACTTTTATATGATTAGCCACCAATAAGAGCGACTTAATAATTAACACAGCTTAGTGCTTAGCGATGCCTTAATCACTTTGCCTTCATTTATGTCTGCGTTAATCGTACAGCTTGCACCATTAATTAAGTTTAAATTAGGTGCAACATGCCCAATATCAGCATCAAACAGTACGGGGAAAATACATTTACCAAGTGCTAATTCTATTGCTTGGTAATAATCAATCTGCTTATGGGGGCTATCAATAATGGCACTGCGACCAAGTATAATACCGTTTACATCAGTAAGTACGCCATTTAGTTTTAATGCAATGAGACTACGTGCTACGGCTGTTGGGCTTAGCTCTGCGTTTTCTAGAAATAGCACAAGGCCCTCTGGTGCATACTCTTGTTTAAAGCGATGTAAATCGAGGTAAGGCGAGCCAAGCAACAAGTTAAGCGTGTCTAAACAACCGCCAAAAAGCCGGCCTGTAATTTCTAATTTACGCGCATCGTTGTAATTTAAACATTGCCATTGCGTTGGCTCAGTAAGTTCAAACAACGCATCAGGGTCGCTCTCATAATTAATTAATTTAGTTTGGTATGAAGTTGAAGGTACTTGTTCAAATTGCTCGCCTTTGGTGAGCGCTAAAGCGTGAAAAACATTTACACAATTATGATCTGTTTCATTTGGATGTAGCTGCATTAAATTAGCAGTATGAAGGGTTGCCCAACCACATCGAGAAGTGAGCACACATGCTAATGTACTAACATCAGAGAACCCCACTAACCACTTAGGTTTAGCCGTTTTCACTATGTTAAAGTCAATATATTGCAAAACGTCTAGGGCAAGCTCTCCACCCCATGGGGGCATAATTGCCGCTATATTATCGTCGGTAAGAAAGTGCATTAGCTCTAAAGCTCGATCTTTAGCGCTGATATTTTGCCTTACACTGTCACCTTCAATTACTTTATACCCTTGCGACTTTAAACCATTTAGCACAGTGTCTAATCGTGTTTGAAAGTGATTATCAACACCTGAAGAAAACGCACAAATTGCAATATTATCATTAGGTTTAAGTGGCTCAGGAAAATTAATTAAGGACATCAGTACTCTCAATCATTAGGATATAGTCAACCTAACGTACCCAATAAAGTAAACAAAGTCGAGATTATTAAAGGCATAAAAAAACCGATGTAATCACATCGGCTTTTATGTAAACGTTAAAGTGAGGATATATTAAAGGTACTCAACTTCAATGATTTCGTATTCAACGTCGCCCTTTGGTGTTTTAATGGTGACTGCATCATCCATTTGCTTACCAATCAAACCACGAGCTATAGGTGAGTTAACAGAAATTAAGTTATTTTTAATATCTGCCTCATCATCGCCAACTATTTGGTATTTAACTTCGGCATCAGTCTCTACATTAACAATAGTTACTGTGGTACCAAAAATAACCTTACCTGTGTTAGGCATTTTAGTTACGTCGATTATTTGAACATTTGAAAGTTTAGCTTCAATCTCTTGAATACGACCTTCACAAAAACCCTGTTGCTCACGCGCAGCGTGGTACTCAGCGTTTTCTTTTAAGTCACCGTGTTCACGCGCATCAGCAATATCAGCGATGATTTTAGGACGGGTAACTGTTTTTAATTCGTTAAGCTCTTTACGCAGTAAATCTGCGCCACGAACTGTCATCGGAATTGTTTGCATATTTTCTCACTTAACACCAAGGCCTAATTAGGCCTTGGTACATTTCCTTAGTTCAATCGCAGGTGTAGCTCTTGAACTGACGCCACTTTACTGCGGTCATCTGCTTTGTTAGCAGTACAGTTAGCGAATGCCGCGTTCAAGGTAGTCGTATAGTTGGTTTTATTTTGCAATGCACCACGACGTAACACCTTCGAATCTTCGATCGCTTGGCGACCTTCGGTGGTATTAACGATATAGCTGTATTCTTTATTCTTAATGTAATCAAGAATATGTGGACGACCTTCGTAAACTTTATTTACGCGACGAACGTTAATACCCGCTTCTTCAAGCGCTTTGGCTGTGCCACCTGTTGCGTCTAATTCAAAACCTAACTCGGTCATGATTTTAGCTAATTCAACAATACGTGACTTATCGCTATTACGAACAGATAATAACGCGCGACCACCGCGTGGTAAAGTATTGCTTGCACCTAATTGTGCTTTTGCGAATGCTTCGGCGAAAGTATCACCAACACCCATTACTTCACCTGTTGAGCGCATTTCAGGGCCACGGATAGGGTCTACACCTTGGAACTTAGCAAACGGTAAAACCACTTCTTTAACGCTGTAGTAAGGAGGGATAATTTCTTTAGTAATGCCTTGGCTCGCTAAAGATTGGCCCGCCATACAACGTGCAGCTACTTTTGCAAGTGCAACGCCGGTGGCTTTAGATACAAATGGAACCGTACGAGCAGCACGTGGGTTAACTTCAATCAAATACACTTTGCCATCTTTTACTGCAAACTGTGTATTCATTAAACCTACAACACCTAGTTCAAGAGCCATATCGGTTACTTGCTTGCGCATTACATCTTGCACTTCTTGCGATAAAGAATGTGCTGGTAATGAACAGGCAGAGTCACCAGAGTGAACACCAGCTTGTTCAATGTGTTCCATAATACCGCCAATGATTACTTGCTCGCCGTCACATATTGCGTCAACGTCAACTTCAATTGCGTTATCTAGGAAATGGTCTAATAAAACAGGTGCTTCATTTGAAGCTTGAACTGCTTCGGTCATGTAACGACGTAAATCGTCTTCGTCGTATACAATTTCCATTGCACGGCCACCTAATACATATGATGGGCGAACAACCAGCGGGAAACCAATTTCAGCTGATTTTAAAATAGCTTCTTCAGTTGATGTAACCGTTGCGTTTTCTGGCTGCAGTAAATCTAAACGCTCTACTAACTGTTGGAAACGCTCACGGTCTTCTGCACGGTCAATTGCATCTGGCGAAGTACCAATTACTGGCACGCCATTGGCTTCTAGCTCACGTGCTAGTTTAAGTGGTGTTTGACCACCGTACTGCACGATAACACCTTTTGGCTTTTCAACACGTACAATTTCTAGTACGTCTTCAAGCGTAATTGGCTCAAAGTAAAGTCGGTCAGATGTATCGTAATCGGTAGATACAGTTTCAGGGTTACAGTTAACCATGATGGTTTCGTAACCGTCGTCACGAAGTGCAAGCGCAGCATGTACACAACAGTAATCAAATTCAATACCTTGGCCGATACGGTTAGGACCGCCACCAATAACCATGATTTTATCTTTGTCTGTTGGGTTAGCTTCACACTCTTCATCATACGATGAGTACATGTAAGCGGTGTCTGAACTAAATTCTGCAGCACACGTATCTACACGCTTGTAAACTGGCACAATATTTAGCTGATGACGTTTTTTACGAATTTCAGCTTCTGACACACCGGCAATTTCAGCAATACGCGGGTCGGCAAAGCCTTTACGCTTAAGCTTGCGTAAAAAATCAGCATTAAGGCCAGCCATTCCGCCTTCAGCGATTCTTGCCTCATCTTTTAAAATGTCTTCAATTTGAACCAAGAACCAGCGGTTAACTTTAGTCAGCTCGTAAACATCTTCAACGCTCATACCGTGTCGCATTGCATCTGCAATGTACCAAATACGCTCAGCACCTGGCTCACGTAATTCACGGATGATTTTTTCTTTTGCCTTAGGGTCATCAAGTGCAACAATTGGGTTAAAACCCGTTGCGCCAACTTCAAGACCACGTAATGCTTTGTGTAATGACTCTTGTTGGTTACGACCAATTGCCATTACTTCGCCTACTGATTTCATTTGCGTGGTTAAACGGTCGTTAGCACCGGCAAATTTCTCAAAGTTAAAGCGAGGTATTTTAGTTACAACGTAATCAATTGAAGGCTCAAATGACGCTGGTGTTTTACCGCCAGTGATATCGTTTTGAAGTTCGTCAAGCGTGTAGCCTACTGCAAGTTTTGCTGCAATTTTAGCAATTGGGAAACCTGTTGCTTTAGAGGCTAGTGCCGATGAGCGCGATACACGTGGGTTCATCTCAATGATAACCATACGGCCATCTTTAGGGTTAATACCAAATTGTACGTTAGAGCCACCGGTTTCAACACCAATTTCACGCAGTACTGCCATAGAGGCATTACGCATAATTTGGTATTCTTTGTCGGTTAACGTTTGCGCTGGTGCAACAGTGATTGAATCACCTGTGTGCACGCCCATTGGGTCAAAGTTTTCAATAGTACAAACAATAATACAGTTGTCTTTTTTGTCACGAACAACTTCTGTTTCGTACTCTTTCCAACCAATCAGTGATTCATCAATTAATAATTCGTTAGTAGGTGACAGGTCTAAACCACGCTCACAAATTTCTTCAAACTCTTCCATGTTGTAAGCAACACCGCCACCGGTGCCACCCATGGTGAAAGAAGGACGAATGATACACGGTAAGCCTATGCGGCTCATTGTATCTTTAGCTTCTTCCATTGAGTGTGCTATCTCTGCACGAGGACACTCAAGACCAATATTTTTCATTGCAGTGTCAAAGCGTTCACGGTTTTCGGCTTTGTCTATTGCATCAGCTGTTGCGCCAATTAACTCTACGCCATGCTTAGCCAATACACCGTGCTTGTCTAAATCAAGTGCACAGTTTAATGCTGTTTGGCCGCCCATTGTAGGCAGGACTGCATCTGGCTTTTCTTTTTCGATGATTTTTTCTACTACTTCCCAGTGAATAGGTTCGATGTATGTTGCATCAGCCATTTCTGGGTCGGTCATAATCGTTGCTGGGTTTGAGTTAACAAGTATAACTCTATAGCCTTCTTCTCTGAGTGCTTTACACGCTTGTGCACCAGAGTAGTCAAATTCACAAGCTTGACCAATAACAATTGGGCCTGCGCCTAAGATAAGAATGCTTTTTATGTCGGTACGTTTTGGCATTATTACTCCAGTTAAATTAGTGTTTACGCGCTTGCATCAAATCGATGAAGTGGTCAAATAATGGGGCTGCATCATGCGGGCCAGGACTTGCCTCAGGGTGCCCCTGAAAACTAAATGCTGGCTTATCTGTACGATGAATACCCTGAAGCGTACCGTCAAACAGTGATTTGTGTGTTGCACGAAGCGTGCTTGGTAGGCTTGATTCTTGGGCTGCAAAACCATGGTTTTGCGCTGTGATCATCACTACATCGCGGTCTAGATCTTTAACTGGGTGGTTACCACCATGATGGCCAAATTTCATTTTTTCTGTTTTAGCACCTGAAGCAAGCGCTAATAACTGGTGACCTAAACAAATACCAAAAATGGGTGTGTCGGTTTCTAAAAATGATTTTATCGCGTCAATTGCGTATGTACATGGCTCAGGATCGCCAGGGCCATTAGATAAGAAAATACCATCGGGGTTTAATGCGAGTACGTCAGCAGCACTTGTTTGTGCAGGTACTACGGTAAGTTTACAACCACGGTCAACAAGCATACGTAATATATTACGCTTAACACCGAAGTCATAGGCTACAACATGAAACTTTTCATCGGCGGTATCTAAGGTTTTAAACCCCTCGCCTAATGTCCAGCTTGATTCGCGCCACTCAAAATTTTCCTTGGTTGAGACAACTTTTGCTAAATCCATACCTTTTAAGCCCGGGAAGGCTTGCGCGGCTTGTAGCGCTTTTTGTTCGTCTAGTTCGTCACCAGCAATAATACAACCATTTTGAGCACCTTTGTCGCGCAAAATACGTGTTAGCTTTCTGGTGTCGATGTCCGCAATACCTAAAGTATTACGTTCTTTCAAGTAATCATCTAACGATTGCTCGTTACGAAAGTTACTTGCTAGCAGTGGCAAATCACGGATCACTAGGCCTTTAGCCCATATTTGATTCGCTTCTTCGTCTTCGCTGTTGGTACCCGTATTACCGATATGTGGGTACGTCAAAGTTACGATTTGTTCCGCGTACGAAGGGTCAGTCAAAATTTCTTGATAACCAGTCATAGACGTATTGAATACCACTTCACCGACTGACATGCCGTCAGCGCCGATTGCAGTACCGCGAAACACTGTGCCGTCTTCTAGGACTAACAGAGCGGATTTAGTCAAGTTAAACCTCCTAACAGTAAAAAACGGGAGTAAGCAAATTGCTTATCACCCCGCCAATACCCAGAGGGATCGTCAAAACCAGATTTTGTATGAGATTAAATTGTTTTACGCAGTCTTAAATGAGGCCGATATAACCGCTAAATCTTCAACATTTTTTCTTGCCTAAAACTATTATCATTCCCACTGAACCCCTGATTTTACTAGCCACTTGGGTATAATTGGAAACACGCATTTAGTAATTTTTGGCAAATTGGCTGTATACTACATGATGTTGAGTTTTAGGTCTAACATTATTTGGTAAATCATAACAAATAAGTGCTTTTAGCTAAAATTAGACCCAAACACCCAAAATAGATACTAAACTACTTTAAATCGAGCACATCTTGCATGTCATAAAGTCCTACCGGTTTATTTTGCAACCAGCTTGCAGCTCTTATAGCGCCTAGCGCAAAGGTCATTCTCGAACTTGCTTTGTGCGTTAATTCAAGCCTTTCCCCCATTGTGGCAAAATAGGCGGTATGTTCACCTACTATGTCACCTCCTCTTAGGACTGAATAACCAATTTCGTTTTGAGATTTTTCAGTTTCAATTTGGCTTCGATCGTATACAGCAACCTCTTCGTGGTTCCACCCTTTTGCATCTGCAATTGACTCACCAATTGCCAGAGCCGTGCCCGATGGCGCATCGATTTTATGACGGTGATGCGCTTCAAATATCTCAATATCTAAATCGTCACCGAACTTAGTGGCAGCCGTTTGAACTAAATTTAGTAACACATTTACGCCAACACTGTAGTTACGAGCAAATACAATAGGTATATGTTTAGCAGCATTTTCTAATAATGCCATGTCATCGGCCGTTAAACCTGTTGTGCCAATAACTAAGGGGAGAGATTGTTCAACAGCACGCTTTAAGTGGCTACGCATACCGTCTGGCAGGGTGAAATCAATTAAAACATCAACACTTTCGAGCGTGTTTTCGTCGCTAAAACATACGTTTTTATCAGCAGCGCTATTTATTTGGTTTACATTAATTCCAATTAACGATGACCCACTGCGAACATAGGCGCCTGTTAGTTGTGTTTGCTCTTTTATTGTTGCGGCTTCCAATAAAGCTAAACCCATTCTGCCGTTAGCACCAAAAACACCTATTCGAATCATCACTATGCCTTAATTTATTTTTGTTTAAACCGTAAACCGATCGTTTTGTATATATTGAGTGTATATATCGCTCAGTTAACATCAATCACTGAAAGTAACGTACTTAGTAGATTTTATCTAAAAGTCATGTAATAGTCAGTCAACCCTTTAATAAAAGAATAATAACAATACCAGTTTACTTTAGCCATCTATACATTTAAACTTCCCTTTCGCGTCGATTTGGTCTTTGGCTTGCGGGCGCTGCATTGCTCTACTATTTGTTAGCTTTTAACAACGTAGATAGACTTGCTAAATTCAGCTAAAAGAGGAATTTTTGGCTGTGGTAATTAATTGGTTCCGAGGATTATGATGCAGCCATCATTTAATAAAAACAAAGCAATACTTTCTTTACTACCCCTACTAACATTTGTAGCCCTATTTTTAGGTTCTGGTTTATACCTGCAATCTCAAGGGGTTGATTACGCTTTTTATCAACTCCCAGCACCGGTGGCAATATTACCCGCCATTATGCTTGCCTTTATACTTAATAAAGGCACTGTTAATCAATGTGTTGAAACCTTTATAAAAGGCGCTGGGCATAACAACATTATTACGATGTGTTTAATTTACCTGCTTGCTGGTGCTTTTTCTGCAGTGGCCAGTGCAACAGGGGGTGTTGACGCCGTAGTTAATGCGGGTTTATCACTGATACCGCCTGCTTTATTACTTCCTGGTTTATTTTTAATTGCCGCGGTTGTATCTACAGCAATGGGCACATCAATGGGCACTATTGGGGCGATTGGCCCAATTGCTTATGCGGTGTCGATCAAAACAGGTATAGACCCAGCCCTTATGGCGGGTACTATTGTGTCTGGCGCTATGTTTGGCGATAACTTATCAATTATTTCAGATACCACTATTGCGGCTACACGAACGCAAGGTTGTGAAATGAAAGATAAATTTAAAGAAAACCTTAAAATTGCAGTACCAGCCGCAATTTTAACAATCGGTTTATTATTTTACCTTACGCCTGCAGCGCAAGTGGTCGAAACCCAAGATTACGATATTTGGTTAGTGCTACCTTATGCCTTTATTTTAGTTCTCGCCGTAGCAGGCCTAAATGTATTTGTTGTGTTATTTAGCGGTATTATATTTGCTGCATTAATGGGCTTTACCGGTAGCTACGAAGGGTCTAGCTTTGTTAAAGATATTTATCAAGGCTTTACCGATATGCAGGAAATATTTTTACTTTCTATGTTTATTGGTGGTCTTTCTGAATTTATTCGCATTAACGGTGGCCTTGATTACATTGCCCAAAAAATTCAAGCCATTACTAAAGTAATTGCTAAATGGCACCGAAAAGTAGCTGACCAACTTGGTATTGCAGCCCTAGTCATGACAAGTAACATTTGTATTGCTAATAATACCGTTTCAATTATTGTGGCGGGTCCTATTGCTAAAAAACTCGCTGACGATGGTGAAATTAGTGGCAAACGCTCTGCAAGCCTACTTGATATTTTTGCTTGTGTAACTCAGGGCTCTTTACCTTATGGAGCGCAAGCTCTTTTACTTGGCGCTACGTTTAAAATTAGCCCTTGGGAAGTTTCAACATCGTCTTATTATTGTTTCATTTTAGCATTTACCGCTATAGCAATAATTTGTTTGCGTCGTAATAAAGCTTAAAACCTTTGCCCCACTGTTGCAGCTTAAAAACAAGCTGCAACATATTTCTCTACATATTAATCACTTTTGCTATAATGCGCGCTTTCGCGTGTCACTCAAGTTATAGTTAAATACAAATTATGAAATTAAATAAAACACTCTCCTTTTTTACCCTTACATCCATTGCTTTATCGTCTTCTGCTTTTGCCGCTAATTGGAGCAGCACAGCATTACACATTAACAATGGCGACCAAAAAAACCCTTTTACTGAGCAAGAGTCAGATACCACGGTTTACTCAGTTCAACATGCATCGGGCTACGATTACGGCGACAACTTCTTTTTCATTGATTACAGTAAAGACGATAAAACTGACGGCTATCAAGATAGCGATTTTTACGGCGAATGGTATTCAACTGTTAGCTTATCGGCGCTCAGCGGTGAAAAAATTGGCACCGGTGCGTTATTAGATGTTGGCCTTACTGGCGGTATAAATATTGCTGGCGATGCTAAAATGGTGAAATACCTGCCAGGTGTTAAATTAAACTGGGATGTACCAGGTTTTAACTTCTTTCAAACAATAGTAACAGCCTATATTGACGACAGCGAAGGTATTGCTAAAGGCGGCGCCCCCATAGAAACAAATAGCTGGATGTTTGATGTAGCTTTTGAATACCCTTTTACTATTGGCTCACAAAAGTTCAGCTTTAAAGGGCACGCAGAATACATTGCAGAACGTGAAGACGAATTTGGAAACGATGTAGAGGCATGGATACTCGCACAACCTATTTTAGTATGGGACATGGGTCATGCCTTTGAAATGAAAGAAAATACGTTGCTACTCGGCATGGAGCTTCAATACTGGCATAACAAGCTAGGAACTGAAGTGACAGAGTCAGTTCCGCAAATACATGTAGAGTGGACCTTTTAAGCAATTACACTGCGTTAAAATCACATAAATTGGAGCTCTATTAAGCGCTCCTTTTTTTATGCCATAAAAGTATTTAATTGAATGGTTGTAAATACTTAGTTATTGTCGTATTTCTTTTAAGCCTCATGCTTTATCTTTGAAGGAATAATGAAATGATGTCAATTAAAGTAATGTGTTTTGCTGCCTTGTTAGCTTTCACTAATAATACTTTAGCAAGTAGTGTAGTAAATACAGAGTCCCTATCTTACGATGCCCTTTTAAGCAGTTATCAATATGACTTTAAAGTAAATTACTTTAGCGTTGAATCACAAAAGCAGTCTTTAAAGATGGCGTATATTTACCTAAAGCCTACCAAAGAAAAGATGCCTACAGTGACACTCATGCACGGCAAAAATTTTAATGCTGATTATTGGACGACTACAGCGCAGTACTTGCAATCGCTTGGCTTTGGTGTATTAATTCCTGACCAAATTGGCTTTGGTAAATCATCCAAACCCACTAACTATCAATATTCGTTTGCATCGCTTGCCCACCATACACATGCGTTAATGGACTCCCTTAACTTAAAACAAACAATTGTAGTTGGCCATTCTATGGGCGGCATGTTGGCAAGTCGCTTTGCTTTAATGTATCCCAATACAACAATTAAATTGGTTTTGCTTAACCCTATAGGGCTTGAAAACTACTTACATTATGTTGAATACAAAGACACCAACTTCTTTTATAAAAATGAGCTTGCTAAAACGCCCAAGGGCGTAAAAAAATATCAGCAAAAAAACTATTACGATGGTAAATGGAACGCTACGTATTCAGCATTAACAGACTTTATTACTGGGCAAATACAAGGGCCGGACAAAGCTCACATGGCGTGGGTTAATGCTAAAACATACGATATGATTTTCACTCAACCCGTTATTACTGAATTTAAAGACTTTGCCGTGCCAGTTGAGTTAATTATTGGTACCCGTGATAGAACAGGACCAGGCCGAAACTGGAAAAAAACCGGTGTAGATTATGAGCTTGGTCGATACGATAAGTTAGGCAAAAATGCCGTTTCGCTTATCCCCAATGCTAAATTATATGAACTCGATAATTTAGGCCATTTACCACATATAGAAGACTTTGAACGTTTTAAAACTGTATTTAAAGAAGCACTCGCTGCTGAATAACACACATAACCGATAAAATAAAACCCCTGAAAGTATTTACATTCAGGGGTTTTATTTTATTAGCGCATCAACACTATACGCCACTGCTTTATACTGTTAAGAGCTCAACTAAAGTGAGCACTGTGGCCTTTTTCCTTGTGAGTTTGCAGTACTTTGCTCACTTAGTGCTTTTGTCATTTGCGACTGCAAATTATTAATACGACTCGTTGGTGCTGGGTGGGTAGACAAAAATTCAGGCGTTGCACCGCTTCCCGCTTTACTCATGTTTTCCCAAAGCGTAACCGACTCTTTTGGGTTAAAACCCGCTTTTGCCATTAAATCAAGACCAATGGTGTCGGCCTCAGATTCATGAGAACGGCTAAACGGTAAAACCACACCATATTGAGCGCCTAATCCGAGTCCTTGCATAATTTCATTACGGTACTGCACGTTACCCATTTCAAGCGCAACACTACCCAATTGCATTCCCGTACTTAACAACGAGCTTTGTGATACACGTTCATTAGAGTGTTCTGCAATTACGTGTCCTACTTCATGCCCTAAAACGGTGGCGACTTGATCTTGATTAGTCGCTATTTTTAGTAACCCGGTATGAACTCCAATGTAACCGCCAGGCAAAGCAAATGCATTTGCTGAATCATCTTCAAATACCACCACTTCCCAGTTTTGAGACGCATACTCATTAGGTAAAACGGCAATTACTTTTTCAGCAATACAATTTACATATGTATTGGTTTTTGGATTTTTATTAATTGGCTGATTTTTTTTCATGTCAGCAAAGCTAGCTGTACCCATTTCGCTCATTTGCTGATCCGAATAAAGCGCTATTTGAGTACGCCCTGTTGGCGATGTTTTACACCCGGCTAAAACAGCCGTTGCTACTAGTGCCAATACCAATTTTTTCATTGTATTACCTTAAGTCATTTATACTGCAAGTAGGATAGCAAACACAGTGCCAGTTTAAAATCATTGGTTTAAGGTAAGTACTTTGTGGTGAAGTAAGTAACGTTCCGGCTAAACTACGTTTATACATATACAATGCCCTGCTACACTATAGCCCTTGTTTTAGTTACCTTGAGTTTATGTATGGGCGCCTCGTCTACGTCTTTTAATACCCGTATTTTATTACCTTTATTGGCAAGTATTGTCGCTATTACACCCCTTGCAATTGATATGTATTTGCCCGCAATGTTGGTTATTGCGAACAATTTACAAACTAGTATGCCAAATGTACAAATATCGCTAAGTATATATCTAGCAGGTTACTCATTGGGCATGTTATTTTTTGGCCCTATAGCGGATCAAATTGGCCGCCGGAAACTGGCTAAAATTGGTTTAACATTATTTGGTTTAACCTCTACTGCGTTAGCATTCACAACAGAAATTCATACTTTTTGGGCACTAAGGGCAATACAAGCGTTCACTGGTGCTGCTGCTACGGTGGTCGTGCCAGGAATCATTAGGCATATCTATCAGCAAAATACGGCAAAAGGTATGTCGTATGTATCGATGATCATGATGGTTGCACCATTAATAGCACCGTCTGTAGGCTCTTTTATTTTAGGGCTTTCTGTTTGGTCTACCATATTTTTAGTATTAGCAGCTTACAGCTTTATAATACTTGTGTTTGTGCAAGTATATTTAATTGATATACCTATTCATACCAGCGAAAAAAAAGGGTTAGCCTTATTTTTTGATAGTTATAAAACTGTTTTGAGTAATACCGATGCACGCGCCGATATTTTAAGCTCAATGTTTGTATCGTTTGGCTTTTTTTGCTTTTTAACCTCAGTGCCTTTTATTTATTTAGACTTATACAAAGTGTCGGAGCAACTGTTTGGGATATTATTTGCCTTTAATGTGATGGCATTAATGTTTGGTAACTTTTTAAACACACGAATTGTGCCGCGTATTGGTTCACGCAAAATGTTACATATTGGATTGGTATGCGGTTTTATTTCAGGATTTTGCCTTTTAACTTTTAGTATTTTACATTTATCGCTTTATTATATAGTGGCAGCAATTGCACCATTAATGATGAGTTTAGGGGTCACTGCCAGTAATGCAGATTCGTTAATACTCATGAAGTTTGAAAAAAACACCGGCACGGCTACTGCCGTTATTGGTACGCTTAGGTTTGGCAGCGGTGCCTTGGTAGGCCCCATTCTTGCTGTTATGCATGCTCAAAGCTCTGTGCCGTTTTCGAGCCTCATGTTTAGCGCTGTACTACTGACGATATTAGTGCAAATAATTCATTTTAAAAAAGACAAAAAAAATGCCTCAATTTGAGGCATTTTTAAAGTGTTAAACGGCTAAATTAAGCGTCAGCCGCTTTTGAAACCATAACCATTGCCGGGCGTAATAAACGTCCATTTAATGTGTAGCCTTTTTGCATAACAGCAAGCACAGTGTTTGGTGTTACATCGTTGCTTGGCTGAATTGACATAGCTTGATGGAACTCTGGGTTAAATTGCTCGCCTTGTGGGTTAACAATTTCAACACCGAATTTAGCAACAGCATCGTTAAAGCTTTTAACCGTCATATCAATACCTTCAAGCAACGGCTTTAACGTTTCGTTTTCTTTATCAGAAAACTCAATAGCGCGCTCAAGATTATCAATCACAGGAAGTAATTCGTTAGCAAACTTTTCAAGTGCAAATTTGTGTGCTTTTTCTACATCTTGTGCAGCACGACGGCGAATGTTGTCAACGTCAGCAGCTGCACGGATCACACCGTCTTTTTGGTCTGCAATAGTTTGCTTAGCAGCTTCTAGCTCTGCGTAAAGCATCGCAATTTCAGCTTCAGGGCTTTGTTCTTCTGCATGTTGTTCAGCGGCATCCACGGCTGCTTCTACATCTGCTTGCATTTGTTCAATTTCTTCGTTTAGTTCTACTTCTTGCTCTGGGTTTTGTGTCTGCTCAGACATAAAATACATGCTCCAATTCTTTTCAATTGCGGTAATTATGGGGATTGAATAAAAAGATTCAAGAGTTCGATGACTCAATTAATTTAAATTCTTGGATTATTTGTTCTATTTGCGCTGATTTTGGGCAGATTATACAAAAGCGGCTTTGATATTCTTGGTTTTGAAAGTAAGGAACGCTGATGGTTATTAGATCGTTACATTCACTAAACGGAAGTTTTTTACCGCTGATCACCGAAACACCATTTTTAAATGCCAGTGCATCTTCAACAAAATTTAGAAATGACACGCCTATATTTAGGCTTTGCTCACAATTTATTTTTTTATAAAGGTAGTTTTCACCCACAACTATACTATTATCTGAACCTAACTTTTGACTTAGCTGTCGTGTCCATTGAGTAAGTGAGTCATGACAGTTTTTAGGCGCTGTGTTTGCCATTGCTTGCATTCTATACAAGCCTTCCATCAATGTTTGTTGGCTAAATACTGTATTTAACCACGTTGCAAACTGGTAACGAACCGTATCTGAAGCATCATGTGGTTTATCAATGCAAATATTATGGCTTTGGCCTGCGCGATCTATTAATAAAATAAGCCAATCGGTAGAATCAAAATCAAGTACTTCAACTCTAAATACATGCTGTGAGCTCACTTGCGGTAAACCAACACAACAGCACACCTGATACTTTTGACTCAAGCCATGTGCCAATTCAACTAGCTGTGCCTGTTCTGGCTCCCAGTAACTAGCAATATCTGATAATGGAAAAAACTCATCAAACCAATAATTAAACCCTTCATCTGTAGGTACTCGTCCAGCAGAAGTGTGGGGGGAATACAATAAACCTACTTTTTCAAGACGGGCCATTGCATTACGAACGGTTGCTGAACACACAGCCATGCTTTTTAGCTTG
Source organism: Pseudoalteromonas sp. ECSMB14103 (assembly GCF_000813065.1). NCBI lineage: Bacteria > Pseudomonadati > Pseudomonadota > Gammaproteobacteria > Alteromonadales > Pseudoalteromonadaceae > Pseudoalteromonas > Pseudoalteromonas sp. ECSMB14103. Next base: position 1,053,020 of record NZ_JWGY01000001.1, on the reverse strand, counting down.
GCAATTTTTGTTGATGGAACGGGCAATCCCTCACCGTTACAGTACATGTTCATTACAGCTGAAAATATTTGCTGATCGCGTGGATTTAATTTCATGATATCTACATCTTGTTGCATGAAAGGTATATCGGGGCATTTGCTGCTATTTCAAGTCATTTCCCCCTTGTTGAACAATATAAAACAAATTTATTTTAAACTAAATTGAATCATACTCATTTAGGTAAGATCTGTATTTTCAAACACTTTGCTTTTGAGTTACTCTACCAATATCAAAACTTTTAGTGTGCAGATTATGAACTCACCTTTCAATACTATTGGCCTTATTGGCAAACCAAACCACCCAAAAGCGGCTGCCACTTTGCAGCGTTTGCATACATTTCTACTGGCACTTGGTTTTGAAGTGATTGTTGAAAAGCGCACTGGCGGACAGTTAGTCGATGTACCCAAAGAAAACCTTGTTAAACTGGTTGATTTAGGAGAGCAAGCCGACCTTGCAATTGTGGTTGGCGGTGACGGAAACATGTTAGGAGCTGCGCGCGTGCTTGCTCGTTTTAACATTGCTGTAATTGGCGTTAACCGAGGTAACCTTGGTTTTTTAACCGACTTAAACCCTGAAGGTTTTGAAGCTAGCCTAGAGCACGTTCTAAGTGGTGAGTATATTGAAGAAAATCGCTTTTTATTGGAAGTAGAAGTTTATCGCCACAATGAACTAAAAAGTGCCAATTTAGCGGTAAACGAAGCCGTATTACATGCAGATAAAGTGGCTCATATGATTGAGTTTGAGGCATTTATAAATAGCGACTTTGTATTCTCTCAGCGCTCTGATGGGCTAATTGTATCTACGCCAACAGGATCAACTGCTTACTCACTTTCTGGTGGCGGTCCAATATTAACGCCTGAACTAAATGCAATATCTTTGGTGCCTATGTTTCCGCACACGTTATCAAGCAGGCCATTAGTGGTAGATGCCGATAACGAAGTGAGGCTAAAACTTAGTTTAGACAATACAGACAGCTTGCAAGTCAGCTGCGACAGCCACGTTGTGCTTGCCGTTTTACCTGGTGATGAAGTCGTCATTAAAAAAGCAGATAAAAAATTGCGGTTAATTCATCCAAAAAACTACTCTTACTACAACGTTTTACGTACGAAATTAAATTGGGGCAGTCGTTTATACTAATTTTATTGCTAAAGCGTTGTCTTTAGCGCAAAATGCAGATTACAACAATAATACACCAATTTTTAGGAACAAATAGCAATGACATATGTCGTTTTTTTTGCCTTGCTACTGTTAATTACACTTCTAGCAACCTACTTAAAAATAGAAAGCAATCGTCGCAAAGCAATTGAAGCTCAAAAAAAGCAATTTAACGAACGTGTATCACAAGTTGGCGCCCGTCTAAAGTCAAAATTAAATGAGCTAGTAGAAGCGAAAATTCTTCGCCCTAAATACGCACCTCGAATTCAAGCAATCGTTTCCAACTTTTTTGTAGTTCAAAAGCATACTGACGAGAATTTACAAACCCTTGAAGATGTATCTGATCTATTAATCAATACTTTATCTAACGAATTGACTAAAGCGAACCAAATAGGCAATGGCCAAAGCTTGGAAGAAAATATCCAGTATTTTGTGTCTGAACTTCCACAGCAAGGTATTTCGTATAACAAAACGTTTTACTCAGAGGCGTTACCAAACCTTATCGAATTAATTAAAACCAACGACTTGCTACAACCCCTTGATAATGAAGAAAATGAATACATTCCAGAAAATCTAGACCCAAACAACCAACTCAATCAACATGTTAATATTGCCTAAATAATAAAAAATTAATTTGCAAAAAAGCTAAACACTGTATAAATTACCAGTTAATTAACTGGATGGATAAACAGTATGTTAGTTGGTTTAGAAATTAAAAACTTTGCAATTGTAAGTAACTTAAGCACTGAATGGCATAACGGCATGACGGCGATCACGGGTGAAACCGGCGCGGGTAAATCGATTGCCATTGATGCACTTTCATTGTGTTTAGGCGAGCGCGCTGAAGCCTCTGCTGTAAGACCTTCTGCAAACAAAGCTGAAGTATGTGCTCAATTTGATATAAGCGCACTCCCGCTCGCTCAGGCTTTTTTAGAACAACATTTTCTGACCAGTACTGATAACGATTGCTTACTTAGACGCGTTGTTTGCAAAAATGGTCGCAGTAAAAGCTATATTAATGGCAGCTCAGTAACTGCATCTCAGCTCAAAGAACTTGGCCAGTATTTAATTTCTATACATGGACAACACGCTCATCAACACCTTTTAAAAGCTGAACATCAATTACAACTACTTGATGCATATGCTGGGCATCAAGACTTGGTTGCAAAAGTAACTGAAAGTTATAAACAATTCGCCAACCTTCAAAAAGAATTTAAACAACTTGAGCAACAGCAATTACAACAAGCCGCTCAAAAACAGCTACTAGAATACCAAGTGGCAGAACTTGACGAGTTTGCGTTACAAGACGGTGAGTTTGAACAAATTGAAGCCGAACACTACAAGCTAAGTAATAGCCAAACCATTTTAGAGTCATGTCAAAAAGAGCTGCAATACCTATATGAAGGTGAAGAACAAAGTGCGTGTTCTGTTTTACAGCACAGCGCACAACAGTTTGCAGATTTAGCACAATATGATGAAAGCTTAGCAAGTGTGGCAGCAATGCTAGAAGAAGCGGCTGTTCAAGTAGAAGAAGCTAGCCGAGAAATTCGCAATTATACGGAACAAGTTGATTTAGACCCTGCCCGTTTAACAGAAATAGAGAACAGGTTAAGCGGCGCAATGGACTTAGCTCGTAAGCACCATATAAAACCGCAAGCATTAGTTGAATTTCATCAGTCAATTTCAAAAGAACTCGAGTCAATTAGTAATAATAGTTTCCGCTTGGAGCAACTCGACTCTGAAATAAACGATGCATTGCTTGACTACAAGCAAGCAAGTGAAGCATTAAGCGTTAGCCGCAGAAGTTATGCTAATACCTTAAATACCCTAATAAGCGAAAGTATGGCAAATTTATCTATGGAAAATGGTGTATTTGAAATATCGCTTACTGAAGATCCTGAACGAGCCCCCAATCTTTTAGGGCAAGATAGCGTTTCGTTTTTAGTATCGACCAACCCAGGGCAGCCTCTTCAGCCTTTGGCTAAGGTGGCGTCTGGTGGTGAGCTTTCGCGTATTAGCTTAGCTATTCAGGTTATTATTGCCCAAAAAGTAACAACACCAACATTGATATTTGATGAAGTAGACGTAGGTATTTCTGGACCTACAGCCTCTGCTGTTGGAAAGTTATTAAGGCAACTTGGTAAATCGACTCAGGTGATCTGTGTTACCCATTTGCCGCAGGTTGCAAGTAGTGCGCATCAGCAATTTTTTGTAGCAAAAGAAATTGCTAAAGGTGAAACCTTTACCAATATGCTGGCACTAACAAAAGATGGTAGAGTAGACGAAATAGCAAGGTTGCTTGGCGGCGACAATGTTAGTAAAACAGCAAAAGCAAACGCAAAAGAGTTAATAAAAAGCGCATGTGTAATTTAGGTTTAATTAATAACCAACTAGGGTTTCAATTTTCAGCAAGGCCTTTATATGATTACTAATACTGCTTTAATTCTTATTATTGTAAGCTGGCTACTGGTTTTAATTAGTATATTGCTAACTTTATTTAGCCGATATAAACACACACAATTTAAGAAACACTTAATGAGCTTTTTAAATGTAACGTTATTCGTTCAGCTGATTCTTAGTATTTACAATTTAATGAGTTACCAGGGTGGTAATTCGAATAATTTAATTTTTAGTTATACATGTGTTTTGCTCACCCAAATACTGTGTAATGTATTTTGTTACATGAGTTTAAAAAGACGTATTGCTAAAGTTAAGTCAACACTTGATTCGTTCTCAATGGAATAATAAAACTACTTTGAGCAAGTCCTATTTTTACCTTGCTTTTTAGCTTTATAAAGCAATTCATCTGCGCGCTTGATATCAATGTCTATAGAATCGCTTTCATGGGATTGAACAACCCCCATACTAATCGTTAAGCTCAAGCTCTCAGAAGATGTATTAACCGGAAATTGTTTTAGCGCGCCATGTATTTTATTTGAAATCTCTACGCCCTTTGCGTTAAATACATTAGGAATTGCAATCAAAAACTCTTCCCCGCCCCAGCGTGATGCAACGGCATTATTAGGAATATGTTGCTTTAAAATATTAGCTAAGTGTATAAGCGCTTCATCACCAAAACTATGTCCGTACTCGTCGTTAACTTTTTTAAAGTTGTCTACATCGCACAAAATAAGTACAAATGGTGTTTGCTCCTTCATGAGCGCTAATTTAAATTCACTAAGCTTATTCATTGTAAAGCGTCTGTTTGGTAACCCCGTTAAAGGGTCAATAGTCGCCAACAGTTCATTTTTTTTACTCAGTGCTAATATTTTTTGATTGTATTTTTCCCTTGAGTTTTCATAAAAGCCACTCAACATTGCGACAATAATAAATGAAAATATAACTCGATAGGGAAATTGATCCGGTTGATAGTTATAAATACTAAAGGTATGCGCGCAATAAAAAGCTAATATAACCGCTAATAAAAACAAAATAATATCAACGATACCGCGCTTTAAGCCTCTAATTGAAAATGTGACTGGCGAAACTATGAATATCCAAATCGGACCAGTTCCCTGCGCGCCTCCAGTTAAAACAAGGTAAATCATCAATGCATAAAGGTTATAAAGGATAGCACTAGCTGACTTTTCAAGGTTTTTATAAACACTAAGCGCCCATGCGTAAATTAGCGAAGAACATATTAAGGTAAAAAATAAAAAATAATCGCTGTTGGTCAATGCAATGCAGCCCATCACCAAGGTTGCTATAAAGCCTATTGATGAGAAAAATCTAACTATTAGTTTTCTTTCTGGATTATTTGAATGTTCATGCATAATAAGCGCTATTTTTCTTATATTATTGAGTTAATTTTCAGCAAAGTTATCACCAATTTTTCTGAGTAACACTCAATACTCCCCTTTTTCAGCAGTTAAATCAAGATTAAAGTATTACTGATGTAAAATTAATACTAGTACCTTTTTTAGCAAATTATACGTTTATGAATCTTACAACTATTCATGAGAATAGCTTGGTCATTCAACCAAATTATCATCGAAAATAAAATGGTTAAAAATAAATGGTACCTAATTCGTTTCAAACACAAAAAAGCAAGCCACTTGGCTTGCTTTTAAATTGTCGATTTCTGAAAATATTAAATTAAACTTTTAAATAATCCATAATACCTTCAGCTGCGTTACGGCCTTCAAAAATAGCGGTTACTACTAAATCCGAACCACGCACTATATCGCCACCAGCAAATATTTTAGGGTTAGTTGTTTGATGTGTAAATTCACCTTGCTCTGGTGCGTTAATACCGCCCCAGTGGTTTATTTCTACATCATACTTTTCTAACCAGTCCATTTTGTGTGGCTTGAAACCAAACGCCATAATTACTTGTGTTGCTTCAATAACATGCTCTGAACCGGCGACCTCTTCTGCGCGGCTACGACCATTCGCATCTGGCTCACCCAGCTTAGTTTTAACCATTTTTACGCCTGCAACATGGCCGTTAGCGTCTAGCACAATGCCTTTAGGTTGAACGTTATATGTAAATATAACCCCTTCTTCTTTGGCATTTTTTACTTCACGCTTAGAGCCTGGCATATTTTCTTCATCACGGCGGTACGCACACGTTACTTTTGCAGCACCCTGTCGTATAGACGTTCTTACACAGTCCATCGCAGTATCACCACCTCCTAATACAACGACCTTCTGATTCGCCATATCAATATAAGCTTGATTCGCTTCGTCATAACCCATAACTCGGTTAGTGTTACCGATTAAAAACGGCAGCGCATCGTGAACACCCGGCGCATCTTCATTTTCAAGCCCAGCACGCATACTCTGATACGTACCCACGCCCAAAAATACTGCATCATAGTCGGCTAAAATATCATCCATAGTGATATCTACACCTACTTCAACATTTAGCTTAAATTCTACGCCCATTTCAGTGAAAATCTCACGGCGTTTTTGCATCACTTCTTTCTCTAGCTTGAAAGAAGGAATACCAAATGTAAGTAATCCACCAATTTCTGGGTGACGATCGAACACAACAGGTTTAACACCATTTCGAACTAAAATATCCGCACAACCCAAACCCGCGGGCCCTGCACCAATGATAGCTACTTTTTTATCAGTCCATGTTACGTAAGACATGTCTGGCTTCCAGCCCATTTTAAACGCGGTATCGGTAATATATTTTTCAATGTTACCTATCGTTACCGCGCCAAACTCTTCATCGAGCGTACATGAGCCTTCACACAACCGATCTTGAGGACAAACACGGCCACATACTTCAGGCAAACTGTTTGTTCGATGAGAAAGCTCCGCAGCTTCTAATATACGCCCTGTGCGAATTAGTTTAAGCCACTGTGGAATGTAATTATGTACCGGACATTTCCATTCACAGTATGGGTTACCACAATCCAAGCAACGATCCGCTTGAGAGTTAACCTGATTCTCTGAAAAGGGTTCGTAAATTTCTACAAATGATTTTTTACGTGACGAAATTGGCTTTTTGCGTGGATCTACACGCTGCACGTCTATAAATTGATATACATTTTCGCTCATACTGCCCCCTTATTGCGCCTGAACACGTAGTTCGGCACTACTACGGGCGCGATGCCCGAGTAAACTTTTTACGTCACTTGATTTAGGTTTTACTAATTTAAACATAGGTAAGTAGAGCTCAAAATTAGCTAAAATACTTTCTGCTCTGCATGAGCCTGTTAGCTCTAAATGCTCAGCAATTAATCCACGTAGGTGCTCTTGGTGTGACGTTAACGCTTCTAATGTCACAACTTCGACAAGCTCTGGGTTTATGCGTTTTTCAAAGTCGTTTCGCTCATCTAAAACATAGGCAAAACCACCGGTCATACCCGCCCCAAAGTTAACACCTACATTACCAAGCACACACACAACACCACCGGTCATGTATTCACAGCCATTATCGCCAACGCCTTCAACAACTGCTTGCACGCCTGAATTACGAACTGCGAAGCGCTCACCTGCGCACCCTGCAGCAAACAATTTACCGCCCGTTGCACCGTATAAACAGGTATTACCAATAATCGTAGCTTTATGACTTTCAAATGATGAACCCACTGGCGGACGAATAACTAGCTTACCACCAGCCATGCCTTTACCAACGTAGTCATTAGCGTCACCAACGAGGGTCATCTCAAGGCCACCTGCGTTCCAAACACCAAACGATTGACCAGCCGTGCCATGGAGCTCGATTGCTACCGGGTCAGCCGCCATACCCTGATTTCCATGTTTATCAGCGATGTAGCCAGATAACATTGCACCAACTGAACGGTCTGTATTACAAATTCGGCTAACAAGTGAAATACCACTTGAAGCATCTATCGCTTCTTGCGCTTTTCCTAATAGGCTTTCGTTAAGCTTGCCTAAATAATGTGAGCTATTTGGCGCGCTACAAAATAACGTTTCGCCTGTTGGATTGTTTGGCTGCGCAATAACAGAAGATAAATCTATCTTTTTCTGTTTGGCTGTTTTGCCCTCAATTGCTTCAAGTAAATCAAGACGACCAATTAAATCAGTTAAGTTTGCAACACCTAAGCTTGCCATGATTTCACGCGCTTCTTGTGCAATAAACTTAAAGTAGTTCATCGCCATTTCAGGTAAGCCGTGGTAATGCTTTTGACGAAGTGTTTCGTCTTGCGTTGCAACACCGGTCGCACAGTTATTTAGATGACAAATACGTAGATATTTACACCCTAATGCCACCATAGGACCTGTACCAAAACCAAAGCTTTCAGCACCTAAAATAGCAGCTTTAATAATATCTAAACCTGTTTTTAAACCACCATCTGTTTGCAAACGAATACGATGACGAAGGCCATTTTCTACAAGGGCTTGCTGTGTTTCAGCTAGACCTAGTTCCCATGGGCTGCCTGCATATTTTACTGATGTTAGCGGGCTTGCGCCTGTGCCGCCGTCGTAGCCAGATATAGTAATTAAATCAGCATATGCTTTAGCTACACCTGTTGCTATGGTGCCAACACCTGGTTCCGACACAAGTTTTACTGATACTAGTGCCTTTGGATTTACTTGCTTTAAATCGAAAATTAGCTGAGCAAGATCCTCAATAGAATAAATATCATGATGCGGTGGCGGTGAAATTAACGTCACGCCAGGTACCGAATAGCGAAGTTTAGCAATGTAAGGTGTTACTTTTTCACCCGGAAGTTGCCCGCCTTCACCTGGTTTTGCACCCTGCGCGACTTTGATTTGAATTACATCTGCGCTACGTAAATAATGCGGTGTAACACCAAATCGACCTGAAGCTACTTGCTTAATACGTGAGTTTTTCTCAGTGCCGTAACGAAGTTTATCTTCACCACCTTCACCTGAATTTGAACAACCACCCAGCCGGTTCATTGCAATTGCGAGTGCTTCATGAGCCTCTGGCGATAAAGCACCAATACTCATTGCAGCTGAGTCAAACCGTTTGTAAAGCGCTTCTGCAGGCTCTACATCATCAATACTAATTCCATTTTCTGGTAATTTAAGTGCCAGCATATCGCGTAATGTTGAAATAGGTCGATTGTTAACAAGCTTTGCATACTCGTTGTAATCTCTGTATTCACCAGAGCGAACTGCTACCTGCAGTGTTTGGATTACATCTGGGTTATATGCATGGTACTCACCACCATGTACATATTTAAATAAACCGCCATGGCTAAGTAACTTGCGTTTACTTAAGGCAAGCTTATGTAAGCTTTGTTGATCGTCATCAAAGTCTGTAAAACATGCGCCTTTAATGCGGCTAGCCACACCTTTAAAACACATATCAACAACAGCATCTGATAAACCCACCGCCTCAAATAACATTGAGCAACGGTAAGAAGCGACTGTACTAATGCCCATTTTCGACATTATTTTGTATAAACCTTTGTTTACCGCTTTACGATAAGCAAGGGTTACCTCGCAGTAAGATTTATCGATGATTTTACTGTCGCTCATCGCTACCAACGACTCATACGCTAAGTATGGGTAAATAGCTGTTGCGCCAAAACCAAGTAACACTGCAAATTGATGAGGGTCTCTTACGCTACCCGTTTCAATAATGATGTTTGATTCACAGCGTAAATTGTTATCAACCAAACACTTTTGCACTGCACCTACAGCCATAGCCGCAGGGATAGGTAGGTTTACATCGTCAAAATTACGATCGGTTAAAATAAGCATGATAGAGCCAGCAGCTGCTTTCTCTTTTGCTTTATCGCAAATGCGTTTAACTGCGTTTTCCAAGCCTTCTTCAACAGTGTAAGTAATATCAATTTTACAATAGCTGTAATGCGCTTCATCTGCATTTAGTAGCTGCTGCATGTCTGCATACATTAAAATAGGTGTATCGAATTGTAAGCGCTTAGCGTGGCCTGTAGTTTCGTTAAACACATTTTGTTCGCTACCAATACACGTAGCCAAAGACATAACATGGTTTTCGCGAAGAGGATCAATTGGCGGATTAGTGACTTGTGCAAACTTTTGACGGAAATAATCGTATAGTGAACGATGTCCTTCGCTTAACACAGCAAACGGAGTGTCATCACCCATTGAGCCTGTTGCTTCTTGCCCGTTTTCACCCATTACACGAATAACGCTATCCAACTCTTCATTGGTATAACCAAACATTTTTTGATATTTGGCTAACGTTTCATCGTCAAATGAACGATTGCCTGCATCTTGCTCTTTTAATTCTTCAAAGGGAGTCAAGCGCTTAACATTTTCTTCGAGCCACGACTTATAAGGATGGCGAGATTTTAAATCTTGGTCGATTTCGTCTGAGTGCCAAATTTTCCCCAATTTGGTATCAATTACTAAAAGCTCACCCGGACCCACTCGGCCTTTTTCAACTACTTCATCGGCGGTGTAATCCCAAATGCCCACTTCAGAAGCAAGAGTGATAAAACCATCTTGTGTGATTACATAACGCGCAGGACGAAGACCATTTCGGTCTAAGTTACAGGCTGCAAAGCGGCCATCTGACATAACAATCCCCGCAGGACCGTCCCATGGCTCCATGTGCATAGAGTTAAAGTCATAAAATGCACGTAAATCGTCATCCATAGCACGGTTTTTTTGCCATGCAGGCGGCACAAGCATGCGCATTGCACGGAATAAATCCATGCCACCGGCTAAAAATAGCTCTAGCATGTTATCGAGGCTTGACGAATCTGAGCCTGTTTCATTAACAAACGGCGCTGCGCTTTGTAAATCTGGAATAAGTGGAGACGAAAATTTATACGAGCGAGCACGAGCCCACTGACGGTTACCCTCAATGGTGTTAATTTCACCATTATGCGCTAAATAGCGGAAAGGCTGAGCAAGTGGCCAACGAGGCTGTGTGTTTGTTGAAAAGCGCTGATGAAAAACACAAATCGCGCTGGTCATACGGATATCTGCCAAGTCTAGATAAAAATTAGGTAAATCTGCAGGCATCATAAGGCCTTTATAGATAGTCACTAATCCAGATAAACTTGCAATGTAAAATGATTCATCGTCTGCTAAACGTTTTTCAGCACGACGGCGCGCTACGTATAAGCGACGTTCTAAATCTTTTGAACGCCAACCTTCAGGTGCGCTTACAAAAATTTGCTCAAAGCCCGGTAATTGCTGCACAGCAATTGGGCCTAGCATTGATGGGTCGGTAGGCACTTCGCGCCAGCCTAAAATATTTAGCGTTTCTTTTTCTAATTCTTCGCTAAGAATTTCCTTTGCAGCTTGTGCTAAAACAGGATCTGAATTTAAAAAGATCATGCCTACTGCATAGTTTTTACCAAGGTGCCAATTATGCTCACTTGCAATAGCACGGAAAAAACTATCTGGTTTTTGCAAAAGCAAACCACAGCCATCGCCTGTTTTACCATCAGCAGAAATACCGCCACGGTGTTGCATACGATCCAACCCAGTAATAGCAGTACGAATAAGCCGGTGACTAGCCTGACCATTAACTTGGGCAATTAAGCCAAAGCCACAATTTTCTTTCTCTAATTTCGAGTCGTATAACATAGACCCCTCCCCTTGCTTCACTGTTAGCGTTAATGAACTGCTCGACGATTTGCTAACAGCCGGTCAAAACTAGCCTCTATATCAAATAGAGTCAACAGTAATTTGAATACATATTCACATTCTTGAATATTTCTCACTTCATAGCAAGATTTCTTTTTTATCATTTTTATTAACATTTAGCGGTATTTTCACCGTTATTTTTTCATGACACTGGTGTCAAGTTTAACATTTTGTAAAAACACCTCCAATTTAAAACGCAGTTTACGTAAACGTAAACTTAGATATTAGTGAATAAATATTCAATTGAAGAGATTCGTAAAATGTGGGGATTATGCAAATAATATTACCCCTTTTCATTAACGAATTATAAAAGGGATAAATACAGGTAGAATTATGTTCCTTATTCTTCATTCAGCTTAAAAACTGTAATTTAACCACTCATTACTTTGATTAATTATTCGTAAATAGAAAAATAAAACCAGTCAAAGCTTAAATGTCACCCCCGCTATTTAATCGCCTGAGTAGCTTAGCTTTAAAATACACTTACACTTTGAGTTCACTGTAGTGCCGACGTTACTGGTTTTCTTGTACCCGCAACGCAGTATCTACTCTTTATACATTGCTTTTTATGTGTCCGAAGCGGACACATAAAGTGTCCGCGGACATATTACTTTAATAAATAAATTATTAAGTATAATAATATCAATAGGTTAAATTTTGGCATGCTAATCGTATAGTGTAATTTAGTAATTATTATTTGGAAGAATTATGTTCACTTTAAGCTTATTTTTACTCTCGCCACTAGCCGCTATTTTTGCAGCACTACTTTATGTCATGTTTGAAAAAAATATAAATTCATTTAGTTAGGGTTGAATAATGATTAAAGATACCAGTGCTCAAGACATACAAGTTAAAACACCCGCAAACCGTAAAAAACGTTTTCTTTTAATTATCGCTGTGTTGTTACTTATTATTGCTGCTACTTATGGAGTTATGTCAGGCTCGGATGCAACTAAATCATTTAGCCAAGAAAAGGTGCAAATAGCAAAAGTAGAAATTAAAACGCTTATTCGTGATGTAGCCGCAAGTGGAAAAATTGTTGCCGCCAATGCACCACATATCTACAGCCCAGAGAGAGGCTTTGTAAGCTTGCACGTTAAAGCTGGCGATACAGTTACCAAAGGCGACGAGCTTGCTGTTCTTCATAGCCCTGAACTTAACAATGAATTAAAACAACAACAATCCGTATTACAACGCTTAGAGGGTGAACTTAAAAGGCAACACCTGCAATCAAGAAGAGACACTTTAACCCTTACAAAAACACTCGATATGGCAAGTGTAGAATTAAACGCAGCACAAAGAGAAGATCGCCGCGCAAAACTATCAATTAAAAAGCATTTAATAAGCCAAATAGACCTTGAAAAAGCAATAGACGACTTATCACGTGCTCAGCTTACCTATAAACACGCACAGCAAGAGGTGGCACTTGCTAAAGATACACTCGCATTTGAATTGCAAGCTGCTAAAAGTGATGTAGAGCGTCAGCAGCTGATCGTTGATGAATTACATAGAAAAGTAAATGAGCTGTCAATTCGGGCCACAGTGACAGGCATTGTTGGTAATCTGCTTGTGCAACAAAAAGCAGCCGTCACGCAAAGTCAGCCTCTGATGACACTCGTTGATTTAAGTCATTTTGAAGCACAGTTGCAGGTGCCAGAAAGTTACGCAAACGAACTCGGGTTAGGTATGGACGTAGAGCTTAAATTAGGGAACGAAACAATAATGGGAGTGCTCTCGGCTATATCACCCGAAGTTAATAATCGCGAAGTAACCACACGTGTTCGCTTTACAAGCAACAGCAATAACATTCGCCAAAATCAACGTTTAACCGCGCGTATTTTACTCGACAATCGCCAAAATGTGCTGCAGGTAAAGCGAGGCGCTTTTATGCAACAAGGTGGCATTGTTGCATATAAAATAGACGGAAATTTTGCAAGACGTATACCTATATCCGTAGGAGCCACCAGCATTAACGCGGTAGAAATTTTAAGCGGCTTAAATGAAAACGACGAAATAATAATTTCTAGCTACAACCAATTTAACCAAGTAGACACGCTTTTATTAAATTAGAAGCGCTCTCAACCAGCGCCAATTTAAGGAAAAACCATGTTACAAATGAAAAACATAAGTAAAGTATACCAAACTGAAATGGTTCAAACTCACGCATTAAGAGACTTTAATTTAAATGTAAATGAAGGCGAATTTATAGCTGTCACAGGCCCTAGCGGCTCTGGGAAAACTACCTTTTTAAATATTGCCGGAATGTTAGAGCCCTTTAGTGAAGGTGATTATATTTTAGATGGTGTAAATGTGGGTAGCCTAAACGACAACCAACGTGCCGATTGCCGAAATCAAAAAATTGGTTTTATCTTTCAAGGTTTTAATTTAATACCAGATTTAAACCTCTATGAAAATATTGAAGTACCTCTTCGTTATAGAGGTATTAAAGCAAAAGAACGTAAACGTAGAATAGAGCAATGTTTAGAACAAGTAGGCTTAGCCTCCCGCGCTAAACATTTACCTCAACAACTTTCTGGCGGCCAGCAACAACGCGTCGCTATAGCCCGCGCACTTGCCGGCGAACCACGCTTTTTACTTGCCGATGAGCCCACCGGTAACTTAGACAGCCTAATGGCTCGCCAAGTGATGGAATTACTTGAGCAAATAAATCGCGATGGCGCCACAATTATAATGGTGACACATGACAGCGAATTAGCCCGCCGTGCACCGCGCAACATTCAAGTAGTTGATGGACAACTTGCTGACTTTACTTTGTACCAAGGTACACAGCCAATAAAAGTCGCACAAGGAGTATAATTCATGCTGGTTCATTATATTGATCTGAGTTGGCGTAGCTTTAAGCGCACACCACTCGTAAGCTTTTTAATGGTACTTGCCATAGCAATTGGTATAGGCATCACCATGACTAGTCTGAGTGTGTATCACATGATGTCGGCCGATCCAATCCCACACAAGAGCAGTCAGCTTTTTAGTGTGCAATTACAGATAATGGATGATGGAAGCACATGGTGGACGTCAGATAACCAGCCTCTTCAACTAACTTATCAAGATGCTGCAAATCTTTATCAATCCCAAGTAGGTGCTCAACGTTTAAAAATGGTACGAAGTGGCTTTTCTGTTTACATAGACTCTGACAAAGTAAAACCGTTTAGTCAAAGTGCAAGACTTACCACTCCTGAATTTTTTAATATGTTTGACCTCGAATTTTTACATGGTAGCAAGTGGTCACAGCAACAAGAAGACAATGCAGCGCCCGTTGTTGTCATTAGCGAGGAGTTAAACGATAAGTTATTTGCTGGCAAAAATTCAGTGGGTCAGGTTATCTACCTTGACGATGCTAGTTACGAAGTGATTGGCGTTACAAAAAATTGGCCACTAACCATCAAATATTACGACTTAAACAATGGTGCATTTAACCAACCCGAACAACTTTTTATGCCATTTAGCCTTCTTGAGGCAAAGCAACTTGGTAATTGGGGAAATACTAATGGTTGGAAGCATGAAGATGTTCGAAGTTTTACTGCCAAATTACAGTCAGAAATGGTTTGGATTCAATTCTGGGTTGAATTAACGACCGAGCAACAAAAAAATGATTACGAGAATTACTTATTAGCTTATATGCAAGAGCAGCAAAAGCTCGGTCGATTTAATCGTAAAGAGCTCGCTTTTGGGCTTCGAGATGTTAATCAATGGATGGCTTACAATAATGTGGTTAGTGAAGATAACAAAATTTTAGTGGCTCTAAGTTTTATGTTTTTGGCTGTGTGTTTGGCTAATATACTTGGCTTATTACTTGCCAAATTTTTACGTCGAGCGCCAGAGGTAGGTGTACGCCGTGCACTTGGTGCTAATAAGCGACAAATTTTTATGCAGCATATCATTGAAGTCGCTATGTTAGGGCTTTTGGGCGGGCTACTTGGGATTGTATTTGCGCAGTTTGGCCTATTGGGTGTTCGTCAGAGCTACAGTTATTACGAAAGCTTAGCGACTATGGATTTAAGTATGTTACTAAGCGCCCCACTTATTGCAATCAGTACTTGTGTAATTGCCGGGCTTTATCCTGCTTGGCTGGTATGTAAAACCAACCCTGCCATTTATCTAAAAAGCCAATAAGGACGAACACAATGATATTAGAAATTAAACCTATTTTTCATGCGCTGTGTCGATCTAAGGTGGGTGCAATTTTGCTACTTATACAAATAGCAATTACCACTGCAATTGTTAGTAACGCAGCATTTATAATTCAAGACAGAGTAACCTACCTTAACCAAGAAACTGGCTACCCGGAAGATGAAATACTTGCTTTTCATGTCATGCATTTTGGTAAAGATGTTCAAAGCCATCAGCAATTTGAACTTGATGAAGCCATGCTTCGAGCTTTACCCGGCGTTAAAGACGCCATATATATTAATAACATACCGTTATCAGGTAGTGGCAGCTCATCTGACTTCAGTATTAACTCTGCACCAGAGCCAGGGCTTTCAGCAAGAACGGCTTACTTTTTTACGGATGACCATGCAATTAATACACTTGGCGTTGAGCTTGTTGCAGGACGAAATTTTACTCAAAATGAAATCGTTGTCACTAACGATAATGATCAACGAGCCAATGTGACAATTGTCACTCAAGCATTACTCAATGAGCTTTTTCCTGATGAAGAGGGCTTAGGAAAAACGATTTTTCTTGGTGATATTCCACTGAAAGTTGTTGGTGTAATTAAGCATGCAAAAGGGCCTTGGTTAAAAGACAGCCGCCCAAATAATATCGCATTAATTCCTTACATTAATCCCAATATATCTGGCAACTTTTTAGTTCGCACTGCGTCCAACGAGCGTGCAGACATAGCTAAACAGATTGAAGACGCTATGCTTAAAAATTATAACAAGCGTGTGATTATTCGAATTCGTGGTTTAGATCAAGACAAAGCGCAATATATGGCTGAAGACACATTGATGATGCGTATGTTAGTTGTGCTTATTACTATACTTTTACTTGTCACCGCTTTAGGGATCTTTGGCTTAACCTTATTTAATATAAGTAAGCGCACCAAACAAATTGGAACCCGTCGTGCTTTGGGCGCTCGTAAATCTGCAATTGTTAATTATTTTTTAGTTGAAAATGCATTGATTTGCATTGCTGGATTAGTTTTAGGCGTCATTGCTGCTCTCATACTTGGGCAATTGCTAATGCAACACTTTTCAATAGCTGCACTACCCTTAGGCTATGTTGTAGCGACTGCCGTTATGGTTTTTATAATGAGTCTTTTGGCTGTATTTGGCCCAGCTAAACGTGCTGCAAATATTTCGCCCAGTATCGCAACCCGAACCATATAACGCAGCTTCCAACCTATGCTACACTGGCTAAACACGGTGTAGCATTTTCAATATTTAAATAATAATAAACAGCGATTAAATTCACATGGAAAAAATACTTATCGTTGATGATAACCCGGCTGTTTTAGAGGCATTATCATTACTACTGGAAATACATAACTTTAATGTAGTTACCGCAACAACGCCCTTTGAAGCGATTCAAATTGTGCAGTACCAACGCATCTCTCTCGTTATTCAAGATATGAATTTTACCAGCGATACCACCTCAGGCGAAGAAGGTAAAACTTTGTTTTATGCGCTGCGTGAAGAGAACCCACACCTCCCTATTATACTAATAACCGCTTGGACTGAATTGTCAACGGCTATTGAACTCGTTAAAGCAGGTGCAGCCGATTACCTTCCAAAACCATGGGACGACCATAAGCTTCTTACGTGTATTACTAACTTAATAGAGCTAGGGCGCACTAAGCAACTTGTGGCCACGCACAACCGCCAACAAAAAGAGCGAGAGGATAAATATAACACTGCTAACTTAGCAGGCCTTATTTTTAAAAGTACCGCAATGGAGCGATTAGTCACAATGGCATTGCAAGTGGCTAAATCTGATATCTCTGCACTCATAACAGGCCCTAATGGCAGTGGTAAAGAGTGTATTGCCACTATTATTCAAAAAAACTCTTCACTAATAAATCAGCCTTTCATAAAGGTCAATGCAGGCGCCCTTCCCCAAGAGCTTTTGGAAGCTGAATTGTTTGGTGCTGAAGCAGGTGCTTATACTGGTATAAGCAAGCAACGTATAGGTCGTTTTGAGGCAGCCGATGGTGGAACATTATTTTTAGATGAAATTGGCAACTTGCCACTTTCTGGGCAAATGAAGTTGCTAAGAGTGTTGCAAACAGGTGAATTTGAACGGTTAGGGTCCACACAAACGCGCAAAGTAACTGTACGTGTTATATCAGCCACAAACGAAAATTTATTACAAGCAATAACCGAAGGGCGTTTTAGAGAAGATTTGTACTATCGCCTTAACGTTATTGAGTTAAACGTACCTGCGCTTTGTGAACGCGTTGATGATATTGCGCCACTCATTAATCACTTTTTACCACATAGAGAGCTAAGTATTGATGCAGAGCAAGCCCTTAATCGATACCAATGGCCAGGTAATGTAAGAGAACTTGAAAACGCCTGTAAACGTGTTGGTGTAATCAAGCCTAATGGTTTGCTTAGTGCTGAAGATTTTGACCTAACCCCGTCGTCACCAATAAAAAATAACGACGTAAAAAAAGAACCAACAAAATTCGAAATTGAACAATCAATACGCGCTAATCAGGGGGTTATAGCCAAAGTAGCACGAGAATTTGGTTTAAGCCGTCAAGCACTCTATAGGCGCTTACAAAAAATGGGTATTGATTACTAATGTTTAATTTTATTAGTGGCTTATCGTTAACTCAAAAAATAATGGCTATATGTGTTTTATGCAGCGTTTTGCCTGTTGTTAGCATTACAATAATTGCACAACATCCGCTGTATTACTCTGTGTTGTTGGTCATAGCAGCTATGCTAATAAGCATCTTGCTAGCTAGAGCCTTAACAAAACCTATTAAGCTAGGGTTGCAATCGCTAGAAACCGGCTTACTTAATTTTAAAGATGGTGAGCTTTCTAGTTTATTAGCCTACAAAAATAATGATGAGCTAGGAAAACTATGTCAGCTTTATAATCAAACGGCAAAACAACTTCGGCAAGAAAAACAGTGGATTTATCAACGAGAGTTAATGTTAGATAAAGTATTACAAAGCTCTCCCCAAGCACTTTTACTTGTTAACGATAACAAAACTGTTGTATTTAGTAACTTAGTCAGCCGCACTTTATTTAATAGCAAAACACAACTAGAAGGCACGCAGCTTCACCAATTATTGTCTGATGCACCTATTCAGCTTACTAATGCTATTGAACAAGGCGTGGATGGCTTGTTTAATATTGAAGTAGATAGTCACGATTCTCAAACTTGGCATTTATCGACTGGCGAGTTTTTGCTTAACAATCAAAAACATCACTTATACATATTTAAACAACTTACCCGTGAACTCAGCCGCCAAGAAGTAGCAGTATGGAAAAAAGTTATTCGAATAATAAGCCACGAGCTCAATAACTCTCTTGGCCCTATGTCATCAATGCTGCACAGCGCTCAGCTTTTAGCTAGCCGCGTAGATGAGCCTCGCCTTGCACGAGTGTTTTCAACAATCGATGAAAGGATAAGCCACTTGACTGAGTTTGTTCAAGGCTACGGCAAATTTGCAAAGCTCCCTACACCACAAAAATCAGCGATAAATTGGCAAAACACATTAAGTGATCTGAATAGCCAATGGCAGTTTAGCTACACAGTAAGCAGCACCCAAAGCATATTACATGCAGATCAGGCACAACTTGAGCAGTTGCTTATCAACTTACTCAAAAATGCACACGAGTCAGGCTCAAATCCGTCTAAAATAAACATAGATGTAACGTTTTTTAATAATACTTGCATAGTAGATGTAAGCGATGGCGGAAAAGGCATGAGTGAGCAGGTTATGGCTAATGCCCTTGTACCTTTTTACTCTACAAAAAGTACAGGAAGTGGTTTGGGGTTAGCTTTGTGCAGAGAGATTGCTGAAGCACATAAAGGACAAATAAGCTTACATAATAAATTAAGTGGTGGTCTAAATGTGCAAGTTACCCTGCCGTGCAGATGAGTGATATTGTAAAAATACTAAAAACAATAAAGCCACTTAACGTGGCTTTTATTATCACAGCACTATAGAAATAGCGCTCACAAAATAAGATTACTCAGCGTCAGCTTCTTTGTACTTAGCCGCTGTTTCTGTGATTAACGGTTGTAATTCACCACGTTGGAACATTTCGATGATGATATCACAACCACCAATTAGCTCACCCTCAACCCAAAGTTGTGGGAATGTAGGCCAATTTGCGTAAGCAGGAAGCTCAGCACGAATGTCTGGGTTTAGTAAAATATCAACGTATGCAAACGGTTCGCCACACGACATAAGTGCTTGTGAAGCTTGTGAAGAAAAACCACAGTTTGGTAACTTAGGTGACCCTTTCATGAAAAGGATAATTGGGTTTTCTGAAATTTGCTGTTTAATTTTATCAATGGTTTCCATCTACAACCTCAAAGTAACGATAGCTAAATATACTTAGGTCTTGAAAATAACTCATCGTGACCATAAATATATAACTTAAAATGGGCAAATAAAGCCACAATTGAAATAGTCTTTCGCAATAGCATTGCTGTTTGCTTAAACTTGAGTAAAATACTCAACAATTATAGTAACACTATATTCCCACTTGGTATAGGTAAGTGGTCTGTTTCAACAGGCATTACGTATTACCAAATGGACTATCAACTAAAAAAGATGGAGATAAAAAATGGCATTTGAACTACCGTCACTACCATATGCAATCGACGCACTTGAGCCACATATTTCAAAAGAAACATTAGAGTTTCACCACGGTAAGCACCACAACACTTACGTTGTTAAGCTTAACGGTTTGATCCCTGGTACAGAGTTTGAAAACAAATCTCTAGAAGAAATCGTATGTTCATCAGAAGGCGGTGTATTTAACAACGCAGCGCAAATCTGGAATCACACGTTTTACTGGAACAGCCTATCTCCAAATGGCGGCGGCGAGCCTACTGGCGCAATTGCAGATGCAATTAACGCTAAATGGGGTTCTTTTGATGCGTTTAAAGATGCATTAAACGACAAAGCAGTAAATAACTTCGGTTCAAGCTGGACTTGGTTAGTAAAACTTGCCGATGGCTCTTTAGATATCGTTAACACATCTAACGCTGCTACACCACTTACTGACGAAGGCGTTACACCTGTTCTTACTGTAGATTTATGGGAACACGCATACTACATTGATTACCGTAACGTGCGTCCAGATTACCTTAAAGGTTTTTGGTCACTTGTTAACTGGGAATTTGCAAACGCAAACTTCGCTTAATTAGCACTTATCGCTAATTTAAAAAAGACGCTAACGCGTCTTTTTTTATGCCTATTATTTATACTTTTAAACTCTGTCATTTGACAAAATAGCCTTCTTCAACATGATCTTTTTTCACTTAAATTTTTAATTTTATTCCACAAACATAGACTTTCGCGACTAAACTTTAAAATGTAAGCACCTTTTACAGCGGGTTTCGGAGGTTATTATGACGATTTTTGAGCATTACCAAGCACGTTACGAAGCGGCACAAGAAGAAGAGTACAGTATCGCCGAGTTTCTTGAGATATGTAAAACCGACAAATCTGCCTACGCGAGTGCACCAGAACGCCTTTTAATGGCCATAGGTGAACCCACAATGGTAGATACCGCAACGGATGCACGCCTCAGTCGGTTATTTTCAAATAGAGTAGTTGCACGCTACCCTGCCTTTACCGATTTTTATGGTATGGAGGATGCCATTGAACAAATTGTTTCTTATTTAAAACACGCCGCTCAAGGGCTTGAAGAGTGTAAACAGGTTCTCTACCTATTAGGTCCAGTCGGCGGTGGCAAATCATCTATTGCTGAAAAGCTAAAGTACCTCATGCAACAAGTACCCATCTATTCAATTAAAGGGTCACCGGTAAACGATCACCCATTATCTCTGTTTGATCCCATTGAAGACGCTAATGTGCTAGAGCAAGAGTACGGTATTAAGCCACGTTATTTAAAAACAATTATGTCACCGTGGGCAGGCAAACGACTGAAAGAGTTTAATGGCGATATAAGTAAGTTTAGAGTGGTAAAACGTTATCCATCTATTCTGAATCAAATAGGCATCGCTAAAACAGAGCCTGGCGATGAAAACAACCAAGATATATCCGCATTAGTGGGTAAAGTAGATATACGTCAGCTTGAACATTTTGCGCAAAATGACCCCGATGCTTATGCTTACTCGGGTTCACTTTGTATGGCAAATCAAGGCTTGATGGAATTTGTAGAGATGTTTAAAGCCCCTATCAAAGTACTCCATCCACTACTAACGGCCACGCAAGAAGGTAATTACAATGGGACTGAAGGTATTAGCGCTCTTCCCTTTAATGGCATGATCCTCGCTCATTCAAACGAATCTGAATGGCAAACCTTTAAAAATAACAAAAATAATGAAGCCTTTTTAGACCGTGTATACATAGTCAAGGTACCTTATTGTTTGCGTGTCACTGAAGAAATTAAAATTTACGACAAACTTCTTCAGCATAGTGAACTTCATAGCGCTCCTTGCGCGCCTGGCACCTTAAAAGCTTTGGCACAATTTACAACTCTTTCACGATTAAAAGAGCCTGAAAACTCAAGCCTATATTCTAAAATGCGAGTGTACGATGGTGAAACACTCAAAGACACTGATCCAAAAGCAAAGTCGTATCAAGAGTATCGCGATTACGCAGGGGTGGATGAAGGCATGACGGGCCTTTCTACTCGCTTTGCATTTAAAATTTTATCTCGGGTGTTTAATTTTGATAACACAGAAGTGGCCGCGAACCCTGTTCACTTATTTTATGTACTTGAACAACAAATAGAGCGTGAACAATTCAGCAGCGATCTTGAAGAACGCTACTTGAGCTTTTTAAAAGGCTATTTAATCCCTCAGTATGTTGAATTTATTGGTAAGGAACTTCAAACTGCGTATTTGGAATCATACTCAGAATATGGGCAAAACATATTTGATCGCTATGTTATTTATGCCGATTTTTGGATTCAAGATCAAGAATATCGTGACCCTGATACAGGCCAATTATTTGACCGAGCTGCACTCAATGCAGAGCTTGAGAAAATTGAAAAACCAGCGGGCATTTCTAACCCTAAAGATTTTCGTAACGAAATAGTCAATTTTGTACTACGCGCACGGGCTCATAACAATGGCAAAAACCCGCTGTGGACGAGTTATGAAAAATTACGCACTGTCATTGAGAAAAAAATGTTTTCAAACACAGAAGATCTGTTGCCTGTTATTTCGTTTAATACTAAAACCTCAGCTGAAGATCAGCAAAAACACGAAGACTTTGTTAATCGCATGGTCGAGAAAGGCTATACACAAAAGCAAGTCAGATTGTTATCTGAGTGGTACCTACGTGTTAGAAAATCACAATAACCTTCATGGTTGTGGTTTTAGGAGGTCATTATGGCGCATTTCATAGACAGACGTTTAAACGGTAAAAATAAAAGCACCGTAAATCGTCAACGCTTCATTAGGCG
Organism: Pseudoalteromonas sp. ECSMB14103; assembly: GCF_000813065.1. Lineage (NCBI taxonomy): Bacteria > Pseudomonadati > Pseudomonadota > Gammaproteobacteria > Alteromonadales > Pseudoalteromonadaceae > Pseudoalteromonas > Pseudoalteromonas sp. ECSMB14103. The sequence goes on along the minus strand of NZ_JWGY01000001.1, from coordinate 1,030,193 downwards.
TTATAAAAAACAGATAAAAGAAGCGGTGTCAGATGCAATAAATAAACGCAGTGTAACCGACTCTACATCGGGGGAAAGTATATCTATTCCTCAACGTGATATCAGCGAGCCTTCCTTTCATCAAGGTAAAGGTGGGAATAAGAAACAAATACACCCAGGTAACGATAAGTTTGCAACAGGTGATAAAATAGAGCGACCAAAAGGTGGTCAAGGTGATGGTTCTGGACAAGGTGAGGCAAGCGACTCTGGCGAAGGGCAAGATGAATTTGTGTTCTCTATCTCAAAAGATGAGTACCTCGATTTACTTTTTGAAGATTTAGAACTTCCTAATCTTCAAGAAAATCAACTTGATAAACTTGTACAAATGAAAACTCACCGAGCCGGTTTTTGCAGTGAAGGTATGCCAAGTAATATTGATATTGTTCGTTCGTTACAAGGATCACTTGCTCGACGTGTTGCGATGAGCGCTGGAAAAAAGCGCCGCTTAGCCGATTTAGAAGCTCAGCTAAAAATATTAATACACGAACCTCATAGCGATAAAGCCGCTGTTGCACTTTTACAAAAAGAAATAAACCTACTCAAACAGCAAATTAAAGCTGTGCCATTTATTGATAACTATGACTTGCGTTTTAGAAATTACGAGAAGCGCCCCCACCCCACCAGCAAAGCGGTTATGTTTTGTATTATGGATGTGTCAGGCTCTATGGACCAAGCCACAAAAGATATGGCAAAACGGTTTTATATTTTACTATATCAATTTTTAACGCGCAGTTATAAAGACATTGAAGTGGTCTATATCCGTCATCATACGCAAGCTACTGAAGTAGACGAACAAACATTTTTTTACTCTCAAGAAACTGGGGGAACTATCGTATCGAGCGCACTTAAACTGATGGATAAAATAATTAAAGAGCGTTACAACGCAGACGAATGGAATGTATATGCAGCACAAGCATCTGACGGTGATAACTGGGCTGACGATACTCCTCATTGCGGGCAAATATTACGTAATAGTATTTTAGATGCTGTTCGCTATTTTGCCTACATTGAAATCACAACACGTGCTCATCAAAGCCTATGGCGAGAATATTTAAATATTACGCAAACACATTCCAACTTTGCCATACAGCACATTCAAAGTGCTGAAGACATTTACCCTATATTTAGGGAGCTTTTTAAAAAAGGTCGGCAACAACAAGGGGCTGCATAACCAAGCGAGGTATTAATATGAATACTAAACGAATGAGTGACGGCCCTGACTGGACTTTTGATTTGTTAACTGAGTATCAAACAGAAATAGCCCGCGTTGCAGACTTTTACCGGTTAGACACTTACCCTAATCAGATAGAGGTGATCACCGCCGAACAAATGATGGATGCGTACTCAAGTGTTGGGATGCCTATTGGTTACAACCATTGGTCTTACGGGAAAAAATTCATTCAAACTGAGCAAAACTATAAACGCGGACAAATGGGCCTCGCGTATGAAATAGTGATTAATTCAGACCCCTGTATTGCATATTTAATGGAAGAAAATACGTTACCGATGCAAGCACTAGTTATGGCGCACGCATGTTATGGCCACAACTCTTTTTTTAAAGGTAATTATTTATTTAAAACATGGACCGATGCCAGCTCTATCATTGATTACCTGGTATTTTCTAAAAATTATATACGTCGCTGCGAAGAAAAATACGGTGTAACAGCAGTAGAAACCTTACTAGACTCATGCCACGCACTCATGAACTATGGCGTTGATCGTTATAAACGCCCGCAACAAATTTCGTTATTCGAAGAGCAAAAGCGCCAAGAAGAACGCGAGGCTTATTTGCAATCTCAAGTGAACGAATTATGGCGAACAATCCCCGAACATCACCAAGAAGCAAAAAAGAAAGAACGCCACTTTCCTCAAGAGCCGCAAGAAAATATCTTGTATTTTATAGAAAAAAACGCACCACTTTTAGAACCTTGGCAACGTGAAGTTATTCGTATAGTGCGTAAAATATCACAATATTTTTACCCACAAAAACAAACACAAGTAATGAATGAAGGTTGGGCCACCTTTTGGCATTACACCATTTTAAATCACCTATATGATGAAGGTAAACTTACCGACTCATTTATGCTGGAATTTTTACAAAGCCACACAAATGTTGTTTATCAACCACCTTACAATAGTCAGTATTACTCGGGCATAAACCCGTATGCTTTAGGCTTCAATATGATGGTTGATATTAGGCGACTATGCGAACACCCAACGGAAGAAGATAAAAAGTGGTTTCCTGAATATGCCGGAAGTAATTGGCTTGATACCCTTCATTTTGCTATGCAAAACTTTAAAGATGAAAGCTTTATAAGCCAGTTTTTATCCCCTAAATTAATTCGCGACTTTAAGCTTTTTACACTTATTGATAACGCAAGCGCTCCGCATTTAGAAATAGGCGCAATTCATAACGACAATGGATATAAAGCGGTAAGGGAAGCGCTTTCGGCTCAATATAACTTAAGTAATCATGAACCTAACATTCAAGTGTACGATGTTGATATCAGAGGGGATAGAGCGCTAACGCTTAGGTATGTGCCGCACAATAATATACCTTTAGCAAATACACATGAGGAAGTACTTAAGCATCTTTATAGATTATGGGGGTTTAAAGTAAAACTTGAACAAGTAGATAACAATGAAAAAATAACGACTATCGGACAATGCCCTAAAGATGACTCTCGACATACAACCGAGTGATTAAACTCAGAGCGGCCGACTAAAAATAATTAATAAAAAATGACGCTTAAGCGTCATTTTTTATATCGGCATAGGCAGTTACTTTATTTCGTCCATTCTTTTTAGATTGATACATAGCTTTATCTGCAGCTTCTATCCAGCGCTCATGGTCTTTAAACTCATTACTAAAACAGGCAAAACCAATACTCACTGTTACTTTCACTTCAAGTTGTTTATACATAACAGGACTTTGCTCAATTAATACCCTTAAGCGTTCAGCAAAAATTTCAGCCCCCTTTTCATCGGTATCTAATAAAGTAACTACAAACTCCTCACCACCGTACCTTCCTGCTATGTCCGTTTCGCGTAGTGTCGTTTTTAAAAGTTTTGACAAGTGGCGTAGTGCTTCATCACCACACGTGTGGCCATATTCATCATTTACGACTTTAAATCGATCGATATCAAACATCAGCAATGCACTAGAACCGCCATTGCGCTTAGTACGCAAAAACTCTTGCTTGAGCGTACTCTCCCAATGACCACGGTTATACAATTGAGTAAGGCTATCTGTTTGGCTTACTTGCTCTAGGCGGGCATTTAAATCCTCTAATTCTTTTTTATTTACCGCAATATCAGTTACATCATATAAGATAATACATATATGACTGACTTCTGCACGAATATTAGTTAAAGGTATAAAAGTTGCATTTTGATACATATACTCGGCTTTACCAGTGATAGGACGGTAATTTTTAAACCTAAATATATAAGGTTGCTGTTCCCATATTGTGAATGAGCGATTTTTTAAAACAAATACTGATTCAGATTTACTTCTAAACCATTTTTCGTCTATTGCAGGAAACAAATCAAATAAATCTTTATGCTTTACCGCACTTGGTAATAAGCCGGAATGGTTTTCCATGAACCCATTCCAAACACACACTCGGTAATCTCTATCAAGTACAACAAGACCCACATCAACGGTATTAAACATATCCATTAACCAATGGATCTCATTCATATCTAAATCAGCAGCCATAACTTAATCTTCTAATAGGTAAGCAACTTTGTATTTCAAAGTTTTTAGTGAGTCTTCGGTAAATAACAACATTAAATCACAGTTTATGTTGTGATTTTCAATGCCATAGCTAATTTCAATTGCAAGAGTGCGTTGCCAACGAGACTTGTTTGCTTTTACCAGTTCAGACACATCTCTATGCTGACCTAACACAATTGGGTGTCCTTGGCTGAATGACATGTCGAGCTGCTTAGAAAGACCCGTAAGAATTGCACCAATAAGGATATTACTAATATCCATTAGTAGCTCAAGCTCAACGTTATCGGTGAGTACACCGTCATAATTCATTAAAGACGCAATTTCTTTAAAACTAGAATCGTTGAGTAATAATAATGCTTCGCCAGATACACCACCACCTATAAAGCCCTGGCACACACCAGAAGTAGACGCATTATTATCTATGGAGCGAAGTGCCATATCTAGCTCACTCACCTCGAGAATATTTACATTAGGGATTGGTAATTCGACAAATACATTGAGTAACCTTGCTAGTAAGTCACCAGCCTGCCCCATTGCGACATTCGTCAGTTCTTGGTAGATGTCTCGAACGTCAGGGTCAACTTGCTCACCTAATGCATGGGACAAGCGTTCACGCATAGCTTTGTCTTTAATTCCATGATGCTCTATTATTTCGGCAAGCTTTTCTGGTGAGCAGGGTTTTTGAATAAAATCGATAGCGCCTAAATCAAGCACTCGTTGGTGGGCATTAGGTTGTATGTCACCAGATACCACAACAGTAAGCACATTTAAGCCTAACTCTTTTATTGCCATCAACACTTCATACCCGTCCATTTCAGGCATGTTTAAATCAAGGAATAGAATTTCTGGGTCAACCGCTTTTATTTGCTTTATGCAATCAACACCGTTAATTGCAAACTCAACCTTTATGTCCCAGTCTTCCGGCAATGAGCGAGCTAACTGGCGCCTCGCTAATTTGGAATCATCACATACTAATACTGATGTTGGCATACTATCTCTCTATTTTTAAACCAAGTATTAACATCACAAAATGATAGTGGCTTTTATTTTTATTATTTAAGATATTTTTTGTAACTATATGTTAATCAAAGTTTCAGCGGTTTACAATTTATAAATCTCATAACTAATTCTTAGCAAGCAAGAACGCATAATCGCTTGGTTACTCATACGCAGTATAATACACTGTCGCTTATTGCGTTAATTTAAAAGGAAATACCTTATGTATCGTACGTTCGCGTTTGTGCTGAGTGCATTTTGCTCCGTTGCTATGGCAGCCGATTACCCAGAAAATACACTAGATGCAGGAAAAGTGTCAGTACAGGGCAAACCAATTACTTTAATGGGTGAAGGTGTCTCAGTAGGTGAAAGTGCGCCTGACTTTAAAGTAGTTGATGGTAACTTTACGCCTGTAACGCTCAAAAACTACAAAGGGCAAGCATTACTAATTAGCGTAGTACCAAGTTTAGATACCGGTGTGTGTAGTTTACAAACTAAGCACTTTAACGAAAAAGTGGCGCTGCAATTTCCAAGTATTGAAATATTGACTGTAAGTGCTGATTTACCGTTTGCCCAAAAACGATTTTGTAAAGCAGAAGGTATAGATAAAGTCATCACATTATCTGATTCGGTATGGCGTGATTTTGGCCAAAAATATGGTGTGATTATAAAAGATATGGGGCTTCTAACGCGCTCTATTTTTATACTCGATAAGAGCCACAAAGTGATTTACAAGCAATTAGTGAGTAACCTATCTACCGAGCCAGAATATGACAGCGTAATAGAAAAGCTTAAAACCTTATAGGCCTTTCTGTAAAACAAAAAAAACCGCCTACTGGCGGTTTTTTTGTGCGCTTTAAATTAACCTAAAAGCTCACCTAACTGTGCACTTACAACTTCTACGGCTTGTGTACCGTCAAGTTTATGGTACTGCGTGTTGCCTGCAGCGGCTTCAGCTTGGTAGTAATCAACCAACGGCATAGTTTGCTCATGGTAAATACCTAGACGTTTACGCACAGTCTCTTCTGTGTCGTCAGCGCGCACAATTAACTCTTCACCTGTTTCATCATCTTTACCTTCCACTTTTGGTGGATTGTAAACAACATGGTAAACACGACCCGAGCCAGGATGAACACGACGTCCGCCCATACGCTCTACAATTACTTCATCAGCAACATCAAATTCAATAACGTGATCAACTACTACGCCATTTTCTTTCATTGCATCTGCTTGTGGAATGGTACGTGGAAAGCCATCTAGTAAAAAACCTTTTTCGCAATCAGCTTTAGCAATACGCTCTTTAACTAAACCAATAATGATATCGTCAGAAATTAGCTGACCTGCGTCCATTACTTTTTTTGCTTCTAAGCCAAGTGGAGTGCCTTCTTTAATTGCAGCACGTAGCATATCGCCAGTTGAAATTTGTGGAATACCGTACTTGTCCATTAAAAACTGAGCTTGAGTACCTTTACCTGCACCCGGCGCGCCCAAAAGAATAATGCGCATATCATTGTCCCCTAGTATGAGAGTTTATTTTTAAAGCCTGAATTCTTCCATAAGCGCCGCTGATACTCAAGCAACTTATACTAATTGCCTAGTTTATAGCGCATAAAAAAAGGAAGCCTAGGCTTCCTTTTTTAATATGTACAATATTTGTACTCTTAATAACTTAATATAAATTTATTTGCTTAGCTCTAACATTAATTTATTTAGGCGAGTAACAAACCCTGTTGGGTCTTTTAATGTTCCGCGCTCTGCAAGTAATGCTTGGTCTAATAGTACATGTGACCATTGTGTAAATTTATCTTCATCTTGTTCGTCATTTAAATGTTTCACAAGTTGATGCTCTGGGTTTAGCTCAAACACAGGCTTAGCCTCTGGCGCCGCTTGACCAACAGACTCCATTAGCTTTTGCATTTGCGAACTCATGTCGTTGTCATCACTTACAACACATGCTGGAGAGTCAGTTAAACGGTGTGTGAAACGCACTTCTTTAACATCTTCTCCTAAGGCTGTTTTAATGCGCTCGACTAAGCCGGCCATCTCTTTTTCAGACTCTTCTTGGGCTTTCTTTGTCTCTTCATCATCAAGCTTGCCTAGGTCTAAGTCACCACGTGTGATTGACTGAAGTGGCTTATCTGCAAACTCAGTTAGGTGGCTCATCATCCACTCATCAACACGGTCGCTTAGTAATAATACCTCAATGCCTTTTTTGCGGAAAATCTCTAAATGCGGCGAGTTTTTAGCAGCGGTAAAGGTATCGGCTACCACGTAATATATTTTATCTTGCCCTTCGTTCGTGCGCTCAACATATTGCTCAAGCGACACATCTTGCGTCTGTGAGTCTGTATGAGTAGAAGAAAAACGAAGTAACTTGCAAATCGCTTCTTTATTTGCAGCGTCTTCCGCTGGGCCTTCTTTCATCACCTGACCAAACTCATTCCAAAATACTTGGTAATCGTCAGCTTTGTTTTTAGCCATACGCTCAAGCATTTTAATGATACGCGAGGTACACCCTTTACGAATCGCTTGGGTTACTTTGTTATCTTGTAAAATTTCACGCGATACATTTAATGGTAAATCGTTTGAATCTAATAAACCCTTAACAAAACGTAAGTAGCTTGGCATAAACTGCTCAGCATCATCCATTACAAACACACGTTGAACGTATAGTTTTAAACCACTTTGACGCTCACGGTTCCATAAATCGAAAGGGGCTTTTTTAGGGATATATAAAAGGCTAGTGTACTCAGTTTTACCTTCAACTTTATTATGTGCCCAGCTTAGCGGATCTTCCCAGTCATGGCTCACATGCTTGTAAAACTCTTTGTATTCTTCATCTGAAAGCTCTGATTTATCACGCGTCCACAATGCCGTGGCGCGGTTAATGCTTTCCCACTCACCCGGTACTGCTGGAATTTTTTCGCCATCTTCGCCTTCAGATTCTGGTACTTCTGCTTTGTACATTTGTACAGGCGTAGAAATATGATCTGAGTATTTGGTCACAATGCTACGTAAACGGAATTCGTCTGCAAATTCTTTTTCGTCTTCGCGAAGGTGTAAAGTAATTTCGGTACCACGGCCTTCTTTTTCAATTTCTTGCAGCGTATACTCGCCTTCACCTTTAGACTCCCACTCATAAGCAGTTGTTTCACCCGCTTTACGTGTGCGAACAGTCACTAAATCAGCAACAATAAATGCAGAGTAAAAACCAACACCAAACTGACCAATAAGTTGTGAATCTTTGCTCTGATCGCCCGTTAAGTTTTTGAAAAACTCAGCAGTGCCCGATTTTGCAATAGTGCCTAAAGAGTTAATCACTTCTTCACGCGTCATACCGATGCCGTTATCTGAAATAGTAACGGTATTGGCCTCTTTATCTGCGCTGATACGAACGCGAAGGTCTGCATCACCTTGGTAAAGATCACCATTTGAAAGCGCTAAAAAACGTAGCTTGTCGGCTGCATCTGATGCGTTTGATACAAGCTCACGTAAAAAAATCTCTTTGTTTGAATAAAGAGAATGAATCATTAAGTTTAATAGTTGTTTTACTTCTGTTTGAAAGCCTAATGTTTCTTTTTGTGCTGCAGTCATTTATATATCTCCAATTAGCAAAGTGTCTGCGTTATGCACTTAATATGGGGGGAGCTAATAGAACTTCAAGGGAAAAAATTAAAAAATGTAATGTTAATTCAAACTAAAATGGGCTTGGGCAATGGATGTGAATTGCTTGATTTGTAGTGGGATGTTCAAAAAACAGATCGCTTGCATGCAACTGTAAGCGTTTTGATAGCTTTTCACTGTGTGCACTCTTATACAGGTCGCATCCTAAAATAGGGTGGCCTATAAAATGACTATGTATGCGTAGCTGATGAGTACGCCCAGTCAAAGGAGAAAAATGTACATAAGTTCTAACAGGGTTAGCAAGGCGCTTTATAACGTTAAACTCGGTAACAGCAGGCTTCCCCTCTAGTTTGCAGATTTTCACACGCGGGAATAACTGTGTGTCTTTAGCTATGGGCGCATCAATTTGCCCTCTATTTTCGCTAACATACCCCTGCAGCACTGCTACATAATGCTTTTTTACACTACGTAATTGAAACTGCTTATTTAAACGTTTTGAGCTCAAATCGTTTAGGCTTACAAGCATTATCCCCGATGTGCCTAAATCTAATCGATGAACTAATTTTGCGTTTAAAAAGGGCGGCGTTAACCCTTTTTGCCCATTTACTAGACGATAATGTACTGAGTCCCAATTTTCTGAATTTTTCCCTGATAAACTCAGCAACCCGCTGGGTTTATTAATGACTAAAATATCGTTATCTTGATACAAAATACTAAACGTATCTATGCATTTTGGCGCTATAAAATTATCGACAATAGGGTTTGTTTGGCTGCTTTTCATGCCTATTAATCATTTTCTTTGGAGTAAAGTAGTTTTAAATCTAACACTCGTTCACGCAGGTTGTCCGCTTTTGCTTTATTTGCCGTAACAGGCTCACCAACAGATACAGAGACTAACGACCACTTTAAACGAGGCAATTGCCACTTTGTTTTTCGGCTAAACATACTGCCCCATAGCCCACCTAAATGCACAGGCACAACAGCAACAGGCGTTCGCTCAATTATTCTCTCTATACCTCTTCTAAATATATCAACACAGCCATCACCTGTTAATTTACCCTCAGGGAAAATACCCACAAGCTCGCCGCGTTCAAGTGCCTCTGCAACATCGTCAAACGCCTTTTTAAAAGCTTCAGGGTTTGCTTTTTCGCTATCAATCGGTATTGCTTTAGCCATTTTAAATAACCAGTGCAGAGCAGGAGAATAATAAATTGGCGCAAAAACCATGAAACGAATTGGTCTTGGTGACGCTGCTAAAATAAACATCCAATCAACAAAGCTGACATGATTGGCAACGATAACCGCTGCACCTTCCTCTGGTATATTTATTTCGCCTCTGGTTTTCACGCGATACATGCAAATAGCTAAAATATAGATAATAAAACGCAAGAAAAACTCAGGTACTTTGGTATAAATATACAATGAAATCAGTAAGTTTAACCCTGCAAGTAAAAGCAATAATTCTGAGATACTCCACTCTAAAATAGACAATGTCACAATACTTAAAATGGCACTGCACACCATAAACAGCGCGTTAAGTACGTTGTTAGCGGCAATAACACGAGACCGACACGCCTCTTCTGTTCTTTGTTGTATCAAAGCATACAAAGGAACAGTATAAAAACCTGATGCTATACCAATACCGGCCATCCACACAAAGTGCCAGCGCATATCGCCAGTATTTAATACCTGCTTTAAGGTTAATAATTCATCGATTTGCACACCATAACTTAAAATAGCGGGCTCTGTACTGAGCAAGTATAAAAATAGGGTAATTAAGATGGCACCAAAGGGCACAATGCCTAACTCAATACGCGAACGCGAAAGCTTTTCACATAATAAAGAACCAATAGCAATACTTAACGAAAATACCACCAGCGCACTGGTTACTACTAATTCGTTACCGCCCATTACGTGCTTAACATAGTTTGGTAATGTAGTTAGCACAATGGCGCCTATTAACCAAAACCAGCTTATACCTAAGACTGATTTTCCAACAGACTCTGTTTGTGAATTAAGTGCTGAAAACACATTTTTTGTAGAGGTATAAATATTGTAGGTAAACGCTAAGTTAGGTTCATTCGCTGCACTTATTGGTATAAAGCGGCTACTCACATAACCTAATACTGCGAGCACGAGTACTGCAATGCTAATAATTTCGGGGCCTACGTTTTGCGTAATGTAATAAGTCCCAAAAATAGTCCCTAGTAAAATGGCAACAAAGGTACCCGATTCAACTAACCCATTCGCTTTTGTTAATTCGTTCGGGGCAACGTGCTGCGGTAAAATAGAATATTTTAACGGACCAAAAAATGTACTTTGAAACCCCATGAAAAATATAGTGGTGAGCATAAGCCAAATAGACTGGGTATAAATAGATAGTGCCCCTACAACCATAATAGGAATTTCGCAAAGTTTTACAAACCTGATTAATTTTGATTTTTCTGTTTTCTCAGCAAGCTGCCCTGCCATACCCGAAAATAAAAAAAACGGTAAAATAAATAAGCCTGCTGCTATGTTTGAATAGAGCGCACCATCGGCCAATGTTGCAGCTTGAAAAACCAGTAAAATAAGCACCGACTGCTTATAGACATTATCGTTAACGGCAGAAAAAAACTGGGTAATAAACAAAGGTAAAAATCGCTTACTATTAAGTAAGCCGCTTTGATTTGTTGAATGCGTTTTCATTGTGATCCTTACGTTTTAACTCTAAATAAACCTATCTCAAAAAGGGCTTTGATTACTTAGCCGTCAAATTAACTGCATACTATTTTTAGCTAGCTTACCTTAAAAACAAAAAAGCCTACATAAATTAATTACGTAGGCTTTTACATATCTTTTCAAACAGTCGCTTTAATGAACTATTCTTGTGTAACCACGCGGCGACCACTAAATGCATGCATTAGGGTTCTACCATCAACTAAATCAAGTTCGCCTCCAACCGGAATACCGTGCGCTATTCGCGAGGCGCCCACATTATTTTTGTGGCAAAGCTGGGCAATATAATGCGCAGTCGTCTCACCCTCAACACTAGGATTAGTTGCTAGTATTACTTCGTTAATGCCGCCTTGAGAAAGTTTTTGCTCTAAAACATCTAAGCCTATTTCTTTAGGGCCAATACCATCAATGGGTGATAAATGCCCCATAAGGACAAAATATAAACCTAAATACTGACCCGTTTGCTCAATGGCAAGTACATCAGTAGGCGACTCAACAACACATAACGTACCGCTGTCTTGGCGTTTTGTGCTCAAGCAAATGTCACACTGAGGTTGCTCACAAAAAGTTCGGCACGTTTGGCAATGACCTATTGCTGTCATTGCCTTAGTAAGCGCGCTACCTAGTTGTGTACCACCTTTGCGATCACGTTCAAGCAAATGGAATGCAATACGCTGTGCAGACTTTGGGCCAATACCCGGTTGACACCGCAATGCTTCAATAAGCTGATTTAAACTATCTGAAAGTTGCATTGTTTGTTAAAACGGCATTTTCATACCTGGTGGTAATTGCATACCGCCAGTTACTTTGCTCATTCGTTCTTGCGTTTCTTCAGCTACACGGCGCACAGCATCGTTACATGCCGCTGCAAGTAAGTCTTCAATCATGTCTTTGTCGTCTTCCATAAGGCTTTCATCAAGCTCTACGCGACGAACATTGTGGTTACCAAGCATGGTTACTTTAACTAAGCCTGCACCCGCTTCACCAACAACTTCCATTGTTGCAATTTCGTCTTGGGCTTTTTGCATGCGCTCTTGCATTTGCTGCGCTTGCTTCATCATGTTACCCATTCCACCTTTAAACATAATTTTCTCTCTTTCTTTTAATCTTTAATTGTCATGAAGATAAGGGCGATTGTATGTAATTACAATGCCTGAATACTGTTTTCGTCAATTTCGGCGCTAAATAACTGTTGAAATTGTACTATGTTTTCGTCACTTGTGATCACATCTATTGCTTGCTGATGGCGCCCTGCATCTATTTTTTGTTGAATTAAATAAGGCGAATCGATAACCCCTTGAGCAAATTTTATACTCAGCGACACATTGTGATCGTAAATACTCGATAATGCGGCATCAAGTTTTTGGCGAAGCATTGGCGTATCTAGGTGTTTTTGCGATTCATCAACATCTATATGTAAGTTACTTCCCTGCTTCGTAAAAATTGAATGCAGCGCAAATTGGCGCATTCGTCCACCCAGCCCCATACGTTTTATCAAATAAGCCCACTCGTCTTGCTGATGAGCAAACTTTATTTCACTTATTGGGCTTTGAAAATCATCTGGAACCGGAATACTTTCCTCTTGTGGAGCTGGAGCAGGCACACTTTGAGGATTAATTTGTTCTAGTAACTCAGGCGCTAAATTTTCAGTGATTGTTTGATGCTTAGCTTTAAAATCAACTTTTTGTGCTTTTGTAGCGACTACACTGGGGCGTTTTGCTTGGCTCCCGCTATCAGGGAGCTCAGACTTTTTTTCATGCTCGCCTGTATTGTAGTCATCCCACGGCGGTGGGTTAGTAGATTGCACAGAAGCCGCGAGCGGGTGTTCTGCGTTTTCAGAATGAGTGTGTATATCTTTATTAGTGGCTTCACTTTGCTCTGCAATTGGCGAACCAACCAGCCTGTTATTTTGCTCATTATTAGCAGTTTCAGGTTTTTCAGACATTGGCGGCTGAGCTATATTATTACCCGATAACCTGCCTGAACCTGATATATTTCTGTCACGTAAGATGCGTGCAATGGCCGATTGTGCCTGAGACTCTTTATCATGCAGTGAAGATGCATCCAAAGAGACTGGAGCGCTTGGAGTTTCAGCCTGTTGCGTTGTACTTTGAGTTTGAGGATTAAAGCCTTGATCTAGCGCGCTACTCATTACATCATCGAATTGTGCAGCTAATGTTTGCTCTACATCATTGTGCTGCATGTACGCTTCATTTTCGCTGTTACGCTGTGCTTGCTCATCACTTATTTGCTTCGCAGGTGTATTTTGGCTCGTTTCAGTTTGAGCCTCTTCGTTTTCAACCTGTAAATGCTCTACGTGAGCAGAATCAACAGGCGTGTCAGTAACAGTGGGGGTTACTTGCTCATGCTGTTCTGCACTTATAATCGATTTTTCAGCTGGTTGCTGTACAGTGTTTGTGTCGCTATGATTAGCAGCGTTATTAGTACTTTCAGGCTTATTTTTACTTAAAATATCGCGCAGTGCATTGGCTCGGCTTTCAGTGTTACGTGCCGGCAATTGAGGCGTACTTATCTCGCCCTGCTGAGTTTCGTTTCCTGCAGGCTGAAATGCAAGTAACCTCAGCAAAATCATTTCGAACCCTAAACGTGGTTCAGGGGCCCATTGTAAATCTTTTTTACCGTTTAAAAGTAACTGGTAATAAACCTGCACTTGCTGCGCACTGGTGTGCTCTGCAACGTGTTTTATGTAATCAGCATTGGTCTCATCAAGCCCAGCAGCTTGAGGCACTAATTGGGTAAGCTGGGTTAAGTGCGTTAATGAAATTAAATCATCAAGTAACGCTATATAATTTGGATTTTTGCTCGCTACATTTGCTATTTCGCTCATGAGCGCAGCGCCATCTTGACTTAGTAATGCTGCTAATAAACTTTGGCTGTAGTGTGTATCCATTAAACCAAGCATAGCTTGAACCGCTTGATTATTAATATCACCATTCGTTTGTGCTATGGCTTGATCGGTTAAGCTAAGCGCGTCGCGCATACTGCCATCTGCAGCTTTTGCAATAACGCTAAGTGCATCGTTATCAAAGCGTAGTTGTTCTTGAGTCAAAACGTGTTGAAGCTGTGTTTTAATTTCACTTTGCGATAAAGCGTTTAGATTAAACTGTAAACATCGCGATAAAATAGTAACGGGTAACTTTTGGGGATCGGTGGTTGCGAGTAAAAATTTCACATGCTCTGGCGGTTCTTCAAGCGTTTTTAAAAGCGCGTTAAAACTATGCTTTGAAAGCATGTGAACTTCATCTATTAGGTATACTTTGTAACGCCCGCGCGTAGGTGCGTATTGAACGTTATCAAGTATTTCACGCGTATCTTCTACTTTAGTACGAGAGGCAGCATCAATTTCTAGCAAGTCAATGTAGCGCCCTGCTTCAATATCTGTACAGCTGCTACATTGCCCACAAGGAGATGCCGAAATACCTTCGTCGCAATTTAAGCTTTTTGCAAAAATACGCGCAATAGTTGTTTTACCAACTCCTCGGGTTCCAGTGAATAAATACGCGTGATGCAGTCTATTTTGTGTAAGCGCATTAACAAGCGCTTGTTTAACATGAGACTGCCCAACCAATTCATGAAAGGTTTGTGGACGCCATTTTCTCGCTAGAACCTGATAACTCATCGATTATTCGCCTTCGAATTCAACCAACTTTAAGATTTTGATACCCATTTTTTCAATGCGTTGTTCGCCACCTAATTCAGGCAGTGATACAACAAATGCTGCATCAGTAGCCTCACCGCCTAACTTTTTAACTAGTTTAGCAGTCGCTTCAATAGTACCGCCAGTGGCTAGAAGGTCATCAACAAGAAGTACTTTGTCACCGGGTACAATTGCATCAACATGAAGTTCTAGCGTGTCTTCACCGTATTCTAGTAGGTAATCTTGGCGAATAACTTCGCGCGGTAATTTGCCAGGCTTACGCACTGGAATAAAAGGAATACCTAAAGCATAAGATAAAGGTGCACCAAAAATAAAGCCACGTGATTCTGTGCCAATAATTTTTGTAAAACCTTGGTCTTTATATTCGGTTATAAATGCATCAATAGTAGCCTTGAACGCTTCAGGGTTGGCCATTAATGTAGTTACATCGCGAAACATAATGCCCGCTTTAGGATAATCAGCAATTGTTGCAATGCTGTTTTTAATAATTGCTGGTGTTACTTGAGTCATAAGTTTTACTGCTCAATGGTTGATATTACAAAGCAGGTGATTATAACCTTAAGTGAACTTTAATTGCGAGTTTGCTGTGACTTTAACGAAAATATTGAACAGTTATAGAGGATAGAAAAGCAAAGCATTAAGGCTGATGCTTACAACAGCCTTAAACTATAAATACGTTTTAGGTTAAGCTAGTGATCCAACCTAAAATTGCATTTAAACAACCAATACCTGCAAATACCGCTAGAAAAGCAATAAAATAAGTAGCGTTAAACGGATCTTTAAAATCTTTATCATCTGACATGGTACAACCTTTTATTAAGCACGATAAATAAGGCTGCCATGATAGACGATGTAAAAACATCAATAAAGGCCTTAATCTTGATTTTTTGTCACGATTACACCGCGTTCAATCAGCGCATTGAGTGTCACAAGCGCCCCTTGTGTTATTTGCTCTTCGTTAAACTGAGGAGCCTGCATAATCACCTGTTGGCAGAGGTTATCAAATGTAATGCCCTCAACGCTTTCAATGATAGAGAGTAATAAAGCCGTCATGGCATTAGTTGCTAAAAACTGTACTTCATCTTCTTCATCTCTATAAACAACAAAATAGTTAGGTACAGTCGATGGTTCTTTTGGCCGGACTTGGTCACTTATAGTTTGCACTGGATATTGGTAACTCAAATTTCTCGCTACGCTTGATAGAAATAATGGACTTTTAGTTAACGCTGTTTGTTGTAGTTTTCTCTCATTGGGGTCTTCGTTTGCTATTGAAACGTCAAGCTCTACCCATTCATAATGCGCAAGCTCTAACATAAAAGCAGGATCATAGTTTTTCATTTTATAACTACTGGACAAGTAATTAATAAACTCCCCTGCTATATCTAAAAAGTATGGTGATTGACAATTATATTCACTAAAAAACTGCCTAATCAATTTGTTCCATTGTTTGTCACTATAAAGCGTTTTTAACACTGGATAACCAGAAGAAATGAATCCCTCTATGTTATTAAAGAATAAGTCGCGATATATAGCCATGCGTCTATCTTCAATATCAGTTGGCTTTTTATTTTTTTTTGGTTCACGTATGTGCGCCATAAATTCATTTTGAACATCTATAAAGCTCATAGCTGGATACTCATTACTGTCTGATTCGCGTTAACTTTAAGCTCGTTGTTTTGAAAGCTCAGGATTTAGATACTTTTGTTGCAACTGAATAATAATATCAAGCTCTTTAGTGAGTACATTTATCTCTGGAATATTAAAGTCTCGCTCAAGAAGCGTTGGAAATACACCATGTACCTTATAAGCTTTATCAAGTAACTCCCAGACTGGATCAATAACATCGGCGCCATGAGTATCGACTATCAAATCATTAGCCTCATTATAATGTCCCGCAACATGCCCATAGGCGATACGCTTTGTAGGTAAGCCAGCTAAGAAAGTATTTGCGTCATAACCATGGTTTATCGAATTAACATAAATATTATTTACATCAAGCAACAATTTACAATCTGCTTGCTCTAAAATTTCAGTAGTAAATTCGAGTTCAGTTAACTCTTGGCCTGGCGCACCGTAGTAAGATACATTTTCCATCGCAACAGGTCGTTCAAGAATATCTTGAACTTGCTTAATTCGGGGGACAACGTGCGCTATTGCCTCTTTGGTAAAAGGGATGGGCATTAAATCATACATATGGCCTTGACCAGAGCAATAACTCAAATGCTCACTAAACATTTTAATGTTGTGCTGATCAAAAAAGGCTTTTAGCGATTTAATAAATTCAATATCAAGCGGCTCTGGCGAACCTATTGATAAAGACAAGCCATGACACACAAAATTATTAGCATCGGTTAATGTTTTAAACTGCTTTTTAAATCGGCCGCCCAGTTTTAACCAATTTTCAGGCGCAACTTCTAAAAAATCAATTTGCTTTGGAACGTGTTCTAATAACTCATCTAGCATTTCACGGCGCAAACCTAAGCCAACCATTCCAAATCCCGAACTGTGCATTTGTGTCATAACTGCCTCTACTATTAACAAAAAAGGGCCCGTGGCCCTTTAGCATAACTTAATTAAATTAAGAAATTAACGGCCACCACATTTACCTTCGCCACACTTGCCTTCTTTTTTACCTTTTGCGTCGCCACCACATTTACCTTCGCCGCACTTGCCTTCTTTTTTACCTTTTGCGTCGCCACCACATTTACCTTCGCCGCACTTGCCTTCTTTTTTACCTTTTGCGTCGCCGCCACATTTACCTTCGCCGCACTTGCCTTCTTTTTTACCTTTTGCGTCACCGCCACATTTGCCTTCACCGCACTTGCCTTCGGCAGCGTCTAATTGATAACCTGAAACAAGCTGCTGAAATTCAAACGGGTTTGCTTGTACATCAGCAGATACTAAACTCGCAGAACCCACTACTACTGCACCTAATGTTAATGCGATTGTATTATTTTTTACTGTATTCATTATCTTTGCTCTCTATACTCAATGTGTAAGTCATTGCAATGTAAATATCGTTTTAAATTGCGTGTATGTTTAAGTAGACCTGTGATGAAATAAAAACTTTCATTTTATTTTTATTTATTCGAAAAATTTGCCCCCTGCATTCTCACTTTAACTATGAGTAACAATTACAGATTTATCAATATGCAATTTAAAGGTAAACTAGCGCCCTTATTTTTAATAATATAATAGTTTTATGAAACTTGTTTTAGCACCTATGGAAGGTGTTGTAGATTTTAAAATGCGCCAACTGCTAACTGACCTTGGCGGGTTTGATTTATGCGTGACCGAATTTGTAAGAGTTGTTCAAGCACGTTTACCTGAAAAAGTATTTTATCGATACTGCCCTGAACTAAATAATAATGGCTATACCCGAGCAGGCACGCCGGTGCGTATACAATTGCTTGGACAAGAAGCTAATCCATTAGCTGAAAACGCAGTGAGAGCGATTGATTTGGGTTCCCATGGTGTTGACCTTAATTTTGGGTGTCCTGCGAAAACGGTTAACCGTAGCCGCGGTGGTGCCGTTTTGCTTAAAGATCCCGAGCATATGTATACCATAATTAAAGCGGTTAGAGATGCGGTAGATTCAAAACATGAAGTCAGTGCAAAAATACGTTTAGGATTTGATGACGACAGTAACAGCCAAGAAATTATTGATGCGGTTGTAAGTGCTGGCGCTAATAGCGTAGCAATTCATGCAAGAACAAAACGCGATGGATACAACCCACCAGCATATTGGGAAAAGATACCTCCTATAATAAAAGGTAAAAATATTGCCGTAGTTGCTAATGGTGAAATATGGCAAGTTGAAGACGCAGTGCTTTGCCAAAAAAGAAGCGGTTGTAACGACTTAATGCTTGGCAGAGGCGCCCTATCTCATCCTGATTTAGCAAAAAAAATAAAGGCACATGTCAACAATGAGAACTACGAGGGTTTAGAATGGGAGCATGTTCTTTATCACTTAATACACTCAGCTATTCATCATGATCCAGCTAAAGATGAAAAATATTTTGCATCTAGAACTAAGCAATGGCTAGGTTATTTAAAGCGTCAATATCCGCAAGCAATAACATTGTTTGATGAAATTCGTAGGTTAAAAACCAAAGAAGACGTATCTGCCGTTTTAAAAAAATACGCAAAAGCACCACAACTTGATTCAAATCATGACAGATAATTAAAAGCAATTAGATAATATCAGTATAACGAGCAGTTAATGTAAAAGGGTTATACTGATAATGAACCACCAAAAGCGCTTACATGATGAACTAACACAAGTTAAATCAAACATACTTGTTATGCTTTCTAAATCGCCCCACCCCGCCCATCAAGGCTTGATCACCACATTAAAACATACAGCAAATAATGAATGGTTAGATCTTGCTGCAAAAAGGCTCGGCCCTGAGTATGCAAACTTAATTAATCGTATGACTATGTTAGAGGCCGCAGTGAGTCAAATTGATATAGGTCAATACGGCTATTGTTGTGATTGTGAAGACAAAATTGCAACCGCATTACTTCAAAAAGACCCTGCAACACAGCGCTGTACAAAATGCGCAATTAAACGAACATCTAACTAATGTTTAAAGTCTTAGTTATAACTTTATATAGCTAATGCCTGTAGACATATTAGTTTTGAAATTGATTTAACCGGGGTGCAAAGTTTTTGAGCCAGTAGACAAGTAAAAACAGAGCAAAACCCCTGCACCCTACTCATTACTCATGCCCATTACCTATATTGACTAGAGGCAGCTAAACATAAACTGCCCCGGCCGGAACTCAAAAAAATAACAGGGTATGTTAAAATATACTCTGCGTAATTACGTATTAAAAAACATGTATCTACACATCGAGGCTTTGCATTCCCATAAGCCTCGGCAAATAAACAACCCCTGGGTTAATAACAAATCTGACCACAAAAACTAAACGATTGTCCTGGATAAAGAATAATATCTTCAACTAAATATTGCGCGGTTTGTTCTGACACTTTAAGACGCTTTGACAAATTAACTTTAGCCTGTTCAATTGTCCATGCATGGTAATGAATACCTATATCTGTTTCCATCATTGTAAGCATGAGCAACTTGTCCTTATTAGACAGTTTTGTATTGCTGGCCATAGCAGGCAAGTCTAAGTAATGTGTTTGCCAGTCAAGTCCATTAATCAATGGCTCTTTAGATAAATATTGCACAACAAATGATTTGGTGTGATTTTGTTTAAATTTGACATTAATAACTGCACTTTCAAGCGCTTTAATTTGTTCGTTAATAATAACAACCCACTCTAAAGGCGAGTTAACCGCGTTGCCATAATAATTGAGTTTACTCTGATACCACTCTGAACCATTAGAAAGCCCTCTTAAACCAACACTCCCTCTAGGCTTATAATTATCCAAATAATTAGAAAAAGCTCTGATATGGCTTTTAATTGCACCTTGTGTAGCCTTGTTTTCGATAGCTTGCGCTACATATTCCTGTAATAAAGAATACTCTAACTTGTTTAGTTTTAGATTACTTTGCTTTGCAATGTCTAACTTAGCTTGTGTAAATTTAAGCCAACTAATAGTTTGCTCAACGGTGCTAGCTGAACGGTTAAATAAACTCATATTATGTAGAACGTCTACTTGGGCTGGCCAAGGAAAAAAACGCTCAGGAAATCGTTCTGCAATAACCAAATAATTAACTTGGGTAATTTGATTAGGTGTTAACTTCATCGTCATCAATTGCTGATAAATAGCGTGACGTTTATCAAGATATTCGTTCGAGTAAACAATGTTTTCTTCTGTAACTTTTTTATTATTTGTTTCTTGACCTAATATCAACACAGTATTTAAAGACTTTAAAGCGCTGCGTGCCTCATCAAAAGAACTAAAACTATCACTCTTATCAGTACAACCAACAAGATTTAAAAACAATAACAATGATACAAAAAACGTTTTATACATAGTGATCCTAATAAAAAAAGCCCCAGAGGGGCTTTTTAAAAATTGCTAATGTTAACTAATATTAAATTTTAACACCGTTGCGAGCGGCTTTATCTTTAATGTAAGTAGACCAACCTTTTGCAAACTTACGTGTGCGTGGGTCGTCCATAGCTTTAACAATAGCAGCATAAGCTTGCTTATACTTGCCTTGGTAGTAATACGCCTCAGCTAAATCTGAATAAATTGTACCTTTTTTGTCAGAGCCAAGCTCTAACGCCTTGTTC
The DNA here is from genome assembly GCF_000813065.1 of Pseudoalteromonas sp. ECSMB14103. Taxonomy (NCBI): domain Bacteria; kingdom Pseudomonadati; phylum Pseudomonadota; class Gammaproteobacteria; order Alteromonadales; family Pseudoalteromonadaceae; genus Pseudoalteromonas; species Pseudoalteromonas sp. ECSMB14103. The sequence continues at coordinate 1,009,185 of NZ_JWGY01000001.1, read as the reverse complement.
AAGCGAACAACGGCAGCACTGAATTTCTCAGATTGTAAAAGTAATGAACCTGCTTTGCGGTAAAGCTCAGCGTCGTCATCAAATTTAGCAGCTTCTTCATAATACTTAGCAGCTTTCTCTATATCTTTAGAGCGATGATAGTTACTTGCAACAGCGTTGACATTTTGCTTAGTACGTTTAACTTTTTCTTCTTTAATTGCCTTTTCAAGCGTTACTGCTGCTTTGTAAGGAATTTCATTTAAAGAGTAAAAGTTAGCAAGTACTTTGTATTCAACTTCGTTTTCAAAGTAACCGTTTTTGAAAGCCACTTCCATTGTTGCAAGGCCTTTCTGATAATCCTCGGTTTGTAGGTAGTATTTACCTAAACCAATCCAAGCTTTTTTATCATCAGGCCAAACTCTAACAATTTCTTCACCCACTTTAACCATGTTAGCAAAATCTTTGGTTTCAAAGTATGCGCCAAGTTTAAGCTGGTAAGGGCCTTTGTTAGGCTCTTTTTGAAGAGCTATTGCTTTGTTAGCAGGCTCAAAAACATCACTGAATTGCTCTAACCGAAAGTTGGCTTGCGCAATACGAGTATATACAGTTGGATCTTCCTCACCTGTGAAGTCCATCCAAGCTGTGTATGCTTTTTTTGCTTCTTTGTATTTCTCAGTACCCGCGTACAAATCACCTAATAACTTAAGTGTTTGTTCATGGTCTGCAAAGTTCAAAATATCAGGCGCTACTGCTAGCTTGCTGTATTTGATTGCATCAGCGTAGTTTTCTTTCTGCGCGTACATGCTACCTAAGTAACGATTTACAGTCGCTTTATCAAACTCATCTGAAGGGTCAATCTCTCTCAGCAATGCTATGGCTTCGTCAAGCTGATCTTCGTTGTACAATTCAAACGCTTTAATTACTTTTTTACCAGTACGCTCGCCCATGATCTTAGTTTTTGCTTTCTTACGCTCTTCAATTTTTGCGTAATCTGGCGCCGCTAATACAGATGAACTTAAAGTTACACCTGACACAGACATAAGAATTGCAAGAGCAGTTACTTTAGATAAATTTCTCATTACTCGCCTCCTTAGCCCTGATTAAGTTTAAAGTCTAGTTGAACTTGTAAACCAACTTGTTTTTGTGGTTTTCCGTCAATGATTTTCGGACGGTATTTCCACTTACGAAGTGCACGTTTAGCTTCACGGTCAAAGATACGTTTAGGCTCTGCGTCGATTACATCAACGTCAATAACCCCACCTAACTCATCAATTGTGAACGAAAGTTGTACCCAACCCTCTTTACCATCACGCGCTGCTTGCGTTGGATATTTTGGTTCAATACGAACGATAGGTGTCGCATCACCATCTCGTCCAAATGCACCCGGACCACTTAGTCCACCAGCAGAACTCCCCACGCTGATGCTTGGCATATTAAATGACATTGCACCTGGGTTAGGATTAGTATCCGGCTGTGGCGGCTGCGGTTTAGGCGGCTGCTTTGGCGGTGGCGGAGGCGGAGGCGGTACACGCTTCCTCTCCTGCACCTTAGATTCAGGCGGATTCGTCATAATTTCGACTATGATCTGCTCTTTTTGTTCCGTATTACGGTCAGCCCCACCAGAGATGAGGTAAGCCATGAAGTAGAACAAGCCGAAAGTAACTGCCCCACCTGCAATCAGTGAAAACAGAAAACGAATCATTACTGATCTCCAGCTATTGAAATTCTTAGGTTATCGCCCGTTGCTTTAATCTGGTCCATAACTTTAACCACTGTGCCGTGTTTTGCTTCTTTATCAGCTTGCAAAATTACAACGTCAGTAGGTTGTTCCGCTAGTAAGCTTTCAATTTTCGCTGAAACACGTTCAACGTCAACTTGCTGCTTATCAATCCAGATTGCGCCATCACTGCGTATAGCAATAAAAATGTTTGCATTTTTTTGCTTCGTAGCTTGGGCAGCTTTAGGTTTATTGACCTCGATACCAGCCTCTTTAACGAACGATGTAGTTACGATAAAGAAAATAAGCATGATAAATACGATGTCAAGCATTGGTGTCATATCTACCGCTGCTTCTTCTTCTTCACGAAAACGTTGTTTACGTGCCATATTTAATTCTCTCTCTAGTGATGAGGCATGCTATCTACAAGTTTGGCTTTCACCATTCTCGCTCTTGCCTCAAGGCGTGAGCTAAAGAAAACTCCAGATAGTGCCGCAACCATTCCAGCCATTGTTGGGATTGTTGCCATTGAAATACCTGATGCCATTAAACGTGCATTACCAGTACCTTGGGTTGCCATGGTTTCAAAAACCGCGATCATACCCGTTACAGTTCCAAGTAAGCCTATTAAAGGACAAACAGCTACTAATGTTTTAATCAACAACATACGCTGATCTAATTTTTCAGACGCTTCAGAAATCCATGCTTCACGGATTCTGTGTGCGTACCAAGACGTAGTGTCTTGGCGGGCATCCCACTTAGCAACAATATCCTTCGTTAAACGAGGAAACTCTGCAAGTAAGAACCAATAGCGCTCAATCATTAAAACCCACATCAGAAAGAGTGCTATCGCGACCACGTATAAAACCTGGCCGCCTGTGCCAACAAAATCCCTGATAGATTCCCATATCTCCATCAGGACTAGCATTAGGCTTTCTCCTTCTCCGCGTGAGTAGCGACGATACCCGCGCTTTGCTCATCAAGGATATGTAATACCGACTTACTACGACTTGCAACAATAGAGTGAAGTAGAATAAGTGGTAATGCTGCGATTAGACCTAGCGCTGTAGTTACAAGTGCTAGAGAGATGTTACCAGCCATGATCTTCGGATCGCCCGTACCGAACAATGTGATTGTTTGGAACGTTAAAATCATACCGATTACCGTACCTAGTAGACCTAGTAATGGTGCGATAGCAGCAAGGATCTTGATGATATTAATACCAGCTTCGATGCGTGGCGTTTCACGTAGAATCGCTTCATCAAGTTTAAGTTCAAGGTTTTCAACATCTTGAGATTTGTTGTCAGAGTACACTTTAAGAATACGACCCAGTGGGTTGTTTGTATTCGGTGTAGACAAGTTCTTAAGTTGTGATTTGATCTTAGAAGTAGTAAGCGCTAAGTCAAGGAAACGAACTAAGAAGATTAATAGACCTACAGCAAGTAGTACAGTGATGATGTAACCAACTGTATCACCCTGGTGGTAGTATTCCATTAGCGTTTTCTTCTGCGTATTAATACGCAAGATTGCGCCGCGTGTAGGGTCAATGTAAACGCCCGCGTAGCTATCAGAAGATGTTGCTTCTAGGTTTGAAATGCCATCTAAAATGTAGCTATCAGGTTGTTTACCTAAAGGCTGGATAGACTTTGTTTCTGGCGAGTAGATTAAGTAACCTTCGTCAGCAACTAAGTTAAAGTTACCAATACGAGTGATTTTCTTAACCGCAGTGTTTCCGTCAAGGCCAGCAACTTCAGATTCAAAAGTAGATACTTTTGCTGATTCTGTCATTTCTGTTTGAAGTGAAATCCAAAGCTCTTCTAACTCACGAACTGTTGGAAGTTCTTTAGCTGCTGCTAATGAACGAAGTACTTCAGCACGACCTGGCTTTTCAGCACTTACTAAAGATGCTTCGATAGAACCGATAGCGTCTTGCGCTGCACGACGTACAACACCGAACATCTCACCTAACGTACCTTGAGCATTTTGAAGAGCTTGCTCTTTTTCCGCTAAAGTGTTTTCGTTTTGTGCGTATTGCTTAGCTAAAGAATCACCACGTGCTTTTTCAGCAGCTAGTTGGCTTTTAGCTTTATTAAGTAAAGATTGCTTGTCAGCACGTTCTGATAAGAACTCTTGCTCACGTTGCTTATTGATCTTACCTTCTGAGATACGCTCTTGCTTAACTTGCTCAAGAATTTTGTCTAAAGCGTCAGTGTTTGCGTGTGCGTTAAGCGCGGTACCTGCAGAAACAGATAGTACTGCTGCAACAGCAAAACCTTTAAATAGTTTCTTCATTATTGATTACTCCGCGCCAAAGATTGGTAGTTTAACAAGTTCTAGTGTCGCTTGCTTACGTGCCATGCGGATCACTTCTTTAACAGGTTTTAGGTATTCTTCACCTAATTTTTTCCACTGTTTAGTGTTGTTATCCCACACCCAAGCATGTTTCAAGTCAAAAGACTGAGCAACATAAGTAATACGACCTAAACGACCGATATCTACGTTGATATTTTTGCCATCAATTTCAAGCGTACCTTGAGAAGCAGTTACTGCAGAGCTGTAAGCTGTTTCAACTGTGTATGCTTCAAGAACTTGACGGAATTTTTCAGACGTAGTAACAGAGGCAGATGCCATGATGTCACGAAGTCTTTCAACACGGCCTAGACGCGTTTCAAGATTGAATGGAACGTCCGCTTTGATGAATTGCTCAAGCGTATCGATCATGCGATACATCAAAGGCACAACGTTTTGTTTAGTGTTATCGATAGTCGCGATTTGACGATCGAACGACTCAATCGATGCATTTTGGTCAGCGACCAAACGTGCAACGTGATCGTTATACACTTTCATAAGTTCAGTCTCATCAACGATGCTACGGTACTCAGCGATTAGCTCTTGAGTTTGACCATATACATTGTCAATTTTAGTTTGAGACTTAACAGCAGCCTTTTGAATTTGTTGACCTGCTTTTTGCACGTCATTCAAAGGATCTGCAATCACATTGCTGCTTGCAAATGCAAAAGCGCCAACCAACGCTGTTGCTACAAGACTCTTTCTGATTTTAACAGACATAGTTCCCAACCAATTAAGTAATGTTACTTTTATAATTTAATTATCCTCCGAGGAGAACAACCCTGATATCTTTTAATAGATATCAACCTTTCAATAATGCTAAATGCAATAAGCGCTGTCAACTTGATGTTAGGTGTAATTAGCAAATAAATCACCTGCCGATGGACTACATTAAAGTAGCACCAATAAAATGTTAACATTATTGCAACCAACTGTATTATCAACAATCCTAGCAAACCCCAATAAGGTTGATGTTTAACTGGATAGACCTCTAAACAAACAACATAAATGCAACATTTAGTTCAAACTAGATGTATGTAAAAAAAAAATAAAAACATTTAAAAAAAAACTCTTTTAGGGGCTCTATTTGACGGTTTTTTATCATTTTTAAGCACTTTAACTCAAAAAAGGAACGGTTTAACGCACAAAAATCAAACGTTACACATATTGGAAGTTGTAAAGCTAATAGAAGGATTTCAATATTGAATTTGTGAAGGTTTTTTGACACTCAATTACAATCAAGCAACGCTCTACACTGATAGACGAAATAAGGCCTCATTAATGGCTTGGGCACAATCAACATTAAAAAAAGCTTACTTTAGTTAATTATTCTTATGATGTTCAAACCGAGTCTTGCCTAAGTTCACTGTATGTTACTTCTTAGCTCACTATCCAAACTCTAGGCTTTGTCGTTTATCCATATAATCCAGTTTGAGGCTGAGTTTTGTAAATATTAATACTTCTAAAACTTGCAAGTTAATCTAGGAAGGTAATAAAAATATTAGAAATTTATAGGCAGCACAAAATTAATAATACATAGAATTCTGTTTAGCGTATTTAATTAAAATTAGGTTTTATAGCAAAATTAAACCACATAATGGTCTTTTGGAGTTTAGATATAATAAATGAGCGCTATTAATGATTGGAGGTATAGTGGTTTATGGGTATATGAGGAATTTACTGAGCATGTGAGAAATTTTAAGGAATAATGGTGAAACAGAGACCTGCTTCACCAAGATGAACATGAGTTCACATAATTAAAATTATGCTGCTTCAACGTTCTCAGCTTCAGGGCCTTTTTGACCTTGTTTGATGCTGAATGTCACTGCTTGACCTTCGCTAAGAGTGCGAAAACCAGAACCAGAGATTGCGCTGAAGTGTACAAACACGTCAGGACCGTTTTCTTGTTCAATGAAACCAAAGCCTTTAGCTTCGTTGAAAAACTTTACTTTACCAGAAACCGACATACTAAATTTTCCTGTAAGTCAATAATTAAAAATTCTGCCACGTTATTGTGGCAATAGCCTCCTTGAGTCAATGCTCATAAAATAGAGGTATAGTACAGGAACAAGTAATAACCTAACTGGTAACCTTAAACGCAGCACAATATCCGTAAATTCAATTCATAAAAACTCAAAGCAAAGTAAGATTAACACATTCTATTTTTTTTCGCTCTATTAATTGAAAATAATTTCTAAAAAAACTTACTCCGTGACTAAAAATAGATAAGACATTGATTAAAATAAATAAAAATAAAATATTATTGTAATATTTATTATAAAATCCTAATAAAAATACAGCGATTGTTAACTCTTAGCAGGCTGATTTCTGTTCATACTAAAACAAACAAGAAATAATGATTAAGTAACAAGCCAATTTACAACTTTTTTTACAAGCCGTGAGCCTAAATATTTACATAAAAAAAGCCGCTTAAGTAAGCGGCTTTGATTTCAAATACTTAATTTTACTTTAAAACAGCCCAATCAATTACGGATTCTGCTTTTATTGGTACGACTTCAGAATCACCAAGCGTATAACTTGCAGGCACAGTCCAAGGCGACTTTTGCAGTGTAATTGTATCGCTATTACGCGCTAAACCATAAAAGTCTGGCCCAAAGTGGCTTGCAAAGCCCTCTAGCTTATCTAATGCACCAGCTTCTTCAAATGCTTCTGCGTAAAGCTCAATAGCAGCATGAGCCGTGTAAGCCCCTGCACAACCGCACGCAGCTTCTTTCTTATCTTTATAATGAGGCGCTGAGTCAGTACCTAAAAAGAACTTTTTACTGCCACTCGTAGCTGCAGCCATTAGTGCTTGCTGGTGAATATTACGTTTAAGTATAGGCAGACAGTAATAATGAGGACGAATCCCCCCTGCTAACATGTGGTTTCGATTATACAGTAAATGGTGGGCAGTAATCGTTGCCGCAACATTACTTGGCGCATTATTGACAAAATCAACCGCATCTTTTGTTGTTATATGCTCAAGTACTATTTTAAGCTCTGGAAAGTCGTTAACTACATCACCTAGAATCGTATCTAAAAATACTTTTTCTCTGTCAAAAATATCAATTGAAGAATCCGTCACTTCACCATGTACAAGCAAAAGCATACCAACATCTTGCATAGCGCTAAGCACTGAATATATATTTTTGACGGACGTTACTCCTGAATCAGAGTTGGTTGTCGCGCCGGCAGGATATAGTTTAGCAGCAAATACTTTGCCTGATGCCTTAGCCTTAATTATTTCTTCAGGTGTTGTCTTATCAGTAAGGTATAGCACCATCAAGGGCTCAAAGTTACCTTGTGGCTTAGCAGCCATTATACGCTCTCTGTAAGCTAAAGCGGTGTCCGTGCAGGTCGCTGGAGGAACCAAATTTGGCATTATAATAGCGCGCCCCATATAGCGGCTAATATCGCGCACAGTGTCTTTAAGCTGATCACCATCGCGTAAATGCACATGCCAATCGTCAGGTCGGGTAATAGTTAACGTTTTTACAGAGTTTGTATTATTACTGGTCATCACTTCATTCCACAGCTGAATTTATGTGATCATAGGCATATGATGTTTTCGAGTAAAGATTTTATTAAAATAATCGGTTACTAATTTGCCCTATTTTATTTACAGCTTTGTTAAAACGTTTATCGTTTTATTTTGTAGAACAGTTGATATTAGGTTAACTTAATGTGGTGTTCATAAAAAAAGAATAATAAATTTTGCCTATGTCGAACAGTATCGATACCTCCAAAGCGCTTGAAGTAAAAACAGATCAGCTAAGTATCATAAATCAGTTTTCATCAAGCCTATTACAGCTAGACACCTTAGATGAGCTATTTGAATATGTAACGACCCAAGTTGTGAATCGGCTTGGATTTGTTGACTGTGTTATTTATCTTGCTGATGAATCAGCCTCTAAACTCAATCTTGTTGCTTCTATGGGAATCGATCGCCAAAGATATAAGTACAAAGCCCAAAGAAAAGTAATTAATTTTAACGAAGGGATATCAGGTTTTGTTGCAACAACAAAAAAGGCAATAATTTTAGGCGATGTCACAAAAGATAGCCGTTATATTGCAGACGAACGCCCTGCTCAATCAGAGCTTTGCGTGCCTCTTGTATATAAAGACCGCATTCTAGGTGTTATTGATTGTGAACACCCAGCTATGAACTACTTTACTAATGCACACCTTGAAATATTAACAACAGTGGCACACCTTTTAAGCGCTAAAATAAACCAAGTCAACATGGTAAATAGCCTGCAATCGACTGTAGAGCAGTTAAATGACGCGCAAAAGCTTGAAAACAGTCTTCTTCAAATAGCCAACTTAACCTATAAAGCCAGTGACTTAGATACATTTTTTGAATCTTTGCACACTATTATTAATAGCTTATTAAGGGCTGATAACTTCTTTATTGGCCTTTACGATAAACAAATCGACATCCTTGATATTGTTTACATTGTTGAAGCTGGAATACAAACAAACACACATCAAAAAATCTCTAAAGAACAACTTAAAGACACCGCGTCTTACTTTTTATTGCAAACTGACCAAGCGATGTTATTAACAAAACAAGACTACATTGATCATATAGAGCAAGGTCATTTTAAATTAATTGGTCGTCAAGCCGAATCTTGGCTAGGTGTACCATTTAAAGCCAATGAACGTATGAGTGGTGTCATTGTTGTGCAAAGTTATCATGAGGCACATCATTATAATGAGCACGATAGTGCTTTGCTTACCTATGTGAGCAGGCAAATAAGTATGGCAATAGATAGGCAGTTAGCTAGACAGGAGCTTGAACACAAAGCTTTACATGATGGATTAACAGGGCTTGCTAATCGTTCATTACTTATTGAACGAATAAAGCATGCAATTTTACGCTTAACGCGTGTAAAAAAAGGCACTGTTCATGCCCTACTTTATTTAGATTTTGACCGCTTTAAAAGCATCAATGATGCGCTTGGCCACGAAGTTGGCGATCACTTTTTAATTAAAATTTGTGAGTTGATCAAAGGTACAGTTCGTAACACCGACACTTTTTCACGCTTGGGTGGCGACGAGTTTGCTATTTTAATGGAAAACATTACTCATCGTAATCAAGTTAAAGAGGCACTAGGGCGCATAAAAGAAGCACTTTCTAAACCAATAAATGTTGATGGCCATTTATTGCAAGCCTCTACCAGCATAGGTATTGCCTATACTGATAATGTTGACGATAAAGCATACCTGTTACTGCAACAAGCAGACGCCGCTATGTACGAGGCTAAATCAACAGGCCGCGGACAAGTTAAGTTTTTTAACAACACAATGAGAAAAAAGCTTAAAACACACGCCGACATAGAAAACGACCTACAGCACGGTATTGAACACAACGAATTTGAACTCTACTTTCAGCCAATTTTTACAATCTTAGATAACCACGTTATTGGCTTTGAAGCACTTGTGCGTTGGCACCACCCTAAAAAAGGGTTTGTTTCACCTAATGACTTTATTCCTATTGCTGAAAAAACAGGCCAAATAATCAACCTGGATTTACATCTACTCGACTTAGCTGCACAGCATATTTCAAAGTGGCACCAACAAGGTCATCGTTTCTTAAAAGTGACAGTAAATGTATCATCGCGTCATTTTGCAAGCCTAGATTTTGTAGCTCAGGTCCACGCTATCTATAACAAATACCAATTGCCTTTAGGTTCTTTGTGCTTAGAAATAACCGAATCTGGATTAATAGAAAACTTAGAGCTCGCCACACAAATTATCGAAGGGCTCTCACCTCTAAAAGTAAAACTATGTCTTGATGATTTTGGAACAGGTTACTCTGCGCTAGGCTACTTACACCAGCTCCCCATTCATATTCTGAAGATTGATAAAAGCTTCATCGATCATGTACAAGATTCAACAAATCCCTTGGTTGAGGCTATTTTGTCACTTGCTAAGTCGTTAAAACTTGAAGTTGTTGCTGAAGGAATTGAAACCACCGGACAGCTAGAGACTTTGCAAACTACGCATTGTGAATACGGACAAGGTTATTTAATGTCAAAACCAGTTCCAGCAAAAGAAGCTATATTACTAATTAATCAACCACTTTAGCCCCACATCTGTAAAGTTAAGGCTTGGGGCACTTAGAGCGCGGCGCGAGGTATATAACCCAGTGGGATAAATAAATACCCAGCAACAAATAGCAAATAGCCCCATAAATAACCCAAAGGACAACATACTTTTGGGTTTGTTATTGGTTATTTATTAGGAATGACCACAATACATAAATTATGTTTGCCTTAATAAAAAACTGACAGCTGTAAAATCATTCACCAAAGATCAACCTTCATATACTCCAAAGTATTTTTATTTTCTACAAAGGTCACTACTTTTCTATCTATTTGCGTTAGTTAACTAAGCGAGTTAAAAATTTTTTATACCAGTCCCTTCACCTTTAAACATGAAGTAAATTAATACAAGCAGAAAAAATCGGCTTTAATCTAGTTACTTACGCTAAACTATAAAAATATTAATCAGTAAAACTATATTTATTAGCTTAATTTAGACGTCTAGACGTTGAAACGTTTTTTATATAAGCGTAGTATTGAAAAATAATGAGCACTACTCAAATTTTCCATGAGAATTATTAAAGATGATTGGTATAAAACACTTAAAAACTATTGCAACCCTTAAAGAAACCGGTTCATTAGTGAATACTGCCCGCGAATTATTCTTAACTCAGTCGGCTTTATCACATCAAATTAAAGACTTGGAAAACAAGTTAGACTGCCAGCTGTTTGAACGCAAAACGCAGCCTGTGCGTTTTACCCCGCAAGGCATGTTATTGCTTGAGTTAGCCCACGAAATACTGCCGAAAATTGAAGCAACTAAATGTCGTTTAAAAGAGAGCCTTAATCAGCCAATTTCACAATTACGCTTAAGTGTTGAATGCCATGCTTGTTTTCACTGGCTACTTCCAACAATTAAAGATTTTAATAACTTTTGGCCAGATATAAAAATTGACTATGAACGTGGTTTTAGTTATGACGCAATTCCAGACTTACTTAACGATGAATTAGACTTAGTACTCACATCAGACATTCGTGAACCCGATAAGCTAGAGTATGCCCATTTATTCGACTTTAAGTTAAAATTAATTGTTGCACCTGATCACGATCTTGCTAAAAAAGCATACGTTACAGCGTTAGACTTAAAGAATGAAACTATTATTTCTTACCCTATTCCGCGCGAACGCCAAGATATATTTAAACATTTCATTCAAAATGCACGTTTTGACGGGACGTTAAAAAACGTAGATCAAGGACTACTAATTTTTCAGCTAGTAAGTGCTGGAATGGGTGTAGCTGCATTACCTGATTGGTTGGTTACACCATATGAAAGCCAAGGACTCATCAAATCGATTCCACTAGGTGCACTAGGTTTAACTCGACCAATGTACTTAGCGATGAAAAAAGATATGAAAGATAACCCTGTATATCGCCACTTTTTAAATACGTGTAAGTTAAATAACGGTCGATAAACTACTCGTTAATGAGTAACATAACTTACATTATTGATTTTATGTTGCTCATTATGTTCGCTTTGAAAAAGTTACTTGGCGGCTTGCTTATGCCGCTCCCTTTACTTGGTCTTTTTACATTTATAGCTTTGTTTTTGGCATTTAAGGGTCGCAAGTTTTCTTTAGTAATTGCATTTTTTGGACTTTCAACATTGTTGGCAATCAGTACACCGTTTGTTGCTAACCTGATTTTAAAAAACAACGAGCCAACAAGCCTTTCTTTTCACCCTTCAAAACACCCAGAATTAGACAAAATAGTAGTGCTTGGGTGCGATATAAATCCTAACCCTGTCTTAAGTGCCAATAACCAATTAGGTAATTGCGCGCTAACCCGACTAGTTGAAGGAGTCAAACTCGCTAAGTACTACCCAAAATCACAGCTTATTGTTTCTGGCGGCGGTTATGAGAATATTACTAACAGCAGCTTGATGTATCAAACCGCCATTGAGCTAGGCATTAATAAAAATAGGCTTTTGCAAAACCCAAAGGCAATGGATACAGCGCAAGAAGCGGCGCTACTGGCGCCTAAGCTAGTTGATTTTAAAGTAGCGTTAGTAACTTCGGTATTGCATATGCCAAGAGCCCAGGACTTGTTTTTAGCCCAAGGTGTAATAACCATTCCTGCAGCAACTGACTTTCACAATTTTTCAGCGCTTCCTTTTCATAAACAGCTCGTTCCAAATGCGCAAGCGCTACTAGCCGTAACGCAATACAGCCATGAAGTTGTAGGAACGACGTGGATAAAAGTCCGTCGATGGCTAAACCCTGAGGCACTTTAAACAACTTGCATAAAGCCAACTGTTAACCTGTAAATTTGATTTGTTTATACTTAATGTTTATCGAGCAAAACACAAAGTATCAATAATTTATGATATGTGGGTAAAGCTCTTCGCTAGATTTTTTGTTAAACAATAACGTCACTTTACTGTCGTTGTTTTTGTAGGTGGGTGTTTTGTCCAAAGCCGATAGAGTATAACTAAAAATATCCCTAACAATAATATACTCAGTGCGGTTAAGCTCTCTACACCTATAGACTCAAATGTAGCTCCAAAAGTATAGCCTCCGCCAACTAAAATAATGACCCATAAAGCAGCTGAACAGGCATTTAAGGTGCTAAATAGGGGCCAAGATATATCGGTTAGCCCTACAGGGAGCGCTCCAATTGTGCGCATACCTTTGGGGTATCGATATAAAAAAATGTAAGCCTTGCCGTAACGGTTAGCAAGCGCACTCGCTGTTTGAAATAGTTGACCAATTTTATTAGGTTTTTCAAGCCATGAAGTGCCATAAGCTCTTGCAAGAGCAAACCGTATCTCATCGCCAATATACCCTCCCATAAAAGTAGCTAAAATAACTAATTTAATATCAAGCGCGCCGATTTGAGCAGCATAACCTGCAAATAAAGGTAACCAGCCGCTTTTCAATGCACAATAGCCAAATAGCAATAGGTAAACAAATAAGCCGTACTGCTCAAGTAGAGCTAAAACACCTTCCATTGCGGTCCTTATAAGGTCATTTTTAATAAAACTAGAAATACATAACGAATTAAGTAAATTAAAAGATCTTTATGAGAGACCAAACCACTTACCTTACTTTTACAACCGGTTTATTTTATTCGCTTTCATTTAAGCAGTGTATATAAAGAAAGCGTGTCTACTTCCCACGCTCTGAACACTCTCAATTTATACTCAACTCACTAGACAACAAATTTAAACACGCCCTCACTTCAATATAAGTAAATAAAGTCTATTAGAGCAGAGCTTGTACACTATCCGTTGTCGCCCCTATTTAACTGGCGTTAAATTCAAGGCTTTAAATTTTAAAATATAACGAGTACTAAAATTAATAATCTTAAATATCACAGTAGCTTAAACAGGATTATCAATATCAATAAAGCTAACCTCAAAACCGTACTCCAGGGCAAGTAGCTCGCCCAGAGCTTTTATACCGTAGCGTTCGGTTGCATGATGCCCTGCTGCAAAAAAATCAATATTTTGTTCTCGTGAGCTATGAATAGTTTGCTCAGACGCTTCACCTGTTAAATAAGCGTCAATACCTTGCTCAGCAGCTAAATCAATATAACCTTGACCTCCACCAGTGCACAGCGCAATAGTTTGTATTTTACTTGAACGAACTAAGCTTGTGAGGGGTTCTCGGTTAAGTACCTTAGCTATTTTTGATGCAAATTCATCTCCACTTAGCGCTGTTTTAAGGCGCCCTTTCACTGCAACACTGTTAGCAACAGGTTCAAGCCCTTCTTGAATTTCAATATCTAATAATTTTGCAAGCTGCGCGTTATTACCAATCTCTGGGTGAATATCTAAAGGGAGGTGATAAGCAAATAAATTAATGTCGTTAGCCAATAAGGCGGCTATTCTTCGCTTTTTCATCCCGGTGATAGGTTGAGACTCGCCTTTCCAAAAATAACCATGATGGACCAAGATAGCGTCTGCTTGCTCATCAATTGCAGCGTCAATTAAAGCTTGGCTCGCTGTTACTCCGGTAACAATTTTTTTTATTTCATTTTTACCCTCAACTTGTAATCCATTTGGGCAAAAATCCTTAATATTGTGAGGCTTTAAAATATCATTTAATAATTGGTTAAATTCTTGACGTTGCATACGCGTAACCTTACTTTGCACTGAATTTTGTGCAAATTTTGGCGTTTATTGCTTTAAAATGGAAGGAAAATCGCAAAAAATTGAAAAACTGATTCAAAATAGGTATAAATAGCTTCTCTTTATCTGTGTTCACAACGTATAGGGTCTCTGATGAGCAAACTAGACAAAACAGAAGTACTATCTGCCTTTGAAGCAGCGTATGAAGCTGCTAATGGTAAAAAACCTGAAATTACAACTAAACCAGGCTGGTACAGCATCGATGGCGGAAAAAACTTACGCCTAGCTGACGTAGCTGAGCTAACTAAAGAATTAAGCAGTGGTAAAGCAACAGCGGCACCTGCTGAAAAAGCGCCAGCTAAAAAAACTAAAACCAAAAAAGCTGCGCCTGTTACTGCTCAGAAAAAAGCGCCATTCACTTTGGTTACTCAAAGTGAAGATGGTTACACCGCAGAAGAATTGTGGATTGTAATCCTAGCGCGTAAAGATCATGACTGTCGCCTACCGCGCGGTGTTGTTTAATCAACATTAATGATTTTAAAAGAAACCGCGTTAAGCGGTTTTTTTATGCCTGCTGTTTATAATTTGTAAAATAAAAAAGCGGCATAAAAGCCGCTTTTTAAAGACGTTAATTAAAATTGTTACTTTTCAAAATAAAGCGGCTGGCGTGCTTTTTTGCCAACTTCATTCATCGTTTCTGCATTAAATAAACGACCATTAATCATTGTATAATCGACTTTATCAGAGCTGCGAATATCAATTAACGGATCACCATCAATCACCATTAAATCAGCCAGTTTACCCACTTCAAGCGAGCCTACGTTTTTATCAAGCCCTAGGTACTTAGCTGGATCGAGTGTTGATGCGCGTATGGCTTCTAGTGGCGTCATGCCGCCTTGGGCAAACATCCACATTTCCCAATGTGCGCCTAACCCCTCACGTTGGCCATGTGCTCCTAAGTTAACTAAAACACCTAAGTCTTGTAGCTCAGCCGACACACGTGCATTGTTAAAATGATTATAGTGATGATCGGGTGCTTTAACACGACGCATAGAACGCGGCAGCAACTGATTTTGAGGCACAAACTTACTTAAACGAGGGTGATTCCACACGTCAGTTTTATCATACCAATAGTTTTCACCCCATATACCACCATAGGCAACAACAAGCGTTGGTGTGTAACCCACATCACTTTGTGACCATAATTGTTTTATATCATCGTATATGTTTTCTACAGGAATGGAATGCTCAATACCTGTATGCCCATCAACCACCATGCTCAAATTATGTTGCAGTAGCGAACCGCCTTCTGGCACAACCATCATTTCAAGTTCGCGACCTGCTTCAACGACTTGTTGGCGCTGCTCACGACGGGGTTGATTGTATGATTTAACACTAAAAGCACCGACTTTCTTTAAGCGTTCTAAGTGAAATTTAGCATCTTCTAACGAATCAATATGCGAGGTATAACCCGGCATATTAGCCCCATACAAAATAGTTCCTGTAGAGAAAATACGCGGACCAACAATCATGCCTGCTTTTTGCATTTCGCTTGCAGTGAATATTTCGGTGGTGTCGTTAGAGGGATCATGAATAGTCGTAACACCTAAAGCTAAACCTGCAAAGTTTTTCCAATTTTGCTGAGGAATTATTTCATTGCTCCCTTGAGAACCATGAGCATGGGCGTCAACAATACCTGGCATGATGGTTTTACCTGTAACGTCTATAACGTCTGCATCTTTTGGTATGCTTAATTCAGAAGCTGGGCCTACAGCTTTTATATGCTTGCCATCAGTAATTATTACTCCGTTTTCAATGACTTTATCACCATTCATCGTAATAATTTTACCGCCAGTTAAAGCAATCATGCCTTTTGGCTCATTCACCTTCTTACTAAATCCGATGTTTTCGCCATTTTTAACTTTAAAATCAGCGTCGCTTTTACTGTTAATCGCAAATACACCGTTTAAATTTGCATGGTAAAGCTCAGGCCCTAGTGTCCAATAAAGTTTGCTGCTATCGGCACTCCAGCTAATACTTTCACCAGCACGCACAGATAGCTGCTCTATAGGGAATTTACTGTCTTTAGGTCCAATATTTATGGCCTTCCCACTTTCAACTAATGGCGTTACATACACTTTAAATCGCTCAGCAAAAGCAAGATACTCCCCATCTGGAGATACTCTAAATTCAGTAGCATGCTCAGATTCATAAAGTTTAGATACTTTTTTGCTCTCTAGCTCTACAACACTCAGCGATGGTTTTGGCCATGGACTCATTACAAATACACGGTCGTTGTCAGCCCCAAATTGTGGCTGATATCCACTTTTAGAAATCAGTTCACTTTCACCGCCTTTTGCGCTAACGCTATAAATACCTGGGTTCAATGACCATTTAGGATTTAAAATACTGCCACCGCTGGCTTTGCGATAAACAACCGTTTTACCATTTGGGCTAAACGTTGGTTCTACATACTTGCCTGGCTCTTGTGTAATTGTGTCGCCTCGACCACTGCGAGAAGATACAACGCGCACTTGCCCTTGCTTGTTATCGTTCCACGTGGTGTAAACTATTTTTTTACCATCGCGAGAATACTGCGGAAATAATTCAAAATGATCTGTTTGTTTTGTTAAACGCTTAATTTTTCCAGATTCTAAATCGCGTTTATAAATATAGCCTAACGCTTCAAAAATAGCGGTTTCACCGTCGGGGCTTACTTGTACATTACGCAGCATTTTTACGTCAAATTCATCAGTGTCTAAATTTTGAGTAAAACGAAGCGCTGGTTGAATCTTTTTAGTGGTTTCTACTTTAAATGCAATCGGACTAACTGAT
The DNA here is from genome assembly GCF_000813065.1 of Pseudoalteromonas sp. ECSMB14103. Lineage (NCBI taxonomy): Bacteria > Pseudomonadati > Pseudomonadota > Gammaproteobacteria > Alteromonadales > Pseudoalteromonadaceae > Pseudoalteromonas > Pseudoalteromonas sp. ECSMB14103. The sequence goes on along the minus strand of NZ_JWGY01000001.1, from coordinate 992,129 downwards.
TTGTCAGTCACGTCAACAGATTGAATTTTACCACCCGCCCAAAATACCAATTCTTTATTATCGGGTGTCCAGGCAATTGTAGGATAAACACCGTGAATAGCCCACGTTTCTTGCATGTCACGCTCTAACTTATCGTATACCTGAGTGTGCTCACCCGTGCTTAAATCATAAAGATACAAACTAGTTTGAAAGTCGTCTCGCTTAATGTAAGCAAGCGTTTTTCCATCTGGCGATGGAGTTGGTCTAATTGCGCCACCCATACCATCAATAATTGTTTCTATTTCACCTGTTTCACGATCGTAGCGCTTAATTTTATATATACCCGCTACAGAATCCTTCGAATAGTGAAACGTTTTGCCTGGTGTTGCATCATGAGAAAAATACACATAACGCCCATCAGGTGAAAACATTGGCTCACCTAAATCTTTTTGGTCGTTCTCGCGTTTAGTCAGCTGAACCCCTTTACCACCCGCTTTATGGTATAGCCATACTTCACCAGCACCTAGTGAACGACTAGCCGTAAAGTGTTTACGCGCCACTAAAAAATCGCCATCAGGGCTCCACGCTGGACTATTTAATAATCTAAACGTTTCGTTGGTTACTGCACTTTGGTTCTCACCGTTTAAATCCATAACCCAAATATTGTCGCCGCCACCTTGATCAGAAGTAAACGCAATGTGTTTACCATCGGGGCTAAAACGAGGTTGCATTTGCCATGCTATATCAGAGGTTAATTGTGTTGCTGTACCGCCACTCATTGGCATTGTGTAAATGTCGCCTAGTAAGTCAAATACAATGGTTTTGCCATCTGGGCTAATATCAATGTTCATCCATGTGCCTTGTTCTACGCTAATTTTAGCGTCAACAAATTGCCCTTTAGGAGAATCTACTTGCCATTTTTGTTCATCTTTTTTATCGGTTGATTCAGCATGTGCTTGCCCAAGAGCTAATGACACTGACAAAGCCAACGCCGTATGCAGCAATTTCTTCATAACTTTCTCGCTTATTATTGTTGCTGTGTGTTTTAACCGATTGCAACAAAAACAACCAAAAGTTACCAGCGTTATTTGATAAAGCGCAGTTTATTACGTTTAATGCCAAGAAATGGGGTCAAATTGATAGTAGTTAACCAGCATTCTATATATTTCTGGATCGTAGCGCCGTAACTCTGCTGGTTTTTCAATAAAGGTTTCGGTGATCACCGCAAAAAATTCGGCCTCGTTTGTTGCGCCATAACTATGAATAACGTGAGGCATACTATACGCCACATGACTTTTAAGCTGCGTAAAGGCACGACTAAATACCCTTGCCCACTCTTTATAATCCGCCGAGCTTTTTAAAAGTGGCGTACCTGTTGTTTTACCTGTTTCCTGATCTAACTGATGAGCAAATTCGTGAAACACCAAGTTATGCCCATCACTGGGTAAGCGGCTTCCTTCTAATACATCATGCCAACTGAGTACCAATGTTCCCCCAGGCCACGATTCACCTTGTCTCACCGTATTATGATAACTGACTAAACCAGCACTATCGCGCGTGGTTTGCGGTGCGTAATAAGCACTTGGGTACAATAGTATTTCTTTTACATTAATATAAAGAGGCCACGGCTTGTTAAGCACGAGTACGCAGGCATCAGCAGCAACAATAAGTTTCATGGCAGGTGTGAGCTTTAATCCATCGCAGCCAATAAAGCGCTTTTCATTTAAAAACCAAACAATATGTCTCTCAAGTTTGGCTCTATCAGCATCCGTCATCTTTCGGTAAATAGGCATACAGCGCAGTAAGATATCTTTTTGCTGAGAGCTTAAACCCATACGTTGATACTTATTGCGCCAAAAGGAGGCTTGGATAGAAGGCCACTGCCAAAGTATCGCCACAAATAACACTAAAACACCAATTAACAGTCCATTTATCATGGCAATACCCTAAACATATATGTGCCTTTATAAATATGTTCACCGGGATGAATTTTCAACTGCTGTGGCTATTATAGATTTTTAAAATACTTTTTTTACTACCGTCATTTACATTTAAAATGATCACACTCAGCTTGTAACACCTTTACAAAGCGCGCAACGTGTAGACCATCCATTAAAGAGTGATGTACGTCAACAGACAGTGGCATCGTGCCAGCTTGTTTGTCGTATTGACCAAATACAAATTTAGGGATCCCTAAACTTTGCCCTTCGCTAAATGCATGTGAAAAAGCGCTAAAATTAAGCCATGGTAAAACAGATATATGAATTAAATCAGCTTGCCCCTCTGTATTGGCAAATGCGTCGCTAAATAGTGAGTTTGACTTAGATTGTTTACTTACTTTGTCGCTATTGGCTGAGAACTCTTTGAAAGAGCCCAAATAATCAAAATAACTAAATACAAAGCACTCGTCTTCATCAAGTTCAACAACACTTGCACGGATGCTTGTAAGTAACCAGGGCTTGGATTCTATAATTCGTAACATAATTGGTTCATAAGCGAAGCAAGCTTTTAGTGTGCAATAAACATAGGCTTGAAAAAACGATATATTTTGAGCCTTACAGTAATCAAACAGTGTTTGTGCGTTTAGCTGAACACACACATTAAAGTATGGCTGGATAAAATTTTTAAATAGTTCAAAATGTTGTTTACGAGGCCAGCTATCAAAGTCGATAGGCTGCATATTCGAAGTTGACGTCATTATACATACCACACTTAATTAAAAATAAAGTGTAACGTTGTTTCATAAAAATAGCATTAATAACAAAAAAGGGGACGCAAATGCATCCCCTTTCTTCAAGACCTAAATATAAATCTAAAGGCCATTTTGTATTATTTCTTGAGCAAGCTCATCTGCAATTAAGTGCGTCGATTTTTGCTCTTTTTCGCTGCGAGCAAAAATTTCTGTTAGCGTATTAAAAATACCCTCAACGTGTTTATTAGAGGCCTCAACGGTATAACCTTCTGGCGCAGTTTCGTAATAAACATTAATAATACCCCCTGCGTTTATAACGTAATCTGGCGCATACAAAATGCCTTTTTCACGAATAATTTCACCATGGCGTGATTGTGCTAACTGATTATTAGCACAACCAGCAATAATGGTTGCTTTAATACGAGGTATAGTGTCATCGTTTATGGTTGCGCCTAATGCACAGGGTGCATACACATCTACATCTAAGTCATAAATGTCATCAATACCAACAGCTGTTGCACCAAAATCGTTAACAACACGATCAATTGCAACCTGGTTTATATCTGTCACAAACAACTTAGCACCTGCATCAGCTAAGTGCTGACACAAGCCGTAAGCAACAGCCCCTAAACCTTGTACAGCTACTTTAATGCCCGAGAAGTCTTGGTGGCCGCGTTGATGCTGCAGTGCAGCTTTAATACCTAAAAAAGTACCGTATGCAGTAAAAGGAGATGGGTTTCCACTTTTGCCTTCAAGGCCAAGAACGTAATTTGTTTCTTTGTTCATTAAAGCAACGTCGGCACACGTAATATTGACGTCTTCTGCTGAGTAATAGCTACCATTTAAACGCTCTAATTGGCGACCAAATGCACGAAAAAGTTGTTCCGATTTAATTTCTTTGGCGTTACCAATAATGACAGATTTTCCACCACCAAAAGGAAGGCGCGCAACCGCATTTTTGTAAGTCATCCCTTTTGACAAACGCAAAACATCATACACTGCGTCTTCATCTTTAGCGTAATCCCACATTCTACACCCACCAACAGCAGGCCCCAACTTGGTACTATGCACAGCAATAATTGCTTTTAAACCTGACTCTTTGTCAGAACAAAAGACTACTTGTTCATGGTTATCAAATTCAACTTGATTAAACACAGCCACTTAAAATACTCCGAAAAATTGACCCGTGAGAGGGTGTACGCGCTGGAAATTGTCGAGACTTTACCACTTCAAGATAGTGTTCGCCACACATCAAGATGATAAAGCTAACAAACACCAAGTGATTAAATTAAATAATCAACTTATAACTTATTAACAAATAAAAAATTTAAAATAAATTACAAAAATAGACATTAAAACTAAAATAACACCAGAGTACACTTCTTTACGTTTACGTTAGCGTAACCAGTGATTTTTCCGTAAAGTTTTTAATACATCTACCATTAACACGCAAGCAATTGTTATTTAATGATTTATATTTATATAAACAATTACCACACAACTGGTAAGATCAGTTTCCACTCAATATTGATGATTTTAAAATAAAAAAGCGAGCACATGGCTCGCTTCATAAACAAAGATAACAATTACTTTAATTTGCTATCAAGCTCAGCAATTTTTGCCTTCCAAATCGCAGGACCTTGCGTATGTGCATTAGCACCTTCGCTATCTACAGCAACCGTTACAGGCATGTCTTCAACTTCAAACTCGTAAATCGCTTCCATACCTAAATCTTCAAACGCAACTACACGCGCTTTTTTAATCGCTTTAGATACTAAATACGCAGCACCACCTACAGCCATCAAGTAAACAGATTTATGCTCCTTGATTGAATCAACCGTTGCAGGGCCGCGCTCTGCTTTACCAATCATGCCTACAATGCCAGTTTTTTCTAGCATCATATCGGTAAACTTATCCATACGTGTTGCTGTAGTTGGGCCTGCAGGGCCTACTGCTTCATCACCAACAGCGTCTACAGGGCCAACGTAGTATATAAATTTATTATCAAAATCAACGCCTTCAGGTAAGCCTTCGCCAGAGTTGATCATGTCTTGCAAACGTTTATGCGCTGCATCACGGCCAGTTAAAATGGTGCCTGAAAGTAAAACGGTTTCACCCATTTTCCATTCTTGAACATCATCTTTCGTTAGCGTGTCTAAATTTACACGACGTGTCCCCTCACCTACTTCAAAAGTCACTTCAGGCCAATCCTCAAGCTTAGGCGCTTTTAAATCAGCAGGACCTGAACCATCCAAAGTAAAGTGCACGTGACGAGTTGCTGCACAGTTAGGGATCATCACCACTGGTTTTGATGCTGCATGGGTAGGAGCGGTTTTAATTTTAATATCAACAACCGTTGTTAACCCGCCCAGGCCTTGTGCACCAATACCTAGTTTGTTTGCACGTTCGAATATTTCTAGGCGAAGCTTTTCTTCTGTAGTTTCCGCCCCACGCTCCATAAGCTCATGGATATCAACCGGATCCATCAATGACTCTTTAGCCATTACTGCAGCTTTTTCTGCAGTACCACCAATACCTATACCCAGCATGCCTGGCGGACACCAGCCAGCACCCATTGTAGGCAGTGTTTTTTCTACCCAGGCAGCAACATCGTCTGAAGGGTTTAACATAACCATTTTACTTTTGTTTTCAGAGCCGCCACCTTTTGCTGCAACCATGACTTCTACTTCGCCACCAGCTACCAAATCGATGTGAACAACCGAAGGTGTATTATCTTTTGTGTTTTTACGAGTACCAGCAGGGTCTGCAACAATAGAAGCACGAAGCGGGTTATCTGGATTCAAATACGCACGGCGAGTACCTTCATCAACCATTTGTTGAACTGTTAAGTCTGTTTTATCCCACTTAACATCCATACCCACTTTTACAAAACACGTAATAATACCTGTATCTTGACAAAGCGGACGCTTGCCTTCAGCCGACATACGCGAGTTAATTAAAATTTGCGCAATAGCATCTTTAGCCGCTTTACTTTGTTCTTTGTTGTAAGCTTTTTCTAATGCTTGAACAAAATCAAGTGGATGGTAGAACGAAATATATTGCAATGCATCTTCAATGCTATCAATAAAGTCTTGCTGACGGATTGTACTCATAATGGTTCCTTAAGTTAGCTTTACGCTTAAGCGTAATCTATACCAAACCGGTGACGGTGGTTTGTACTGTTTTAATTACAACGTTGATTTTATACTAAACGCTGCCAAAAAAATTTGACTTATGATACCCTCCCAGCCCGTTTGGAGCCAGTTCTTATAGGGGTAGTAAATGCTAAACAATAAAAATAATTGTATAAAATTATCAATAACACAAAATTGTATTGATGTATTTTCGCATTTTTCTCATCTGCCTCATGCCATACTGCTCGACTCTGCTAATAGCGACCATGTAAATAGTCGCTACGACATAATTTCCATAGAACCTGAACACTTGCTTGAAGTGAGTGATAACAAAACATTATTCAATGGCGAGCCAAGTGAGCTAACCTGTTTTGAGATAATGAATACCCATTTGCGCAAACTCAGTAACACAAAAGCACCTTTTGACTTGCCCTTTAATGGAGGTTGGTTAGGTTATTTCGGCTATGACTTGGGTCGTATAATTGAAAAAATGCCAACCATAGCAGAGCAAGACATACACTTACCGCAAATGGCTGTAGGCCTTTATTTAGATGCACTCATTTTTGATAGACAGAAAAATGCGTGGTTTTATGTTTCACAGCCACATGTTGAAAGACGCGCGCTTTACGAGAAGTATCTAGCATCAACTCCGATTGACGCAAAGTTTGAGTTAACGTCTGAGTGGTTTTCTAATATGAGCCAAACCCAATACGCCAAAAAGTTTGCTGTAATTGAAGACTATTTAAAAAGCGGTGATTGTTATCAAATTAATCTAGCGCAGCGCTTTAAAGCCCAATATAGCGGTGACCCTTGGTCAGCGTATGTTAAATTACGCGAAGCTAATAAAGCGCCTTTTTCAAGTTTTATTAATCATCCTGCAGGCGCTATTTTGTCAATTTCGCCTGAGCGCTTTATATCGATCCAAAACAATATTGTAGAAACTAAACCAATAAAAGGGACACTTGCACGTAAAGCTGACGCCCACGAAGATAATGCACAAGCGTTAAAACTTGCAAACTCATCCAAAGATCGCGCTGAAAACGTGATGATTGTAGATTTACTTCGTAACGACTTGGGTAAAGTAGCCAAACCCGGCAGCGTTAAAGTGCCTTCTTTATTCGCAATTGAAAGTTTTCCGGCCGTACACCATTTAGTAAGTACAGTGACCGCCGAACTTGATATTAATAAAACAGCCGTTGATCAACTCGAGGCCGCTTTTCCTGGGGGGTCTATTACTGGAGCACCCAAAATACGCGCGATGGAAATTATAGAAGAACTAGAACCTCATCAGCGCAGCGTTTACTGTGGCTCTATAGGTTATTTAAGTGCCTGCGGTAATATGGATACCAGTATTACTATTCGTACTTTAGTTTGCTATAAGCAGCATATTTACTGTTGGGCCGGAGGCGGAATTGTCGCTGATTCTAAAGTCGAATTGGAATACCAAGAGACTTACGATAAGGTAAATAAAATTTTACCTTTATTAAAGAGTAGGTGATCTTGAATAGTGACTTTATTAAAACGCGCTTTCAATTAAGCCCAACCGCTGCGCCAAATCAAATAAAAGACTCTCGAAATAAACGCGCCAGTGCCGTTATGCTACCCATTATAGATGTAGCAGGACATGCACATATTTTACTGTGTAAGCGCCCTACTTATTTGCATCATCACCCAGGTGAAATTTGCTTACCCGGTGGTAAATTTGAGGCAAGCGACAAAACGCTTCGTACAACGGCACTACGTGAATTGAAAGAAGAGTTAAACATTGCGCACAAAGATGTAAATATCCTTGGCAATTTACCAGAGTACTCCACCTTAACTGGGTTTAGTATTCGTCCCTACGTATGTGTTTTAAATAAAAATACGCAGTGGGTAAACGATCACAATGAAGTACAGGCCAGCTTTTTACTCTCTTTAAATGAATTAAGCACTGAAGCTAACTGGCAACCTTTGCCATTTCAACGTTTTGGTAAAGAAATTTCTCTGCAGGGGTTTGTTACCCCCCATGGGTTACTTTGGGGAGCAACTGCTAGCATTATAAAAAACTTTACAAAACAACTAGCCTTACCAGTTTAAATCTTCGTTAATAATAGTTACATGCTAACAATTCCGCGTTATTATGCTCGACCGTTCAAAGAGCAGCCTCGGGCTGAGTAAATTAATAAGAGACACACACTATGATCAGTGCATTTGATATGTTTAGCATTGGTATTGGCCCTTCGTCATCACACACCGTTGGCCCAATGCGCGCATCACGCTTATTTGTTAATGAACTCCATGAAAAACAGCTATTGAAAAGTGTTACCGATATTAAAGTAGAGCTTTATGGGTCGTTAGGTCAAACAGGTATAGGTCATGGTTCTGGCAAAGCTGTTGTACTTGGCTTAGCAGGCTATGACCCAGAAACAATCGATGCCGATTTAGTCGATGATATTTTATTAACTATCGAGCAAGAACAAGTTATTTATTTAAACCAAACACACAAAGCCAACTTTCCTAAGCAAGGTGCTATTGTTTTTCATCGTCGTAAAACGCTTCCAAAGCACTCTAATGCAATGGAGATTATTGCTTCAAATAATGGTGAAAAGCTTTATAGCAAAGTGTACTACTCTATCGGCGGCGGCTTTATTGTTACCGACGAAGAATTTGAAAACGAAAAGCAAGCAGCGCTCGATATTAGAGAAGAAAACCCAGCGCCTTACCCTTTTAGTAGCGCAAAAGAGCTACTTGAAATGTGCAAAGATTCAGGCCTGAGTGTTTCTAGCTTGATGATGAAAAACGAACGCACACTTCGAACCGAAGACGCTATAAAAGATGAGTTATTTCATATTTGGCAAGTAATGAAAGCCTGTATTGAGCGCGGAATGCGTACTGAAGGAATTTTACCTGGCGGTTTAAAAGTAAAACGACGTGCCCCCAGCCTATACTTAAAACTGAATATCGAAGTGAGCAACGATCCACTCAGAGCAATGGATTGGGTCGACCTATTTGCACTTGCCGTTAATGAAGAAAATGCCGCCGGTGGACGAGTGGTAACAGCCCCCACTAATGGTGCTGCAGGCATTCTACCCGCTGTGCTCATGTACTATCATACATTTGTAAAAGAAGTAGACCGCGACATTGCCACGCGTTATTTACTAACAGCCGCTGCAATTGGTATTTTATATAAAAAGAATGCGTCTATTTCTGGTGCCGAAGTGGGCTGCCAAGGCGAAGTAGGTGTTGCGTGTTCAATGGCCGCCGGAGCATTAACTGAAATTGTGGGTGGTAATGTTGTACAAGTTGAAAACGCAGCTGAAATAGGCATGGAGCATAATTTAGGTTTAACATGCGACCCTGTTGGCGGCTTAGTGCAAGTTCCTTGTATTGAACGTAATGCGATGGGGGCTATAAAAGCCATCAATGCTTCTCGATTGGCCATTCGTGGTAGTGGCGAGCAAAAAGTATCACTTGATAAAGTAATAAAAACCATGCTTGAAACAGGTAATGATATGAAAACAAAATACAAAGAAACCGCGCGCGGTGGTTTAGCCGTTAACATTATCGAGTGTTAGGCTAACCTTAAACAAAAAAACCGACTATCAATAAATAGTCGGTTTTTTTGTTATCAGACCCAGTGCTACTTTACAGGTAACTCTATATCTTCAAATAACTTATCTACATCATCTTGATTACGTAATAAACTCGCGCGCTCCACTCGCTCTTTAGTTAAATGCGGCGCAAATCGTTCTATAAAGTCATACATATAAGTACGTAAAAAGCTGCCTTTTCTAAAGCCAATTTTTGTAGTGCTAGCTTCAAATAAGTGACTTGCATCAATGCAGACTAAATCAGTATCAGTGATTTCATCAATCGCCATTGAAGCCACTACCCCTACGCCAAGCCCTAAACGCACATAGGTTTTAATTACATCGGCATCAGTCGCCGTAAATACAATATGCGGCTCTAACCCATGGGCGCTAAATGCTTTGTCTAATTCAGAGCGACCCGTAAAACCAAATACATAAGTAATTAGCGGGTATTCGGCAATATCTGCTACCGTTAAACTATTGGCTTTTTTAGCAAGTGGATGATCCTTTGCAACAACAATACTGCGATTCCAATGATAACAAGGCAACATAACTAAATCAGAGTATAAATGAAGCGCTTCTGTTGCAATGGCAAAATCGGCATCGCCCCTTGCTGCGGCATCAGATATTTGTTGCGGTGTACCTTGGTGCATATGCAATGATACTGCAGGGTATTTTTTCATAAACCCCTGAATCACACTAGGTAAAGCATAACGTGCTTGAGTGTGCGTTGTTGCTATATTGAGCTTACCTTGGTCTGGTAATGTGTGCTCGTTAGCTACCGCTTTTATACCTTCTACCTTTGAAAGTATCTCTCGCGAGATATTTATAATATCTTCACCGGCACTAGTTACATGCGTTAAATGCTTGCCACTTCGCCCAAAAATTTGAACACCTAACTCATCTTCTAACATACGTACTTGTTTAGAAATACCAGGCTGTGAGGTAAATAAACTCTCAGCCGTTGCTGAAACATTTAATTTATGATTTTGTACTTCTACTATGTATCTGAGTTGTTGTAATTTCATGGTTGCATTTTTACGTTGTAATTTATTATAAATAAAGGCAATTCTATAAAGCTAGATCAGTTTTACTGGTAGCGTTGATTAAGCTTATAGCGTGCATTTATCGAAGTGGTGCTCAAGGCTAGCATAATAAATATACTTGAGGTAGCCAAGATTAGACGAATTAATCTCATAGTCCTTATATTTAACGACAGTTAATTTACCTAATTTGAAGTTAATTCGCGCAAAACTACCCCGATGGCTTATATTTAATGTAATATTAAAAAATTAGGTTATGAATCCGAGAATTACACCATGATCGTGTCTATTATAATTGTCCTTATAGTTGCTTTGGTTGTGATTGCACTTTGGGTAAGTGCTGTTCAGCAACACAAAGAAAAACAAGAAAATGAGCGCCGAAAAGAACTCACAAAACAAAAGGCGATCATTGAAGAAACTGAAGAAGCATTAATGAACCAGGCTAATATTCCGCTATCTGAAAACGTTATTAGGGTTCTACAAAGCCGAATTGCCGAAGCACTCAAAACAATGGTTACGCATTCGCCAACCTCAAAAGCGCTAAAGAGCCGCTTAGAAGAAATGAAACAGCATCTCTCTAACCCGGTGCAAGGAACCAGTAGTGAGTCACTAGCATTACCAAGTAACGACAAACAGCTTGTTGCGCTAATTCAAGGGATTAAAAAATTACGTGTGATCCTACGTTCTGAACACACTAAGGGCCGTGTTAATAGCCAAGTATTTACAGGCGAAGACAAACTACTTGAGAAATTACAGCTTAAAATAAATATAGAAAGCCAAATTAAACGCGGTATTTCGGCACGTTCTGCGAGTATGGTTGGCTCTGCTAGACAATATTTTGAAAAAGCCTACGCAACGCTTAGTGCAGTGCCTTATTCAGACGAATATGTAAATGCTAAACGTCAAGAAGTGGAACGTTACTTAGAGGAAATTAGCGTCGAGCTAAAAGCATCTAACGCGAGCGCCCTAAAAAAGAAAAACGAGCAAGAACAAGACGATTTAGATGTGCTGTTTGCTCCAAAAAAGAAATGGTAACAGCAGCTTTCCACTGAATAATAAAAAAAGCCCATACTGTGTATGGGCTTTTTTAGCATTAAATTTTATAACCGAGAGTTTAGCTTCCCCAACAGGGATAAATCACATAACGTCGCTGGTAGTTATATATCAAAACAAAACTTTGTTATTTATGATAAAAACGCGAATTTAACAATAAATAACACGGTTAATATCCATACACTAATTGTTATTTCACTGCGTTTACCACAAAGCAACTTAACCGCCGTATATGAAATAAAGCCAAGCGCAATACCATGCGCAATTGAAAACGTAAGCGGCGTCATTAACAGCACAACGGCTACTGGAATAGCGTCTGTCATATCGTCCCAATCCACAAACTTTAGGTTTTGTAACATAAGTACAGCAACATATAAGATTGCGCCCGCTGTTGCATAAGCTGGTACCATATTAGCTAACGGTGCAAAGAACATCATTAGCAAAAAGCAGCAACCAACTACCACTGCAGTTAAACCTGTACGCCCACCAACAGATACACCCGCAACTGACTCTATATAAGATGTGGTTGTTGAGGTACCTAACATTGCACCTGCAATGGTAGCTGAGCTATCGGCACTGAGTGCACGTCCTAAGCGTGGCATGTTTCCTTTTTCATCTGCAAGACCAGCCTTTTGCGTTACAGCTACAAGAGTACCTGACGTGTCAAACAAATCGACAAACAAAAATGCAAAAATAACACTAAGCATTGAAAGTTCTAAAGCAGCAGCAAAATCCAACTGCATAAAAGTAGGTAAAATTGAAGGCGGTGCAGCAATAATTCCCTGGTATTCAACTAAACCTAAACCAAGTGAGATAGCAGTAACCAATAAAATACTGATCAACACTCCACTTTTAAAATCACGATATAACAATGCCGCAATAATAAAAAAGCTAAATATAGCCAGTAACGGTCCCGCAGATGTTATGTCACCCAACTGCACAAATGTAGCGGGGCTTGCCACAATAATGCCTGCATTTTTAAGTGCTATTAAGGCTAAAAATGCGCCAATGCCTGTCGCAATAGCCCGTTTTAAAACTAATGGAATGGCATTTATTATCCATTCTCTAACCTTAAATAAACTTAATAATAAAAATATACAACCCGACATAAATACTGCGCCCAACGCAGCTTCCCAGGTGTATCCCATACCTAATACAACGCCATACGTAAAGAAGGCGTTTAACCCCATGCCAGGTGCTAAAGCTAATGGGTAATTGGCCCATAACCCCATGATAAAACAACCTATTGCAGCAGCAATACAAGTAGCAACAAAAGCAGCACCTTGATCCATTCCCGCTTCTGCTAACATCGCAGGGTTCACGAATACAATGTAAACCATTGTGATAAAAGTAGTCATTCCGGCGATGCATTCTCGTCGAACCGTGGACCCATTTTCGTTAATTTTAAATAAAGCTTCTAACATAATGAACTTACAACAATAAAAAGTAGCGAGATTTTATCATAAAAAGTATATTTTTCAGGACATTTTACCTTGCGATATACTAAACTATTGAAGTAGTTAACTATACCGAATGACAGCATATGATAAAAACCACACCAACAGGTTATGATTTAGAACAACAATTAGACAATATTTTGTCTTTTGTGACACAACCAGGCGATACTAATTCGTCACCTGAAAATGATAGCTCTCAACAAAGTACGCTGAATAAGGCGCTATATTATTTAAAAAATAACCAGCCTGCTTTAGCTGCAAAGTGGATGCGTTTATCGGCAATGTCTGGTGATCACCGAGGGCAATTTTATTTAGGCTTGTTTTTTGTAAAAGGCCAAGGTGTTCCACAAAGTGTATTTCATGGAGTTGCTTGGCTTAGCTTATCGAGTAGCCAGGGTCATGAGCCAGCTACAGTTGCGCTTGCTGATTTAAGAAAATATATAGAAACAAAGCGTTTTAAGGATGCCCAATGTTATGCAGCCAGTTTATATGAACAAATTCATCAATTACAATATGCCCATTTAATCCCCCCTGCCCCTTAGTAAAAGCCCGAAACTTAGCTCGTAAAAGTACTGTATACAGTACAGAGCTATAATTTAAATTTATAAAAAACGTAAGCAAACCTTTTCAACCTGTATAAAAAACACTCACCCACTAACATTCCAATTTAAATAAAAGCGATAAATATCAACAATATAAACATTAAAATATATATCCTTAAAAATAGAATATAAATTTGTATAAAAAAATAGCAAAAAAACACTTGCGCCATAACACTGTATAAACTACTGTATACGCGTACTGTATATAAACCCAGTGAGCGAGATAATATGTTACAGCCAATAACCGTAAGAACAGTAAAAAGCTATCAACAAGACAAACTATCTGATTGTGTTAACGTGATTCAAATCGAAGATGATATATCGGCAACGTTTGAGCTGTTAAAGGTGCTACACCAGTACAATAGTTTAAATGCTTGGACTTTGTTAATCGCACCAGATCATGTTCCTAGTAAAGCTTTGCTTGATTCATGTTCAATAGACACAAGTAAACTATTAGTCATTAGGCAAAAACATTTAGTAAATCTAGAATATGTACTGCGTAGCGCACTGCATAATGGTAACTTTGCAGCGGTCATTACATGGACTGATATGTTAAACAATCAGTTATTGAGCAACTTATCGCTTAACTTAAGTAACACAAAAACAAAGTTATATTGTTTTACTAAAAATTCTGACGTACTTGATATACCTTACATACAGCAAGCTTGCTAAAATGATGTTTTAAATCTTATGTAACAATTATGAATTATTTAAATAACAACACTTGCTTTTGTGGAAACCAAAAAAATTACGAAGATTGCTGTGAACCACTGCTATTAGGTGATAAACAAGCAGAAACACCCGAGCAGTTAATGCGCTCTAGGTATACAGCTTACGTACAAAAAAATGCTAAATACGTATACCAAACATATGCAAGTGAAAAGCAAGCTGAAAACCCTGTAAATGAAATTAAAGAATTTGCGACCAGTTGTCGATTTGTAAGCTTATCTGTTATTGAAACAAACAGCGATGAAAATAAAGGGGTCGTTGAGTTTAAAGCTACCTATTTTTATCAAAACCTATATTGTGTGTTACATGAGCGCTCTCAATTTATAAGAGAGCAACACCAGTGGCGATATCTCGATGGTATTATATTTCCGGTCGCTGATATAAAAGTTGGCAGGAATGATGATTGCCCTTGTGGCAGCGCAAAAAAATACAAAAAATGCCATAGCGCGTAATCCCCTCTTTTTAAGTGAAGTACATTATTTACTTCACTCCGTTGCTAATTAAATACTCACATTTAATACGTAGCTTCGGAAATTTATTAAACACAACTTCCTCTATAACTTTTAGGTTTAGTACTACCCCTATTAATGAAGTGGTTAATATTGAGGGAAAAGGTAGTGTTAATAACAATTCAACAGTTAAAGCCCTAAAACGATGTAAAATACTTTGAGCGAGCTCAAAAGAAAAAAGCTTGAAGGTAATCTATAGGCATAAAAAATGGGCCAATGGCCCATTTAAATAATTTGATATGCACAAACGCTAATTATTACTCGTCGTTATCAAGGTCTAGCTGTTGACGCTGTGCAGGTTTTGCCAATATTTCTAAGTAAAAAGACATCAATTCTTGCTTTTCAATATCGCTAATACAGTTGCTGATTTCAGCTACATGAACCACTTGCGCATCTTCAACCGTTTTACCAAACTTACAGTCAAATGCCCAATAATCTGCATCTTCTGGTAGAGTTTTGTTGCGCTCTCTTTTCAAATATTTTTTCACTTCATGCTTTGCAGCATCAACCATACGAGGGTATTTGATTTTCTCGTGATTTAGCGTGAATGTTTTCTTCATTACGTTCCTAATTACCTTGGTTTAATGATAACGGCATTCATGTCATACCATTTGTAGCCATTATAGCAATTGCATTTAATTTTTGGATGCTTTTTTTACATTAAATCAATTTTTAGTCAATTCGGATTTGGTGCAGTCGTAAAATTTAATCAGTGATGGGTAGTGTAACTAGACACTATTTGATGAAATCATAAATTATGCCATCGTCAAATGTAATGGTTCACGCTGATTTACGTCTGTTAGAACGTCATAAAAGCCTGCGACATCCATTTTAGGATTATCTATTTCTATTTCGTCTTTTTGTAAACGCCTGCGCACAGCAAGTTCACAATTATCTATAATGGGTAGGGGTATGTGGTTTACATCATCTCTAATCGAAAAGGGCTCAGGGTTTAAACACTGATTTAGCTTTATATCGGCCATGCCTTTATTCTCACCAACCGAAGACAAACGCTGTGCATTAAACTGCCCAATTAGCATATTAAATTCACTGGGTGCTAATGGCTGCTTTGGTCCTGCTCCTAATTGCTCTCTTAACTGCGCTTCTTGAGTTGTGTTATCTTCAATTTCACTTTTAGGTAAATGAAATTGACTAAAATCTAAAGCATCTTGTGAAAGCATTGCTAACAGCAATGAAAATTCACCACGGCGGTCTGCATGTACACTTTGGTTTAACCGAGTACTTAATTGCTGCTCTGTGATTAACAAATCATCGATTTGCATAGACTTTAGCCGATTGGAATGAGTAATGAATATTTATCGGCTTTATTTAAATTTTCTTTAGCTTTTTTCTTTACTTAAAGGCACATTTTGCTATTATCAGCGCCGTTGCATTGGAGGGGTTCCCGAGCGGCCAAAGGGATCAGACTGTAAATCTGACGGCTCAGCCTTCGCTGGTTCGAATCCAGCTCCCTCCACCACTTTTCTTACCGCTAAGTTAAGTGGGGCCAAATGTAACAAAAATAGTGTGGAGGGGTTCCCGAGCGGCCAAAGGGATCAGACTGTAAATCTGACGGCTCAGCCTTCGCTGGTTCGAATCCAGCTCCCTCCACCACTT
Organism: Pseudoalteromonas sp. ECSMB14103; assembly: GCF_000813065.1. NCBI lineage: Bacteria > Pseudomonadati > Pseudomonadota > Gammaproteobacteria > Alteromonadales > Pseudoalteromonadaceae > Pseudoalteromonas > Pseudoalteromonas sp. ECSMB14103. Next base: position 975,745 of record NZ_JWGY01000001.1, on the reverse strand, counting down.
CTTCTATATTCCTATATTCCTATATTCCTATATTCAAATTAGCTTAAAACACCCACTGTAAACTTGTTCCGTTTGCTTTTAGCCAATCTGATGCAATTTTATGATCAGGAAAAAATGCCTCTACTCTAGCCCAAAAGTGCTTACTGTGGTTTAAATACTGCAAATGAGAAAGTTCATGCACAATTACATAATCAATCACGGCATGAGGAGCCCCTATTAGGTGTAAATTAAAAGTTAGTTCTCGCCTGCTGTTGCAACTCCCCCAACGGCGCTTATATATGGCAATACTTAATTTTTGAGGCAATTCTTCTTTCATTATTTTGCAATAATAGTTAATACGCATTTCAATATACGCCGCCAACTTCTCTTCTAAATACTGTTTAATCAAGCTTTCGTATTTACCATTGTAATTTTTTACTCTAGTAGAGTGTGTTACTAACAAAACATTATTGTGCTCTTGAATATCAGATAATGAGCTTTCTAAAAAACTTAATTTAACCCAGTCAGAAAATATCTTAATTTTATTATGTATAAGGGGATACTGCTTAATATCGACTGCATTAAGCTGCTTTTTTAATTGTGCTTCAATCCAGGGTTGCTTTTCAAGTAACCAGCTATCGATTTGTTTTTGGGCAACATAATGGGGGGCATATACAGTGACAGATTGATCATGAACCTTTATAGCGACTGTTTTTCTTCGTTTACTTTTTTTTAGTTGGTAATCAAACACTGCTTTCTCTCATTGACCTAATTTTAAGTATTCACTACAAATATTTATATACTAATTTGATGTAACCCCATGTTGGTTATCATCTGTGTCATTCATATGATAGCAAAATGCTTCTCTATCAGTTTGACAAAATAAATATAAAAAATAATAACTTGAAAACTATACGTTAAAAAATTGAAACAAACTCATTTTTTATACCGCTCTAGTTAATTAAGTATTTATTTATATGATGAATATATTAAACTGGCTACCTAAAGACTAATTTTTGAGCCAATATGCTATCTGCATTTTTTATTACAGACCACGACCCTAGCCTAGTAGTTAACGGCGTTTACGACCCTCTTTTAGTATCTATATCTGTTTTAATAGCAATATTTGCTTCTTTTTTTACAACCCGATTGATTGATTTAGCCAAAGAAACAAAATTTTATAATTATGAACGCCTAGCAAAATTTACTGCCGCAGCAATATTTTCGGCCGGTATTTGGAGTATGCACTTTATCGGTATGCTGGCCTTCTCGCTCTGCACAAATATTAAATACGACCCAACAATAACTATATTGTCTTTTCTTCCTGCTTTTTTTGCTTGCCTATTTGCAATTTCTATTTTAATTAACAATAAAGCGAGCTTCAAAATACTTGGTTTATGTTCTGTATTATTAGGCGCAGGCATTGGCACAATGCATTATAGCGGCATGGCCGCTATGGAGTTGGCTCCTTTATTACGCTACGACCCACTTATGTTTGTTTTATCAATATTTGTTGCAATAGCACTTTCTTTTATTGCTCTTTATAGTAGATTTAACTTAGATAAATTTTTCCCTACATTAACGCCTCTACAAAGCCGCACCATAAGCGCAATTATTTTGGGCCTTGCTGTTGCAGGAATGCACTATATGGGCATGGCAGCAACCCGTTTTGTTGCAACTTCGCCACTGCTATTCGATGATATTAACGCATCCGCCGGTCTTACATTTGTCGCAATTGCTGTTGCTACAGCAACGGTTGCTATTACAAGCGTCGTGGCGGTTATTAACGGAATGGTTCGTTATAAAATGTTGCTAGAAGAAAAGTCTGCCGATGAGTCTCGTCTGAATGCCATACTCGAAACAGCCATCGATGCCATAGTAACGATTGATCACAGAGGGCATATTTTAAGTTTTAATGCCTCAGCCACACATATTTTTGGCTGGCAAGAACATGAAGTAAAAAACAAAAATATAAAAATGTTAATGGATGAAAAGCTCGCTAAGCATCACGATGAATACCTCTCTAATGCAAAAGATGTTAACTCAAACAAGGTGCTCGGTGTAAACCGTGAAATTTTTGCAAAACACAAAGAAGGCCATCTTTTTCCTATTAGAATAGGCATTGGTGAAGTTAACCAGCCAGGACAAACCCCACTTTATGTTGGTTATATCACTGATTTAACCGAACAACGTGAATTACAACGCAGCCTTGTTGAAAAAGAGCAAAAATACCGTTCTTTAATAAACAATATGCCGGGTGCTGTATTTAGATGTAGGCTAGATGATAATTGGAGTATGTTATTCATAAGCCCAAGTATTTTAGAGTTAACAGGTTATCAATCAGATGAATTTACTGAGCATTGCTTAGAGTTTAACGACCTTATTTTAAAAACTGACCAACAGGCAGTAATAGATGCAGTAACTTCAGCAGTTAAAGAAAAGCGCCAATATTCTATCGAATATAGAATTCGTCATAGAAATGGTAAAGTTTTATGGTTATTAGACCAAGGTAGTTTTTACTTTAATAATAAAGACGAAGCTCAGTGGATAGATGGCGTGTTTGTTGATATCACCGAGCGTAAAGAGTACGAAGAGAAGCTCGAAAAAGCGAAACTCATCGCTGAAGAAGCCGCACAAGCAAAACAGTCGTTTATGGCTAATATGAGCCACGAAATACGCACCCCTATGAACTCTATTATCGGCTTTAGCGACCTGCTCATGGATACACCACTCAATAATGAGCAGCAAAAGCACCTTGTTACCGTTAATAACGCAGCCCGTTCGCTTCTTCGCTTGCTTAACGAGGTACTCGATTCAGCTAAATTAGAACGTGGTAAGTTGACCATTGAGGCAGTTCACTTTAGCCTTAAACCCGTTATAGACAGCATCATTTCAACGTTTTGGTTAGAAGCAAAAAAGAAAGATCTTTTACTTCATCTTATTATTAAAGAATCAGTGCAAAATACCTATTACGGTGATCCAGACAGGTTAAGACAGATTTTAACTAACCTTATTGGCAATGCGATTAAGTTTACAGAGCATGGCTCTGTGACCATTACCGTAAGCACCACACAAAATGGGCATTTATTTTTTGAAGTACAAGACACCGGCATTGGGATTGAAAAGGATAGAGTGAGCGCTATTTTTCAACCTTTTGTCCAAGCTGACGGAACGACTACCCGCCGCTTTGGTGGTACAGGGCTTGGAACAACTATCAGCAAACAACTTGTTGAGCTGATGGGGGGAACTATAAATTTAGTCAGTGAAATAAATAAAGGCACCTGCTTTTATTTTTCGCTTCCTCTTAAAGTGGGTGATGAAGAGAAAATTGACTATTTTGATGGCCTTCATACACAATTACCTGCCCTAAGAATTTTGGTCGTTGACGACATAGAACAAAATACTGAGCTTCTCTCGTTATTACTTTCCAGGGATCACCATGCGGTTACAAAAGCGAGTAATGGTCTTGAGGCAATTGACACCTTCAAACAACACGATTTTGATGTCATTTTAATGGATATTCACATGCCAGAATGTGACGGTATTGAAGCTTCGATAAAAATACGCGAGATAGAAAAACAACAACAGTTAAAAAATATTCCTATTATTGCTTTAACCGCCAGCGTTTTACAGCAAGATAAACTATTAGCTAAAAAAGCAGGCATGAATGGGTTTGCAAACAAGCCAATTGACATTAATCAATTAAATCAAGAGATTGCACAAGTACTTGGTTTAGGTGTTTCGAAAGAAATAGAAATAGCACAAACAGATCCAAATGCAAAACACATCGACTTTAAAAAAGGATTAGCGTTATGGGGATCGAAGTGTAAACAGCTGACTGAAATCACTAAATTTATTAAAGACAATGACAAACGCTTCGACACACTTATAAACGAGCCTCAGCTAAACACTCAAAATAGCTATAGTTTAATACACACTTTAAAAGGGATTGCTGGAAACCTTGGTCTTATTGCACTAATGAGACTTTTATCCAATCTAGAGCAAGCTATTAAACAAGGCGAGGACGTTGATAATATTTTACAATCAATAAAAGCTGAACTGTCTGTTATTTCACAATTGTTAACGACAAAAGAAGGTGATCAAACTGATAAACCTGAAAGTAAAAACAATGTAGTGTCAATTGATGAATTAACACAGCTGTGTGAAGCACTTTATGACTCAGCGCAAAACGCTGAATTAAACGATAATGCATTGACGAACCTGCAAACGTTTTCAGGTGAACCCTTTTCAGATGACATTGCCGCAATAGCTGATGCATTTGATGAATTTGATTTTGAAAATGCGATTCTCAAATTAGACACATTGATAAACAAACTAAACGATATATGAGTATATAAATGATTTTTGCTACACACAGGCCTCGGGTTTTAATTGTTGATGATGAACCTGCAAACCTTAAGGTTATGCGAGAAATACTGGGCAATCAGTACCGACTGTCCTTTGCAAAATCAGGAGAAGCAGCCTTAACGTTGCTTGAAAAAGAATTACCTAAACTCATTTTACTCGACATAATGATGCCAGATATGAATGGGTTTGAAGTATGTGAACACGTTAAACGTAATCCAAAAACAGCACACATCCCCATTATTTTTGTCACAGCACTTGGTGACGAGAGCGATGAGTATAAAGGGTTTGAATTAGGCGCGGTCGACTACATAACCAAGCCAATAAGCCCTGCTATTGTAAGAGCGCGTGTTAAAACACACCTTTCTTTGGTACAAGCAGAGCAATTAAAGCAAGCACATATAGATTTAGTTCAGCGCTTAGGGCGTGCCGCAGAGTATAAAGATACCGATACGGGTGAGCACATAGTTCGTATGAGCCAGTACAGTAAAGTTCTTGCGTTAGGCATTGGCATGTCAGAAAATCAAGCAGAGCTTCTACATCAGGCAGCCCCTATGCATGATGTTGGAAAAATAGGCATTCCCGATGCGATTTTATTAAAGCCCGGAAAGTTATCAGAGCAAGAATTTGAACACATGAAAGAGCATGCTTTAATTGGCGCAAAAATTTTAGCTAATTCATCTTCTCCATTGCTTCAACTCGCGCACACATTAGCAATAGAGCATCACGAAAAATGGGATGGAACAGGTTACCCTTACGGTTTAAAAGGTGATGAAATTTCAATCGAAGGTAGAATTGTTGCTGTTGCAGATGTATTTGATGCACTCACATCTAAACGCCCATATAAAGATGCGTGGAGTGTAGAAAAAGCAGTTGCTCATATGAAAGAACAAGCTGGTAGCCACTTTGACCCAGCTATTATTGATTTGTTAGTTAATAAACTAGACGAAATACTCAATATCAAGCAAAGCAATCAAGAACGTTAACTCTTTTTAGCACTGTGTGATCCCTGCTCAACAGATGGGTAAAACATCTTAATATGTTCATAATCATGAGATGTTATTTCATGACTATTATCGCTGTCATCTTTAAAATATATTGAGAACGAAACACCGTGGTCAGCTAATACTGTTTTTATGTCCATTGATTTGAAGTGCGCAAGCCACGCTATAAATTGTTCTCCAGTAGCACCAAACGCAATTCCTTTGCTGCGAACTTGACCTTCAAACAATGCTAAGCGTGTTGTGGTATTTTGGTCTTGGAGTGTTAAAGGACCTTTGCCTGTCTCGTCCCAAAACGCAAGCTCCTCAACTACTTTAAAGCCAAGTACTTTTTCATACCAAGCCACTGCATTCGAAAGGTTATTTACGTTTATGTGGCAGTGATCAATCCCCGATAACAAAGGCATGGTTTTGTTGCTCATATTATTCACCAATCTCTGATTTTAACTGCTCTAAAAACGCATGCATATAGTGGGTGCGTCTTTGCGCTTCAGCTTTAGCTGATGGTGTGTTCATACTCTTAGCAATATTTAAAAGTTTTATAAAAAAATGATCTAAAGTAAATTTTTTATCGTCAGGCTCTCTAGTTGTACAAAAAGGATCGTCAGGGCTGTAAAGTAAACGCCCTATAGAGCCCCCTACTTTCATGCAACGGCTAACACCAATGGCACCAAGAGCATCCATTCTATCTGCATCTTGTACTATTTGCGCCTCAAGCGTTTTAATTTTAATGTTAGCACTAAAGCTATGTGCCGCTATTGCATGATGAATTTCATCAAACAAGTTTGCGTCATAACCTAAGCCTTTTAAAAACCCAATCGCCTTATCGGCTGCCATAGTCGATGCTTTGGCTCTGTCAGGGTGATTTTTAGCCACTGCGACACAGTCGTGTAACCATGCTGCAGGCAAAACAATCGCCATATTGGCATTTTCAGCTTCACAAAGTTGTATTGCCACTCTAACCACACGTTCTATATGGGTAATATCATGAGCAACATCAGCATGTTTAAGCGATGTAATAAAGTCACGACATTGCCCAGAGAGTATTTGTAATGCGGGAGATAACGTGGTTTCTGCCAAGGTAGTTTCCAAAAATTTATTAACATATTGAATTAGTCATACTTTACCGCGCTTTATAGGCTTCATGCAAAACATTCATTGTATGTTGCCCCTGCCTTGACTAAAATACAGCGCTTATTTAATACAACCGAGAAGCCTTATGTCATCTGCCGTTTATCTCCAAGCTGGTCGCGATAAATCATTAAAAAGAAAACACCCATGGTTATTTTCTAAAGCCATTAAAAAGATCAAAGGTAAACCGGGACTGGGCGACACGGTAACTATTCACGACAGTGAAGGTAAATATTTAGCAACAGCAGCCTATAGCCCGCATTCTCAGATTCGAGCGCGTGTTTGGAGCTTTGACGAAAAAGAAATTATAGATCAACACTTTTTTGAGAGACGCTTACGCCGAGCACTTGAAGCTCGTAGCCAAGTAATTGAAGAAGGCGGATTAACTGGTTACCGATTATGTGCCGCTGAGTCTGATTACTTACCGGGTGTTACAATCGATAAGTTTGATAATGTACTTGTATGCCAACTACTAAGCGCAGGTGCAGAGCGCCACAAAGGTGAAATTGTAGGCGCACTGATGGCTATATTTCCAGGCAGCAGTATTTACGAGCGTTCAGACGTAGACGTACGAACAAAAGAAGGGTTAGAGCCAATTAAAGGGGTACTTTGGGGCTCGGAGCCAACGCAGCCAGTGCTTATTGAAGAAAATGGTTTAAAGCTTGAGGTAGATATTTTAGAAGGTCATAAAACCGGGTTTTACCTAGATCAACGCGATAGCCGTGCAGCACTTGAGCGTTTTTCAAAAGATAAAACTGTTCTTAACTGCTTTAGCTACACAGGGACATTCTCACTTTATGCGCTTCGTGGTGGCTGTACACATGTTACAAACGTTGACGTATCACAACCGGCACTCGATACCGCAAAACGTAATGTTGAGCATAATAATTTAGATTTAAATAAAGTCGATTTTGTTAAACAAGATGTTTTTAAACTTTTACGCCAGTACAGAGACGAAGGTAAACAGTTCGACACTATTGTTATGGACCCACCTAAATTTGCCGACAACAAGGCACAGCTAACAGGTGCATGTAGGGGCTATAAAGATATCAATATGATAGCTATGCAAATATTAAAGCCAGGCGGCACACTATTAACATTCTCTTGCTCGGGCTTAATGGAACAAAACTTATTTCAGAAAGTAGTTGCAGACGCAGCACTAGACGCGGGTAAAGACTTGTTAATAATGGAGCGTTTAAACCAAGCAGCTGACCACCCAATTGCGGGCAGCTACCCTGAAGGCTTTTACTTAAAAGGGCTTATCTGTAAAGTTTATTAATTAAACTCTATTATCTCAAGCCCTGCCGTAATCGTGCCATCATCTTCTTTGCTGGCACGTATTACCTTAGCGGTCGCTTTTAAAGGGGCAATACTTGGATGAGTTGATGCAATATCAACAGACAAAAGTGTATCTGGTTCTAATAAATCATCTAAATGTAGTGACAATCCCGTTGCACTTAAGTCTACGCATTCAGCAGTGTAAGTTAAGCCTGCAACCGGCTCAATAGTTGTAAGCATTGCAGTAGCGTTTACCTGCATACGTCTATAGTTTCGTTTATCTTCTGTGAACATAATTCCCTCTAAACTATTGTGTTTATTTGCTCTAACAGTGCACTTATGGCAAACGGTTTGACTACATAAGCATCACAACCGGCGTCAAACCCTGTTTTCTTCTCAAGCTCAGACTCAAGGCCTGACACCATAACCACAGGAATGTTTTTAGTTTCTGGCGTATGTTTTAGCATTCTGCACGTATCGTAGCCATCAAGGCCTGGCATACATACATCGAGTAAAATAATGTCAGGAGGATTGGCAATTGCAGACGCAAGACAGTTCTGACCAGAGTCAGCATAGCTAACGTCAAATTTAGACTCTAGTGCAGGTTTAAGCATTTCGTAATTAAAATACTCATCATCTACAACTAATAGTCGTTTTGTTTTAGGTTCAATCACCGAGGACATGCTTATGTCGTTTCCTTCTCAAAACAAAAATAAATCCTACCTTTAAGGTACTAACCTTCTTGATAAATGCAAGCATTATTCAACTTCTTTTATAGCATTTAAAATTCGTTTAGACGAAATAGGGTAAGGCGTTCCTAGCGTTTGTGCAAATAATGAAACTCTTAGCTCTTGTTGCATCCAAAATATAGCTTCTATCTCGCTGGGTATTGGCATACCTTTGGGTATTTTATTAGTCAGCTTTTTATACTCAGCTGCCACTTTATCAAGCTCAAGTACACACACTCTGTCTCTGTTTGGGTCAACAGGGAGCTTTTCTAATCGCTTTTGAATCGCTTTCAAATAACGAATTAAATCAGTCAGCTTAGTCGCACCATGTTGACTAACAAACCCTTTAAAAATTAACGACTCAAGCTGAGACTTAATATCGCCATGCGCAGTGATCATGGTCAAATCAACCCGCCCTTTCATTTTTTTATGTAGCGCATGCGCAATGCTAAGAACTTGTTCAACGTGAATAGCTATATCGACTACAGCGTCACCTAGCTCGCCACGTATTTCTTCTTTTACACTTTCAAACTCACTGCTCGTTCTAATATCGCCATATTTGAGTAATAAGCTATCAACACCCGCGGCAATACAATCATTAATTAAATCGGCTATTTTTCCAAAAGGATTAAAGTACAATCCCAACTTAGCCTTATTAGGCAGATTTTGCTGTAAATATTTAATAGGTGAAGGCACATTTAATAATACCAATCGGCGAAGGCCTTGCTGGTGTGCAATCTGTGCCTTTATTTCGTTATCAAATAGCTCAACCGCAGCACTTGATTTTTTATCCACCAGCGCTGGATACGCTTTTATTTCGTACTGGCCTTGCTTTTTAACGTAAGACTTAGGTAATTCACCAAAGTCCCATTGTGTTAAGTCTGCTTTTTCAATGCCGTCATCCGCAACTTTAGAAAGTGTTTCAGTTACCTCTCCTTGAAGCTCTGCTTTGAGCTTCGCAAGGTCTAGACCGCGAGCAAGTAGTTTATTGTGCTCATCGCGTACTTCAAAATGTAAGCGTAAATGAGAAGCAAGTGATGTTAAATCCCACGCTTCAGGATCAACGCGTACACCGGTCATTCTCAACAAACGTGTGGTAAGTGCGTCAAGCAACGTGCCTTGCATCGGCTCTACCGCCGCAATAACAGCATCGGCATAATTAGGAGCGGGCACAAAGTTACGTCGAAGTGATTTTGGTAGCGATTTAATCAAGCCACTAACAAGTTCGTGCCTAAACGCAGGGATATGCCAATCAAAGCCGGTTTCTTGCACTTGATTTAATAAGGCAACGGGTATTTGCACCGCAACACCATCAACCGCTTGACCTGGATCAAAGTGATACGTAAGCGGTAATATTAAATTATCTTGCTGCCATGTATCTGGGTAATCAAACTCTGTAATACTGTTTGCACCATGGCGCATTAACTCATCGCGAGTCATATGTAGATAGTGTTTATTTTGTTGTTTTTGAGTTTTATACCACTTTAAAAAAGCGGCTCGATTATTAATTTCTTTTGGTATTTTTTTATCGTAAAACTCAAATAAGGTTTGTTCATCAACTAAAATATCACGTCGGCGCGACTTATTTTCAAGAACTTGTATATCTTCGATTAGCTCACGGTTAAACTGTAAAAAACGCTCGTTTAAACCTAGTTCTTGTTCAACCAGTGCGGTGCGTACAAACAGCTCACGACTAACTTTAGGGTCTATATTGCTATACACACAGCGGCGCTTATTAACAACTAACAACCCATATAAAGTTTGTTGCTCAAAGGCAATAACAGCCCCAGGTTTTTTCTCCCAGTGGGGCTCAGAGTAGCTGCGTTTTACCAAATGTTGGGCTAAAGGTTCAACCCAACTGATATCGATTTTTGCATTAGTGCGCGCATACAATTTACTCGTTTCAACAAGCTCTGCTGACATAATCCATTTAGGCGCTTTTTTAAATAAACCTGACCCCGGAAAAATATGAAACTGACTATTACGCGCACCTTTGTAAGCTTGTTTTTCGTCCTTAAAACCAATATGGCTAAGCATACCGCTTAGTAAGGCTTTGTGTACGGCTTCACTATCAGCAACATCACTTGTTGCCTTCATGCCCATTTCGTTACACACAGTACTTATTTGATATACAATATCTTGCCATTCACGCAGGCGCATATAGGCTAGGAAGTCTTTTTGGCATAATTTTCTAAACTGACTGTTTGTCAGCTCGCTTTGTTGCTCTTCTAAGTAATTCCACAAATTTAAAAAGGCAATAAAGTCTGAATCAGGATCATCAAAGCGGCCGTGTTTTTCATTCGCTGCTGCGCGTTTTTCCTGAGGTCGTTCACGTGGGTCTTGAATAGATAAAGCAGCCACAATGATAATAACTTCACGAAGTGCACCTAACTTATGCGCTGTTAACACCATTTTAGCTAAACGCGGATCAACGGGTAATCGGCTCAGCTCCCTACCAGATTGCGTTAACGCAGTTCTATTATCTCGTTTAGACGACTTTACTGCTTGTAACTCCTCAAGCAGAGTCAAACCATCATTGATATTTCTGCTATCTGGCGCTTGCACAAATGGAAATTGCGCCATGTCACCCAAGCCCAAAGCTAGCATTTGTAAAATAACAGAGGCTAAGTTTGTACGTAGAATTTCCGGGTCAGTAAACTCGGGGCGAGATAAAAAGTCATCCTCAGAATACAGGCGAATACAAATACCCGCTTCAACACGCCCACAACGGCCCATACGCTGATTAGCGCTTGCTTGTGAAATAGGCTCGATTGGTAAACGCTGTACTTTTGTACGGTAGCTGTAGCGACTTATGCGCGCAGTACCTGGGTCTATAACATAGCGAATACCCGGTACGGTCAATGACGTTTCAGCCACGTTAGTCGATAAAATAATATGGCGGCGCGAATGCGGTGCAAATATTCGGTTTTGCTCTGCATTTGATAAACGCGAATACAGTGGGAGTACATCAGTGTGTTTTAAATTTCGCTTACTCAACGCGTCGGCAGTGTCACGAATTTCACGTTCACCATTTAAAAATATAAGTATGTCGCCAGGGCCTTCTGCGCACAGCTCGTCAACGGCATCAAAAATACCTTGTAACTGGTCACCTTCTGCTTCCATCCCCTCTTTTTTAATATCGCTAATTGGGTTGTAACGAACATCAACAGGGAAAGTACGACCTGATACCTCAATAATTGGCGCATCGTTAAAATGCTTAGAAAAACGCTCAGGATCGATAGTTGCTGAGGTAATTATAACTTTTAAATCTGGACGCTTAGGCAGTAAGTTTTTTAAGTACCCTAAAATAAAGTCAATGTTTAAGCTACGCTCGTGGGCTTCATCAATAATTATGGTGTCGTATTGATTTAAAAAGCGATCTTGCTGAATTTCAGCCAGTAAAATACCGTCTGTCATCAGTTTAATGTATGTATTGTTAGAAACCTGATCACTAAAGCGGATTTTAAAACCCACTTGTTGGCCAAGTTCACACTTCATCTCATCAGCAATACGGTTTGCAACGGTGCGTGCGGCTAACCTACGTGGTTGTGTATGGCCAATAAACCCATCAACTCCACGGCCAAGCTCTAGACACATTTTAGGTATTTGCGTCGTTTTCCCCGAGCCCGTTTCACCGGCAATAATAACAACTTGGTTATTTGCTATTGCGTCTTTAATGGCTTGTTTTTTTTGACTTACAGGCAGTTGCTCAGGGTATGTTACCTGTGGCAAGTTAGCTAATCGTTTTTCTTTTGATTGTTGGCTGCGGGTTATATCTGCGGCTATTTTTTCAAGCGCATTGGCTTGTTTAGTTTCGTCGGCTATTTTTTTAACGCCATGAAGGCGCTTTTTGAATATGAATTGATCTTTTTTTAAGCACGTTTTTAGCTCGCCAAACAACTGACCTAGGTTAACCACCCGCATACCTTATAAAATATATAAAAGAGCCGTAATTGTATCAAAGTTAACGGCTGGGGTTAATCCTACAAATCATTAAACACTCAGTTGTTTGACATTTAATCACATGTATCAGTCTGTATTCCTATTCGCCTTTAAAAATGCCTACATAAGTTGCTTGCGTATTCGATTTACTCGCGCGATACATTCCCGACGTGTTAAACGGTAAGCTAATATTGCCTTGTGTGTCGAGAATAATAACACCGCCTGTACCACCTATTGGCTTTAATACCTTGTTTATTACTTCATCACCGGCTTGGGCGATTGTACTGCCTTGGTATTTAACACGAGCGCAAATATCACTTGCCACGTTGTAGCGAATAAAATATTCACCATGGCCGGTTGCTGATACCGCACATGACTCATTCTCAGCAAACGTACCAGCACCTATAACAGGAGCATCTCCAACACGGCCGTAGCGCTTTGCCGTCATTCCACCGGTTGATGTGCCTGCAGCTAAATTACCATTTTTATCAAGGGCAACAGCGCCAACAGTGCCCATTTTAAAGTTATCTGGTAGTGCATTGTGTGCAGCCTGATATGACTTAGTTGTTGCTTTGGCTTTATCGAGCTTATCTTTTGCTTTAAGTAGAGCATCGTAACGATGTTTAGTATCAAATATGTTATTTTCGATAAGTTCAATACCTTGCTCTTTTGCAAATTCCTCAGCACCTTGCCCACTGAGCATAACGTGCACTGAGTTATCCATAACTAAACGAGCAAGTTTAATTGGGCTCTCTACATGTTTTACACCTGCAACAGCCCCAGCTTGGCGGTTACGCCCGTCCATAATTGATGCGTCGAGTTCATGCCCACCGTCATATGTATATACTGCACCGCGCCCTGCATTAAAAAACTCAGACTTTTCTAATACTGTAATTGCAGCAGTCACCGCATCTAAGCTTTCCCCGCCTTTTTCAAGTACGCTGTAACCTGCTTCAACAGCTTCGGATAATTTAGCACGGTAGGCTTTTTCTTGCTCAGGGGAAAATTTTGCTTTATCTATTGTTCCTGCGCCACCATGAATGGCAATGGCAAGCGGAGATTCTTCACTTAGTACACTGTGACTAAACCCTATGCTCGCACTGGCTAAAATAGATAATAAGATTATTTTTTTCATGACTGGCCCTTATCAAAAAAGTAATAAAACCAATGTGAACGGTTAAAACGTAAATTTCAACTAAAGTAAGTTTAAAGGCATAAAAAAAGCGCCTTGAGGCGCTTTTTTTAGTTAACGTGTTTAAATTAAGCTTGTTTGGCTTTTAAACGCGCTAAACGTGCTACTTGGTGAGTAGACGTTAAGAAAGAGTAAATTGGTGCTAAATAGCCGCGCTTACGAAGCTCTAAGAAGTCTGCATCACTTAGCTCATTTAGTTTTTTCTCGTCGATAAGGTAAATACCGTTGATGTCTTTTTTCTCGCCTTTGATGTCTACTGTTAACGTTTGTGCTATCAGTAGCTCTTTGTCAGCAAGGAATTTAGTGAACGCATCTGTTACTTGAGAAAATTCAATGAAAGACACTAGCGACTCTTTGCGACGTTTTAGGTAATCTGTTTCTTCACCGTTTTCAAATAACGCATTACCGTCTGTTTCGCTTACAAGTGGGCTTGCTTCATCAATAACGATACCAAATTGGTCTTGTTCTGGGTGTTTAACTAAACCTAGTGGGTAACGTGTAGACGCCATTGGTGCAAAAGAAGCTGTCCATTTGTCGCCTTCAACAAATAAGTTTTCGCCTGGCTCTAGGCCAAACATTGCAACTGCTTGGAAAGTACCTGCTTCGTTATTTTTAACAAACGACATAGGAAACTCATTTGCTACACGCGCAAACTCATGTGCAACTACAGGCACTAAATGTTGAGTTTTCATAAATTCTACATTGATGCCGTTTTGAATTTTAATGTTGGCATGTTTTTCATTGTGTAAAGGCTGTACTTGTTGCTCCGCCATGTTACTGCTCCGTTTTTAATTTTATAAGTTTCATTGTTAATGCACTAAGGCTAATGCTTTTGAGGCGAAAAAGGAAGGGAAAGTTTTATGACATAAGCCATCTAAAAATAAAATTTAAATAAATCTGCACGTTGCCAAAAAACATACACGTAATAATTTTAAAATACGCTTAAAAATAAAGCGTTACGCGGCTATTTAGCATACAAAACCAAGCAACCCATTTACAATAGTTAACAGATATTCACCTATAAACTTACTCATATTGGGGAATATTTAAACAAACAAAAAGGCAGCTAATTTAGCTGCCTTTATAAAATTGAGTGAGTACTGCAAATTTGATTAAATTATGGAGCCCAATACACTTCAATATTTATATCAGGATGGTTTAGCACAGCACGCAGAGGCATATCGTTAACATCGCCCCCTGCCTTAGCTTGCTTATAAACAGCGAGCTTTTCTTCACCGCTAATAAGTAGTTTTACCACTTTAGAATTTGCTATTGCATGCAAAGTAAGCGTCATACGCTCGGTAATACTCCCCGTCACGTCGCTTTGTATTGCGTTAATCGCGCAAACCGTTTGAGTGGTGGTTAAACCATTTTCTAATCCATCTGCGTGTGGAAACAAAGATGCAGTGTGCCCATCAGGCCCCATACCTAAAATAGTTACATCATAAGGCGCTTTGAGTGCACTATACGCGGCTTCACATTTTTCAGCACCTTGTTGTGCAGTAGAAGCATCGTTTTTCATTGTTATAAAGTTGGCTGCATTGCCAAAATTTTGCAACAACGTACTTTTAATAAATGCTTCATTACTTTTGTCGTGATTTGGCTCAACCCAGCGCTCATCAACCATGGCTACATCAACGTTCTGCCAATCTAAATCAAGGGTTGATAAATGCTTATATGATGCAGCGGGTGATGACCCGCCTGATACCATTAGTACCGCGCGGCCATCATCTTTAATACCATCTATTAATGATTGCTCTAAGGTTGCCGATAACTCTTTTGTTAGTGCATCTTTGTCATCAAAAAATTTTTCAACTAAAGTCGCCATAATTATGCCTTATCACCTGTGTTAAACCACAAGTGGTTGTTTTCTGATAATAATTCATCGGCATCATCAGGCCCCCACGTACCGGCGCGGTAAAGTGCAGGCTTACCTTTTTCTTGCCAACGCTCAACAATCGGGTCAATCCATTTCCATGCTTGACGAACCTCATCACGGTGAATAAACAATGATGGGTTATTTGCAGCCGCATCAAGCATTAAACGTTTATATGCATCAGAATGGAAACCGTTACTGTAAGCTTGTGATAACTCAATGTTCATCGTTACCGGCTCTAATTGCATTTCAAGGTTATCCAAACGTTTTGACATAAGCGTTAGCTGAATCGTTTCTTCAGGCTGAAGACGAATAACTAAGCGGTTTGGTTCAATGTTGCCAACATTTTCTTCATAAATATTGTGCGATACTTTTTTGTACTCAACCACTATTTCAGCACAACGTTTTGCCATGCGTTTACCTGTACGAAGGTAAAATGGTACGCCAGCCCAGCGCCAATTATCAATGTGTGCACGAATAGCAACAAAGGTTTCTGTTTTACTAGCGCCTTCATTTAGCTCTTCTAGGTAGCCAGGAACTATTTTTCCGTTTAAATCGCCCGGTACATATTGGCCGCGTACTATGTTGCTATCAACATCTGAATCAAAAAGTGGACGAAGCGCTTCGAGTACTTTTAGTTTTTCGTTACGAATACTATTAGCATTAAGCTTATTAGGAGCTTCCATTGCAACAAGGCACAAAAGCTGTAATAAGTGATTTTGAACCATATCACGAAGTGCACCGGCTTTGTCGTAAAACCCAGCTCTGCTCTCAAGGCCTACGGTTTCAGAAAGACTAATTTGAATATTATCAATCGATTTAGCATCCCACATGTTTTCAAATAATGAATTTGAAAAACGCAGTGCCATTAGGTTTTGTACTGTTTCTTTACCTAAGTAATGGTCTATACGGAAAATTTGGTCTTCTTCAAAAAATTCAGCAATTTTAGCGTTTATTGCTTCTGCAGATTCACCACAGTAACCGATTGGTTTTTCTACGACTACACGCGATGTTGGCGTAATCAAATTTTTTGTAGAAAGAATTTCACAACACTTGCCATAAACGGCTGGTGGTAAAGATAAGTAAAACACGCGAGATTTAGTACTATCGTGCTCATCTAAGATCTCTTTAAGCACATCCCAGTTATCGTCAGCTTCAGTAACATTACTCACCACTGGCACTAAATAAGTAGAAAATGCTTTCCAATCTTTGGCGTTAAATTCACCTTTACTTAAAAACTCTTGTAGTGCTTTGTGCGCTGTTTCAATGTATTCGGCACGTTTGCTTTCTTCACGAACTGTTGGCAGGATGCGTGAGCCTTCAGGTAGGTTCCCTTCTTGATATGCTCTGTACATTGCAGGTAGTAATTTGCGTAACGCAAGATCACCACCGCCCCCAAAAATTATGATATCAAAAGGATTAAGCATAGTTACTCTCTACGTTGTGATACCCCGTCCTAAATAAGTTCGCGGGTATGCCTGTTTATAACTTGGATTATGATAGCTTTTATAATGTGTTAAAAGCCTGCTGAATTGTTCTTAATTGATGATGTATTATTATTTTTTTAT
This sequence comes from Pseudoalteromonas sp. ECSMB14103, assembly GCF_000813065.1. NCBI lineage: Bacteria > Pseudomonadati > Pseudomonadota > Gammaproteobacteria > Alteromonadales > Pseudoalteromonadaceae > Pseudoalteromonas > Pseudoalteromonas sp. ECSMB14103. Next base: position 958,685 of record NZ_JWGY01000001.1, on the reverse strand, counting down.
CATCTACGCTTTATTAAATGAGCCTTAGGATTCTGTATCTCCTCTCACAAAAATACAGACCCTAAGCACTCCAGCGCTACCCGTTCAAAGGTACTCGGTTTACCTACTTTTATGTAGGTTAAATTGTTACTGCGTACGGTGTTGCTTATAGTACGCCATCAGTCCACTTGTAGAGCTATCGTGATCGTGATTTACACTATCATCTGTCAGCTCACTTTCAATTTTAGATGCCAAGCCTTTACCCAGTTCAACACCCCATTGATCAAATGAACAAATGTCTAAAATTATGCCTTGGCAAAAGATTTTATGTTCGTATAACGCAATTAAACGCCCTACCGTTTTAGCATCAACAGTGTCTAGCAGCATTGATGTTGTTGGACGGTTTCCTTGATGAATTTTGTGATTTAATAGCTCATCAATTTGCGCCTGCGATTTGCCTTTAGCTGTTAAGTCGGCTGTAACTTGTTCTGCATCAACGCCGCTCATCATTGCTTCTGTTTGAGCAAAAAAGTTTGATAATAAAATGTCATGATGCTTATCAACATTTATTTGTGGTTTAACAGATGCAATAAAATCTGCTGGCACAATCACGTTGCCTTGGTGCAGGCATTGATAAAACGCATGCTGACCATTAATACCAGTCATACCCCAAATAATTGGTACCGTAGTGTACGGTACTACTTTGCCTGCAAAATTAACATGCTTACCGTTACTTTCCATCTCACCTTGTTGTAAATACGCAGGTAACATGTGAAGAGATTGGTCGTAAGGTAAAATTGCCTGCGACGTATACCCTAAAAAGCTGGTATTCCATACGCTTAACAAAGCCATTATTAAAGGAATATTCTGCTCAAGCGGCGCATTTTTAAAGTGTTCATCAACTTCAAAAGCACCTGTTAGTATTTCTTCAAATGCGTCATAACCTAAATACAGCGCAATCGGTAAGCCTATCGCACTCCATAATGAAAAGCGACCACCTACCCAATCCCACATAGTGAATACGTTTTCATCAGCAATACCAAAGGCAGCTGTTTTTTCCAAATTTGTACTTACTGCAACAAAGTGTTTAGCAATTGTGCTTTCATCTTTTGTTGTTTCTAAAAACCAATCTACCGCTGTTTTAGCGTTCGTCATGGTTTCTGATGTAGTAAATGTTTTTGACGAAATAACAAATAATGTTGTTTCGGGATCAATATTTTTAAGTACAGAAGCAATTTGTACACCATCGGCATTTGACACGTAGTGCACATTTAACGTGTTGTCTGCGAGTGCTTTTAACGCCTCAGTTGCCATTTGAGGACCTAGATTTGACCCGCCTACTCCAATGCTAACAACGTCTTTCACCGCTTTGCCCGTATAACCAAGCCATTGGCCGCTTCGCACTTTTTCAACAAATACTTTAATTTTGGCAAGCTCATTATCAACCGCTTGCGTTACATTTTCTCCATCAACAATTAATGGAGTATGTGCACGATTACGTAATGCAGTATGTAGTACAGAGCGTTCTTCGGTGATGTTGATTTTCTCACCGCTAAACATTTTATCTCGCCAAGAGGCAATATCGCACTCTTTAGCAAGCGACACTAAATTAGCAAAAACATCGTTATCAATTAATTGTTTAGAGTAGTCGAATAATACACCTGGGATCTGAGTTGAAAACTTAGAAAAGCGGGTACCGTCTTGTGCAAATAACGTTTTAAGATGTGTTTGTTTCATCTTAGCAGCACTTTGTTCAAGGGCTTGCCAACTTGCTAATTGCGTTCGGTTCGACATTTAAATATCCTCTAAAAATTTTAACCGGTTGATTTATAGTTTCTTTTTATAATGTAAAAGTCTTTAATCCGCGCTAAACACACTAAAATAAAACGCTGATAGTATAGTTAAAAACGTAAAAAAAGCGCTGCTTTTACTATTTTATACGCAGATGATAACGCAATTTTTGTCTTTTGACACCGGTATCATAAATATTTTGCAAATTATTTTACCCGCAATTTCAAAGGCACCCACAAAGCTTAATCGATTAAGTTGCTATGTTCGTGAATTTTACTAAACGTTCAGTACTTTTTTAATAGTTATGACATTTATGTGAATAAATAAAAAATCGGCTACCAGAGCCGATTTAATTTGAATCCTATTAGTGTCGTATAATTAGAGGCTCAATGCCAAACCACCCTCTAAGTTATACACTGTTTGATACCCTAGTTGTGTTAGGTTAGCAGCCGCAAGCTTTGATCGGTTACCGCTACGACACAACAATATATATTTACCGCTCTTACTAAGCTGACCTTCCATCAATGCATTAGCCATTCTACTAAGAGGTATATTAAGTGTTTTTATTTTTTTGGTGCAAAACAATTGCGATACATTATTGGCACCATGCTCGTATGGCTCTCTGGTATCAATCAAATACGCATCGTTTTTAGTAAGCATTGCCTTTGCACTATCAAAATTTAATTGCTGAATAGATGATTCGGGCAACGCGGTGACATAACCACACAATTGTGACCTTGATTTTTCTTTAGCCTGATCATCAAGCTGTTTTTTAATAACAAATTCATCAATACTCATTTGGCCGTTTATTAATCCGTTTAATAAAGGTGTTTGTTGTTGCTCTGCCTCCCAGTTCATCGCAAAACATTGTAAATAATCATGTCCTGAACAAATCACACTTGTTTCATCTAGCTGCTCAGCAAGCGCTAGAATAGAATGAGCCATGGCCTTTGCATTGCCACCAGCTAAAGACGTGTTCCCCAAACCTGCGGGTAATATTAGGTCACCACAAAAGCAATAATTAATGTGATTATCTTCATTTTTTAGAACATAACTTACGCTATCTTCACTGTGCCCTGGTGTGGCTATTTTTTCTAATCGTTGGTTATTGAGGTCAATATACGCTGCATGTATTGGCCACCCCAGTTTATCTATTTCAATGTCATCGCATCGACTCGCTAATACATTGCGTAATAAAGTAACGCCGCAATGGCGCTCTTGGTGAGCATGCGTATTAAGCACTGCCTTAATAGTGAGGTTTTGTGTATTGGCTATTTTTTCTAAACGCGGTATGAGCTCTACAATAGGATCTATAATAATTGCCTGTTTATTCTCACTTACATATAACCAACAACAAGCTCCTTGGTGCCTAAACTGCGTTAAACCAATCGCGCACACATCTTGGTGAGGTGTTGCGCTATCAGATACGATTAAACAGTTAGCCTGCAAAATGGCTTTTAATGCACGTATAGATTCACACGCATTTGCAATTTCTTCGGCTGTAGCTGCGGGACCAAACGATAGCCTAATTGCATTTTCACTCTGCCATTGGTTAACGCCCATAGCATCAAGCACAAAGCTTGTTGAAGAACCCGTGCTACATGCAGACCCTCCACTGACACGAATACCAGCAGCATCAAATAAATCAATCACTTCTTTGCTTGTTAGTTCATTTACCGCAAAGTTGAGCGTTGTTGGTACCGAATGCTCAAAACTATGATTAAACGTAACCTCACCAAAAGTATCTTCAATAGCGCATTTTATTTGCGCGCGGTAGCTATTGAGCACATCGATTGGTTTAAACGTGGTATCTGACCTGTCTAGCAGTAAGCTAAATAGTTTATTTAACCCGGCAATACCGGGTAAGTTCTCGGTACCCGAACGCATCCCGCTCTCTTGCCCGCCCCCTGCTATAAACGGTGTATAGGCACTGCCAGCTCGTATATATAAAAAACCGATGCCTTTAGGTGCATAAAGTTTATGGCCCGAAAAGGGAGCGTAATCTATTGTGGTCGCGCTTAGATTAAGTTGCTTTTTGCCCAATGCCTGAACACAATCGACCATCCACGACACGTCAGGGTTTAAAAAACGAATCGTTTGTTCAATAGCATCTAAATCTTGATACACACCGGTTTCATTGTTTACCGCCATTGTGCATATCATAAGCGCATTAGGAATGTGTTCTGCAATGAAAGTAAGGTCTAGAATACCCTTACTATCTACCGGAATTGCTAAAATTTTGGCATTAATACCCAATACATCATTCCAATGTTTTAAGGTATTAGGTACCGCTTTGTGCTCAGTAGCACCATACAATAGCACTGGATTATCTATTTTATGAGTTTTAGCATTAATGAGTGTGGATACGACAGCGGTTTGAATGCCTTCAGTCGCGCCAGAGGTAAACAAAATATTTCCCTCTTTTGCGCCTATCACTGTTCGTGCGTTTTCACGGGTTTGCTCTAACAAATGCTTAGCTTGAATACCTGTAATGTGTGGGCTTGATGGATTACCAAAGCAAATTTGCATTGTATGAGAGACCACCTGAGCAATGCATGGCAACACCGGCGTTGTTGCATTTGCATCGAGGTAAATTTGCTCAGAGCTAAATAAAGAGTCAGACATCTAAAAACGCACCTTATTACTAAAAGATATATCTTATTACCAATATTACATAACTTTAGACGTATTGAGTAATAATCAATTAGTACTGACGGTGCGTTTTCTATGCCTTTTTGAACTAACCTTCTGTCAGTTTATTATTTAGCTCTTCTTGCGTTGAAGACCAAGCGGTAATCAATGCCTTAACAAGCGAAGCCAAAGGAATGGCAAAAAATACCCCCCAAAAGCCCCAAAGACCACCAAAAAACAAAACTGCGACAATTATAAATACAGGATTTAAATCAACCGCTTCTGAAAATAACAATGGCACGAGAACGTTGCCATCAAGGGCCTGTATAATCCCGTAAATAATCAAAATAGTCCAAAACTGAGTTTCTAATCCAAATTGAAATAACGCCACAGCAGCGACCGGAATAGTCACCAGCGCAGCACCCACAAACGGAATTAACACAGAAAAACCAACTAACACACCTAACAAGGCTGCGTAGCGCAAATCTAAAAATGTAAACGCAATAAACGAAACGCCGCCTACAATTAAAATTTCAAACACTTTTCCGCGAATGTAATTCATAATTTGTTGGTTCATTTCATTCCATACTTGCAAAATTAAACGACGCTGTTGTGGAATTAATTTAGCCACACTGCCCGTTAACTCGAGCTTATCTTTAAGCATAAAAAACACGAGCAACGGCACAAGTACTAAGTAAATTAACCACGCCACTAAATCTTTTAACGACGTTAATGAAAATGATAAAACCACTTGGCCAAACTCAATAACTTTAGCCTCGACAGTAGCAACAATACTCTGTACTTGGTCGGCATTTATTAAACTTGGGTATTGCTCGGGTAAGGCAACTAAATACGACTTACCTTGCTCTAACATATGAGGGGTTTCTTGCACTAAGTTACTGGTTTGTTTCCACAGAACAGGACCAATCACTAAAATTAAAGTAAGCATAATGCCTGTAAATATAAGCATTACGATCACGGTTGCTGTAAAACGGCGTAAACCAAGACGCTCTAAGTGAACAACTGGCCAATCAAGTAAATAAGCAATAACTAATGCCACTAAAACCGGCACAATTAACGAGCCAAAAAAGTACAGTAAGGCAACAGAAACGAGTAGTAAAAATAATAAGGTGACCGAATGAGGATCAGAAAATTTTCTTTCGTACCATGTTTTTATATATTCAAACACGTAATGGCTCCACTAATAATAAACCTTGTTGTTTATCTAAGTTGTAACTGTAAGCATATTTTTTTAAATATCGCTCAATATCATCCATGCTCTCATCACTAGCAATTGTAAATGTGATGGCTTGCTGTTTGGATAATGCTTCACGTAGCCCTAATTTAAACTGAATAAACTGCTGAGGGCATCTATAACTTCGTAAATCTTGGTGTAACATACTCGCTTTACCGATTTATTAAAATGGATAATAAGTCGTATTGATGTGCATCGGTAGCCTATAAAATATCAACAAATGTAACTTTTTCTTAAAACAATGCCTGCAATGGTTTATTCTGTAATACATAGTTAGTAGTAAGGACAGGTTAAGGACAGATTAATGTCTCGCACACATAATAAAGCGCATTTACCAAGTAATCCAACACTCAAAGAGATTAATTGGTATAAAAAGCAAATAAATTGGGGGGAGCTTCCTCCTTTTTATCATTTAGTTGCCTCTTCAGTTAGCGAGTCTGAAGGTGTTTTAGAGCATGGGTTTGATAACGCCGTAAAACAACTTATCGACAGACGTAACTGGAATCTAGACATACTCGACGGCTTTGAGGACGATTTAGGTGAGATCCATACCAAACATAAACCTCGCATTGCATTACACCAGGTATTTACAGACAGGGGCTTTGAATTGTGGGCACTGCCTTATGCAAAAGATATTATTGTTGACCAATACATAAAAGATAACCGCTTTATGGAGTTTAGAGTGTGGGATCCGCATTCAATGAAAGTACTTTTTAGGTTAAATCAATTACATAAATTTATTGGCTCTTACTTTGAGCGCGGTGATAAAGCCGATAAAGCCCTCATTTTGCACTCACACAAAGTGGTTCATAAAATTATTACTTTTTTGCAGCGAGAGTTGAACGTAATAAAGATAGATGGAGTCTCAATAAAAGAACTCTACCAATTGTGCGAAAAAGACATCCGTGCAAGCAGTGACGAAATAGACATAGCCAAAATTGCCATTGGCGAGCCAATAAACAAGGAATAAGATGCAGCTAAAATCAGCCTTTATCTCTTTATGCAGTGCCGTACTTACATTTAGCCTTCTAGTAAGTGAGCCATTAAAGGCGCAAACTAACTTTAATCTTCCTGACTTGGGAACTTCTGCATTACAAGTACTTCCCCTCGAAAAAGAACAAGCAATTGGGGAAGTAATGATGATGCAAATACGTGGTGGTTCACCGATTATTAACGACCCCGTATTAGATGAATACCTAACTACCATTGGTAGAAAGCTTGTTGCAAACGCAAACGATGTACGTTTCCCGTTTTCATTTTTTTGGATCAATAACTCTGACATTAACGCCTTTGCTTTTTACGGCGGGCATGTCGGTGTCCACACAGGTCTTATTGCGCAAGCCGATAGCGAAAGTCAGTTTGCATCTGTACTCGGTCACGAAATCGCTCACGTCACTCAGCGCCATTTAGCACGCAGAATTCAGCAACAACAAGATAACAGCGCAATGACCATAGCGGGTATGATAGCCGGTATTTTAGCAACTATTGTTGCCCCTGACGCTGGTATTGCTATTATTTCAGCAAGCCAAACACAATCTGCGTTTAGCCAATTAACGCACAGTCGCTCTGCTGAACAAGAAGCTGATCGAATAGGCATGCAAACACTTAATAATGCAGGGTTTGATGCGCGTGCATCTAGCGACTTTTTGACTAAACTGGCTGCACAAATTCGTTATAAGTATAAACCACCTGCATTTTTGCTTACTCACCCACTGCCAGAAAGTCGAGTGTCTGATGTACGTCTTCGTGCTGAGCAGTACCCAAAGCGTCGCTTACCTGCAAGCCTCGAATTTAACCTTGCTAAAAGCCGAGTACTTGCGCGTTACGACAACAAACCAGAAAATGCTGAAGCCTTATTTAGAAAACTCCTTCGTGAAAACAGCTACAGCAATACAGCACTTAATTACGGTTTAGCGTTAAGTTTACTTGATCAAGAAAAACTTGATGAAGCAGACACTATTTTAAGCAAGCTATTAAAAAGTGACCCTAAGAATTTATTTTATATTGATACGCAAACTGATTTACTGATAGCGCAAAAAAAAGCCGACGAAGCCGTTTCATTTTTAGCTGAACTACATAATTACCGCCCTAACAATCAAGTAATTACGCTCAACTATGCAAATGCAGCATTAGAAGCTAAGCAATACGAACTTGCTGAAAACGTGCTTAAAGGTTTTTTATTGGAAAAACCAGAGCATAGTTTAGGTAAAGAGCTACTGGCTGACGCGTACAAAAAACAAGACAAATTGGCGGCCTATCACGAGGCAAACGCTGACGTGCTATCTCAATACGGTGCTTACATGAAAGCCGCTGATGAAATCCAAAAAGCGCTTAACTTCGTAGAATCAACAGAGTTAATAAAACAGCAGCGATTAAAAGCATTACTTACTCAGTACCGCCGTTTACAAAAAGAGCTTGCAAGGCTTTAAGTCTGCAAGCTGTTGCCCTAAAATAGAGGCAATTCACACTATGGAAACTTTTATGTCTGTTACTATTTATCATAATCCGCGTTGTTCTAAATCGCGTGAAACACTAGCCCTCTTACAAAGTAAATCAATTGAGCCCACCGTTGTTGAGTATTTAAAAACGCCTTTAACATCTGAACAAATTACTACACTTATAGAACAACTTGGTTTTAGCTCTGCTCGTGATTTAATGCGTACAAAAGAAACCGAATACAAAACGCTAAATTTAAAAGACGAAACAAACGAAACCACGCTTATAAACGCCATGGTTCAGCATCCAAAATTAATTGAACGCCCTATTGTTGAACACAATGGTAAAGCCGCAATTGGTCGCCCACCAGAAAACGTTTTAAGCGTTTTATAATGAGTACAACCATCGTGGTACTTTACCACTCGAGCCATGGCTCCGTTGAAGCAATGGCCCATGAAATAGCTGAGTCAATAGAGCAACAAGGCGCAACAGCTCTACTGAGAACGTTTGTAGCTAAAAACCCGCACGACATTGTTATTAGTAAAGATGACCTTATACAGTGTGATGGCTTGGCTTTTGGTACACCTACCCGATTTGGTATGATGGCTTCTCAAGCCAAAGCATTTTGGGAAACCACCAGCGAGCTATGGCTTAAAGGCCAACTAATTGATAAGCCCGCATGTGTGTTTTCATCGTCAAGCAGTATGCACGGCGGTAATGAGGCCACACTGCTTAATTTATCATTGCCCTTACTACACCACGGAATGATGCTACTTGGTGTACCTTACGATGTGCCCGAATTATTAGGCACTCAAACTGGCGGTACCCCCTATGGCGCTACGCACGTTGCCGGTAGCAACAATAGTGCCCAGTTAAGTAAAGACGAAATTAAAATATGCCAAAGCGTAGGTATACGCCTGACAAAAATTGCGAGTAAACTTCAATGAACACAGCGCAACCCCCTGCTAAAAAGCCAATAACCGTAAAATTTCAACGCATTGCTTTAATTGGCTATATTGGCCTGCTCATTTTAATGCCATTATGGATGTACTTTGTGCCGCCTCAAGAAGGCCCGCTCGATGTTATGTCGTTATTTGTACCTATAATCCCTCTATTACTTCCACTCAGAGGTATTATAAAAGACAATACTTATACCTACGCTTGGGCAAACTTTGTTGTTATGCTTTATTTTATTCATGGCTTAACTATGCTTTGGGTTGCACCTGACGAGCTGATTTGGGTTTTACTTGAGTTGTTATTTGCATCTTTCATGTTTATTGGGTGTACTTATTATGCAAGGCACCGCGGGCAAGAGTTAGGCTTAAAAATTCGCAAACTAAAAGAAGATTTAGCTGACGAAAAAGCCGCTAACGAGCTTCAAAAGTAAAATAAAAAAAGCGCGTTTACTATTGAATAAACGCGCTTTTATACATTCTAAATATGTATTAACTATTTAAACCAATTCACTTAGTGCAGCCAACGTCACGATACCCGCTAAACCTAGCTGAGCTAATAAGCTCAATAACGAAAAGCCCCTCAATACAAATAACCCCCAAGGATGTTTTATATGTGGATACAAAGCGCAGCGCTTTAAGCTCATAGCAAAGAAAAAACAAATCACCGTAACCATAGTTAAACCAAGCGTCAGTTCACTTTTTATGGTCAGCGCTTCATCAAAAAAGAAAAATAACTGTAATGGCAATAATAAAGTTACAATAGCATGTAAAACATGCACTTTTTTAATACGATCAAATTGCCCTTCTGGGGATAGCTCTTTAATTCCAAAATCACGCTCTAGGCATTTAACTAGGTTTTGCGCTTTAATGCTCACAGCCAATCGGTAGCAACTTAGGCCCTCGTTATTACGCGCTCTAAAATCAAAGCCTGCTTTTATTAGCATCACCATTAACGATTCATTTTTAGAGAGCACAGCATAATGCAATGCAGTATTACCAAGGCTATCAAGGGCTTTTTTATCTTGCTTGGGTAGTAAGGTTTGCACAACGTTTACAAAACCACGCTCTGCCGCCCACATAAATGCCGTTTTACCGTTATCATCAGCTAATGTGCCTGTTGCACCTTGCTCAATAAAGCGCATAGCCATTGTTTGCTTGGCCGTTTTTTTACGTAAATGTGTTAGGAGCGCTTGCTCAAGTAAAACCACAGAATCAACATCAGGCGATACTTGTTTCAATAAAGTAAAATAGTCTTTACCCATTGCTACTTTGTCACTTGCAAGCCCACTTAACACTTCTAAGTCAGCAATTGACTCAGGTATAAAGTGACTTAAGCGATCTCTAAAATCAACCTCTTTCCAAAGCTCTAACGCATCAACAGCACTAAGCTTACTGCCATTATTTAAAGCATGTTCAATGAGTGTAAAATAGCGTTTGCTAAAAAATAAATTAAATAATGAAAGCGGTGTTTCAACTGCATTTTGTGCGGCAACACTTGCGTATTTCTCTAAACGCTGACACAACAATAGCACTAAGCTCTCTGGAGTATATTCGTTATCGTAAAAGTGGGTTTTCATTGCGCCTACGTATGCCTGTGCATCTTCGTCGTATTCACAAATATGTTGAAAATAGCATTCTTCAAAAGGTTCAAGCGGTGTTAACCACGCCAAATAATAAATCGGGGGCAAAACAGTGGTACACACACCATCGTCTTCATTGGTAGAACGACAAGCTGGCCAAGCTTCTAAAGCATCTAAAATAAAGGCACCGTTTTGCTCTACAAGGCCTTTAATGAGTAACGGATATTCCTTTGGCCAAATCAGTACATTTTCCATTAAAACAACACAACTCCAGTGTAGCTTGGGTAAGTGGTCAGGTTATAACAGCTTTCAGCTGACACCACGCTTAATCAAAGAGGCGATATTCTAGCACACCCAGATCGCCACGCTAGAACAAAGTAGATGAATAATGAAAAATATAAAAGCAGCCAAGTAAGTAATTACATGGCTGCTTTTTAGGTTGGAGTTGGGCTTAATCTCTTCCACACAAAAAGATTAATTATTTATTCTTTAACTCGCTAATTACTTGGTCAATGCCTACATCTGAAATGCGCTGAATTATCTCTTTTTGCTTAGCACTTAAAAGCGAAATACCCTCGGCTACAATATCATACACCTTCCATTGGTTATCTTTACCTAGGCGTAACTTAAAGCTTAAATCAATTGTGGGGGCGTTAGGCTCTATAATTTGCGTATTAACCGTGGCATATTCTGAATCGCTTTGTGCATTATTGTGTTCAAAAACCACTTTTTGGCCTGTGTATTTCATTAATGCACCGGCATATGTACCAGTTAAGTAATGCTCAACCGCGTTAATAAAATCAACAGCTTGTTGGCGCTCAATGCCTTTAATGTGTTTACCTAATAGTTTAAAAGACACAAACTTAATATCAATATGTGGCATTAAACGTTTTTCAACAATTCCCGACATTTCACTTTTACTGGCATTACCTTTACTGTTCACTTTGCCTATATCAGCAAAAAGGGTGTCTGCTACAGACTCTAAAAGTATATCTGGTGATTGCTGAGCTTGTGCATAAAGCGATGTGCTTAAAAATGCGGTAGCAATTAAAAATAGTTTAATAAGTTTCATAATATTTTTTGTTTGTGTGATTAAGTTAAGGCTAATTTACGTCATTAATACGCAATAAAAAAGGCACAAATAAGCAACTTATTAATGCCCAAAAAGCACCAATAGATTAAGTAATTAAATTTCAATAAGTTAATAAAACCTATTAACACACCGTATACATCCCCATTTTCGCTCGCCTTGAATTTATAACCTCCCCACCCTCATCATTTGTTTTTTCGATAAATCAACTATCAGCGAGCAGCTATGAAATCCTTTTTTAAAATACTTATTTTATTAATCGCCTCACTTTTTATTAATAACACAGCATTAGCGCAATCAAACCATGGCTACGCAGTCGACATACTTAAAGGCACGGGTAATATAAATGGAATAAAATTAGCTTATCAATACCATATGCCAAAAATGCAAAACTTAGTTGGAGATACCCGCTTTTATATCGAAACCAGTGTAAACCTGTGGGAATTTGCGCATAACCACCACTCATAATCTAACTTGGTATTAGCGGTATCGCCTGTATTGCAGTTTCCAGCATTTAGTTTTAATAACACCCCGTTTTATGTTGAAGCAGGCATTGGTGTTTCACTTATTGACGAAACACAGTTTGGTGGTAAAAATTTAAGTAGCCATTATCAATTTGAAGATCGTATTGGACTCGTTGCCGACTTAGGCGATACAAACATTGCTTTGCGAATTATGCATTATTCTAATGCGGGGTTTCAAAAGCCCAATCCAGGCCTTGATTTTATGACCTTATCGGTTGCCAAGCGATTTTAATACTCTCTGATTTGTTTGCTGGTAATTACTATTTAAAAACGTAAAATAATCAGCAAACAAAAACTGAGAAATTAAAATGCAAACATGGCAAGTAATCCTCATTGTGGTGATGGTATTTGGTGTTGTAATAGGAAATATTGCCTTAATAAAACACAGTGCTAATATGGAATTTAAAAAGTCAGACTCGCACTTAAAAAACAAACAAGACACAAAAAAGCCCTGATAAATCAGGGCTTTTAATTTAAAAAATAAGCTTAACCAACAAGCCAATGTGCCATTAACGAAATAATCGGCAATGTTATAAGTGTTCTGAGAATAAATATTACAAACAGCTCAACAATGTTTACTGGGATTTTGCTTCCTAACAGCAGCGCCCCCACTTCAGACATATAAATAAGCTGAGTCACACTCATCGCGGCAATGATAAAGCGTGTTACATCACTCTCAATAGTCCCAGCTGCAAGGATTGAAGGGATAAACATATCGGCAAAACCAACCATGATTGTTTGTGCTGCAGCCTCAGCTTCAGGCACTTGCAACAATTCTAAAAATGGAATAAACGGCATACCTAAATATTGAAATAGCGGCGTATATTCTGCAATGATTAATGCAAATGTACCCACTGCCATAACAACAGGTAATACAGCAAATACCATATCAAGTGCGTTGTGTACGCCTTCTTTTAATGTCCCCACTACACCCGGCGATTTATCTGCCTTGGCCAGCGCTATATCTAAAGAATGACCCACTAATGATTTACCTTCAGGCACCAGCTCTGCGTTTGCGTCAGGCTCTGAGCCATCAATAAGTAAATCTTTTTTAAACCTAAGCGGTGGCAAGCGCGGCACAATAATAGCGGCAGTAATACCTGCCAAGCACACCGTTAAATAAAACGGAGCGAATAAATACTCAAGCTTTACTTGGCCAATAACCACTAAACAAAACGTAATTGAAACAGCAGAAAATGTAGTACCAATAACAGCGGCTTCGCGTTGTGTGTAGTATTTATCTTCGTATTGGCGCGCAGTCATTAATATTCCCACACTGCCATCACCTAACCACGATGCCACACAGTTAACGGCACTTCGCCCTGGAACGCCAAATAACGGGCGCATTACTTTAGTTAATAACGTACCTACCAACTCAAGCAACCCAAAGTTAAGTAACAGAGGAAGTAAAAGTCCTGCCAGTATAAATACCGAAAACAACACAGGAAGTAAGTCGTTTAACACGAGTGCCCCTGTATTTTCAGACGTTATCGCATGCGGCCCCACGCCTAAAAAGGTCATTAATACAAATGCAGTACCAAATAAACGCGTAAGCAACCAAATCCAACTAACATTAAATAAGTGGTTTAAAAGTGGTACTTTACAAATAACTTGAGGCTTAAAAACACTTACAATGAGTGAAAACGCACCCGTTATACAAATTATGGCAGTAATAATGGCTTGTGCTGTATCTGCAAAAAATACTTGCATGGCTTTGGCCATCATTGCAATAGGAATGGTCATTGCTTCACCGCTCGACACCGGCGTCATAAACAAAAACACACCAATTAGCGAAGGCACAAGGAACGCAAACCAAGTACGCCAATTGTACTGAGGTGAAGTTGATAATTGAGACATATTTTTAACCTATAAAAACCACAAAAAGAGCTAAGCGCTCTTTTTGTGGTAAAACGTATTATTATTTATATTTTAATGCCGCGCTTAATAAGTGCTGCTTCTAGTGCTTGCTGTAAACCATTCATGGTACCTGGCTCTAGCGTTTCGCCTTTATCGTCCATCCAGGTTAAGCTTGTGCCACCTTGCTTGGTTTTACTCACTAAAATTTGGTATTGGCCTTCATCTATTGGTAATTGCGCAACATCGTCGCCCCAAATCGAATCCCACATACTGCTTTCCGGTGCTTTATAGTCAGCTGTAATCAAACCTGTATCTTGGTTTATTTCAACAATAGTAAACGACAAACGCTCTAAAAAGCCTGAAAAACGATCAAATACCGCATCGTAAGACTGCTCAGTAACCAGCGCTGCATTACCTTTATTGTCAAAGCCCATTTCTAAAGAAATAATACCTTGGCGCTTGCGCATATCTACTTCAAGCTGGCGATAGCGGTAATCAAATTCAGTAATAACTTGGTTAAGTGCACGCACTTCTAATTGCTGTTTAAGCAAGTCTGTAAGTGTTGTATCACCTTTAAAATCGATTAGCTCAGCACGTAAAGAAGCTGTACGTTCATGCGATTTTTTTTCAATAGAAAATCTAAAACGTTGGAGGTCATCGTTTTTTTCATCGCCCCACAACCAGCTTTCTTCGGTTTTAATAATTGCGTACCAATCGGTTTCAATAATGCCAAGTAGCTTATCTTCTTTGGTAGTAGCGGTGTTATTTTCAGCTAAAACAGCTTTAATTGAATCCCAAATAAAGTCATCTAAATCAACAATGCCATCGTTTTTATCAAAGTATACACGTGCTAAATTATCAGCCTCTTCGACCCAGCTGCCTTTTGCTACAGTGAGTACTTGAGCTGGTGGACGATAATTGGTTGCGTCTGGATTATTGTTATATTGACCTACTTCCATTTTATAAACTGGATCTTGAGCCGGCTGAGATAAAGGCGCTGGCGCTTTTACTGGCTCATGCGCGCGGTAATTACGTTCATTATGCGCATCGTTAACAAATACACTACACCCTGATAAACTTACCAATACACTTACTGCAAGTGCTTTTGGGATCCAATACTGCACAGATAATTCTCCTTAGCATACCCTTTAATTGTTTTAACAAATATATGAGTGGGTTATGCCGATTTGGTTCAGTGTAAAATCAATATTAACTTTACATTTTTATTTGGCTGCTTAATTACAATAAAGTTCAGCACCTCAACTTAGAAAAAACTAAGGGCAAATAAGCAAATTTTAACTATGGTACTTTCCTGTGCTAGTAAAAACAAGAAACACCGTACTTTAAACGCGCTTAATTAGCCCGCATTGTAGTTTACACACTGTTTTGTGTTAAACTTCGCCGCCGAGCAAGTCCTCGAGTGTATTTAGTAGTGTTATCTATTGCGTTGTTATAACCCTTGTAACTTAGGTATTTTAACCCATGACTGCATTTTCAAATCATCAAATTGTGTTAACTGCTATCGGCGAAGACAGGCCTGGTATTGTCAGTGAACTGACGCAATTAGTCAGCGACTGTCACTGCAATATTATTGACAGCCGCATTGCCATTTTAGGCTGCGAGTTTACCTTTATAATGTTATTGCAGGGCGATATGTCGGCCATAAGCCGAATTGAACATGTGTTACCAACCAAAGCAATGGAACTTGGCTTGTTAACCATGATGAAACGCACAACCAGCCATAGCCCTAGCGAGTTTTGTGCCGGTTACACATTAGAATACACGGGTATAGATACCCCTGGTACGCTAAGCAAAGTGACACGCTTTTTTGCCGATAACCACATCAGCATTTGTTCTTTAAAGTCAGATACGTTTAATGAAGAAACTGACACTAAAATGCGCTGTGAAGTAGAATTTAATATCCCCATAGATGTAGACATAGATAAATTTAAAATTAGTTTTGAGAGCCTTTCTCATACCCTAAACGTAGATTATATTTTTAAACGCATTCGTTAAGGAAATAGCATGAACACAATTAGTCCATTACAAGCTGGTGATACAGCGCCCGCTTTTAGCTTACAAAACCAAAACGACGAAACAATCACATTAAGTGAATTGTTAAAAGAGCAACAAGTACTTGTGTACTTTTACCCTAAAGCGTCTACACCAGGCTGTACCGTTCAAGCAGAAAACCTGCGCGACCAACAAGCCGAGCTTGCTAAGCTTAACACCCGTGTTGTAGGCATTAGCCCAGATCCAATTAAGCGCCTTAAAAACTTTGAAACTAAAAAAGAGCTTAACTTTGATTTACTCGCCGATGAAGATCACGCCATTGCAGAAGCATTTGGTGTATGGGGCTACAAAAAGTTTATGGGTAAAGAATACGACGGTATTCACCGCCTTACATTTTTAGTAGGCCAAGACGGTAAAATAAAACACCTATTTGATAAGTTTAAAACCAAAGATCACCATCAAGTGGTATTGGATTACTTAGCGGCTGAATAAGCTCGCTAACTACGACCAAAAAAATACATAAAGCGTTGCCCTAGAGCAGCGCTTTTTTTTATGTTATTTACTAAATAACGTGGTTAAATAAAGCATCTTCGAAAAATAAATAAACAACTGCACGTTTTGAATTTAAAGTTACAGTTTGTTCCTTTTTGTTTTCACCAATACGCTCTATTAGGTTACTTATTTATGAGACAAGAATTAAGAACTAAAATCATTGAAGTATGTGATAAAAAAATTGCCAGTAAAGGTGATAATGTAGGTCTGTCTTTCTATGCTTTTTTTGCTAATAAAAACAACAATCCTGAACTTTTAATGGAAGCTGCTACTTGGTGGATTCAAACTCATCAGTTAGATCACTTCGTTAAAGCTCATAAAATAAAACAGATGGTACTGAGTAATTTATAAGCCCTAAAGTGTTCATATTCAATGTGCATAATGCTTTAAGCAACAGTTAAAAGCGCGATTTAAAGTCTCTAAATCAAGGAGTGTGTATGTCTTTTGTAAAAAAGCTATTTCGGTGGTCACGAGGCAGGCAAAAATCGGGCTATGATAAAATGCTGCTTTGTGGTGCATTTTGGCCCATAAAGTTTGATGTGTATTTATTAAAGTTCCCAAAAGGAAGTGAAATACCACCGCACACTGATCTTGTTAAGGGTGGTCAGCATTACAGACTAAATATTGTGTTAAAAAAAGCGGATATAGGCGGAGAGTTTATTTGCTCTAGCCTCATATTTGAAACAGAAAGGATCAAGTTATTTCGCCCTGATATCAGCAGGCACCAAGTATCAAAGGTAGAAAAAGGTAACCGATATATACTCAGTATTGGCTGGATAAAAAATACTTAGTCAAAAACTCCCCTTAAAGTGCACTTTAATCTAGTACTCACCATCTTTCACGGTATAGTCTATTGATATATTGAGCATAAAAAACTAAATATAAGGATTTAAATTTGAAAAAGGCAGTTAGGTTTAAAGCGTATTTAGTGGCTTTAATCACATGTATTATTGGGTTTCAGTTTTCGCCGGCAAGTAATCAGTTTTATGCAAACCCGTTTTATATTGGCGGTATTATTTTTGCAATCGTACTAATTGTGAATGTTATTAATTACTTCTGCCCAAAGTGTAAGAAAAACCAGGTAATGCAATCAGCTACTAGCTATCGCCTGCCAACAAATAATTGCTATCACTGCAGGGAAGAAATTAACTAACATTGTCGGATGGCGCTTTGCTTATCCGACCTACGTGTTTAAATAAGCTTGTTAGAGTTTGATATAAAGAGTGCTTGGAAAGAGTGAGCATTGAAGTTGCTGTGTTGGGTTTCGTTTCACTCAACCCAACCTTTTATCTACAGAATATAACTTAACGCAGAGCAGCTTATCGCTTACAGCTAACCACTTAAAGCCGCCTTTGCGCTTTAACTAATTCCTAAATACTTATGTACTTGTATTGATAGGCGCCAGTTTTTTGCAATACAGGTGTCGATTGCTAATTTGGTTGCAGATACCTTTTGGCTTATTGGCTGCAAGTAAACAAGTTTAGGATTAACACCTGTTTTGGCAAATAATTCTTCAAGCTCTTCTACGTGCTTTTGCATTGCTACGGGATGTTTAATTTCGTTTGCACGCTTCATGGCGCTGGTAAGTACTTCATAACCGCCGCGCATGTTTATTTTAGGCGAAACGGTAACCCATGTTTGCTCTGGGGCGAGTATTTCAAACGTGCCGCTGGTTTCTATTTGTGTGGTAAAGCCTTGTGCATGTAATAAGTTACATACTGGGTTTAAATCGAACATGCATGGCTCGCCGCCAGTAATTACTACGTGCTTTGCGGTATAGCCACGTGATTTAAACAGCTCAAGTACTTGCTCGGCGCTGGCATCGGCCCAATGATCTGAGTCGGCTTTTTTCTCTACAGTTTCGTCAAGAGACACTTTGTATACGTTGTCTACATCCCATGTTTGTTTTGTGTCGCACCACGAACACCCTACAGGGCAACCTTGCAGGCGTAAAAATATTGAGGGTGTGCCAGTAAAGCTTGCTTCACCTTGAATGGTTTCAAACACTTCATTAATTTTGTACAAAAGAGATCTCACTTACTACCTAGCAGCAACATTGCTACTATTAAAGACGAAAAAGCACTGAGCAAAAATTGTTATTTAAGCCGCGGCCGTGTAGTATATCGCGCCCTGATATAAACCTCTATTAAAACTAAGAGCAAAACAGATATGACGCAAAAAGTAGTTGTTATTTATTCCGGCGGTATGGACTCGTTCACCGTGTTAAATAAAGCCCTGCAACAAGGCCATGATGTATATGCCCTTTCGTTTGACTATGGTCAGCGTCATGTAAAAGAGCTTAAAGTTGCAGCGCAAGTATGTGAAAAACTCAATGTGCCACACAAAATAGTTGATATTTCAGCTATTAATCAGCTTATTGGTGGCTCATCATTAACCGATAACATTGATGTACCAGAAGGCCACTACGAAGAAGAAAGCATGAAGAGCACGATTGTGCCAAATCGTAATATGATTTTGCTCTCGCTTGCAGTTGGTTACGCAGTATCACTTAAAGCAAGCCAAGTTTATTACGGTGCTCATTCTGGGGATCATGCTATTTACCCCGATTGCCGTCCTGAATTTGTGCAAAAAATGGATGATGTATGTCGTATTGCAAACTACGATGCAGTAGAAATTTTTAGCCCATATCTTAATAACACCAAAATTGATATTTTAACTGACGGTATTAAAATGGGTTTAGATTACAGCCAAACATGGACATGTTACAACGGCCGTGAAAAGGCCTGTGGTAAGTGTGGTGCGTGCCAAGAACGTTTAGAAGCATTTGCACTAAACAATATTACAGATCCGTTAGAATACGAATAAGCAACACATAAATAAAAGAGAAAGGCTATGTTACATAGCCTTTTTTATTGCATAGTAAATTAATTACACGGCACTTCAGACTCTATAGCCAGCGCCTTACGCGAGCTTTATAGATAGTGAATTCATCACCAAATAATTTAGTAAGCGCACGTTCTTCTGGCATTATTTGAAACAACGTTAAATAGCCAATAAACCCAATAACACCTAACATTGCCCAAACAGAGCTTAACCACACACCCCACCCAGCTAAAATAAATGCAAATCCTAAATACATGGGATTACGTGAAATTCGGTAAATACCGCTGGTAACTAATTTTGATGCCTGTTCTGGTTTATTGGGGTTTACTGTGGTTTTGGCTAGCTTAAAGCTCACAACACCCGCAACACAGCTTGCACAACCAATAATAACTAAACTTGCCGCCAAGTAGGCAACAAATACAGTAAAGTCAATAACACTGTAATGCGCTATAAGCGCCATAATGCCTGCAAAAAATAGAACAACTATAACGGGAGGTATTTTATTATTTAGCATAATAACTCTCTGATAAAATTAGTTTATAAAATAGTGTGTTAGTAACTATATGGCGATTGATTTGACATTAAACAACCCTGTTACTGTATAAAGTATGAACACCAAACAAAAAGCACTGATTTACATGTATATAGCCACAGTGTTAATTGATTGATTTCAAATCATCGCCCTTTACAAATAAAGTTACAATTGTCAGCTTTATCTAAAGAGAAGAAAGCGTATACTTTAAAAATAAAAATATAAAAGGAATATAGTTATGTCTGGTACTACGATGATTGTGCTAATTGTGCTTATATCTGTGGGTTCGGGTGTGGTTTACGATATGTATAAAAAGCATTTAGAATTTAAACATAAAATGCAAAACAACAATAGCGATGCTCATAAACAACTTGCTGAAACAAAAGCAGAAGTGGTTGCACTAAGAGAACGTGTACAAACACTCGAAGCCATTGTGACCGACTCAAGCTTTAACGTTAAGCAAGAAATCAACAAACTGTAAGCGTTGTTAAACGCTTACTTGTTCACTAAGGCCCTTAAAGGTAGTTTGGGTATAAATGGGCATTTTCTGGTTGCTCTATTCCATGGGCTGCTAAAAACCCACCTATAGCTTGTCCACACCCTTGCGGTGCACGCCCACTGTCTATTTCAAAGTTTAATTGATTAGCTTCTTGCTTACCCATTGAGCACAAATCAACTGTATTTGGTGAGCGCATTGCAATGCTTAACTTACCAATACTTTCTACCGCCACACTTTTACTAAAGCGGGCAAAACCTTGATACTTAAACTGCTCATTTACATAGTCGTTGCTGGTGTTAACTAAGGCTGTAATAAAACCATGTAAAAAGTGATTAGTAGACGAACCCGTAGTTAAAAACGCAATTGTTTTGTTATTAAATTCATTAAGCTGAGCGTTGTCGCAATGAAGCTTTACTGTATACAAGTGTTGCTGCTCATTTATAACTTGATGGCTGGTAAGCTCAACAGTCGAGTCAGCAAAAACAATACGGCTGATTAAATCATTAATGTCATTATTGTGCTGAGCTTGTATGACTAGTTCAGGGTTTTGCGCCATGACAGGTAAGTCGTGATGATTATTAAACGGTGTGCTAATTGCACCATTTTGTTTTAACTGAAACAACTCTCTCACTTCGTGCTCACGCGCTACTTTTAAAGCTAAAAAGGCAGTTTGAATAAGTTCTGAAGTCGGCAAGTTTTCTTCTACTATCCAGCGCCTACCGAATAGCAATTTTTTTGCCTTATCGGCATTTTGATGGCCGCTTTTTTTGTAGTTGTCAGGGCTTAGTACTGCAACTTGTAGGTATATTTCATCGCCTTTTTGTGCAGCAAGAACTCTAAAGTGCGCTGAAAACTCTATGCTTTCGAGCACTTCATTTACACTTTCAAGTGTATGCTTGTAACGTAAAAAATGCTGTGGAACGACCCAATTATTATTAGCTAATTGCACAAGCGGCGCATAGGGAATTGGCTGCTCGTAGCTATGTTGCCATTTTTTGTCGTTACTGAGTAACGTATTTAGGTGACTATTTTTATCTGACATAAATAAACCAAATAAACTCGCACTGGGCAAGATATTAACTGTGCTTACATTACGTGTTTTGTTATGTAATTAGATCACAGCCGCCCGACAAAATTGGGCTTTTTTAACTATCGTATAGACTTTGATAGTCGCTTATAACTTTTTGATAATAAAGCTCATCTTTATTGAGCATTTTATTATAATGATTTAACAGTCGTTGAATGTAAGCCGTATGCTGTTTATTATTTAAGTCCCACATGGCATCACCTGTTTTACTTACCGTTTGGTTGCTTTTAAAGCTAACCTCTATGAGTTCGTATATACGGTTTTTATCGCTTATGATGTGCTCACTATGCAAACCTAAATTAAGCTTGTGTAAACCACTGCGCAGTAAATAGGTGTGGTGAATTGGGCATAAAATAAATCGCACATGCTTTACAGACTCTGGCGAGTTGTTAGCTATTATTTGCTGCACTAAACGCAGCGCTAATTCACCACCTATACCCGCTATAACCACTACCTGATTTGCTACATCATCAAGCTTTATACTTCCAACGTCCTGACACAAGACCTGCCATTCAGGCTTTTTATCACCAGGCGTCCTTAGTTTTTTGTTACGTGTAAGCGTTGCCTCAAGGTCGGCCATGACATTGGATAAAATATCAACAAATATGACCTTATCCGCAGCTGAGCGCTTTAACAAAGCCATTCCTAAATAGCCATGATCGCAGCAGCAATCCCAAATAGTGTTTTGCTGGCGAGTGATCAGCGCATCAATCGCAGCCAGTCGTTTACTGAGCTTCATTTAATCAGGCGAATGTGACATTTTATAGACAAGCGCTTTTAAACTTTTATCACTGTCTATTTCAATAAAGCGTGCGGTAGGTGCAAGGCGCGCTACAAATTCAATCGCACCTTGTGTGTGCTCAGCAATAAGTGCTTTAAATGCATCCTCAGTTAGCTCGGGGCTATTAGCGCATAAGAGTAATTTAGTTGTTTGATTAAGTAACTCAGGGAGCCTACGAAGCACTTTTTGGTAATCTTTAGTTAAAATAAAGCTACCTTTTTGAAAACTTGGTGGATCAACAATAATCAGATCAAACGGGGCCGCTTTTTTTAATTTACCAAACGACTTTAAAATATCGTGAGGTAAGTAACTCACGCCTTTGTCAAAGCCATTTAACTGATGGTTTTGCTTACCTACTTTGAGTACTCCTTTGCTCATATCCATATTCATTACGTGATCAGCGCCGCCCTGCATTGCTGCTAACGAAAAGCCGCACGTGTACGAAAATAAATTAAGTACTTTGCCATGCTTACTATTGGCCATTACAAACTCACGGCCGCTTCGCATATCTGGAAAAATCCCCGTGTTTTGGCGGCTTTGCAAATCAACTAAAAAGCGAATTCCGTTTTCGGTTACTGTATGCGGGTTAGGAAGCGCTCCAAACATAACGGTATTTTGGCTTTGTACACCCGCGCGCTGCTGATAAACAAGCGAGGTAATTAACTCTGGGTAATGCGCTTGCGCCCACTGCCAAAGTGTTTCGGTTAGCTGATTAAGCGTGTTGTCGTCTATTTCATCGTAAGAAACTAAAAATAAGCTTGGCGGGTAAAAATCTAAATTTAAGTGGCTTAATGTCTCAATACTATGGCCTCGCCCGTGAAAAACACGACACAGTTCGTTATTTAAAATAGGGGCACTCTCAAGTGCCGTGATAAGAGGCGTAAAATTTATAGTCATTTTTTAATTAATCAACTGTTGTTGTAGTTCGTGTATTTCGTCGCGCACAGAGCCCGCCTTTTCAAATTCTAAATTACTCGCATACGCGTGCATTTTAGTTTCAAGCTGCTTGATTTGCGCTGCAATTTCTTTCGCGCTAAGCACCTTTTTAGACTCTTTACGAATAAGTTGTAGGTTATCTTTAGGGCCAGCTTCTTCACCTACATCCATCACATCAAGAATCTTTTTGGCTAAAGCACGTGGCTCTATGCCGTTATCTATATTGTATTGATGTTGAATTTCGCGCCTGCGGCTTGTTTCATCTATCGCTTTTGCCATAGATTTAGTCACTTTATCGCCATATAAAATAGCACGGCCATCTAAGTGACGCGCAGCACGACCAATAGTTTGAATAAGCGAGCGCGTTGAACGTAAAAAGCCTTCTTTGTCGGCATCCAGTATCGCAACCAACGCCACTTCAGGCATATCTAAACCTTCTCTTAGTAAGTTAATGCCTACTAGCACGTCAAACACCCCTGCGCGTAAATCACGAATTATCTCTACGCGCTCTACTGTATCTATGTCTGAATGCAAATAACGAACTTTTACGCCGTGTTCACTTAGGTAATCGGTTAAATCTTCAGACATACGTTTAGTAAGCGTAGTCACTAATACGCGCTCACCTTTTTCAACACATTGGTATATTTCTGATAATAAATCATCAACTTGGTCGCCAACAGGCCTTACTTCTATAAGCGGGTCTAAAAGTCCTGTTGGACGAATAATTTGCTCTGCAACTTCCCCGCCACTGCGCTCCATTTCAAAGTCACCAGGCGTTGCCGATACATAAATGGTTTGCGGAGCAATGGCTTCAAACTCTTCAAACCTAAGTGGGCGATTATCCATGGCTGAGGGCATTCTAAAACCATATTCTACAAGGTTTTCTTTACGGCTTCTGTCGCCTTTATACATAGCGCCAATTTGCGACACCGTTACATGAGATTCATCAATAATCATTAATGCGTCATCAGGCAGGTAATCAAGCAAGGTTGGCGGCGGATCGCCGGGGGTACGCCCCGATAAATAACGACTGTAGTTTTCTATTCCCGAGCAATAGCCCAACTCGGTCATCATTTCTATGTCGTACTGAGTACGCTGCGCAATGCGCTGCTCTTCTACTAATTTATTGGCACTGAGTAATTGAGCTCTTCTATCTTTTAGTTCTATTTTTATATTTTCGATTGCGCCTAGAATTTTTTCTCGCGGAGTTACATAGTGCGTTTTAGGATAAATAGTGGCACGCACAATATGTTTTTCAACAGCACCTGTCAGCGGATCAAAAATACTCAAGCGCTCTATTTCGTCGTCAAACATTTCTACCCGCACTGCGTATGTTTCTGACTCTGCCGGGAATATGTCGACCACTTCGCCGCGAACTCGGTAAGTACCACGGCTAAACTCTATGTCGTTACGGGTATATTGTATTTCGGCTAAGCGGCGAAGCATGTCACGCTGGTCAACTTTTTCGCCTACTTTTAAAAGCAACATCATTTTCATGTATGACTGGGGGTCACCCAAACCATAAATAGCCGAAACCGATGCAACAATAATGGTATCCCGGCGTTCAAGAAGTGCTTTCGTAGCACTTAAACGCATTTGTTCTATGTGCTCATTTATTGAAGCATCTTTTTCGATAAACGTATCGCTCGATACAACATAGGCCTCTGGTTGGTAATAGTCGTAATAAGAAACAAAATATTCAACGGCATTTTTAGGAAAAAACTCTTTCATTTCACCATAAAGCTGCGCAGCCAACGTTTTATTGTGGGCCATAATAATTGTTGGGCGATTTAAGTCGCTAATAATATTAGCCATGGTGAAGGTTTTACCCGTACCTGTAGCCCCTAACAATGTTTGATGAGCAAGCCCTGCCTCTAAACCTTCGCACAACTGCTTTATTGCGGTGGGTTGATCCCCTGCTGGTTTAAACTGTGATTTTAACTGAAAATGATCACTCAACTATTGCACTCCTGTAACGACTGACTGCTCAAAGACTCAAGCTCTTTTATAAACCATTTATACGCTACCAATGCGGTAAATAAATTACCGACAGCAGCACCTATAAATAATCCCGTTAACCCTGCAAAATGACTACCTAAATAAGCAAACGGAACATAGAAAACAAACAACCGAATAATACTTAAAAACAGCGCGTTCATTGGTTTATGCAAAGCATTAAACGATGAGTTCGATAATATGATCACACCTTGCAGACCATAACTAAGTGGAATGATATAAATAAAAAGTTTAATTACATCTATTACCGCTTGCTCTTTACCAAATAACTGACTTATAACGCCAGAAAAAATAATCAGTAAAATATAAATTATGAACTGCCAAACCATGACGAACTTCAAGGTACCTATGTATGCATCTTTCACTCTACATAACTTTCCAGCCCCAAAATTTTGACTAACAAATGGAGGGAGTGTCATTGATAAGGCAAGCACTAAAATACTTGCAATAGACTCTATTCTGCTACCAACACCAAACGCAGCAACAGCCTCAGGGCCATGATTAGCAACAAGTGCAGTCATAACTGCCATTGCAACAGGCGTGAGCATATTAGCACCTGCAGCCGGCACACCTATTTTTAAGATTTTTCGGATTGCCCCCACAACCGTTTGTGAGCCCGCTTTTAAGCTAAGTAGTCGCTTTTTTACAGTTAATATATATAAAATAATCACAACTGCTACAGCCCAAGCTATTACACTTGCAATCGCAGCTCCTTGAATACCCATAGCAGGTATAGGGCCAAAACCAAATATCAGCATTGGGTCAAGTAATGCATTTATTAGCCCAGCCCCTCCCATTACAATACTTGGCGTTTTAGTATCGCCACTGGCACGTAATACGGAGTTACCAATCATTGGTGTGATCAAAAATACACTGCCAATAAACCAAATATTCATGTAGTCATGAATTAACGGAAGCACCTGCTGTCCTGCCCCCAATAATGTAAATACAGGGTCAATAAGTAGATAACCAATAAGCGATAACGCAAGCACCAATACAACAGCCACCATTATAGAGATGCTGGCATCAAATCGGGCTTCATCTATTTTGTTACTGCCTAATGCTTTTGCAATGACAGCTGAAGTACCTATTCCTAACCCTATAGCCAAACTAATGACTGTAAATGTAACAGGGAATGTAAAGCTCACTGCCGCAAGGGGCTCAGTACCTAACAAACTAATAAAAAAGGTATCAACAATATTAAACATCATTAACATGATCATGCCAAAAATCATTGGAACAGTCATGGTTTTCAACGTGGGCAAGATGGGATCGTTTAGTAAATCTGGGCGAGTCTTGGTATTTTGTGTTACGCGCATGAAATAAATAGCCTCTTTTACTGAGTTGATTATTTTAAAGCATCAGGGCAATTCAAGCCACGGATTTATCAATAGATTTACTGCAATAAAACTGCTTAAAGTGCGCCTTGGAAGTAAACATTGCTTTTTAAACGGTTTTGTTAAAACAGCGGCTTAACGCGTCAAAAAACAATTAAGACACATAATTGTTACTTTTATTACAAAACACACGCGTTACCTGATGCTTTTTTGCACAAATCTCCTTTTTGATTTATCGTAACGAAAAATTCCACTCATCGTATCACACACAATAAAACAAAAACTTTAAGCCATTGTTTTTAAAAGAGATAAAAATAATGATTTAAAAGCTTGAAATCGTTGTAGCACTCTAAATTACTGGTGCTGCTGATGTTCTTAAAGTTTCATAAACAGAGTTATCCACAGAAACCGTGGATAACTCATTGGACCCCGCATTTATAAAGGGTTTAAGAGAGATACATTTTTACTACTAACTTAAAAAGTGATGAGATTTGCTTTTTTAGTGTTTTATAACCTTTGCAAACCTATTTCATCAGGTTAGTAAATTTTATTTGCAATGTGATTATTAAGCTAACCTGTATTCAGCATTTATAATTGCAAGTTATTGATTGTATTATTTATGAGCACCTTTGCTTTTACTTGCATATATGGTTAGGTGCTAAAATTACAAATGTTTAAAAAGCATACGCTTTAGATTTTATTACTTAGGATTAAAAATACCCTAACGTCAGGTTTTTGAGTATAAATAGCTAAAACGAAGAGTCAGTACTTTTAAATTTTGTGTTTTACACAGACCAAATCATTTCAAAGTCGTATTTTATTTACTCAATTGTCTATAGCAAACGATCACTTAGCGCTAGTTTACCACTGATGGTTTTATTGAAAGGCCAATAAATGGTTTCAAATAAAGCTATAAAACACGCAGATTGCACATAAAAACAACGAATAAGCCTCTTTTTTTAATTTATGACTTTTATATGTTGACACTTTGCAGCGCGGTCATTAATATTTCGCCCCGTTGAAAGGCAAGACGCTTCCCCCTTAGCTCAGTTGGTTAGAGCGACGGACTGTTAATCCGCAGGTCCCCCGTTCGAGTCGGGGAGGGGGAGCCAAGCTTTTTAACCATAAACGGTTCCCCCTTAGCTCAGTTGGTTAGAGCGACGGACTGTTAATCCGCAGGTCCCCCGTTCGAGTCGGGGAGGGGGAGCCAAGCTTTTTAACCATAAACGGTTCCCCCTTAGCTCAGTTGGTTAGAGCGACGGACTGTTAATCCGCAGGTCCCCCGTTCGAGTCGGGGAGGGGGAGCCAAGTTTATGTATATGATGTAGTTCCCCCTTAGCTCAGTTGGTTAGAGCGACGGACTGTTAATCCGCAGGTCCCCCGTTCGAGTCGGGGAGGGGGAGCCAAGTTTATGTATATGATGTAGTTCCCCCTTAGCTCAGTTGGTTAGAGCGACGGACTGTTAATCCGCAGGTCCCCCGTTCGAGTCGGGGAGGGGGAGCCAAGTTTATGTATATGATGTAGTTCCCCCTTAGCTCAGTTGGTTAGAGCGACGGACTGTTAATCCGCAGGTCCCCCGTTCGAGTCGGGGAGGGGGAGCCAATATCATACAAGTCAAAATTTAGTTCCCCCTTAGCTCAGTTGGTTAGAGCGACGGACTGTTAATCCGCAGGTCCCCCGTTCGAGTCGGGGAGGGGGAGCCAATTCTCAACAATTCCATAGACATTTACTACTATTTCCACTACCCTTCTACTCTAGAACTAAAACATTGAAAAAAAACTAATAAATGTTGCATTTAGTTAAATAATCAAGGACTTGATTCCTTTCCTCTGTAATATCAAAAAGATTGAAAAAATGGCTGGATTTAAAAAACTTATTTTAATACAAATAATATCTTGGTTATTGTGTGTTGCAGCAGGAAGCTACTTCATTTCAGTGGGCTTTGATAACGCGGTGAGCGAAGCACAAAAAAGTGCTCAAGTAACCGTTAGTAAGTATATAAATGAGCTGTCTATAGACGATATTTCTGCAGAAAATTTAAAAAAATCAATTGCAAACGGCAATACTTTTTCAAACTTCACGCTTAGAGATTATCAAGGCGCGGAAGTTTTCAGTGTTAGTTCGCCTGAAGAGTTGCCAGCATTCGCCGAGTTTATTCAGTCACAATTTAACTCTATACGTCCTCAATTTGCTGTCAACGATGCAGCAGATGTAAAAGTAGAATTTACGCTCAACATTCAACAACTAGCTTCGCAGCTACAAACGGCCCTCTTCATAGTAATACTTATATCTGCGGTGTTGGTGATCATTCCTATCATCTTACTTAAGTCAATTTTTTACCAGCTGAACAAAAATATCAGCACTACAGTATCTGACATCATTGATATTTATATTAACCAAAACCAAGTTGATGACGATCTACAAACTGCACTCGATGGTTCTAGTCTCAAAAAGCTGGGGAAAGATTTAGTTCCAAGCTTTAACCGGTTATCGCACTTTTTAAAGTCTAAAAGTCAAGATATACAAAATGCAGCAATGAGCATTAAACAAGAAGCCTATAAAGACGTTATCACTTCTTTAGGTAACCGAAATATGTTTGTTGAGTATTATGAAAAGCATATCGAGAACTGCGAGCAAAGTACGTTTGGCTCGTTAGCTATGGTGCGCTGTAGTGAGTTACAAGCAATTAATCAAAGCCGTGGCTACCAAAAAGGTGACGAGTACGTAAGGGGTGTTGCTGATATAATTAAACACTTGAGCGGCACTTATACTGGCAGCCAATTGTTTAGACTAAACAGCTCTGACTTTGCTGTTATTTTACCGCATACACCGCTTAAAGAAGCTGAGCGTTTTGGTGAAAACTTACAGTCCCGCTTCACTCAATATCAACAAAACCAAGAATTAAGCTCTGTGGCTAATACCGGCATTGTGGGTTACGAAAAAGGTAAACCATTAGGCGAGCTGCTTTCGGTGGTTGATAACGCGATGAGTATGGCTCAGTCTAAGCAAACTAATGCATGGCACGTACAACGCGAAACCGATTTAGTTAACAATGTAAGCGCAGGCTTTGGTAACCAAAACTGGCGTAAAGTAATAAACGAAGTTATTGAATCAAAGCGCGTGCATTTAGTAATGCAAAATATTATGCCTTTGGGTAAAAGCATTAAGGCATACGCCGAGATACAGGTTAGGTTTAAAACCGAAGATAACCAAATGCTCCCTACTGCATCGTTTTTAGCCATGGCTGAAAAACTCGATATGGCAATAGAAATTGACCGCCTTATTATTGACTCGTCGCTTGAAAAAGTGAAAAGCCGTAATTTATCCGAGAAATTCTTTGGCTTAAATGTAACGGCCTCAAGTGCACATAACGATCAGTTTGTAATTTGGCTAGAGCGTCGCCTATTAAAAGATACCCATATCGCATCTAAACTCGTTTTCGAAGTAAGTGAGTTTGGTTTACAACAAAATATTAAAGCCAGTAAACGCTTTATTGATATGATTCACCGAGTAGGTGCACGTATTACCGTTGAGCGATTTGGTGTCGGTTTAACATCATTCAAGTTTTTCCGTGATTTAAAACCCGATTTTATAAAAATGGATGCCAGTTACACTCGCGGTTTAGAAGACGATAAAAATAATCAATACTTTATGCGTCTAATGGTAGACCTAGCACACAGGATTGGCGTGAGTGTATTTGCCGAAGGTGTAGAGAGCCAAGAAGAAAAACACATAATAGAAACCTTGTGCTTAGATGGCGTTCAAGGCTACTACATCGAAAAGCCGAAAGATATTTAACCCCATATTTTAAAAAAGAGCACTCGTTGCTCTTTTTTTGTTTGTGCCCTTCCCCTTTATTTAGCGCTACGGTGATCACTGCCCCCCTCAAATTAGTATGATTAAAGTCATCATGTTAAAGAAAAAAGTATGTCTAACTCATAGGTCTATTACATCATTATTACTGTTAGTTAATTTAATAATGTTTATTTAAATGATAATCACTGCACATGTTGTTAATCAGAGCAGAAAAAAGGATAATACACGGGACTTTAAAAGCGCGAGGCTCGCATGACTGAATATGTATTGTTATTGATTGGAACCGTTCTAGTTAATAACTTTGTGTTAGTACAATTTTTAGGCTTATGTCCGTTTATGGGTGTATCAGGAAAACTTGATACAGCAATCGGCATGTCTTTAGCTACTACCTTTGTACTTACGCTTGCTTCAGTAACTAGTTACTTGGTTAATCAGTATATTTTAATCCCTTTGGATATAGAATTTTTACGCACCATGAGCTTTATTTTAGTTATTGCCGTTGTAGTGCAATTTACAGAAATGGTGGTACGTAAAACAAGCCCTACACTCTACCGTTTATTGGGTATATTTTTACCACTTATCACTACAAACTGTGCAGTACTAGGTGTTGCTTTACTTAATATAAAAGAAGACCACTCGTTTTTACAATCAGCAGTGTATGGTTTTGGTGCTGCGGTTGGCTTTTCATTAGTGCTCGTACTATTTGCAGCGCTGCGCGAACGCCTTGCTGCTGCTGATGTTCCAACACCTTTTAAAGGTGCCTCTATTGCTATGATAACCGCCGGCCTTATGTCTATGGCGTTTATGGGTTTTACCGGATTAGTGAAATTTTAATATGACCTTGTTTTATGCCTTAATTGCGCTTGGCTCACTCGCGCTGGTTTTTGGGTTAATTTTAGGCTTTGCTGCAATACGCTTTCGCGTAGAAAGTAACCCCATTGTTGAACAAATCGATACCATTTTACCGCAAACGCAATGTGGTCAATGTGGTTACCCAGGCTGTCGCCCCTATGCAGAAGCAATTGCCAATGGGGATGAAATTAATAAGTGCCCGCCTGGTGGTGAAGCCACCATGAAAAAGCTTGCTGGCCTCATGGGCGTTGATGAGAAACCCCTTGCCGGTGGAGAGCAAGCCGAGCCAATTAAAACCGTTGCATACATACGCGAAGACGAATGTATTGGCTGTACCAAATGTATTCAAGCCTGCCCTGTAGACGCCATTGTAGGTGCTACTCGCCAAATGCATACTGTTTTAATAGACGAATGCACAGGTTGTGATTTATGCGTTGAGCCCTGCCCTGTGGATTGTATTGATATGCTACCGGTTGCTGAAACAAAACAAAACTGGAAATGGCAGTTAGATGCTATTCCTGTTACACAAATAGATTAGAGGTTTGAGTGGAAAAGTTACTTGAACAAATACAAAAAGGTACTGTTTGGCAATTTCCTGGCGGCGTGCATCCTCCACAGCAAAAATCACTTTCTAACGGTGCAAATATTGCTCGCCTTCCACTACCTGACAAACTTGTAGTTGCGCTAAAACAACACATTGGCGCTAATGGTAAATTACTTGTAGAAAAAGGCCAACGCGTACTTAAAGGTCAAGCCTTAACTAAACCCGTTGCTAACTGGTCTGTACCAGTACATGCTCCTAGTTCGGGTGTTATTACAGAAATAGCGCCAAAGCCCTCGGCTCACCCGTCTGCACTGCCAGAGCTAAGTGTTGTTATTGAGCCTGATGGAAAAGACGAGTGGTGCACACTTAGCCCGATAAGTGAGCCAAAAACACTAAGCCATACTGAGTTAGTTGATATAATTCATCAAGCGGGTATCAGCGGCATGGGCGGCGCTGGTTTTCCAACTTATATCAAGGCCGATACAAAGCAAAAAATAGACTTTTTTATTGTCAATGCTGTGGAATGTGAACCCTATATAACCGCTGACGACACACTAATGCGTGAGCACGCTGCTGAAATTGTACAAGGCATTGAATTAATGCAGCAACTTTTAGACCCAACAATTTGTATTGTGGGTATAGAAGACAATAAGCCAGAAGCTATTGCTGCAATGACTAAAGCGGCTGAACATAACAACAAAATTATTGTTCAAACCGTGCCAACAGTTTATCCCTCAGGTGGCGAAAAACAACTAATAAAACTGCTGACTAATCGTGAAGTACCCAGCATGGGAATTCCTGCTGATATTGGTGTACTCATGCACAATACAGGTACCCTTTATGCTGTACAACAAGCTGTTTACGAAGGGAAACCTCTTATAGAGCGAGTGGTTACAGTAACGGGTAACACTATACACAAACCAGGTAATGTATGGGCTTTATTAGGTACAGAAATCAAACACCTGCTCGACTGCCAAGGGTTTTCGCCAGTACCACAACAACGTGTTGTAATGGGTGGCCCAATGATGGGCTTTACATTGCCCACCGTACGGATTGGTGTAATTAAAACAACTAACTGTATTTTAGCCCCTGATCATAAAGAGCTTGCAGAGCCAGGACCTGAAAAAGCCTGTATACGCTGTAGTGCGTGTGCAGACGCGTGCCCGGCTTCGTTACTACCGCAACAATTACAGTGGTTTGCAAAATCTAAAGAGTACGACAAACTCCAAGAACATAACCTGTTTGATTGTATTGAATGTGGTGCCTGTGCGTATGTGTGCCCAAGCGAAATCCCACTTGTGCAATATTACCGAGTGGCTAAAGTTGAAATAAAAGAACAACAAGCTGAAAAAATAAAAGCAGATAGAGCAAAAGAACGCTTTGATGCGCGCAAAGAACGTTTAGAGCGTGAGCAAGAAGAACGTAAAAACCGTCATAAGCGCAAGGCACCAGCTAAATCTGATGATGAAAAGCAAAAAGTAGCGGATGCCCTTGCCCGTGTTAAAAACAAATCGAACGATGGCAATGAAAAGTCAGCCGTTGCTGCTGCAATAGCTCGCGCAAAAGCCAAAAAACTTGAAGGCCAAAATACAGAGATTGAGCCAGATAATAGTGAAGTCGCTAAAGAGCGTGCAATGCGCAAAGAGCAAGCTCGCAAATATAAAGAGCAAAAAGAGCTTTCTGAAGACGTTACAACACCTGACGACAAAAAGTCTGCAGTCTCTGCCGCTATTGCACGTGCTAAAGCTAAAAAGGCAGCCCAAGCACAAGGTGCTCAAACTAATACAGATGATGCCAGTACTGCACCAGCTAATGATAAAAAATCAGCCGTAGCCGCCGCAATTGCTCGTGCTAAAGCTAAAAAGGCAGCGCAAGCACAAGGTGCTCAAACTAATCCTGATGATGCCGATACAGCAGCGCCTACTGATGATAAAAAAGCGGCTGTAGCCGCCGCGATTGCTCGTGCTAAAGCTAAAAAGGCAGCGCAAGCACAAGGTGCTCAAGCTAATACAGATGATGCCGATACAGCAGCGCCTACTGATGATAAAAAAGCGGCCGTAGCCGCCGCAATTGCTCGTGCTAAAGCTAAAAAGGCAGCGCAAGCACAAGGTGCTCAAGCTAATACAGATAATGCCGATACAGCAGCGCCTACTGATGATAAAAAAGCGGCTGTAGCTGCCGCAGTTGCCCGCGCTAAAGCAAAAAAAGCAGCTGATAAAATAGAACAATTGGACGAATCGAACAACACTGTAGAACAAGCAGACAATATTAAATCTGAGAGCTCAGAAGCAGACTCACCAGCAGATAACAAAAAAGTGGCTGTAGCTGCTGCAATCGCCCGTGCTAAAGCTAAAAAAGCAGCTAAAGAAGCAGAGCAAACTCAAAGCGCAGAAAACACAGATCAATCAACTAAAAAAGATGTAAAAGCAGACACTCAAAGTGAGGGTGAGCAAACAGCTGCAGAAAAGAAAAAAGCGGCTGTGGCTGCTGCTATTGCCCGAGCCAAAGCCAAAAAGTTACAAAAAGAAGGAAATGATCAGTCATGAAATTAACCATGGCCAGTTCGCCGCATAATCATAGCCATAAATCGCTAACACGATTAATGCTAACCGTTATTGCTGCGTGTATTCCTGGACTCATTGCTCAAGTTTTCTTTTTTGGTACAGGTGTACTTATTCAACTCGTCCTTGCTTTTGTGGCTGTCACTGCTTTTGAAGCAGCAATAATGCTAATACGTAAGCGCCCTGTTTGGCCTGCATTAAGTGATGGCAGCGCATGGTTAACCGCGGTGTTACTTGCCTTGAGTATTCCACCATTTGCACCGTGGTGGATTGTTATTATTGGTTGTTTATTTTCCATAGTGATTGTAAAGCAGCTTTATGGTGGCTTAGGTTTTAACCTATTTAACCCCGCTATGGCAGCTTATGTTTTGCTACTGGTATCGTTCCCTGTGCAAATGACTGCGTGGTTACCTGTTACAGATCTAGCAAGCAACCCTATTGGCTTTACAGAACAATTACGGCTTATTTTTACGGACTTTACCTCTACTGGTTATAGCTTAGATCAAGTACGTGCTGGTGTTGATGGCACTACAATGGCAACGCCACTAGACACTATCAAAACAGATGTAGCTCATGGTTTAACAGTGAGCGAAAGCATGCAAAAGCCTATTTTTAACGAATGGGCAGGCCAAGGTTGGATGTGGGTTAACCTTGGTTTTTTAGCTGGCGGGTTGTATTTACTAAAAGAAAAAGTAATTAACTGGCATATTCCTGTCAGTTTTATTGGTAGCTTAGCATTATGCAGTGCTATTGGTTACATAGCGGCACCGGGCACAGAGCCGGGTACTGTATTCCACTTGCTAAGTGGCGCAACTATGATGGGCGCATTTTTTATTGCAACCGACCCAGTCTCGGCCTCAACCACAAATAAAGGTCGCTTGATTTACGGCGCACTAATTGGGTTATTTGTTTATTTAATTCGTACCTTTGGTGGCTTTCCTGATGCGGTTGCCTTTGCAGTACTATTGCTAAATATTGCAGTACCACTTATTGACTACTACACACAGCCACGAACTTATGGCCATGGAGCAGTAAAATGATTGTTTCATCTATGGCAAAAAACGGCGCTATTTTAACTGCGTTCGCCCTTGTAACTACTGGGCTAGTGGCAACTATTGATGCACTAACGGCTGATAAAATTGCAGAGCAAGAGCAACTATACTTAACATCACAATTGCACGAAGTACTTGACCCTAACACCTACGACAATGACTTGTCGAAAGACTGTATCGTTATTAAAGATGAACGACTAGGACCATATAATTCGCAAGTTATCTACCGTGCACGAAAAAATAACCAACCAGTCGCCCTTGTTGTTAGGCACGTAACACCAAACGGTTACAGTGGCGATATAAAGCTTTTAACCGCCATATTACGCAATGGAACTGTAGCGGGTGTGCGAACCACTAAACACGAAGAAACACCAGGGTTAGGCGACAAAATAGAAATTAAAAAGTCATCATGGATCACCACATTTAAAGGCTTAACGGTTCACAGTGAAGACGATAACCGCTGGGCTGTGAAAAAGGATGGCGGCCAATTTGATCAGTTCACTGGGGCAACAATTACGCCTCGTGCAGTTGTAAATTCAGTTAAAAACGCCGTATTATTTGCACAAAATGAGTTTGATACTATTTTTACAGCCCCAAATAGCCAGTGTGAAGAGGTAAGCCAATGAGTGAATTAAAAACACTGTACAAAGAGGGGATGTGGGTAAACAACCCTGCTCTTGTTCAACTTTTAGGGCTTTGTCCGCTGCTTGCTGTGACATCGACTGTTACAAACGCACTGGGCTTGGGCCTTGCAACACTTTTGGTATTAATTGGATCAAATGTAAGCGTATCTATTGTACGAAACTGGGTACCAAAAGATATACGTATTCCCGTTTTTGTAATGATCATTGCTGGGTTTGTAACCATTGTTCAATTACTTATGAACGCCTACACATTTGGACTTTATCAATCGCTGGGCATATTTATTCCACTAATTGTAACTAACTGCGCAATTATAGGCCGCGCCGAAGCGTACGCCTCAAAAAATCCAATTCATTTATCTGCCTTTGACGGATTAATGATGGGACTTGGATTTATGCTTGTACTCGTTGTACTGGGTGCAATGCGAGAACTCATTGGCCAAGGTACGTTATTCGACAGTGCCGATTTATTATTGGGTCCGTGGGCACAAAGTTTACGCATTGAAGTGTTTAGCTTTGACAATCAGTTTTTACTTGCTATTTTACCACCTGGCGCATTTTTAGGGCTTGGGTTGCTCATAGCCGCTAAAAATGTGATTGATGCACAAATAAAATCAAAACAAATTGCACCGCCAGAAGCCGAAAAAGGCCCTCGTGCACGTGTTACCAGTTTAACTTAAGGGGAAACGTACTGCTTTTTAAGTAAGTACGTTTAAGTTATATGAATAAAGAAAAACGCTACCAAATACTTACACGCTTGCGCGATAACAACCCAAACCCAGAAACGGAGCTTGAATATTCAAGCCCGTTCGAGTTACTTGTTGCTGTTACACTGTCAGCGCAAGCCACTGATGTTGGTGTTAATAAAGCAACCAGAAAACTATTTCCTGTTGCAAATACACCACAGGCTATTTTAGATATAGGCCACGATAAACTCCGTGATTATATAAAAACCATAGGCTTATTTAATTCTAAAGCTGCCAACGTTTATAAAATGTGCCAAATATTGGTAGATAAACATGACAGCATCGTACCTGAAAACCGCGAAGCCCTAGAAGCCCTACCCGGCGTAGGTCGAAAAACAGCAAATGTGGTACTCAACACCGCCTTCGGCTGGCTAAAAGATAATGAAGGTAGATACTTTTTAGCAGTAGATACTCACATCCAACGTCTTGCAAACCGTACTGGTTACGCTAAGGGTAAGACTGTTGAGCAGACTGAACAGGCTATAATTAAAAATACGCCAAATAAGAAAGAATTTATGTTTAACCTCCATCATTGGTTTATTTTACATGGGCGCTATACGTGTACAGCGAGAAAACCAAAATGTGGAAGTTGTATAATTGAGGATTTGTGTGACTATAAAGAGAAAACTGAGTCATAGTTAAGAGTAGTTATTTTTTAATTAGCATAAACCTTTTAACGGTCACATCTTTAGTTTCTATTTAAGAAGCTGGCGATTTGATTCTCATATGAGCCTTTATTCGGCCAGCACCAATTAAATTGAAAATTTGCGTTAACTTCAGAATAGTTTGAATTTAAGCGAGGTGTTGCAAATAGATTATGATTTATTAATTAGAGCCCAGCTAAAACCTAAAATTTAAATACGGAGTTAATTGGAAGCTATTTCCGGTTTGTGCCAGTTGCAGACGTTCGATAATGAGATTCATGAGCCAAAATTTGCTCTTATTCTCTCTTAGGGATTTTCTAATTAATTAGCTTTCACGCGTTGTTTACGGCATCTGCAACTTTTTCTGCAATTTCATATACCGTATTAGTTGCTGAATTAAGAGCAAACTTATCCACAAGCGTAGGACTCAACTTCATAATCTCATCTTTACTAATATTATGCCAAATAGGAAGAATGACTTTTTCACCCTCCATCTCTTTTGCGACTAATCCATTTAGTTCATATTGTGTCCAGTTTTTTTCGAAAAAACTTTTAGATAAAATAATTAAACCAAACCTAGATTGAGAAAGGCCTTTATCAATGGACTTCCTTAAACTATCACCAATTCTTAGTGCGTATTCATCATACCAAACTGAAACTCCCTGTTTTATGAGCTCATCTGCTAATGATTTCACAAAATCAGCTTTATCTTCAGAGGCGTGTGAAATAAATAAGTCGCTTGCTTTACCATCTTGCTTAGTTAAATCCTTAGCAAAACTGATCGGCATATTTTTTAATTGAGACAATATGTTTCCCTGAATTTTTAATTCTTCATTTAATGATTGATTAAGTGCAATATTCTTTCTTTTTTGAACTTTACCACCAAATTTTTCTTTATTTCGCTCAGCTAACTTTCTGGTTTTTTGAGCTATTTTTGACTTAACTTGTCGTCTAGCTTTAATAACAGACTTTTCTTTACTTTTTAAGGCCTTCCTTAATTTATGTATATCGTCATAAGGATCTGCATTTTTTAATTTTTTTACTGCCCACTCGAACTCTATCTCTCTAGTAATTACATTTTGTTCAAGTTTTCGTATTTCTGCATCTAGAAAGTTAACACATTTATATTTGGGATGTTTCAAATTTATTCCTTAAATGCTTAACATTTCTTAGTGTTCGAAGGGCACATCTGAGCGGATGTAAAGCTCGCCTTTATAATCTATATAGTTTTAACAAATAACTTTAGATATTACTATCACAGTTTTCCATTGTATTTAACCAACCTCAATGGCCGGTAATCGCTCTTTTGAGGCATTCGCCTCAACACGTTTTGGGGCAGAAACGAGTTACGCTTTAATGCCCGCTCATGGCACTTAGGCGAACTTCGGCAAAGAGCGAGAAGCAGACGGTCATCTTTTTATATCAAATGCATTTAAGATTTCCTGACTTGAATTAACTGTTGTATTGTAAATAGTAATTTTGCTTCTGTATAAGGAGCGATATAAGTATCGTGAGATAAGGTTTACTTAGCTACTTTTTGTTAATGTAAATAAGGTAATAATTAATTTTTAAGGTTGAAGTAATGGAATATAACAATCTATCCAAGCTTGTAAAAAAAGTTCTCAAAACAGATCAAAGTGGTAATACAACAATGCCCTCAAGACGCGAAATGACAAGCAAAATTTTTGCGTTTATTATGCTTATTCCTGGAATTACTAGCATTGTGATGACAGTAACAAGCGAAGGAGGGGAAAGTATTTTCTTCGCTATTTCTGCAAGCTTCTTTTTAAGTATATCAATATTGCTTTTTGGTCGAAAGAGCCGCTTAGAGTTTAACGGGACAGAAAAACAGCTTAATTTAAAAACCGCATTATGGGGTTACTTTCAAAGAAGTAAAATTGTTGTACCGTTTGATACACTATCATTTGAATTAAGTAGTATAGGCGCGCAAGGCCCTTATCAAATTAAGTTTGTTGATCAGTTATATGAATTTAAACAGTATACAGATGCTAAGATGTTCATTTCGTTTTTATATACGAAATATAATACTACTGCAGTTGAAACCATATCGGATTGGCCTAATAAAACACCGATAAGGTTTGCTCAAAGTGAATTATATAACTCACCTCAAGTTACTCATGATACTAAAAAAGCTAATTCAAACTCTCACCTGGAAGATGAAGATTTTAATAGTGAAGATCTTGTTTTCATTGAAATATGGGATCGCAAATCGCTAATAAAACTATCCCTGCCATTTTTTGTTTTTACAGCCATTGCCGGCTTAGTTAAATACGGAGTGCTGTAATGTATTTTAAAGAACTATCTAGTGAGCTAGCTATTTATCGACAACCGAGGTTAACTAGATTATTGCTAGTTTTGTTGTGTGGTTTCTTTTTATTTATCGGGCTAATTAATGTGTTTAATTCTGATGAAGCAAAATCATTACCGATATGGGTATCTGGGTTTATATGCTGGCTAGGGTGGAGTGGTTCGTTTGGTGGCTATGTATGTCGTTTTGATCTCGCAAAACAAACCTTGGAATTAAAGTCGAGTAGTTTATATACTATTTTTAAACGTGTTTATAAATTATCAGATATTAAAGGTTTTAAAGCTATACCTAGAAAAGGCTACACACATGACTATAGATTATATGCAGTGTTAACTGATAATACTCATATTGCTTTCGCAAACTACAAAGGACGAGGGTTTGCAGTTAAGGAGTGTATAAAAATGGCTGAATTTGTCATTAAGCCTTATCAAATCAATATTGATACAGCTTCATTATGATTTTCTTAGAACAAAGTAGCGTGGATTAACATTTTTTTAGAAACCAATGCCAGACGCTTACTTCAGGTCTGGCATTGGTTCAAACTTAAGCATCGATCTGTTCTGATACTTCTAACGCATCATCAACTTCTATTCCCAAGTACCTGACAGTGCTTTCTAGTTTTCTATGGCCAAGTAGAAGCTGACAGGCTCTTAAATTTTTAGTTTTTTTGTAAATTAGTGATGGTTTAGTACGTCTCATAGAATGAGTGCCATATTGAGTCTTATCTAACCCAATTGAAGTGACCCAAGAATCAACTATACGTCCATATTGACGGGTTGAAAGGTGTTCTGAGGAATGAATTCGTGACTTAAACAAGTAATCATAAGAGTTGAGAGTAAATTGCTCTATGAGCGCCACAATTGATTTCCTTGTATTCCCAGTAATTTCAAATTGGACGGGCATACCAGTCTTTTTTTGAACGACTATTGCCCTTGATTGAATTGTTTTACCATGTGCGATGTCGTTAACTTTTAGTGAAACTAAATCACACCCTCTTAGTTTGCTATCTATGGCTAGGTTAAATAGTGCTAGATCTCTTATTTTATGAAAAAGTTCTAGTCGTATTCGGATAGCCCATATTTGCTGTAATTTCAGAGGTAACTTTTGTCCTACAAGCTTATTTTTATTCCAAGGCTCTTTAGGCTGATATATTGTTAACTGGTGCATTAGTTGTACTCCGGTGTTTATGGAGTTTTAAGCTTAGCCCGCTACAAAAGAATTCGGGTATGAGCGATAAGCGGTCAGTCAGGTGAGTCGTCATTAACTTAGTCAGAATAAGAGGAAACGTTCCTCTTTTTTACATGTTTATATATGCCACAGAAAGAATAATATTTATAGCTACAAATAGTTTTCATTATTTGCTATTAATATAAGTTCATAAAATAAGGACGTTTTCGCGCTAAAATAGGTAAGATGTTCTCTTATAAAGTGTTATATGCCAAGGGAAACTCAGGGAGTGGTTCATGATCAACAGCATTCTTCACAAACTCGATCAATTAAAAGATTATGAAGTGCACTACAAGCAGGTTTCTGGTGTTAAAACTATGGTTCAGGGACTGGAATACCACTTTGATAACTATATGGCGCAGACAAAAGTGAGGGAGCAACCTTTTTGGTTTCATGAGGTAGTTGCGTATCTGAACAGATTAGGTCAAATCTATTACTTTTTTAAATCTGATTTCATAAAAGTGGTTGACTCAGAAATGCCTAATATTCTTAAAATTATTCCTTTGAGAATGAAATACTCTGCTCATAGGAGTGTTGATGCTCCAAGGGGAAACGATCATTTAGTCATGATGGATATATCAATGCCAAATATTCACTATGTTCACTCATACTATGGTAGTGAAGAGAGAGATGTAGTAAACCCTAATGAGTGCTCACGTGGCTTTTGCATACCAAGAGTTGATGCCAATGGTGATCGCGACGATGTGAGAATTTTTCTTGACTACGAGCATGATGGCATTTTAGCTGATATTGGACTGGTTCTAGATAGAAAATTGAGAGAGTTTGGCATATAACAAACGCATCAAGGCGCTCGCAGGCTCCCTAGGACATCAAAACTACGCGGCAGTTACCAATGTCTGCTCTTGGCACTGAGCCGAACTTCGGCAAAGAGCGATAAGCGGTCGTTAGCAGTTACTTTTCAATTTCGTCAAAGTATATATTGCCTGCATAGTCAAGAAAACGACCGAATAGCTCTTTTTTGTCCTGAAGTAAAAACCAGAACTACTGTATTTTGGTAGTGCTGGCAAATAGTTAAGAAGTTTGTTACAAGTGAGTAATTAAGATAAACGAGCGACGCTTTGGTAGAAAAACATTCGATTCGCTCGCTATAAACATGTTAGGTTTAAAATGGAATTTATCAAATTCTCGTTGCTCCTTCTCTTTATTAGTGCCATTTCAGGATGTGCCAACGTAAATTATTACTTAGGTAGTGCGGCTAAGTTAGATCCTAAAAAGGCTTTTAAAACTGATGAGCCTTATACGTATTATGACGAAGAGGTTTCTGGCCGTTTTGCCTTTGAAAACTTTGAGTTAACAGTAACCCCTTATAATACGATTGCTACAGAAAAGAACTTTGAATTATTCTTTGTCTCGGTTGATAAACAAGGGCCATTTTACGGAGATGTGGGTAAAAATCCTTTTATGATCAAGATAAGATTAAGAGGGGAAAAAGGTAAAGTAGAATTTCATCCTTTAAAATCAAAATTAAATAGCTCCATAAAAGTGAAAGAGGTTAAGTTTAGAGATCCAATTCCAGAGTGTAATTACGTGCATACTGAATGGAAAATTATAGATTCAAACGTTCCGCATACAGTTCCAGATAAAAATCGTAATAAAAGTGAAAAATGTTATAAGCAAGGTTGGTTAGAATATTTGCTAGTTTTCGATGTTGAAACACCGAATCCCAAAAATGATTTCAGTCTAACCGTATTACTTAAGGATATAGAAACAGGTGCTTGGGTAAGTAAAACTATATATTTTAGTGCTGCTAAGTTTATCTCTACTCAGAGGCATTAAACCTAACAAGTGACTAAGGTTATGAGTGTCCGCTTATGGCACACAGGCGTACTTCGACAACGAGCGATAAGCGGTCGTTAGCAGTTACTTTTCAATTTCGTCAAAGTATATATTGCCTGCATAGTCAAGAAAACGACCGAATAGCTCTTTTTTGTCCTGAAGTAAAAACCAGAACTACTGTATTTTGGTAGTGCTGGCAAATAGTTAAGAAGTTTGTTACAAGTGAGTAATTAAGATAAACGAGCGACGCTGTGGTAGAAAAACATGCGATTCGCTCGCTATAAACATGCTATATGCTCTAGGAAATTATGAAATATCTAGTCAAACTTTATCTTGTTTTGCTCATGGTGGGCTGCACTTCAACTATTCAGCATGAATTACCTGGAGAAAAAATTTCAACTAGAAAGGCTGCAGATTTTAATGAAAAATCTGATGTTCCAAAGTGGGCAAGTAAGAATAAGAGCCTAATTGAATCACATTTATTTGTTTGCGAAACTTGTTTCGGTCACAAAGTGCAAGTGCATATAAATATTGATGATAATGGTTATCTAAAGTTTTCTAAAATCGTGCGTTCTACGGGCCAAAAAGAGCTAGAAAAAGAAGCGTTAAAAGCCATTAAATCTTCGGAACCGTTTGATATTTCGTACCTAAGTGAAGCAGACAAGAAAGTAGTACAAAATATAATATTTACCTTCGCCCCAGAAAAGAACACTTAACAAGTGACTAAGGTTATGAGTGTCCGCTTATGGCACTCTCCAGCCACTCGATAAAATAATAATTGATAAAGTGTTTTTCTCCGCCTGATGGCTCTTAGCTTATCCGACCTACTCTGGCACTAACTGAAAATACTCTTACTCTAAATTTAAAGTTAAGCTCTAATCAAAAAATATCAATTTTTGTGCCCTACTTTGCTTCAAATTGTAGTTATTATTCTCAATCTGTGACTCAAAATCAGCTTAAGTGATGGTACCCACAAACCCAAACCCGATATCTTATATTTCATAATTTATACGTTGATATTTGTCGAATTAAAATATTTTAACTAGCTTAAAGGCTGGCTGGTCAGTAACTTACATACATATAAAACTAAAAAGCACCCTGATTAACTCAGAGCGCTTTGCGTTTAGGACAAATAAACAAGGGTTATACAAATTTAATAAGGAGATGCTTAAGCATGACCTTCATGCTTGGGGTGTTACTTTTTCGATAATATTCGTAGTTATAGATACCTGTTATCATTCTAGTGCAAAAAAAACTTAGAGCGATAAACCAAGCGAAGTTTTCAGTGGATTGGAACTGTAAACACAATATAGCTGAGCCACTAAATGCGATAATCGAATAGGTAATTTCTATTCGATATTGGCTAAAAGCCTTTAAAATTTTGGACATTAAAAACCGTCATCAAAAGCATCAAAAGAATCATGTTCTATAGAGTCACCTATCGACTCTTCAATTTCATAAACAGTCATTACCCTGT
This sequence comes from Pseudoalteromonas sp. ECSMB14103, assembly GCF_000813065.1. Lineage (NCBI taxonomy): Bacteria > Pseudomonadati > Pseudomonadota > Gammaproteobacteria > Alteromonadales > Pseudoalteromonadaceae > Pseudoalteromonas > Pseudoalteromonas sp. ECSMB14103. The sequence goes on along the minus strand of NZ_JWGY01000001.1, from coordinate 914,303 downwards.
CTGGCTGGCCCACCACATTGCCACCAACATCTACGATATTAGTACTGGCATTTGTGATAGGTAGTCCTGTTGTTGGATTAATAGCAATATCATTAGCGTCGTTTTTCATTTTTAAACCTTAATAATCATTAATTAATGCTTTCAAATTTAATGATTTCGTGATACAAAACAAACTTGTTTGACTGCGCAGCTCAGCAACAAACAGTTTGAATAAGGCATTCACTTTTCTTCTATTTTCACTTAATTTTTTTAGTAAAAACCCTCTCCTCTTTATCTAAAAAGTTTATTAATAAGTTTAATTTGAAGGCGGCTTTTGTCTGCAAGACAGGTTTTTAGATCGCATTTTTCGGCACGAAAAACTGCAAAATAGCGCCTCAGAATGAGGCCAACAAGCGCGTAATGTGGTGTAGGCGAAGCCGTAGACACATGGAGAAAGCGCGAATGTACAGCTGGTCTGTACTGACCGCGATAGTGTTTCGCATCAGCGAAATTCGATTAAAATTTGGCACAAATTGATATCGAACCATAATTTTCGTCAGAAAATAAAAGCGAAGAAAAATGCGGATAATGGGGCACCCATCGCATTGTCTGAAGCGGCAGTATGGCGGTCAGTACAGAGCGTAGCTCGGTGCATTCGCGCTGGGTATAAAACGCTAGCGCGATAGCGCGTTGAGCCAGCTCGTTGCGGAGCAACACCAGAGCTGACGGGCGTTTTAGACCTATGGTTGAGTAGCGAAGCGACGAGGCCATCCGCTGAAAGCGGCTTTTGTTGCGATAATTATCGCGACAATCATTCCGTACATGCTGCCAGAGCATCTCGGAATGAAAAACGGCAATATAATTATAAAATGATGATAATTTTTGTGTTGCGGTGCTAGTTAATTTTAATAATTAACTCACCAAAAGGATTTTTGAATTGACTCAGCAACCATCAAAAGATTTAGAAACGAAAAACCCGCTTCATACTCACTACCCTCGCTATTTTGATATTAATATGCGGTATTATCTAGGCGAAAATAACCACCAAAAAGGGGTTAACAGAACCAAGGTCTCGGTGCTTATTGCAATTCGGTTTTCTATTGTTACACCAGGCATTGTGCGTTGGCTCTACGGCATTAATCATCGCCTCGCGTTGGAACACCTAAACAGGCTAGAAAAAGATGGTTTACTGCGTGTAGTAAAAACACACCGCAGTCCAGATGGTCGCGTCTATGTGCCTACCTATACTGCTGCCAAATTTGCCGAGGAGTTAATGGGCATCGACGTGTATTTTAGGAGTAATAAAAACCCTGCTCTGCAGTTCAACCAAAATAATGTAGCACACAACCTTATAAACGCATTTGTAATGTTGCGCGGTATACATAATTATCACAGTGATGAAACGTACGCCCCAATGTGGAGTGGATTCATTACCGAGCCTGAATTTAAACGTATTAATAACCTATCTGATGCACGAACTGTGGATGGTGCTGTGCGACTCCTAGATGGCTCTGTTGCAGCAGTTGAAATTGAGCATTCATTTAAAAATAAAACGGCACGACAGGTCATTTTACTAAAATATTTGGCCTCGTTAAAAAAAAACGATTACAGTAAGATTTTTTTATTCTCTCAATCGGTCAAAATTTTTGATGACATTAAACGACTCCACGAACAACTATTTGAGGAAATGCCGCAACGTTTTGACAAGAAGACACGAGCACCACTTCTCAGTGAGAGCGATGCTGAGCTGCTGCGTGCCTCAATAATATACCGAACTAAATTGTGCTCTGAAATTGAAAAAATGTTTTACTCGTAATGCAGTAGTATCAACATTGAGACATCATGATTATTTTATTTATTCAATTGTTTAGAGTAAAAAATCTTAGCTTCATCGTCACCAATGATTTTTGCATACGTTATACAGCGCCTTATATCTGCTTTTGCCAATCTAAAAGCGGGGTTTTCGTTTTGGTTTGATAGCTCATAATTTCCTAATCGATTGAGGTTTCCCCGAGCCCACACACCCTCAGCATGCGACCCCTTATTGACTTTAGGGCGACGAGATAGTCTTGGCCTAGCAAACTCTTCACTTTCACTAGAGCATTGAGTAAAATAGGAAAATTCAATGGCAGTAATACAGTTACCCATTTTTTTAGGCTTAAACGTTACGCGTACATCTGTGTGGGCATTAATTTTTTCAATAGCAGGTAACAGGATGCGGTTTTTAAAATCGCGCCATGCTCCATATGATTCAGATAAAAATAATTTTTGTTTCATCTCTGGCAACTGAAAATTCACAACTACCGCGCCCTGTCGTTTGTAATTTTTATAATTTCGCACCTCGTTTAGGAGTGCATACAACCGAAATGATGCTAGGCTGTTTAATTTTACTGTGTTATGAAAAAATAACCTTGTGAAATTTTTCTCTATATTAAAAATATACGGCTCGATTTCTTCTGAAAACTCAAGTGTAATGAAAGACCCTTGATTTTTCACCTTTTCGTATGAAGCGCTACTCACCCAAGGAATTGAAAGCGACTGCCCGCTATCGTCTAAAATGCTTACAGATTTATCTCTGAGTGACTCTGCGGCAGAACTCAGCTGCTCATAAACGCTGTACTTACTCAGGCCGAAACACTTGGCATATTCCGTTGGATAAATCAGAATTTTTCCTGGGTTAGACTTTTTGGAGTTTACTTTAGACAGCGCGAGATTTATTAATCGCTGCTCATTAATATCGAGCGAATAACCCGCATGTAACAGCTTATTGCCGAAAACAATTCTTGGAGAATTTTTACTACTCATTTCTCTACCTCATTTCTAGTTTATGCTGTTATGCTAACCGCGGCTCAACGAATAAAAGAAATTTCGGTAAGTTTTTTGGTAAAAAAAGTTTTATTTATTTACAGTGAAAATGGCCCCCTAAACCGTATAAATTGCCTACTCATTTCGTATAAAATGCCACAATAAACATATAAATTGCCCACCAAAACAGTAAATATTTTATTTAATTTCAATAAGATAACCCCCTCTAAAAGTATTAAAATAGAAAAAATAAAAATACAGGCACATTTGCAACTTTTATAAATTTATTAATTCATTTCTGACGGTTAAAAAATAAATTAATTATTTTTTTATTTTTTATTTTTTATTTTTTTACCCCGCCACTATCATTTGTAATAAAACTACTGAGTGAACTGACTTACTGAAATACGCAAAAGGGAGATAGACATAAATCTACCTCCCTTGTGCATTTGACCTATGGCCTTGCCAAACATGATTACAATGACCTCGCTTTTGAGGCATCGTAACGAAACCCTGTATTTGCGCAGGACCCCCTCCCAGGTTTGATACTCAGTAACTGAGTAAAATGCCCTATTAAACGCTATTGCAGTTAGGGCAACGAATCAGCAAATAATGATTCAGGCATATTTTGGGAGACATGATCAGGCTGTTACTTTTTAATTTGAAAATAACCATTATGACCTAGTTCAACTGCTAATTATTTCCAATTTCACACTAAGCAAAAACATCATCTTCAAAGTCGCACGGCAGCTCCACACGCTCTATTGGGTCGCTAATTAGAGCATGCATAATCTCGTAGGTGAGTTTTCGCATAGCATACTGGTTGAGCGCTCTATTTGCTGTAATTTCAGGGCCAATAACCTCCCACAGCTCATCTAAATTCGCATTATCACTGCGTAATTCTAATAAGTTTATCTGGTGGTCATTAGCGGTGATTACTCGGCTAAATGAGTGTAATAAATTTAAGAAATCCAATGTTGATACGTATGTATGTTTCATTTTTTCACTATCCTTGTGTGTTTTGTTATCAAAATCGATAACGTATTAGTAAATAAAATCAGACATGGGTATTTAAAACGGTTTACGAAAAAAATTTTTAAAAAAGCGAACAAATGTTCGCTTAGGGGGTTATGCATTGTCGATAATATCGACCCAATCACTTTCTGTTGCTGCAAAAAATGCAGTTGGCGTTTGCATAAATATTTGCTGGAACTCTTCAGAGAACAGCTCACAAAACTGTGTTATTTGCTCTATGTAGATAAGTAAAAAAAGCGTCATGTCGTGCCCTTCTAAATACCTATTCTCAAAACTTGGATTTTTTTCCAACATACTATTTGAAATACTAATGCCAAGTATTTTTCCAACGCTATCTCTATGTAAATAGATGTAATTATTGAAATTTAACTCTAATGTTTGTTCATTAACTACATCTGCTAACAATAAAATTGTAGAGCAGTCATCCCACGGAGATCTACTGGCTCGAACGTATTGGCGAATAAATTGAGATTTAATATTTTTCATGATTTGTCCTCGTTAATTGTCCTGAAATTAACTAGGGCCATGCAATGGGTAAAAGTGAAGAATTGCGTTTTGTTGGTTTAATTTGCAAAAAGAATAAAAATCATTAAGGTTAAAAAAGTTCCTAACTTTGAGGTAGAACAATATGACTGATTATATTTGGCTATTACCTGCGACCATACTAACAATAGTTTTAGTCAAGCTTATTAAAAAGTCCAGAAAGTAAACCTACACTTTAAGTGCATAAATAATTCAGTGTGAAAAATAACTTAAGCCTACCTATTGATAATAAAAATATTGAACAATTAATGAACCAACCCTAACGATCGCTTAAAAAAAACACAAATAAAATTACTTTATCCTCCATTTATCTAAAAAAAATTAAATAAAATTTTGTATATTTTTCTGAATTTTAATCAAGATGAAACGTAAATCTCCATTTGGCGGAGGTATTCAGAAGTTCATCAAAAAAATCACTAAACTTTTGAAATTTATTGAAATTAGTTATCATAGTACTATTAGTTTGATTAATTAAAACTTCAAGCTAACCAATTCTTTTTTTAATAAATTAAAGGTTTCTATGCAAATTATTTTTTCTAATAATGATGGACTTCAAATGCAAAAAGGATTTGCGCTAGCGATAATTACCAATCAAGGTAAGATTATTCAGTCAGGAATGGTTGTTGAGTCAATGGTCTTTGAAGCCATGTTGGCCCACACTATTGAAACCTTTTGTTCTAAGTTTACAAGTATTGACCCTAATTATTTTAAAGAACCTCAATAGCTAAGCCCTTTAGCTAAGTAATATTAAGTATGGCCTGTTGCAAGGTTAAACTTGCAACTGACCTCTTCGTAATTACGTCAAAAGTCATAACCACTAACTAGCTCACCAGTATGTTTATGCAGACGTAACAAACGCCTCTTATCATTATGAAATTCAAGTAAAAGCTCAAAGTAATCAGCATTTGAGGTACCTAACAGACGCTCAAATACATTATTGAGGCCACCTTTATCGCCGCTAAATGTATTTAATTGTAAACTGATGCTTTTAAAAGTGTCTTTAACTAGTTGACGAATAGCTAGACGTTCGTCGTTGGAAAGTTTTATAAGGTTTTTAGTAATTGATAACCACCGATCAGTTACTTCATCACGAAATGAGTTATCAATTCTAGCTAACTTATTTTTACTAATACTAATCTGCGACTCAACATCACGTGCCTCAGACTCAAGTTTGGATATTTTGTTAGCAATGGCCTGTGGCGGAGTTCCATTTAAAGTCAGAAGAGCCTCAGTAAATAAATCTATATCACCATTAATTTTAACTAAACGCGCCCTAAGATTAGCCTCTTGGCTGTTAATGGCCTCCCTATCTCCACCTTTTAACAAAATACGCTGTAGGTTAACCTTATCTTGGCAAAAAGTGACAACTGCTTTTTCTATCACATCAATTTGGACGGTTGAATTCATTTCACAGTTATTTTTTCGCCGTGCTTCAACACAGCCATATCGTTTATGGCTGCTTTTTACTTCATTCAAACATTTGTTTCGATAAACAACATGTGAACCTACAGACTTTCCGCAATTGCCGCATTTAAATACACCTACCCCAGATAAAATACCAACAAACTTCTGTGATTGTTTAGTAGCGCCACGCTTAGATGAATCAGCGACTAAAAAGTTAAATTCAGATTCACTCATCAGCGGAGGATAATAACCTTTAAGGCCATACTCTGCATTCCCTACTTTTACATTGAGCTCACCAATAAGTGAACGACGCTTAACCTCTTTATATACATTGGCACCAGTATGATGAATAGTGCCTGCACCAAACTCACTATTAATTAACATTGCTATTTTTATGCCGCCATATCCTTTTTTAAAAAGCTCTATTTTGCGGAGCATAATTTTTTTATGATGTGGCTCAAATTCAAATATTTTTTTATCATCATTCCACACAGTCCAACTAGGCGGCTTACCACAATTTACTCTGAATCCACGCTTGCCCGCACTCCAATCATCACACTGCTGTTTCAATACATCTCGTACACGTTGAGATTTGGTTTCACTCTCTTCATTTGCTCGCATGAAGATCATCAACATGGCAAGTAACTCAAACGGGTTTTCATCAATAAGTTGGCTGTTATATTCTTTGTTGTCTATTGCGGTTATTACTGTAATACCAGCATTGATTATCTGAGTTACAATACTTGCGCATTCTGAGACCTTCCTTCTTGACATTCTATCTAGACTTTCAATAAGCAAAACTGAGCCTGAAGGGATATTACCGTCCTCTATCGCTTTTAAAAATACTCCAAATGCACCTTTTTTAATATTATTTCCATGATATGCACTAAGGCCTAGATCTCTCATTGTAAGAGACTCATCCAATAATAATCCTCTTTCCTTAGCTACTTTATTTGCATAATCTAATTGCCTTTTAAGGGAATGTCCCTTGGCTTGCTCTTGAGTAGAAAATCTCACATAGCTGAACAACAAAGGTTTTTCTGACATAGGGCTTTTCAAATCGTTAGTTATCTATTATGAAAGGACTGTATCACAATCTAGTTTAATTATACATTGTCTGGCCGACAATTGCTGTCGACACCCACATCGATCGTGTATCGAACCGCACTAAATTTGCTATGGGTAAAAACGTTGTTGAAGTAGAAAAAAAGCTCGAAAAAGTAGTGCCAAAAGAGTTCAAAGTTGATGTCCACCACTGGTTAATTCTTCATGGCCGCTACGTGTGCACAGCCCGTAAGCCTAAGTGTGGTAGTTGTATTATTGAAGACTTGTGTGAGTTTAAAGATAAAACAGAGTAAAAGATAAGTTTACGCATAGTGATCAACTTTTTACTTTAAAACAGTTGTAGGACATTCGCTTGCGTGAACTTTTATTGAGAATGAAACATTAAACATGGACGTGCATAAAATATAATTAATGCACATTTACAAAGTATTAATTTCACAAGTGCCAATGCATTGGTTATGCTACTGAGTATTATAAGATTTTATTACGAAAACCCCTATGTTGCCTTTACTGCGTATATTATTAATTGAGCAAGACCAAGCCACTTTAAAAGAGTTGTCTACAAATCTCTCTAAAGCGATACCAAATTTTGAGCGAGACGATATCCATATCGATATTCTTGAGCGTTTTACGCTTAAAGATGCGATAACAAGTGTTGAAGAAGATGGTGATATTCAGGCTGTTGTACTTAGTTGGGATTTACAAAACAAGGTTGGCGAGAGAACGTATAGCCGCTTTATTGAGCAGTTAAAAGCCATTCGATTAGAGCTTCCAGTTTATGTAATTGGCGATGATACTAAAGGACTGGAAATAGTCAACGAGTCAGAAGAAATTGAATCGTTTTTCTTTAAAGACGAGGTTATTTCTGACCCCGAAGCTATTTTAGGCTATATGATCAACGACTTTGACGACCGTTCAGAAACCCCGTTTTGGACTGCGTATCGCCGTTATGTTGGCGAGTCGAACGATTCATGGCACACACCGGGCCATAGTGGTGGCTCTAGCTTTAGAAACTCGCCTTATATTAAAGACTTCTATCAGTTTTATGGCCGCAATGTCTTTGTTGGCGATCTGTCGGTATCTGTCGATTCGTTAGGCTCTTTATCTGATAGCACCAATACCATTGGGCGTGCTCAAGAATCTGCAGCTGCAACGTTTGAGGTAAAGCATACCTACTTTGTTACTAACGGGTCTTCTACTTCAAATAAAATTATTTTACAAACCCTGTTACGTAAGGGGGATAAGGTCATTATTGACCGTAATTGTCATAAATCTGTTCATTATGGCATTTTGCAATCAGCCAGTTTACCCATTTATTTATCGAGTATATTAAACCCTAAATATGGTATTTTTGCGCCACCTTCGTTAGCCGATATAAAACAAACAATAGAGCAAAATACCGATGCAAAACTACTGGTGCTTACCGGTTGTACTTACGATGGTTTATTAAGCGATTTAAAACAAGTTGTGGATTTTGCCCATCAACACGGCATTAAAGTATTCATTGACGAAGCCTGGTTTGCTTACTCTTTGTTTCACCCGAGCCTGCGTTACTACTCAGCCATTCATGCTGGAGCCGACTATGTCACTCATTCAGCACATAAAGTGGTATCGGCGTTTTCACAGGCGTCTTATATTCATGTGAATGATCCAGACTTCGATGCAGATTTTTTTAGAGAAATTTACAGTATTTACGCCAGTACATCGCCCAAGTATCAGCTTATTGCCTCACTTGACGTATGCCAAAAACAATTGGAAATGGAAGGCTATAAATTACTTAATGCCTTGTTAAACCATGTCGATGAATTTAAACAACAAATGGCATCGTTGAAATACATTAAAGTGCTGGGTAAAGACGATTTTATGGAAATATTTCCACACTTTAGTGAAGATAATATGGGTCACGATCCACTAAAAATCCTTATCGATATTAGTGAATTACCCTACTCATTAAAAGACATTCATAAGTTTTTATTAGATGAAATTGGCCTAGAAATAGAAAAATACACTCACAGTACAATTTTGGTATTATTAACGCTTGGTGGTACTCGTTCAAAGATTATTCGTTTATACAATGCATTAAAAAAACTTGATAGTGGGAGAGTAAAACTAGCCAAATCAACAAGGCGCTCTCGCTTGCCAGAAAGCTTACCAGCCATCGATTTAGCATGTATTCCAGGCGATGCTTTTTATGGCGAACGCGAGTCTGTGCCTATTGCTAAAAGCAATAATCGTATTTGTGCTGGTTTAGTTACCCCCTATCCTCCAGGTATACCGTTATTAGTTCCAGGGCAACACATCACTGAAGAACATATCGAATACTTAAAAGAGCTTGCCGGTCAAGGGTTAACTATTCAAGGTAGCTTTGATGGTGAAATTTATGTTCTAAAAGGTAAAATAGAAAAATAACCAGTATTTTACCCATTCACTTAATTAAGTGAGCTATTTTGAGGCTGGAAAAACGTGTTGATAGCTAGGCAAAAATATCACTATTTAGTTGCTCTAAATGAACATTTTGTAACACAGGTAGCGACATGTTTAGCCTCGAAAAATGATTAAGTATTATTGCGGATTAGTATTACATACAATATTCTACGAGAAATTTGTCAGCAGTTTTTAAACCCTGCTGATGTTATTTTCAAAACCAAATATTTTTCTATTGGACAGGCCTTATTTTATATAGCCAACATTAATTAACCGATTAAATACAAACAACGCCTGAGTGTGCCATATAACTCATTGATATCGATTGGTTTAGGTACATGAAAGATGAAACCTTGCTGGTAGTAATGTTTTACGTCTTTATCCATTACATTGGCTGTTAACGCAATAATAGGCAAATTTGGCAGTATTGTTTTTATCTGTTGATTAGCCTCAATCCCATCCATAACCGGCATATGAATATCCATAAATACCAAATCAAACAACTCTAGTTGAACTGCCTCAAACGCAAGTAAACCATTTTCTACAATTGTAATATCGGCATTTGTTTTAGCCATCATGGCTTTAATCAACACTTGATTAATACTGTTATCTTCGGCAACAAGAATTTTTTTCCCCTGTAAATTAGGCGCTTTAAACGATTTTTTAGGGGCTTTATCTGCTATGTTATTTGCTTTAGGTAATGGTAATTTAATCGTGACAGTTGTACCAAGCCCTTGCTTACTTTGGATATCAATTTCGCCGCCCATCATTTTAACTAAACTAATAGTGATAGACATGCCAAGTCCTGTTCCACCATATTTTCTGGTTGTAGATGAGTCTGCTTGAGTAAACCGCTCAAAAATGTGCTCAGTAACTTCCTTGCTCATCCCTATTCCTGAGTCTACAACCTCTAGGTATATAGCCTCTTTACCTTCAAAAACTTTACTGCTCGCGTTTATTTTAACACTTCCCTTATCTGTAAATTTAACCGCATTAGAGCTTAAATTTAATAGTATTTGCTTAACTCGAACTAAATCACCTACCCAATATTCGTAATAACTTTCATCTTTATTTACGGTAAAGCCGATACGTTTTTCACTAACTAAGGAGTCTAAGTCATAGGTTATAGAATTTAATACCTCAGTTAATGAGAATGATGCTTTTTCTAACTGTAGTTGGTTGGACTCTATCTTAGAGTAATCTAAAATATCGTTAATAATAGTTAAAAGGCTTTGTCCCGAATAAGAGGCATTTTTAAGTACTGCCCTTAATTCCTCAGGTAAATTAATATTTTTTAACAGTTGCAAACCACCTAGAATTGCATTCATAGGAGTGCGAATTTCATGACTCATATTAGCTAAGAAGTCACTTTTTGACTGAGCTGCATTTTCAGCGGCTAACTTTGCATCAAACAATTTTCGTATTGCATCTACTTTTTCGGTTACATCATAATTTACACCAACTACTTTTATGGCAACACCATGCGAATCTCTCAATACCTCTGCACTTGCTTTAATTGTCCGGATATTTCCATCAGGGTGTACAACGCGAAACTCTGGGTCGTAAATGCCTACCCCGTTTATTGCTTCATCCAACATACGTTCATTATGTTCAACGTCATCGACATGTATTCTATCTAGCCATGCTTGGTATGTGCAGGAAAACTCTAACTCTGAGATGCCGTATAATTTGTACATCCAAGAATCCCATACTAGTTTTTCTGTTTTTAAATCTAACTCCCATACTCCAATACCCGCAGAGTCATTGGCTAATTGCATACGCAAAGCAAAGGAATCCATTTTTTCTTTCGCCGTTTTAATTTGTTGCTCACTCTGCTTTTGATGAGATATATCTTGAACGACAGACCAAATAAATGTTTCACCTTTGCTATCTGTAATTTTTATACCCGATAATAATACGGGATATACATGCCCATTTTTATGTATGTATTCTTTTTGATACGGCCCATACTGGCCATATTTAGCAAGTAATTCTAGCTGTTCATGTTCTTGCTTCTCATACTTTTCAGGGGTTAGCTGCCAATAGTCCATTTGATTTAACTCATCAACGCTATAGCCTGTGATTCTGCCAAACTCCTCATTCACAAACTCAAAGCTGCCGTCAGATATTGAATTAATTGAAATACCAACGGGTGCCAAATCAACAAACTTTTCAAACTTTTCTTTTTCTCCCAAAAACGCTTGTTTAAATCGCTGCTTTTCTGAAGCTTCGGTACTGATTTGTTTTTGGGCTATTTCTATATCGGATATGTCTCGACCGACCGCCAATATTAATTGACTGCCCTCTATGAATAATCCAGTCAAGCTAACTAAACAGTTAAACGTTGTGCCATCTAAACGCGAATGTATCCATTTAAAACTATGAAAGCCCTGTTCTATGGCGCAATTTATATGCGCTTTAGCTAAAACATCTGAACGATTACCACAAGGTTGTAACTCGGGTGACAAGTCAGCAGGACTAAGGTTTAAAAAGTTGCCCATGCTATTAACACCGTGCATATCAATAGCTGCTTGGTTGCATTCTATAAACTTACCTGAGCTTAAATCGATAACTGAATACGCGTCGGCCGAAGCGTCAAAGATTTTTTTGTACTTATCTCGTTCATAAGTAAGCTCAGCAATCGCTCGCTTTAGTTTTGTGTTTTCTTGCTCAAGATTATTTTTACTGGCAGGCACTACTTCTAACTCATTAACTACGCGTTTTACATAGTATAGAAGCGATGTAAAAATTTGGCAGCTTAATTGCAGAAAAAATCAATTATCTAAAGAGTTTATGCAAAAAAATCATTAACTATTTTCTACACAAACACAGCATTTGATAACTAACTTTCTATTAACTCAGAGCTATTTAAAAACTCAGCCATAGTGACCAAACGTTTACCAACAATAAATTGAACACTCGCATTAACCCATTTTTCCGAAATGTTCTTATAATTTAATTTAGCAAATACCCATGCTGTAGCTATAAAAAGCAGTACTGACGACAAAGAGTAAAACCAAATCATGTGCAGCTCTAAATACTGATATAAATCAATTCCAAAAAGTAGATCAAACCCAATAAAAACATAAGCAAGATAAAAGGGAACTGACATAAGTAGCAACTTGGTCAATTCTAATTTATGAGAACAAACTCGGTAAAAATCTTTTTGTAGTTGGTTAACTGGTTTTGAATAGTCAATGTTTGAAATTAAAACAATTTGGCCAATATTTCCTGCAAGCCCAATGATGGCAAACAGATTGAGAATAAAGGCTGAAATGATTGGCGCTGAAAAAGTAAAGCCTGCAGCAATATACTTCCACAACAGTACAATAATAATAAGAAACACACAGCTTTCAATTATTCGTGCCCATTTCATTTTATTAAGTGCTTTTATTTGTTTATTTATTTTTATTTCAGCAAGCTTTGCTTGATTAATTTCAATAGCACTATGTGTATCAGTGCTTTGTTGTTGCCAAGCGCTTTTAAAGTTATCTAAATTCATGTTAAGAATCCCGTGTTTCAAATTGAAGTTTTAATGTGTGTTTAATTCGACTAATTCGCGTAGCAACATTGGTTTTACTGATCCCTAAGCTATTCGCTATGCTTTCGTAAGATTCACTCTCTAAATAAAGGAGCATAATCGCCTTATTTAATTTATCGAGTTGACCAATAAACTCATATAACTGCTTTACCACCTCGTTGCTCTCATCTTCTTGCGATAAGTCAGCAATCTTCACTATGCACTCTTCATTTGCTTTATCTTCTCGACGACTGTCTTTTCGGTAATAAGATATAGCTACATTTAGCGAAATCCGGTACATCCACGTTGAAAACTTATAAGCATTGTTGTAATTATCATAAGCTAGCCACATCGTTGTTAATATTTCTTGGGCTAAGTCTTGTCGGTCATCTTTGTTTTGACAGTATGAATTCACAATCTTATAAATAATGCCTTTATGTTGCTCCATTGCTTGAGCAAATTGTGTTTTTTTAGTTGTGGTCATTTACTGGTTAATCCATCACTTTTTCTTAATTTCATAATATTAAGACTTTAAAGTTTGTTTATTTAATAGCATAAAGCACTCTAGCCCTATTTACGGGTATGCCTTCGATATGCTTTAAATACTATTTAAAACATATCGACCCTAAAGTAATATCTGCTTAGTTTATTACCTAGTTATTCGCAGCAACTGCGAAAAAATCACAAGTTCAAATAAAATTTTTCAATTCAAGCGTTAAACGCGTTGTTAACTCTCTATTTTTAGTCGATGGTAAATATTGCTGAAGAGGCTTTATTAAGTGGGTTTAATATTTAAACGGTGGCTTTTAACCTCTCTGTTAAGGTTAAATAAACTGAAGTATTTTTTGATAGTAGCTAGCTAATCATGCATAAAATTAGTGCTTAAAATAACCTTTTTGTAAAAAATGTATAGTTTGATAAGCAACATTTTCGTTGTAGCGCATTTCATAGTGGCTTACATTAATAGTAATAAAATCATGCATGTTCGCTAATTTTGTGGACTCAACCGATACAAGCCCATCATTAACACCATTAAATTTATCGTTAGTTAAGCTAGACGACTTTGTACCTGCTATTACGCCAAACTTTACAGTTAACTCTCCCAAATTATTACCAAGGCTATTCACACCTGTAACTAATGATTTGCTAATGCCGCCTCCTAAAGTAATTAACCAAGAGTTTTTAAAATGATCAGCCAGTTCACTCCCTTTATTTGGCGTGCCTATTAAAACGCTATTTCCTATAGCCACATTTTTTAGTGTGTGATTAGCGTTTTGTAAATATGCTCTAATTACTAACCCACCTAAAGAATGCCCTACAAAGTGCACTTTTGAAGAATTGATAATACAGGCATCAATTTGTTTTGTTGTGTCTTTCAATACTGCCTCAACACTTTCGCCAATTGTTGCGTAATCTAAACTGCATACTTTATACCCTGCTTGCTCTAGCCTTTGAGCTAATTTCCACATGGCCCAATCGCTTCTTCCTAATCCATGTGCCAGCACAATAAGATCTTTATCAATATCATCGCCCGACGAAGCTTGGTTCGTATTTACGCAACCTGTTGCTGTAAAAAGTGTAATAAACAACACGAATGTAATTTTTAATAGCATTATCTAACCACCTAAATTTTTACGCATCGAACTGAAAACATATACTCTTTATTAAGCTTCGCACGGCGAATTTCGCCCTTGTGAGAGTTCCACCACGAATAAGCAAGTGTTCTTGCATAAGCCTCAGAATTAGTTGCATTGGTGCTTGTCCAAAACTCGGTATACATACCCTGAGTGATATACCAATTTCCTAATTTGACCCCCGCAGGCATAGCAGAAAAGCCGTATTTATTTACTTGCAATTGATTAAAACGCTTAAAAATAGTGTCGGGTTGCTTTACTTTTAACGTAATTGCCACGTCGTCTTGTCCACGCCACCCAAGTTTATCCACGTCTGTTTTATCTATTCCTATAGCTATCTCTAAAGCTTTGTAGTCTTCATCAGAGGCGACTCGCCATCCTTCTGGGCAAAGGTTTCGCGTATCTGTTACGTCATACCAATCGTAAAGCCTACCATAAATAGCTAAATTACTTTTATCATCATTAGGTATAAAGCCAGTATTAACCTTTGAGCCATCTTGAAACTTAGTCACACGAAGGTTTTCAGCTAACCATATTTGTTTACCAATCGTAACTGTTCGATAAATATTACCTTCATGATCCTGAACCAACGCGCTATTTATTGATGGTTGTGAAGTGTTTTGTTCGCTAATAAGTTCATTCGCTAACGCTGTTGAGGCCGACATAAATATTCCCAATATATAAATGAAATGTTTCATAGGTGAGGTGCCCGTCAAGTAAATATTGCTTTCTACAGTTGCCATTTAAATGTTGTTTGTTGTTCCGAAAGCGTCCATAATTTTGTTAAAACCTTTTTATCTAACACAAATGATTCGAGCTTACATTCGCCTACAGGGCCGCCAAAGTTTAAAAATCCGGTTGGTCCGTAGTAGGCATGCTGTTTTAGGTTACTTTGAGCTGCGCACATTACTTCTGGATAAGCGCCTTTTTCAGCTGATTGAGCAACACCCAGTTTGACCATAAATGACCACGATAACCTAGTAGCAAAACTTGCTGTTTCCCTAATTAATGATGTGTTTGATGCCCCAGGATGACAAACATATACTTCCACATTTTTATCGGCCGCTTTAACTTTATTTTGTAGCTCGTAAGCAAACATCATTTGCGCCAATTTACTTTGGCTATACACTTTATTTGCGTTGTAATTTTTATCCCAGTTCATGTCTTCAAACTGAATTGTTTTGAGCCCCATTTTGTGCCCTTCACTCGACACCACAACAATACGTCCCTTCGATGTGTTAATTCGCTCAAACAACAAACCACATAATAAAAAGTGGCCATAATGGTTAACCCCTAACTGGCTTTCAAAACCATCTGCTGTAAATTGTTGCTGCTCAACTTGCGCTATTGCACCATTACAAATTAGTGCGTTAATTTGAGGTACTTTTATCAAAATTTCTGTGCAAGCAGTGCGTACTGATGTCAAATCGGCTAAATCCAATGTTATAAAGCTGACGTTTGCGCCACTGCCAAATTCATCCTTGAGCTTTGTAATTGCCAGCACAGATTTATTTGGATTACGATTTAGCATAACAACATTGGCTCCCTTAGAGAGTAATATGCGAGTTGCTTGAAAGCCCGCGCCTGTATTTGCTCCGGTAATTAGATAAGTTTTACCATGCAAAGCGCTTAAGTTTTCAGGTGTCCAGCCGTTAGGCCCAAATTGATTTTTTTGCGTCATAATGTTGTCCAAGATGAATAATGTTAATTTTAATATGCAGACATTATAATCTCAGCCACACATGCTAAAAGGCGTAATAATCCTTAAAACATGCCTATTTGTATCACTTTGTTGAGTTACACAAACTCTAATGCTAATTTTACCACCTGTTTAATGAGTGATTATTGACTATGAGTAAAGGCAAAATACTACAACTAATTAATAGAAAAATGAATGAAAGCGGCATGGTACAAACAGGTATTGAAGGCATTCAATTATTTAAAATCACAGACCCTATTGAATGTTCACCAGCGGTCTATGAACCTTCTGTCACGGCGATTGTTTTAGGCACAAAAGAAGCTATTTTAGATGGCAACAAACACCTTTATGACAACACACAATACATATGTTGCACAATGCCTATGCCTATTGAAGCCGGTACTCCAAAAGCCTCGACAGATAACCCATTAATAGGTGTATACATTTCGATAGATACAGGGATTATGACCGAGTTAGCACTCGAGATTCAAAGCGCAACTAGCACCCAACAAATACCTAACGTGAGTTATCCTTCACAAAGTATTTTAACTGCCGATTGGGACCCTAACTTTACCGATGCGTTATATAAAGTGTTGTTGCTCGACGATGATGCTGTTGATTTAGCCATATTGAAAAAAGCACGCTTGCGTGAGCTATATTACGCGCTGTTAAAAGGTCAAGCAGGCTATGCGTTTAAACGGGCATTTGGTGTGGGTAACGAGATTGCACGTTCAATTGCATTTTTATCCTCTCATTTGCATGAAAACATAACTATTGAAGACATGGCTAGCCAAATAGGTATGAGCCGCGCTGTATTCCATCGTAAATTTAAACAAGCAACTAACATGTCCCCTATTCAATTTGTTAAATCAATGAGGCTTAATCATGCTGCCATGAAAATAACACAAGGTACCAATGTCAACGTTGCGGCCATGGAAATGGGTTATGTAAGCAGTTCTCAGTTCAGCAGAGAATTTAAAAGAATGTACGGCTTATCGCCCAAGCAATGGAGCCAACAAAATTAGCACAATAAAGGCGATATTTTAACGGCTTATACATGTAAAAGAGTGAGTACCTAACTTGTGAAAAGTTATACTTATTAGCTTAGTAACATTGCATAACCCAACTTATTTTATGGTTCATGAATAATTTTATAACGATCTTTGCCAGACTTTTTAATTTGGTACATTGCCGCATCTGATTTTTTTATTTCATCATCTATGTCAGTGCTATTGTTTGGTGATACCACGTTTAACCCCATACTTACGGTTACATTTATTGTGTTTTCACCTTCAACAGGCACTTTAAGATCTCTAATTGCATTTATAAGTTTTTCGGCAACGGGTTCAGCATCGTCTACTTCTTTTAAAATAACAGCAAAAGCAAACTCTTCACCACCAAAGCGGCAAAATACATCATCAATTCTCAATATGTGCGTTAATATGTTTGCTAATTCAACAAGTACGCGATCACCCACATCATGACCATAGGTATCGTTAACAGCTTTAAAGTTATCAACATCAAATAATCCAAACGCAATTATACCCCCACGCCTGACACTTCCTTTGACTAATTTATTAACTTGATCTGAAAAAAAGCGACGATTAGGAATTCCAGTTAATGGGTCAAAAAACGCTATTTTTTCAAGTTGAGACTTAGCTTGTTGTAATTCAAATGTTCTTTCTTGTACTAAATTTTCTAGGTTAACTTTTAACTCTTTTAAATCTTTATTTCGTTTTTCTAACTGTTCGGTTTGAAATTTACTTTTTGAAACATCCCGTTGAATTGCTGCAAAATGAGTAACCTCACCAAACTTATTTTTCAACGGAATAATATTCATTTCAACCCAATAGGGCCTTCCTCTGACATCATAATTTAACAGTGTTTCAGTTACTTCTTCTCGACGTTCTAGCGCAGCGTATATTCTTTGTTTGCCTTTAGAATCGGTCAAATCACCTTGTAAAATTCGAGGCGTTTCACCAATAACTTCTGCTGAGGTATAGCCAGTGAGTACTTCAAAAGCCTTATTTACGTAAATTATTTTAGGCCCTTCAGGGTGTTTGATATTTTTTGCATCGGTAATAACAACCATGTCTTGCGTATTTTCGACCACATCTTGAAATGAAATTTGCTGCTTAGCGTCAGAAATATCAGTGATGGTTACAACAATAAAGTTTTTATCATTATCGTGGCCTTCAAAGTAAGCGTTAGCCATAAACCAGCTTATGTCTTTTTTTGCCCCGCCAACAACACCTTTAATTTTATTAACTACTTTATTTTTTGTAGCTTTAACAATATTAACTGGATAATCATCAACAGACATTAGATTGCTTTGCTCGTCAATGAGTGTCCAATTAGGGTCATAAATGTCTTGCCCTATTGCTTGCTCGTAATCTAAATTTAGTAACTGCAAACCGATTGGGTTTATGTAAACAATTGATGTATCCCAGTTATGAATAATCACACCTACTTGTGCATACTCAAGTAAGTTTTTAAAATTTAAATCACTGATACCATTCATGAATGATCTCATTTAAAAAAATATTAATACCAAAAAGGTAGTAAACAAATAAAGAAAATGAAACCAATTAGTACCTAATTTAATTTAAAAACTGCTCATTATTTAAACCTTAAAAATAAAAAAGCAAGCCATAGTGGCTTGCTTTTTGTGCCCGTTCAAAGGCTACACACTTTCAACATAAATTTTAAAAACGGTAACTAGCACCAAACGTAATACGACGGTCTGTAAGGCCTTGGAAACACAATAACGACCCTTCGTTAACACAAGACTGGCTAATTTCAGACTCAGTAATATTTACGGCTTCTAAGCCAATATTAAGCTGCTCATTTACATCGTAGCTAATACTTGCATTAAGCTGACCACGGTCCTCTTGCACTACAGGGAACCCCCATGGGAAGCTTGACGTGCTACCAAAATCGTTTGAGCGGTAACCTTCACGCCATGTGTAACGCATACGTGCCGATAAACCGAACTTTTCGTAGTATAGAGTAAAGTTATACGCATTTTCTGATAAGTTAAGCAAACCTTGTATTTCGCTTACTTCAATACCCGGTGTACCGGTGCTTGCAGCAAATACGTTACTCGCTCTTGAAGTAGCCTTATTGACTGTTTCCCCGCCCGAGAACTCTTGAATTGTGTAATTAGCTAAAACACCAAAACCCGACGCCCATCCTAAATCTTTTTCAAAGCTAGATAGGTCATACTGGAACGCAAACTCAATCCCTTTTTGGGTTGTTTCGCCAGTGTCATTTACTTTTGTCTCAGTACCTACACATACACCACGACCATTTTCAGGACCAAACACGTTAATGTCTGCAATTGGGTTAAATATGCCACCCCCTTCACATGGGTCTGTTAAATCACGATAGCCTGTTACTGGGTCTTCTACCGGCGATGTTAACTGATTAACATGAAGCTCTTTACGCGTTTTGTGGAAAATACCTACACTAAATACGCTCGCCTCAGTAAAGTACCAATCTGCTGATAAATCATAAGATAATACTTCTTCTGGTTTTAGTGCTGGGTTACCAAATTCAACTTCATCATTTGGGCTCGTGCTATAAGTAATAGAAGTAGATAAGTCGTTATAATCTGGACGACGAATGTCTTTACCTGCACCAAAGCGAACCACTACATCTTCTGACACGTCGGCAACTAAGTTTAAACGCGGTAGGATAAAGTTGTAGTCTGACTCATTTGTAATACGCGTTACTAGCTCATTGCCACCGCCGTCTTGCGTTACAGAGTTACCTGTCGATTCAACATCAGTTTGAATATAACGTAAACCAAAGTTACCGCGGAACATGTCGTATTCAAAGTTAGCTTGTGCATAAAAAGCGTGTGTAATTTCTTCAATATCAAAAAAGCCTGAAGAACTTGACGTTGGTGCATTTAGCGTACGGCTAGAGCCATGAGTTTGTAATGCTTGCTGAAGTGTTGCAAGTACTGCATCTGGGTCTGATGCCACGAGTTCTGGGTCTATCAGTAAAAAATCGCCTATGTATAACGAACGACCATCAGCCTCATTAAAGTTATCAGGACCCGCAACTAAAAGATCAGCGAATAAATCACCTCTTGGGCTATCTGCCATAGAGCGCAGACCAACACTTGATGTGATTTCGTTCTGCTTACTCGCCGATTTGCTATAACGGTAACCAAAATCAACAGAGGTAACTATTGAGTCTGTGTAATATGTTGAATCTATACGGAACGCATCTTCAGAGTTCTCAACGGTATCTTGACCAATGTTTACATCACGTAGTACTACATTTGCAGGGTCAAGTAATTGCTCAACCGTAGGCGCATATTCAGCACCTTGTGCAATACCAAAAGTAAGTGCTCCACCTGACAGGTCGTATTCAAAAGGCACACTGTTATCATTACCGCCACCAGCATCTAAAGGTGCATTAGGGTTAATGAAGTTAAGTGTAGTATTAAAGCTTGGTGTTGTTGTATCAGAAGATGACGACGCAACTTCAGCGCTTACAAACCATTTATCACCTTGCCATTCACCACCTAGCCTAAAAATATTACTGTCGGTAACACGAGAATTTGTATCACTCGAAAAACGTAAATTTGGATCGTCATCATCATTTGCTAAATTAACTGGGATTACACCGCTTAAAGCCGCTTGAATTGAACCTAAATTAGTTCCACCTAAAGAACCTAGATTAATTGTTTCAAATTCATCAGGAACCGAAATGTCATTCAATGCACTGACACCCGACGCTTGAACACGAGAGCTCTCTTGACGACGTTCCTGATCGTTTACAACCGCATCAAAATAAAACTTAGTATTGTCATTTGGTGCCCACTCAAGCGTACCTACGAAGTTCTTTGTTTCGTATTCGTAGTTATCGTAATCTTGGACAAAAAATTGAATAGGTAAAAAGTCAAAAGACTGTGCACTGGCTACTCCACTATCAGAGGTTACAATGTTGTCTCTGTCTGCACGAGGGCGAAATGCTGTCACGTCTTGCTCGGCATAACTGCCGCTTACTAAAATACCAAACTCACCAAAGTCGCCTTCCCAGTTATCTGCAAAAGTACCAGAAAAACGAGGTTGTAAGCCACTATCAGTGCTTAAACTACTATTTTCGCCCTGTACTCTAATTGTGGCTAATTGTTCACCTAGTTGGAGTGGACGTATTGTTTTAAGGTTTATTGTTCCGCCTACTGAGCCTTCAATTGTTTTGGCTTCAGGCGATTTTATAACTTCTAAACTAGAGATAATAGAAGCCGACACATCTTCAAAGCTAATGCCGCTGCGTCCAGAGCCTGAACCCACAGTTGAAACGCCATTTATTTCAGTACGGTTTGCATCGGTACCACGAATTTGAACACCCGTACCTACACCAGCCTGACGCGTGATCTGAATACCCGTTACGTTCTCAAGTACTTCAGCTAAATTTTGATCAGGTAACTTACCAATATCCTCTGACTGAATAATTTCTACAAGGCTGTCTGCTGAACGTTTTTCAGCAAGCGCATTAGTTAAAGACTGACGTATACCAGAAACTTCAATTACCTCTAGGTCATCCTTAACATTCTTTGTCTCTTCCTGCGCATGAACAGATAAAGACATATTCATTGCCGTTGCAGAGATAACCGCCAGTGTGATTTTTGATAAATTATGATTCATAGTTTTTTCCTGTGTGTGTGAAACGCTATGCTACTTGTTACTTTTCATACAAAAGTGAATTAATGTATTACAAAAGGTTAACTTAATATTTACACTCAAAACCAAAAAGGTCAACCACGTTGTAAGTCAAATACTATAAAATAATTCAAGTTTGTTATTACCAAAAATAAATTCCCCATACCTGACAACTACAACAATGTAGGAAAAAAATACAACCACCTGTAATACATATAGTTTTCAAATCCGGTATGCAACACTATAGTAGTAGTTAGATTGTATTTTTAAGTTCATTATTCCGTTATATTATTTAGCTATAAACTGAAAGCTTTTAATTATAAAAGTATAAAAAGCCCTCGAATTGGTTAACCAATTAAAAATCTATTAGACTTTTGGCTAGAATAAAAAGGTACAAAAATAAAACAGACTAATCGCATTTACGCTTATAAAAATACAAAGGAGTTTTTTTGGCTTACAACAAAGGCTGTAAAAGTTGAATAGAATTTAATCTGCGATCAGTTTAGATGGTTTAGTTAAGACATTTCAGTGATAAAGGTATGCACATCCACGTAGATACAAAAAACCCCCAATTAGTTAAACCAATTGGGGGTTTTTATAAGTTACTAACTTTTACAGTTTATAACTTAAACCTAAGAATAAACGTGGGCCGTAATCGTTTACTTCACCTAAGTTATCTTCAACAAAAAAGTCTTGAGATTTAGGAGCACTAAATAAATTAATTGCCTCTGCTTTAACTCTAAAGTGCTTGTTAATTTTGTACGATGCACGCATTTCCCATACGCCTACCGAATCAACATAACGTAAGCGTGTGCCATTGCTTGTATAAGGTTGGAAATACTCACTACGGTATTTGTAAATAACCGCAGTATCAAAGCCACCTATTTGGTAATAAAGTTGGCTGCTAAATACATGCTTAGAAAACCCTGGTACAGAACCTGGCTCAACAATACCTTCTTTAAGCTGAGTTGTATTGCCATCAACGTCTGTTACAAATGTATCACCGTATAGGCTGTCTTCAAATTCAAAATCAGTGTCGGCATAGTTATAACCAAACTTAACGCCTATGCCATTGTCCCAACGGTATGAGAATGATGTTTCTAGGCCTAAAATCTCACTCTCTTCGTCGTTTGTTACTGAATTTGTAATAGGCAATGAAACGGTTTCCCCCCCTACAACAAAGTCTTCAATAACTGTGCGCTGTTGAAAGCCGCCTTGGAACTGTTTGTAGTATAGGCTTAATGCAAAAATTGAATCTTCATTAGGGTACCACTCAAATGCTGCATCGTAATTCCATGACATTAGAGGCTGCGTATCTGGGTTACCAGAGCCGTTTACACCCACTAATAAGTCACTAATTGTAGTGGCCGTATCAGATGTGTCTTCTTGAAAAGAGCGGCTATAACCTAAATCAGAAGGGTCTGCACGCGACATACCACGGTAAATACCCGCACGTAATAAAATATCTTCGCTGTAATCGACCACTAAGTTAAAGCTAGGTAAGAACTTGGTGTAATCACCGCCCCCTTTTATTTTATCAAGAGTACCTGTGTCTGATTCAACAAGAGAAAGAACCCCTGTATCGCTGGTAACAACGTCAAAACTATTTCTAAAACCAATTGATGTAACTTCAGTATCGACAATACGCAAACCAAAGTTACCACGAATGAACTTACCAAACATTTCTGTATCGTAATTAGCCATTAAGTAAGCAGCCGTTGTTTTTTCAGTTACGTCAATGGTTCCTGCGTTTTGGTATTCAACCTCAGGGTATTCAAATACTCCACCCTCATTAGACGCGACAACAGCTTGAGAAAAACACTCATTATCGTAAGTCGCCCATGAAGAGCCTGTCCCTGTGTCTACCACATTGCCATCGCTATCTACATGCGTGATGATATTTCCATCTGACACACTAGACAAAAAGCCTGATTCAGGAAAATCAATTTGACAACCTTGAAGCACATCGAGCGCTTCAGCACCTGAACCTAGAGTAAATTGATTACGAGAGCCGTTACCGTTCGTTCCACCAAATTGTGTAAAGCTAAGCTCTGAGGTACGAACGCCACCTTGAATTGTGGTGAACATGCCGCTATCAACTAAATAGTCAAAATCTAAACGAGCAGACACAACTTTGTTATCTCTCACGTTTTCACGGTCAATACGCGTTCTTAAGCTGTCTGTAAAATTAGATATATCTGTTACGTCAAAATCAGTAAGCGTAAAATGTGGAATGTTATCGCCCATATCCCACGAGAAGAAATTACGTCCAGCGGTTCTGCCTCGGTTAGAAATTTGCAGTTCTTCACGCGAGGTTTTTGAATACGCTAAATCTAAATCAATGGTCAGTCTATCATTTACAGTATGTTCGATATTTAAGCCGTAACCACGGTAGTTTTCTTCACGAGAAAATTGCTCACCAGCAGACTCAATACGCTCTTCACCTTCCCAATGTAAAATGCCGCCTACATCGTTAGTGACAAGTGATGGGCCTGTTACACCTGGTGTTGCGCGCTTTTGTAAGAAAATTAAATCATGGCGTGCTTCTCGTTGCGTTCTATCAGAAATTTGGCTATCAAAATTAATATCCCATTCTGCAGACGGCTGGTACTGAAAGGCAAAAAATACCGCGTCACGCTCGTCTGACGTTTCGTTTTGACGAAAGCTTCGGCTGCTGCCAGTCCATGCGTATGGAGTACCATCACTCACGGCTTTGCCTGTGTCAGGGTCAATTTCTGTGTCATAACCTTGGTTATTACTTCCGTTTACTTGATCCTCACAATCACCTGCACTACTGCGGTAAAAACCTTCATTCGTATTTGTTGGATCATTTAAACATGCCCAAAGCGACGAACCTGATGGGCTAGAGCTTCGGTATTCTGCTTCTGGCTGCGAAATATCTTGTCGTTGCACACCAAAAGAAAAGCCAACTGCCTGACCATTATCAAACTCAAACTGGTCAACATAGCTAAATGTGCCACGGTAACCTAAATCGCTTTGTAGTGAGTTGTCTACATTACTCTCGTCAGGGTTGTAGTTAAGTTTAACCTCACCTTGCAAACGCTGCTTGCCATAATCCAGTGGGGTAACCGTTTCAAGTGCGATAACACCCGCAACCCCACCTTCAATCATCGAAGCATCTTGGGTTTTATAAATAGCTACTTTTTTTACAAGTTCTGATGGAAATTGTGAAAAGTTTACTGAACGATCACCGCTACCATTGGTTGCTTCACGGCCGTTTATGTGTGTTGCACTTAAAAATGGGCCTAGGCCGCGAATGGTAATTTCTGTCGCACCGCCATTTTCACGATGCGATGCTGCGCCTGTAATAGACTCTAATGCTTCACCTATCGATAAAGCGGGTAAATCACCAATATCTTCAGATGAAAGACCATCAACAACGGTTGTGGCTTCGCGCTTTATGGCTATTTGATCTTGAATTGTTCTGCGTGTACCTGTAACACTGATGATTTCTACATCAGGCTCGACCTCAGTCGCTTTTGCTTGTTCTTGTTGTGCGTGCGCTGAAAATACACATGAGCTTGCTACACCGGCAATAGCGGCTGTTCGTATCCATTTAGCTACCGGGCTCAGTGCGAATTGACCTGAACGCATTTTATTATTTTTTGAAGACTTCAACGACATTTTTATGCTCCGTTGGTTATTGTTGTGTGATTGTTGTGTGTTGACTTGTTATTCATCTGTATAAGTTATGTGACAACTGTTGTTAATATACTCAAGTAACCACGGATGATCAACCAATTTTACAACCAAAGCATTACCAATTAACATACCAATTTCCACAAACCAGTATTACCAAGGGGTCAGGCGGCGTTATAATGAAAAATAATTAGAAAAGCAAACGCATTTTTCGGTCATATTTTACTCACAGGCATAAAAAAACCCCAAAAAAGGGGCTTTTTAATTAAGAGTGTTTACTTAGGTTAGTCGTTATTAACAACCCATGTTGAGCCAACACCTACATCACTCGCTTGAATGTAGTAAAGCCCTTTTGCACCTGCCACAGCTTGTAAACCTGCTGGGTCGGTTTCAAGTAATGTGCTTGCTGCGAATACATATTCAAGTATTTCTTTACCGTTTGCAGCTGGGTCTTGATCAATAGCGCCATCGGTATCAAATGAGCCGTTACCATTTAGGTTTCTGATTGCAACCCAATCGCCACTTGTATCACCAGATACACGGCTATCCATGTAACCAAAGTTGTTGCTTAATGCTGATGTATCATGCTTGATTAAATCACAGTCGTATTCAAAAGCATGGTCGCTATCAAGCGTATTTGGATAGAATAATCCTTGTGTTAAGGCGCTACTTTCAATGGTATCTGCATCAGTTTGATCACCTAAGCCATTAGCAATAAGGTTTCCATCAAAGTTTATGACAAATGCATTTTTAGTTAAGCCATAGAGTACAGGAGCATTATCCACTGTAAGTTCATCACAATCACCCACAGGGGCACGAGAACCTATTTCAGTACTAAACACGATTGGTTGCTGAGAGTTCAAAACAGTGTTGTTAGTTACCGTTAATGTGAAGTCACCCGCCGCATCTAATACAGCTTGGTTGCCTGAGTTTGGTATACCGCCATCAGCTTGAGAAAATGGATTTGCTGTAAATACAATTCCACCAGCCTCTTTATTACCAGAACGAATACCTGCAATGTAGTTGTTACTAACTGTGTGGCCTAGCGGTGTAATTAGCACACCAGCAGGACGATCGCTAGAGCTTGCAATATCAGTAGTACGAATAATAACGTTGTCTGTCACGTTATTAAAACCACCATCTTCTAGTGAAATCCCGCCATTAGGGTTAACCACAGTGTTACCTTTGATAGTTGCACCCGATGTTTGCACACGCATTAAACGACGACCGGTTACAAAGTTTTCTACTCGATTATATTGAATAGTAAAGTTTGCATCGTCAGCTGCATCTGAACCGGTAGTACTACCCGCATTAATTAAATGAAGGCTTGAGTTACCAAAATTTGGATTCGCACTGGTGCCACTAAATAAATTGTATTGAACAACATGGTCGCTGCCTGATGAAGCAATTTTAATAACGGAGCCATTTTCAGCATTATCACGATTACTAAATGTATTTCGCTCAATTAGCGCGCCTGTGCCTTTGATCATTAACCAGTGGTAAGTCGAATTATTTAAATCGGCTTCATCACCATCCATTGTATTTTGAGTAAACTCGAAGTTATTCCCTTCAGAATAGATAATTGCACTTTCTTGCGTTTCACAAAATGAGCCTGATTTTGTATCTATATTTTTAAACGTAAGGCCTGTTAGCGCTGCACCTTCTACACCTGAAGCAACGTGAATACATACTTCGCCACTAATAACTGGCGTTTGTTCTTCAACAGCGCGAAGCGTTACACCACTGGTGAGTAAAACTTCATCCATATCAGCGTAAACACCGGTATTAAGGCCAACAACATCACCATCAGCAAGGCCGCCACTTACCGCACTTAGTAACTCTGTTGGTGAGCTAACAAGTTGGGAATAAATTACCGTCTCTAGTGAGCCACTTACAGAACCCTCAAATCCGTCGTTATCGGTGTAAGAAGCACTCACAGATATAATTGCACCCGCATATGCCGCAGGTGAAAACGTATTACTGTTTGTATCGGCTACTTCAACGCCATCGGCAAACCAGCTATAGGTAACATTTGTTTCTTCAATACCATTATTATCTGTTAGTTGTGCTGTTAATTCACCGCTAACTAAGTAAGGTGATGTGCCTATAATTGTAATACTTCCCGCTTCATCAACCGCAACAGCCGATACGGGAATTGTTTTTTCTGATGTATTATCTTCTACAAAACCATTGTCATCTGTATAAGTCACTTGTACCGATACAGCTTGTCCAATTAAAGTAGCCTCTACAATATATTCGCTTTGGGTTGCACCAACTATTTCTTCATCGTCAGCAAACCATTGATAAGTGATTTCTCCAGATACACCATCCATATCAGTAATATCAGCACTAAGCGTATTACCCACTGTGGGTGTGCCACTAATTGCTACATCACCTTGCGCATTAACACGCGCAACAGGCGCAGTGCCAACAGACGTCACTGACTCTGCAAACCCACGATCGTCTTCAAACGATGCTGTAACGGTGATCACGCTATTAAACTGTGCTTCAGTAAGCATGAGTGATGAAAGAACCTCTCCCTCAATTACTACGTCATCCGCCAACCACTCGTATACAACTGTTAAACTATCAAAACCATTTTCGTCTTCAACATTCGCGGTCAGCTCTGACCCGATAAGTGCATCACCTGTTATTGTTACGCTTGCTGGAAATGCAATGGCTGCTACGTCAGAGGTCGGATCTGAAATATGTGACTCGTTAACACCACCATCATCAGTATATTTAGCTTGAGCTGTGATAGCTAAACCAATTTGATCGTCCGTAAGCGTAAACGATGCGCTATTAGCGCCCTCTATTACTTCGTTATCTGCATACCAAAAATAAGAAACAGTTCCTGATATACCATCAGGATCTGACACGTTTGTTGTTAATGTTTGACCGCTTGTGGCTGTTCCTGACAGAGCAATAGAGCCCAGTTCGTTGTCATTGTTGTTTGCGTCAGTGTCACAACCAACTATTGCCGCTGCAATAGCGCATAGTGCAAAGTGTTTTAAATTCATGATGCCTCTATTCTCCATTTTATAGGTTAAATATTTGGCCAGCTATTGTGTGTGTTACCAAATAATCATATTAGTTGTTACCAAATTTACTTTATCTGAAAATAATTTGTTAACCAACTTGGTCATATAACCACAATAGAAATGATATTTCCAGCTTATTTACTGATGTCAATGTACCTTTTTACCTATACAAGGCACATAGGTAACCCACCAACCTATTTAAAGGATGCATAAATGTACAAAAATCAGCATTGACAAAAAATAAATTTTTACCAATTGGCTTTACAATAATGACTCTAAAATACAAATGACTATTTAACTAATGAGCGTATTAATAGAATTGCAAGAACAAGAAGATAAGTAATTAGTTGAAAAGGAAAGTAACAGAGAAAAGCTTTCTCTGTTACTAAATAACCGAAGTGAAGGGTATCGAATTAGCTTAGCGCTGAATTGTTAAAATAATCAACGGGTTCAATCGAGCCTAAAGTAACGGGAACTCGTTGATGTAAATCGTCAGGAGTTATATCTAAAATTCTAGCGCCACGCGATGTGGCTTTGCCTCCCGCATTTTCTACGAGCATTGCAAGCGGGTTGGCTTCATATAAAAGCCTAATTTTGCCATTGTCATTACCAACGCGTTTATCCTGCGGGTATAAAAATAAGCCACCGCGACATAATATCCGGTGTACATCACCTACCATTGCCGCATTCCATCGGATTGAGCTTTTTTCAAAGCTTTCAGATGTGTAAAGCAACTTGTCAAAGTACACTTGTGTAGGCTCATCCCAGTAACGATAATTTGCCATATTTACGGCAAACTCTCGGCTTTGCGAAGGAATTTGTAGTTGTGGATTAGTGAGTAAATACCCACCATGTGTTGAGTCAAGGGTATAACAGCGTGTTGGCCCACCGGTGGTCATTACGAGCAATGATGAAGGGCCATATAATACATAGCCTGCACACACTTGGCTTACACCCGGTTGGTTAAACTGCTCATCACTGTCAAAAGGTACGTCGTCTCTTGCCAAATAAATAGTAAATATTGTGCCTATTTGACCATTTACATCGATATTAGAAGAGCCATCGAGTGGATCAAAAGCAACAATAAAAGTGCCTTCAGGGTGGCCACCAACCGCATGGTCTTCTTCTTCAGAGGCAACGGTTCTTACAGAGCTGTCGTCAAGAAGAATATCTTTAAGTAATTGGTTGGCAATTATGTCTAGTTTTTTTTGAACTTCACCCTGAATGTTTTCATTCATTGTGGAACCCAAAACACCTGCAAGTTCACCTTGACCAACCCTAAACGCAATCTCTTTACTTGTGGCTAAAATAGTACGGATAAGTAAAATTAGATCCGTTCTTACACCATCTTCTTTTAATACTGTATTGAGTCTTTTCATTAGCTATACCGATTTACACAATTAAGATCTTCAAAGCACTGGATTAGTCTTGTTACCATATGCTGCTCAGAGTGACGAAGCCACACGCGTGGGTCATAGTACTTTTTGTTAGGTTTATCATCACCGTTAGGGTTACCAATTTGACCTTGTAGGTAGGCCTCGTTGCTGTTGTAGTAATCTAAAACACCGTTCCAACATGCCCACTGCGTATCGGTATCTATATTCATTTTAACTACACCATACGTTAATGACTCTGCAATTTTTTCTTCCTCTGAACCACTGCCACCATGAAATACAAAGTTAATTGAATTACTCGGTAAGTGAAATTTTTTCGCTACATATGCTTGTGAGTCTTTTAAAATAGTAGGCGTAAGGACAACATTTCCTGGTTTATAAACACCATGCACGTTGCCAAAAGAAGCGGCAATGATAAAATTAGGACTAATAGCACTTAAGCGTTCATAAGCGTAAGCAACATCTTCTGGCTGCGTATAAAGCGCTGAGCTATCAAGGTGGGAATTATCAACACCGTCTTCTTCTCCGCCTGTACAACCAAGCTCAATTTCTAGTGTCATCCCTATTTTAGCCATGCGTGCTAGGTAGCGCTCACATATCTCTATGTTCTCTTCTAGCGGCTCTTCAGATAAATCGATCATGTGTGAGCTAAACAACGGCTTACCTGTCAATCTAAAATGCCTTTCACCCTCATCCAACAAACCATCAATCCATGGTAATAATTTTTTGGCTGCGTGATCGGTATGAAGCATAACGGGGATTTCGTAGTGCGCCGCAACACTATGTACATACCTAGCTGCGCTCACCGCACCAAGTACTGCACCTTGTTGTTCTGGCAATGAGAGGCCTTTACCACAAAAAAACTGTGCACCACCATTTGAAAGCTGAATAATAACCGGTGACTTCATTTCTTTCGCGGCTTCAAGAGTTGCATTAATTGAGGTTGTGCTAACTACATTTACAGCTGGCAGCGCATACTGGTTAGCACGCGCATGGTTATATATTGCACTTACCTCGTCACCCACTATTACGCCAGGTAAAATAGTTTGAGATAAATCGTTCATTTTAGCGCTCCCTGCTATTTTATTGCTTGAATACATGAGTCTGTAATAGCTTGCCAGTTTTCTTGTGCAACCCATTCCTTTTTAGCAACCCATGTACCACCTACAGCAAATACGTTATTTAAAGAAAGATAATCCATTTTGTTACTTTCACTTACCCCACCCGTTGGGCAAAAGCTAACCGCTCTAAATACACTCGATACAGCCGACACAAACGGAGCCCCTCCTGCTAGCGATGCGGGGAATAATTTTTGCTCCTCAAAGCCATACTCTAGCGCCATTAGAATATCACCGGTATTTGATACGCCGGGTAAAACAGGAACACCACACTTTGTTAGTGCAGTTAGTAATTTAGGAGATACCGCTGGGGTTACAATAAAATCAGAACCTGCTTCAATTGCTTGCTGTAAAATAGCTTCGTTAATAACGGTACCTGCACCAACTTTAAGCTCTGGGACTTGCTCTTTAATCGCTTTTAAAGCATCAATTGAGGCGTCAGTTCTTAGCACAACTTCAACCAAAGTAAGGCCTGCTTTAGCCATAGCTTTTGCAATTTGAACACCCTGCTCTGGGGTATCAGCTTGAATTATAGGTAGCAGAGTTTGCCCTGACATAAGTTCAGAAAAGCGAGTCATAACGTTGTTCCTTTATTTTAAGTAGTTTGGCCGGGGTATGGAGGCCTTAAATTTTATTAGATACCAGCTTCAACCATTGCATGTCGAAAAACATCTTTTGGTGCAATTGCACCCGGTTGTTGAATCACAGCTCCGGCTGCTTTAGCGCCAAGTTGAACTGCTGCCGCAATTGACTTACCTGAAAGTCGAGCGCCTAAATAAACACCATTAAAGGCATCGCCCGCTGACGTTGTATCTACCAATGTGGTGACAGGTATTATTGTGTGGCTTTGAAGTGTGTTGTTTTGTTGTGTAATAACAGATTCTGGACCATTTTTAACCACAATCTCATTAATTTGATATGGCTTTAAGTACTCAATTACCGCCTCAACGCTGTGAACATCATATAATATTGTTAGGTCTTCAACTCCTGGTAGAGTTATGTCTGCAAGACTAAATGCTAAATGATACTGCGCTTTAGTATCCTCTACACTGTCCCATAAACGAGCTCGGTAGTTAGGATCAAATACAATTTTAACCCCAGCACTTTTTAGTTGCTCTAAAACCTTCCAGAATTGCTCTCGTGATGTTTTGTCTATGATGGCTAAAGAAATCCCTGAGAAGAAAAACATATCACCTTGGCATAATTGGTCAACGCACTCGGTATTTAAAAACTCAACTGTTTTTTTAGCCGCAGAATCACTTCGCCAATAAATAAAGCTTCGCTCACCGTGCTCATCTGTCTCAATGTAGTACATGCCGGGCACTTTGCTTTCGTGGCTAAATACATACTGTGTATCAAGCTGTTCACTTTCAAAGCGTTCGCGCATTTTTTTACTTAGGTTGTCTTGCCCTAAAGCCGTAATTACAGATGTGCTTATTTCAGGAAAACAGCGTTTCAAATATACCGCTGAATTATATACATCGCCTGCAAAAGATTGATGTAACGTAGCAGCGCTCATAGCCCTGAGCTCTACCATGCATTCACCCATAAAATAAATAGTATTCATTTTTAAAAGTATCCTTTGTAACTAACTGCTATGCACAAGCACTACCGTGTTGGCATAGCAGTTGAAGCAGATTAATCAGGCTTTTTAAGAGGTTCAATTTTAGGGATTAAAATCCACACTGCAGCCATTGCTATAATGGCAAGTGATGCACCAATTATGAATGCCGGAGCATAATTACCATCAGCGGTTAATATTGGTACAAGTGACGTAAGACCTACCGCACCTAGTTTTGCAGCCATGCCAGAAAAACCAGATAAGGTACCCACCGCTTTTTTGCCCAGTAAGTCACTTGGTAAAGTTTGAACATTACCAATAGCAGTTTGAAAGCCAAACAAAATAACGGCCATGATCAGAACAGCTGTTGTGGGTCCACCTGGGTTAGCCATGGCAAGTAATGCAGGAAGCATAATTAAACAACCAAGTGTAATAGTGAGCTTGCGTGTTTTGTCCGTATTCCAACCTGATTTAAGTCTATTTTGAGCAAGTAGCCCACCAAACCAGGCACCAAACATTGCGCCTACATAAGGAACCCAGCCATATATACCAATAGATTTAACGTCCATGGCATACACTTCGTTTAGATAAATAGGTATCCAGAAAACGAATAACCACCAGATTGGGTCAATTGCCGCAGAAGCTATAATTACACCCCAGCTTTGTTTACGTGAAAGCAACTCGCCAGTAGAAGGGTTATATTCTTCTTCATCTTCGCCTGTTACATCGCCGTTGTCATCAACACGTCTTTGACCTGTTAAAATGTACTCGCGCTCTTCTTCGCTTATCCAAGGGTGAGAACCTGGTGGCGCTTTTACTAAAATTAACCATGGAACTAACCATAGAAAACCCAAGGCACCTACAAAAACAAACACCATTTGCCAGCTAAAATACACTGTTAAGTAAGCGATTAGAGGAATAGCGATAATGCCACCAATTGCAGCACCAGAGTTAAAAATACCCTGTGCGAGTGCGCGTTCTTTAGTTGGGAACCACTCAGCGTTTCCCTTGGCAGCACCTGGCCAGTTACCGGCTTCAGCTACCCCTAAAATGGCACGAAAAATACTCAGGCTTAAAACACCTTGTGCAAATGCATGCGCAATGGTTGCCAATGACCACACACCAATTGATAAAACAAAACCAAAACGGGTGCCCACCCAGTCAAATATTTTACCAAAAATAGCTTGGCCAAATGCGTAGGCAAACACAAACACGATGGAAATATTTGCGTATATTTGTTTACGTTCTAATGCTGATTCATCAGGGAACATTTCTTCTACAATATCCGGCCAAAGCACACTAAGTGCTTGGCGGTCGATATAATTAATGATGGTTGCTAACGCGATTAACGCAATAACCCACCAGCGTAAGCCTTTAAGTTGCATAATTATTCCTCAAGAAAGTCTTCACGAGCTGGACTAAAAGTATCGATTAAAATACCACCTGTTGGGCATGTAGCGCCATGATCTGCAAACGGGGGAATAAAACAGCTGTCACCGGGTCTTAAAATTTCAGTGACGCCGTCAATGTTAAAGTGAAATTCACCTTCAACTACATAGGTTACTTGTGAGTGTCTATGGGCATGGTTATAACCAATTGCGCCTTTTTCAAACCAAATTTTAACGGCCATAAGCTCTTCGTTAAAACCTAACATTTGACGCTTTAAACCATTGCCTAAATCTTCAATTTCAGTTTTGTCACCAAATGAAAAATGTGCACTTTGCTTTTGCATCCTAATTACTCCTAATTATTCTTCAACGCATAAACGCCAAGTCGGTCGTTTAAGGTGAATGACTTATTTTTAAATGTGAATGTGTTGCTTGCTTTGCTGTGCGCTTTATTAATAGCGACTAAGTAGGCTTTGTTCTTAATGATTAAATGCACGAGCAATAAATTACCCTGCTCGATATAGTTGGCAGCTGACACACGGCTAACAGCCTCTAGGGTATATTCTTTACTAGGGTTATATTCACCGTGAGGCTCTAAAATAGATACAAACGTATGCTGTTTTTGATCTTCTACTCGGCGAATAAAGCCATTTTCATTACGTAAATTAAAGTGTGGATCGTTTGCACCAATTTGAGTAAACAAGAATTCTTCATCGCCCGAAACTAAACTTGTTTGCGTATAAAAGCGTCCGTTATCATTTAGCCATGTCACCTTAGCAAGGCCAGTTTGAGGTGTTGCTTGTGCTTTAAGCCATAAATGCTGGTAACCATTATTACTGCCTAATGCAGATAGCTGTGATGCATTCGCTTTTAAGTCAAAACTTGTGTCAATGAGCTGCCCTTTGTAATGAAGGGGTAAATCAAATTGATGTTTAGTCTTAGCATTGGCATTAAAAATATCTAATGTGATAGTGCTATCAAGCTCTGGTAAGTTTATTAATGCAAGGGTACGCTCTAGCTCTACGTTTTTGTAAGCCGAGCTAATTGAACCGTTTGCCACAGTACCAAACTCATTGGTGGTGAAATAATTTAGTGTTGGGTGATTGTTGTTCCCCACTTTTACATTAGCATTGAAATGCGATGTTTCATCTACCACAACTGTATTGTGTGCAACGGTATGCTTGGCGTAGGTTTCATTTTCTGGAAGATAACGACCACCAAACTTAGCTTCAACGTTTAAAAAACGAGCCGCACCGTAGTCAGATACAATTTCGTTACCTCGATCATAAAATTGCCAAGTTAATTTATCAAAATGGCCATGGCCCAAACCTTGTGCTGCAGGTTTAAATAAAACAGCTTGATCGCCACCTACTTGTGTTCTCATAACTACAAGCGCGCCTTGCTTACCATCATTACCATCACCAAACGCTACAGATCTAAACTCGTAAGGTGTTTGCATTTGATTATCTAGCGCTTGAGCTACTTTCAAGCCATCGCCAGATAAAATCGTCTGTTTTTGTTTTTTCGCAATATCTAAATAACCTGTGTCGTTTGTTAGCCCATAAGCTGCTGTAACGCCATGAACCAGCTCAATAGTGTCGATACCTTTACTTTTTATAGCATCATTAATTGGGAAGAATAAACCGTTGTAGCTAAGTTGAATAGTGGTATCAATCGCTTTGAGTAGCACACCATCGCGGTATTCAAAAATATTACGTTGCGGCTCGTTATTCTCTATTGCTTTAGCAAACGTAACAAATGGCAATAATGCAAAACGCTGATAATACGGCCCTTCGTTGTAGTAGCCTTGTGGTGAAAACAGCATTTCTAATTGTTTAATAAAGCCACCTTTACCCGACTTGTCTAGGTCATATAGCGATTTTTCCACCCACTCAGGCTCGTCTAATACATAACCTGCCATACCTACACCAGCCGTGGCCCATGTACCATGATTGTGTACTTTATTAAACGTTGACGGTTGACCCTCTGATGTGAACAATGAAACAGGGCGCATTAAATCATCCTCTATAACTTTAACCTGTGCGGCGCTTAATGAATCATAAATAAGGTCGTAAGCTTGTATAGTGTAAACAAGCCACATAGCTTCATTCAGGCTTTGCCAAAATAGCTTGCCAGGGTTTTGTGATTTAACTTTACGCTTTGGATGAACGTCAAGTGTTGGATAAAGAGCTGCGTATTCAAGCAGCATGTCGCGAACATAAGCAGCATATTTATCGTCTTCGCTTAATTGATAAATAATCCCCGCGTTGTACATTACCTGATAGTTCTTTTTATGGCGTTCGTGCGTATAGCCGCCCCCACCATCTTTTGGAACTGGTACCGTGATAGGCTGCTTTATTTGCTTATCTACTTGTGCTTTTAAATCGTTATACGCCGTTGCAAACTGTCCCTCACCCTTTATTGCTTGGCGCATGAGCTTTACATCGTCAATTGTGATTACAAGGTTAGGATGTGACCCAGCAATGGCGACTGATGACAGTAACAATGAAAATAAACCTAAAAAAGCAGCTTTTATGTGTGTTGTTCGTTTAAAAAAATTCATCAGTTTACTGCCCCTCACTTATCACGTTGTTATTTTCAAGAATTGCGGTATGCGGACCTTTAACTCTTAGTTCTTTTACACTTGGGGCGGGTGTTTCTTTAAATGTATTTTTTAATACTTTTGTGATTGGCTCGCCAACAGTATGCTCAACGACTATGGGTGCAGAATTAGTGAACTCGTTATTTTCAATATTAGTTACCTGCACACCATGAACATAAATACTGGCTTTTTCTTTATTGCGTTTACCAAGGCCAACATTGTTAAGCGTATTATTTTTCATCTCAAAATGAGGGCCAAATGTACTCTCGTCAGACCCGCCTCGGTAGAGTTTTACTAAACTGCCTTTTACATTTTTAAAGCTATTGCCCGTAACCGTCACGTACTCTGCGTTGTAAACACCTAAGTCTTCGATTTCTGTATTTAGGCGTAATACATCACCCGTAATTTCATTAAATGTATTATTATTTAATACAATGGTATCGGCCATAGCCCCTTTACCAGTGACGAAAAAATGAAATGAATGATTAATATCTAATGCATTGATTTCTGTATTTGTCATTTCAAGGCGGTAATTTTCTATCATTCCCCACTTTTGTGTACGAACCACACTGTTACCAATGGCGTCAGGCGCGTTCTCACCTGAAATTGATAAACCATCAATTTTTAAGCTGCCGCCATCATGAATTTCAAATAAGGTAGAACGTTGAAAGGTAAGCTTTGATTGGCCTTCTTTCTTTGCCTTTATGGTAAGTGTTTTGTTTATTTTTACTAATTTAGGAATATCGTATTGACCAGGTGCCAATACCAATACATCACCTGTATTAGCATTCGCAATAGCATTTAATAAAGCATCTGCACCCGCTTTTACATTGATTGTTTTGCCCGAATCAAATGCTGTTAATGCAGGTGTTTTAGGATACCAACTAACACCTACTTCTTCTTTTTGTAATACTTTTAAGTCGCGTTTTACGCCTACAGTTAACTTTTTAGATACTGGGTAAAATAATCCATTTTTGGATTTTTTTAGCTTTATATCTTGCTTTTCTACACCATAAGCTAGCTCATCTAACACATTGGTATTGGCAGCATTATTACTAAGGACTAAACCAGTCACGTCGTCAAATGTTGTAAACGGCTGATTACCACTTTGATTTACAATCAAATTGTTGCTCATTGTGCTGTTTATTGGGACTGCACTGCGTTCAGCATCACTTCCTGCCGCGAGCTGTATGTGACGTACATTTACGAATGTATTATTTTCGATTGTGGCGTTTTCTACCTGATGGTAGCGATTAATTGATGAATTAGGTACGCCATTCATCACAGTGAAACCACTCCCGAAGCGGTAGCCAGTTAACCCTTCTAGGTAGTTATTTTTAACAATTTGGTCTTTGTTGATTACGCGAATACCGCCAGTATGATCAACACCATTACCAATAAATACGTTTTCTTCTATTAGATTACCATTGCCATGGCGTAGCGTTAGTGTGCCTCGAGCTTCATAAAACACATTATTTTTAAGGGTATTTTTACCTGACTTAACAGATATTATTTCAACTTCACCATTAGTGCGCTCAAAGTAGTTGTTTTCAACCAAGGTATACGAGTCAGTTAAAGAATAATGACTTGTACCTATTCGTAGTGTTTCGCCACCATTGGATCCAAATGTAGGACGGTAGCCAAAATAATTATTGTCAATTTTGTGATGATTTTGTTGGCTTTGAGGAGTATTTAATCGAACAGCGACTGTCACACCTTTATTTCTTTTTCCCACTAGGTGACTGTGGTCAAATCTATTGTGTTGGCCGTATAGCGCTACCCAGTAATCTGACTCTCGCTTATCTGGATTATTGTAATTGTCGATCACAACGTTGGTAACACGTGAGTGGTAAGCTAACTCTTTTTTATCACGACGAAACTCAATTACTGCAGAACTGGGTGTATAACCATCTTTAAAAACTAAACCCGACACTTCAAGATATTGACCCGCAAGACGAAGATTAGATTGGCCTGATAAAATAACGCTGCCATGTGTTTCAGCTGTTAACGTAATAGGTGCATTTTTTTTACCCTGACCCTGTAATAAAATTTCAAAATCAGACCAAGTTCCATTTTTAAGAATAACTTTATCGCCTGCAAGTAGGTTTGCTGCAATATCGTTGAAAGCCTGTTGGTCCTCTACAAAATAATCTTTGGCCGCTATGTGTGTTGATAGGCAACCGATGAGAACTAGACTAAGCTTTATTGTATTAATCAAACGCATAGTTAACTCTTTTTCGTTGTGACTAAGTAAATGCGCTATCAGGGTTAAATAGACTGACAATACATAAAGACTTAAGTCAATTGGTGTCATGTGTGTTGAAGCGCTTTAAGTCATAAGCTTAAAGCGCTTTAAAGCTAGAAAAGAATTACTTTTCTAGTTTTTTGAAGTAATCAAATATCTCTGGCACGTTGCCTTGCCCCATACCTGCGTCAAATGCAGCTTGTAAGTTAGCAGACGAACCTTCAGCAATTTTTGATTGAGTGCCTAAATCTTCAACCATTTGTAAAAAATAGCCTAAGTCTTTATTTGCATTGGCGATAGAAAAACCCAAGTCGCTTACATTATCAACCGCGTAGTTTTTACAAAAATGCATAAACGGGGAGTTTGACGGACCAGTAGACATTATGTCGAACAATTGCTGACGGTCTACACCTGCAAGCTCTGCAACAGCAAACGCTTGTGACATAGCACATACAGTCGTCATTCCCATAAAGTTATTGATTAACTTAGTTGTGTGGCCAGCGCCTAAATCACCTAAGTGAAAAACGTTTTCGCCTTGGTCTTCTAATACAGATTTCACTTTATTAAAGGTCGCCATATCGCCAGACGCCATAATATTTAATAAACCATCTTTGGCATGTGCAGGTGTACG
Organism: Pseudoalteromonas sp. ECSMB14103; assembly: GCF_000813065.1. Taxonomy (NCBI): domain Bacteria; kingdom Pseudomonadati; phylum Pseudomonadota; class Gammaproteobacteria; order Alteromonadales; family Pseudoalteromonadaceae; genus Pseudoalteromonas; species Pseudoalteromonas sp. ECSMB14103. The sequence goes on along the minus strand of NZ_JWGY01000001.1, from coordinate 874,877 downwards.
ACCTAATGGCGCGTCAATCATACCAGCACCCTTAGCAGCTAAGTCAGCACCAATTTTTTTAGTTGAAGATGGTATCGATGTACCGAAGTCCACAAGCACTGCGCCTTCTTTGATCCCAGCTAAAATACCATCATCTGCGTAAACAATTTTTTCAACAACAGCTGAAGTTGTTAGACAAAGCATTACAATATCTGCACCTGAAGCAAGTTCTTTCGCCGTGCTTGCTGTTTTTGCGCCTCGAGCAACACATGCAGCAACTGCATCTTTGCTTAAATCCATAACAATCAGCTCATAGCCTTTGTTTTGTAAATTTTCGGCCATATTGCCGCCCATAAGGCCTAGACCGATGAAACCGATTACAGGTTTTGACATGAAAAACTCCTAGATATGATGGCGCAAACTTTTATGATAATGAGTAATGATTTACCCCATAAAATAGGTACGCTCTGTCTTTTATTTAATTCAGTAGAGCCACTATATTTAGTTAAATAAATAAGTCTTTTGTGCTTTATTAAAGTAAAAATGTTAAACCAAATTTTCATTGGTTTTGCATTTTTTATGCTCTTATTTAAATTTAAAATTTAGTGTAACTCTGATTAATTGCTAACCCATTTAGTAACAACGTTAACGAGGTTACCAATTGGTATGCACAAACATTATGACCAAATGCATTTATTGTCAACCAATAAGTTACTTTTTGTAAATTAGCCAGTTACAACCAAATGCTAATAGAAATAAAAATACCCAGCAATTACAACAAGATAAAAACCAAAACCTAACTCTTCGTGTAAAAGCATTGTTAAATAATATTAAAATAAACTTTCAGTGACAGGTTGACCAATAAGCGTAAAAATTGGCTGACCAGTCGCATTTTTATTTAAAATTGGTAATTAATTTAAGTTGTTAACTCACATATAAATAATAAATGGACGTTTTATTGGTTGTAATAAACATGTGCTGCCCTCATATAATCTCAAACTAACAAAGCAATACGCCTTCTATAAAAAACGTATTTCAAAACGTCTGAATGAAAGGCCGACTACATTCAAATAAAGTTTAAGGTTACTTAAATGCGCTTATTACACACTATGCTTCGCGTTACAAATTTAGAAAAATCCATTGCGTTTTACACGCATGTTCTTGGTATGAAAGAGCTACGTCGCTCTGAAAATGAAGAGTACCGATACACATTGGCCTTTATAGGCTATGGCGACGAAAAAGATACAACCGTCCTTGAGCTAACATACAACTGGGATCAAAGTAGTTACAGCTTAGGAGACGCCTACGGGCACATCGCCATTGAATTTGAAGACATATATAAAGCGTGCGATGACATAAAAGCGGCAGGTGGAAATATAAGTCGAGAACCCGGCCCAGTTAAAGGTGGGACAACCCAAATTGCATTCGTTAAAGACCCTGATGGGTATGCAATTGAGCTTATTCAGAAAAAATCATAAATAATAATGCGTGGTATTTTACCCATAAAAAAAGGTGCCTTTGGCACCTTTATCGTAGTTGACTATCTTTACTACCACGGCGATTGAACGCGTTAGAATTGCTGGGTAGTCCTTCTAATTCTGCTTGGCATGAAATGCAGTAGCGTACGCCTGGTAATGCTAACCTTCTTGCTTGTGGTATTTTCTCGTCACACTCATCGCAAATCTCAGCACTAGCTCCAGTGATTAAGTTTCTTCTTGCATATTGTACTGCATCGTTAACACTTGCATCTATTTGCTCTTGAATTGCGCCATCTCGCGCCCATCCACTTGCCATAAATCCTCCTCTTTTTCTGGAAGTTTTATATAGGTTAACAAGTAAAATATTTATAAGCCCTGAATAGAGAAGAGATAAAATTAAAGCAGCTAAAAAGCTGCTTTATCATACCGATTATTCAATTAAATATTAAAGACTATAATCAACAACCTTCATACCTAATTTCTCAAGCTCTGGACGCAATGTCTTTGCATCTCCAACCACTAGGTAAATCATATCTTTAGCATTTAAGTGCTTTTTAGCTAAAGCATTAATTTCTTCTTTACTAATAGTGCTAACAATCTTATTTCTTTCTTTTACAAAGTTAGGTTCTAAATCAAACTCTAAAATTTGTGCCAAAAAGCCAAGTTTTGCATTAGGGGTTTCGTATTTAAGCGCATCTTTTTGGTTAATTGCCTTACGCATAAACATCAGCTCTTCGTCTGTTACACCGTTTTGAGCGTAGTTATTAAGCTCATTAGTAAACTCTGTAATAGACGCAGCAGTCGAATCAGCTCTTACTGCTGCAGAGGCTGTAAAACCACCTGATGTTTTATCACCCCAAAAACGTGAACGAGCACCATATGTATAGCCTTTATCCTCTCGTAAATTTAGATTGATACGGCTGTTAAAAGTACCACCAAGCGCAAAGTTCATTAAATTAGCTTTAAAAAATTCACCTGTAATATCTTCAACCATATCGCGTTTACCGATACGAATTTGTGATTGCGGCGCACCAGGTTTATCCACAAGATAAATTACGTTTGTTTGAACGTTAGGCTCGGTAAAGTCTACATCAAAACTTTGGCCTTTCCCTTGCCAGTTAGCAAGTGCTGATTTAACTTTTGGTTCGACATCAGCTTCACTTAAATCTGACACTATAATGACTTGAGCACCTTGTGGTTTAAAGTTGGCTTTATAAAAAGTTTCAACGTCATCTAATGTAATAGCCTCAATACTATTAAGCGTTCCAGAACTTGGAAGTGCAGCTATATTGTCGCCATATAGTAATTTGCTATATGTATTAGATGCTAAATACCCAGCATCCTTCATTGAATGTTGAATATTTTGAATGATTTGCTTTTTATTACGCTCAAAATCATCGGCATTAAATGCTGGTCTAAATAACTTTTCTTCAACAAGCTTTAATGTTGCGTCTAGGTTTTTAGTCAAGGTAGAAACATATACATTTGTGTGTGTTTTATCAGCGTATATGCTTACTTGGCTACCCAGTTTTTCAAGCGCGTTACTCATTTCCTCTGTAGTATAGTTTTGCGTTGACTCGCTCATTAACGATGCAGTCATCGACGATAAACCCACTTTACTAGTCTGCTCGTTATAAAAGCCACCCGGTATTTTAATGAATACAGCTGTAGTGGGTGTTTCACTGCTTTGAGTGCCCAATATTTTAATACCGTTGTCGGTCTTAGTTTGCCAAAGCGCAGGTACGTCTACAGCAGGGTTTGCACCCGCTACAGGCTGAACACTTCGATCAAATGTATCAACAGCTCTTCGGGCGACTAAATCATCAGCAGAGGTTGTCGAGGGGCCTCCAAAATCATGCTTCTTAGGAGTAAAATTATCTGGAGCGGCTATAAGTTGAGTTTGTCCCTCTGGAACTACACTCATAATAACTGAAGATTTACCTTTAATGTATTGATTAAATACACGCATAACATCTGCTTTTGTCACACTGTTATAGCGTGCAATTTCAGCTTTAGTTGAGTTTGGATTGCCCGTAAATGTTTCTGATGCAGCAAGTTGAGATACCTTTCCGGATACGCTTTGTAAGCCAAATATTGCACCCGATTCTATTTTTGCTTTTACTTTATCTAAATCGTCTTGTGTAACACCGCGCTTTTCAAATTCAGTAAATGAATCACGTACAATTTTTTCCATATCAGCTAACGTTTTACCTGATGTGGGGTTTGGTAAAGCATAAATACTAATTGAGCAAGATAACTCTTGGCATGGGTGATTGGCACTAGCTTGAACTGCAAGTTGAGTTTTTACTAGGTTTTTATAAAGTAATGAGTTATTGCCACCACCTAAAATTTCGGCAAGTATATCTAGTGGTGCTTCATCCTCAGAGCGAGCATAAGTCGTTGGAAAACTCATTGCCAGTAAAGGTAAATGAACTTTATCTTCCATCGATATATATCTATCAGCATTTAGTGTTACCGCTTTTTTTTCAACTTTAGGTATTTCAGGGCCTTTTGGGATTGGCGCAAAGTATTTAGTAACTAATGGCAATATTTCATTAGCGTTGATGTCTCCACCAATGGTAAGCGTTGCGTTATTAGGACCATACCATTTCAAAAAGAATGCTTTTAGGTCATTAACATTCACACGATTTAGATCGTCCATAAATCCAATAACAGGCCACGAATACGGATGTCCATCGGGATACATTGCTTGTGCCATACGCTCACCTAAACGACCATAAGGACGATTATCGACTCGTTGACCTCGTTCATTTTTTACAGTTTCTCGTTGTACTTCAAATTTTTCTTGAGTCACAGCATCTAATAAAAAGCCCATTCTGTCAGACTCTAACCACAACATCTTTTCTAACTGATTTACAGGGACTGTTTCAAAATAATTTGTTCTATCTGAATTAGTAGTTCCATTTAAAGTACCACCTGCCTCTGAGATTATTTTAAAATGCTCTTCGTCAGCAACATTTTCAGATCCTTGAAACATCATATGCTCAAAAAAATGAGCAAAACCTGACTTACCAAGTTCTTCGCGAGCAGATCCAACATGGTAGGTAACATCAACGTGCACTAGTGGATCTGAATGATCTTCATGAACGATAACTGTTAGACCATTATCAAGTTTATATTTTTTATAAGGTATGTTGATATCGTTAGGATTAGCTTGAACAGATTCTATGAGTGTAACGCCTGGAATTGATACTTCTGCTGCGGTATTTTTATCAATTGCTTGGGTTGAGCTATTACAAGCAGCTAACCCTGATGCTAATAATACTGTAAGTGCTATTTTTGAGAGTTTCATTTTTTAGTCCATTTTTAATTAACTCAATGAGTTTAAGGACTAAGTAGAGTTACAACAAGTTGTATTGAAGGGAAATTACTATGGTTTTGTAACTAAGTGTAAACACTTAATCTTTAAGAGAAAATGATAACTAATTTTAGAAGAAAATCTGTGGATATCTTAACAACACTTCACTTCCCTATTGAAATAGTAAGTGGCGTCCCCAAGGGGATTCGAACCCCTGTTACCGCCGTGAAAGGGCGGTGTCCTAGGCCTCTAGACGATGGGGACACATAAATGTGTCACTAGGACAACTGAATGGTTTTACTCGTTTCAGGCGAGCTTTCTTAACAACACTACACTGACTATTAAATAGTAAGTGGCGTCCCCAAGGGGATTCGAACCCCTGTTACCGCCGTGAAAGGGCGGTGTCCTAGGCCTCTAGACGATGGGGACACATAAATGTGTCACTAGGACAACTGAATGGTTTGACTCGTTTCAGGCGAGCTTTCTTAATAACACTACACTGACTATTAAAATAGTAAGTGGCGTCCCCAAGGGGATTCGAACCCCTGTTACCGCCGTGAAAGGGCGGTGTCCTAGGCCTCTAGACGATGGGGACACATAAATGTGTCACTAGGACAACTGAATGGTTTGACTCGTTTCAGGCGAGCTTTCTTAATAACACTACACTGACTATTAAAATAGTAAGTGGCGTCCCCAAGGGGATTCGAACCCCTGTTACCGCCGTGAAAGGGCGGTGTCCTAGGCCTCTAGACGATGGGGACACATAAATGTGTCACTAGGACAACTGAATGGTTTGACTCGTTTCAGGCGAGCTTTCTTAATAACACTACACTGACTATTAAAATAGTAAGTGGCGTCCCCAAGGGGATTCGAACCCCTGTTACCGCCGTGAAAGGGCGGTGTCCTAGGCCTCTAGACGATGGGGACACATAAATGTGTCACTAGGACATTTGATGAGTTTGACTCACATCATGAGTTGCTAAGGTAATGCATATAATACAAGTAAAGACTCGAGCTTTAATTGTTACGCTATTCTCTTGGTAAAACCACCTCTAGCTTAAAGCTAGATGGCGTCCCCAAGGGGATTCGAACCCCTGTTACCGCCGTGAAAGGGCGGTGTCCTAGGCCTCTAGACGATGGGGACACAGAAAACTGCTACCCTAGGACAAACACTAATAATTGGTGGAGCTATGCGGGATCGAACCGCAGACCTCTTCACTGCCAGCGAAGCGCTCTCCCAGCTGAGCTATAGCCCCAACTTAATCAACACTCGCCGTAATAACTACGTCGTGTATTGCTTAGTGCGGGGCGCATTCTATGCACCACCCAAAATAAAGTCAACAGTTTTTTATCCAGCTTTATTTAAATGGTTTAATTTTCAACAAACTGGCTATCAAGCATGCTAAAAAACACAATTTGATTAAAATCATTGCCCTAATGCGACTCCCCTACACTTTTATTTTATGTAGCGTTGCTAGTCAGTGAATGGTAGTTCACTACCCTACCCTCAAAAGGTATACATTTATATGCAATTCAAACATTGCAAATATAATTTATAAATTACCGACCTAACACTGTACTTTCATATCAACAGGCCAGTTAGGTAAATGCAGTAAAACACACATGCTTTTTATAGTTGCACTTTAAAATACTTTTTCTATTTTATTTGTTATGACTTTTTAGAGAGGTAACAAAATATATATTCTTATTATAGAAGGTTTAAATGTTCAACAATTAAAAGTAATCGCTTGTGTATTCCCCAAAAAAACTAGATTAACCACTAATGTGAGTTATAAACACCACAAATACACCACACAATTACGTTACTGAACATGTTTTGCCTATAAAATAGACGCCCGCCATATCTTGTTGTTTATAAAACCTTCATTCAGTACATTTTTGTCATTCAAGTGTTGACACATTTTCAACTCTATCTATAATAGCGCCCCACAACAACGCAGCAATGTGGAGTTGTTTAGATGTGGGTGATTAGCTCAGTTGGGAGAGCATCGCCCTTACAAGGCGAGGGTCACTGGTTCAAGTCCAGTATCACCCACCACTTTTAAAAGTGTTCGCATCTAAATTCTATACGGACTCTATGTTCATTTAGAAAAAGAGAACATCACTGATACTTCATGTAACAGAGAAGTTCACTGGTTAAAGTCCAGTACTATTTATTTTAATAGTAGCGTTTTAATTTATATGTGGGTGATTAGCTCAGTTGGGAGAGCATCGCCCTTACAAGGCGAGGGTCACTGGTTCAAGTCCAGTATCACCCACCACTTTTAAAAGTGTTCGCATCTAAATTCTATACGGACTCTATGTTCATTTAGAAAAAGAGAACATCACTGATACTTCATGTAACAGAGAAGTTCACTGGTTAAAGTCCAGTACTATTTATTTTAATAGTAGCGTTTTAATTTATATGTGGGTGATTAGCTCAGTTGGGAGAGCATCGCCCTTACAAGGCGAGGGTCACTGGTTCAAGTCCAGTATCACCCACCACATATAAAACCTATTATAAAAATAGTAGTTTAAATTGTAATATGGGTCGTTAGCTCAGTTACAAGAAAAGAGAGCATCACCGCTTTTTATAAAGGATGGCGAGGTTCACTGGTTAAAGTCCAGTACTACTTACTATAGGTAGTAGCATGTAATATGGGTCGTTAGCTCAGTTGGGAGAGCATCGCCCTTACAAGGCGAGGGTCACTGGTTCAAGTCCAGTACGACCCACCATTTTCAGAATGGTGCATATTACAAAAATCTAAATGGGTCATTACTCAGTTTAGAAAAAAGAGAGCATTACCGCTACTTCCAAGTAACGGCGAGGTTCACTGGTTAAAGTCCAGTACTATTTATTTTAATAGTAGCGTTTTAATTTATATGTGGGTGATTAGCTCAGTTGGGAGAGCATCGCCCTTACAAGGCGAGGGTCACTGGTTCAAGTCCAGTATCACCCACCACATATAAATCTATTATATTGATAGTCGCGTTTTAAAATTTAATATGGGTCGTTAGCTCAGTTGGGAGAGCATCGCCCTTACAAGGCGAGGGTCACTGGTTCAAGTCCAGTACGACCCACCATTCTTAGAATGGTGCATATTAAATATATAATTTGGGTGATTAGCTCAGTTGGGAGAGCATCGCCCTTACAAGGCGAGGGTCACTGGTTCAAGTCCAGTATCACCCACCAAATTATACTAAGCGATTAATTGATAAGTTTAAAAAAGTAATACCTATTATATGTGGGTGATTAGCTCAGTTGGGAGAGCATCGCCCTTACAAGGCGAGGGTCACTGGTTCAAGTCCAGTATCACCCACCACATATAAATACTTCCTCGGTATCTATTTTTAATTCCTTTCCTATTTTTATTAAATTCTTATTCCAATAATTAAATCTATTATAAAAAAGAGCATCGCCTTTCTTTACAAATAATGGCGAGGGTCACTGGTCAAGTCCAGCATCATCCACCACATATAAATACTTCCTCGATATCTATTTTTAATTCCTTTCCTATTTTTATTAAATTCCTATTTGAATATTTAGATTTATTATAAAAAAGAGCATCGCCTTTCTTTACAAATAATGGCGAAGAACACTGGTTCAAGTCCAGTATCACCCACCACATATAAACACTTCCTCGATATCTATTTTTAATTCCTTTCCTATTTTTATTAAATTCATATTTGAATATTTAGATTTTTTATAAAAAAGAGCATCGCCTTTCTTTACAAATAATGGCGAAGATCACTGGCTCAAGTCCAGTATCACCCACCACATATAAATACTTCCTAGATATCTATTTTTAATTCCTTTCCTATTTTTATTAAATTCTTATTCGAATAATTAAATCTATTATAAAAAAGAGCCCCCCCTTTCTTTACTAGTAATAACAGATTAACCACGCCCTATTATTTAGTACCTATTCAAATACGTACATAACCCGTTATTACAGCACTGGATAAAAATGACACTTTATGACCATATAAACGTATTAGTTAAACCTAATTACCTAATAAATACAGCTAGCATTTAAATTCTCTTGTAAGCAGCTAAACTGTTGATTATAGTCTGTGTTAAAAGTGATAACGCTTAAGCCAATGCCAACTAAGATATTTTCAAAAGCCAAAATACTAATAGTCGAAGAGCAACCGCTTGCTCAAAGCTATATGAAACAATCGTTAGAAAGGCTCGGCTTTCGGCAGTTGAGTTTTGCCGATCATGCAAATTCAGCCAAAGAGCAATGTTTAAGTGAATCGTTTGATTTAATTGTTTGTTCGTTTAATTTAAACAAACACCAAGACGGTTACCAATTGTACGAAGAGCTAAGAGTAAAAAAACTTATAAAAAACTCCACTGGCTTTATCTTTATTTCAGCTGAAACAAGTGGCTCATTAGTACACAGTGTACTTGAGCTTCAACCGGATGATTTTTTAGTTAAACCTTTTACAGGGCAAGAACTCAAAACCCGAATTGAACGTATTTTAAAGCGCAAACACGATCTTCAAACCGTATACATGCTTATTGATGATGGCAATGATTCAAAAGCAGTAAAATATATTGATGCCGCACTTGAAAGAAAAGACAATAATTACAGCCCTATCTTACTTCGCCTGAAAGGTGACGCTCTTCTTCGGTTAAAGCGGGCTCAAGAGGCCAAAGATTTTTTTAAATCCGTCCTCGACATTCAAAAGTTTGCCTGGGCAAAGGTGGGGCTAGTTGAAGCACTTATAGCCAACAACGAGCACATTTTGGCGCAGCGCATGTTAAAAACCATGCTAGAACGTCAAGAAACCCGCCTTGTTGCATTAGACTTACTAGGCCGGTTAGAAATAAAACTCAATCAATTTGAATTGGCACAAGATTTTTTGAGCCAAGCTGCCACAATTGCACCACGTAATATATCGCGTCAAAAATCGTTAAGTACAGTCTCGTTAATTAATCACGACTACGAAAAAAACTATCTAACACAAAAAGATATAGCAAACTTTGCTAAGCACTCTATTTACGATCATCCCGACATTTACTTAAATGCGGCTCGAGCAGGAATCGATTTTGCGTTAACAACGGATCAAACCGATCAAGTGCAGCGAATTTCAAGGCAGACAAATAAGTATATAAACGATTTAAAAACCCAATTTCCTAACAGTACGAATCAATCGCAAATTGATGTGCTTAATGCGCGGCTTCATTATTTAAAAGATGAGCATCAAAAAGCTAAAAAGCTCATTGAACAATTAGAAGATGACGACTCTATAATACGCTCAGTAGATGGCGCACTTGATAAAGCAAAAGCCTTTCATGAGCTAGGGTTTCATCAAAAGGCGCAAATGTTATTTTCGCAAATAATTAATCATTGTGAAAGACACCCAAATACCAGCGAACCCACCTACTTACGCTATATACAGCAACAACAAAGCGAACGACGTGACATTAAAATGGGGCCAAAAGAACTTAATAACCATGCGGTAACCCAATTTAACAAAGGGCAATTAAACACAGCACTTGAAGCATTTACGCATGCGTTTAGAGTTATGCCACGCAATCAAAGCATTGCACTTAATTTATTACAATGCTTGTTTGATTCGACCAAGCAAAGTGGCAGCTCATTGAATATAGGACTTGCTAAAAAATGCTACGCCTTATTGGACAAATCTGACCTGCCAGCAGATCAAGCGCAGCGCTTAGATAAAATTATGAATCAAGCAAAAGAGATGAAGCTAAACCTCAAAGACTAAAGCTTTTTCATTGCTGCGCCATTAACGCAGTATCGAAGGCCCGTTGGTAGTGGGCCATCTGGAAATATATGCCCTAAATGCGCATCACACACGTTGCATACAACCTCTACACGCTCCATGCCATGGCTGACGTCGCGTACGTAGCCTATTGCTTCTATTGTTGCTGGCTGAGTAAATGAAGGCCAGCCTGTTCCGCTTTCAAATTTTTCGTCAGCATCAAACAATAAATTATCACAACAAACACACACATATTTACCGGGCTCTAGTAATGTACAACTGCCAGACATATCAGGACGCTCTGTCCCCTTCATACGAGTTACGTAGTATTCGTTTTCTGATAATTGTTCACGCCATTGTTCATCGGTTTTAATGACTTTTTTACTGGGTGCAGGGTTGCCATTATTGGCAAAGTTAATCACATCTTTCCATTTCAACATAGTAACCTCATGAAAACCTGTATTACGAATAGGGTGTATAATCTGGCCTCTAGATAATTAATTTATATAAAACAAAGATCAGGTTATATGGCTAAATCTTTTTATTGTTACGTGGATGAATGACGCCGCGATCAAGCTTGTTCAAAGGTAATAGTTTGCTTTTCTGCAGTAGTAAAAATACGCTGCATAAACGCCTCTAATTCCGCTTTTTTAACGGGTAAGCTAACACTTAGTTGCCGGTCATTATTGCTACAAATAATTAGCTCGTCATCTTTACTCACTACGCGCTCAATACTTTGTATAACCAACCAATTTGGACCATGTTTTTTATCAAAAAAGCCCATTAGGCTAAACACTAGTAAGTGCTGCGCATCGCGTTGAACAAAGTGCTCTAAACGGTTTCGCGCTTTAAATAGTGGTGTAAGCCTATACATGCTTGAACAAAATACAAACACCCACACTCCTATCAATACTTTAAACCACATAACTTCAAATAACTCAAAAGCAAACATTAAACCAATAAGCACACAGCCGATGAGTGCAATGATTAATGCTATTTTTTTGTTTACTGCGTCCACTATGAATCCCTTTTAAGATCTTTTTTGTCATCTGATGCTTTTTCTGTTGGCTCAGGCCAATCTTTAAAAAACACGGTTAAATAACGACTTTTAACTAAATACCAAAGCACCCAAAACACAATAACCATTTGCACCGCTAAAAAAAGTGAAAACCGGTAATGGCTATGTGCCGCTTGTACTATTAGCCACGTTAAATCTATTAGCGCGCATACAATTAATGGCCAACGCATATGCCGCCAAATACTCGCCAATCTGTCAGTGGCGCTATGTGAATCGCGAGGGCGGCGCAAGCAAAATAACAACGTAGGTAATATCGCAATACTGCCAATGGCAATAGCAATAAAAAAGTCGCTTTTAGATCTAAAAAATAACGACATTAAATCTAGCTCTGGTCGTCGGCTCAGTGCCGCAATAACCCAAATAAAATAAGCACGCAGCAACACCACTACACTTAAGTGAAACGCAACAGGCGTGCGATAACTCCCGTATTTATCCCAGTATTGAGGTCCGTATTGGCTCATTACTATTTTCCTAGCCGTTATGCTTTTTAAGGAGCTCGATTAAACCATCCTCTGTGAGCACGTCTATCCCCAAATCTTGAGCCTTTGTGAGTTTAGAGCCGGCTTTTTCACCCGCTACTAAAGCATCAGTTTTAGCAGATACACTACCTGACACCTTTGCACCTAGCTGTTGTAAGCGCGCTTTGGCATCATTGCGGTTAAGCGTATTGAGCGTACCTGTAAGTACATAAGTAAGCCCCGCCAGCGGTTGCTCATCCTCTGACGGTGCACTTAGTGCTGGCCAATGAACACCTTGCTCAATAAGCGCATTGACCACCGCTAAATTGTGCTCTTCATCAAAAAAGCCTCGGACATGCGATGCCACAATATCGCCTACATCGCTTACTTGTGTGAGGCTTTCAACACTAGCACTAATAATATTCTCTAGCGTTAAAAAGTGATTCGCTAAATTCTGTGCCGTAGCCTCACCGGCTTCTCGAATACCCAATGAATATAAAAATTTAGCAAGCGTAGTCGCTTTTGCTTCATTTAAAGCAGTAACTAAGTTTTTAGCCGATTTAGGCCCCATGCGTTCAAGTGATTCAAAGTGACCTTGCTTTAATATAAATAAATCAGCCGGAGTTTTTATAAGCTCACGGTCCACTAATTGATCAACAATTTTATCGCCAAGACCATCTATATCTAGTGCCTTACGCGAGGCAAAGTGCTTTATAGCTTGCTTGCGCTGCGCGGGGCATACTAGGCCACCAGTACAACGGGCTACAGCTTCCCCTTCTACTTTTTCTACATGGGAGTCACAAATAGGGCAAGCTGATGGAAACACAATGTCTCTTGCATCTGTGGGCCTGCGTTCAAGCACAACTTGTGTTATCTGCGGAATCACATCGCCAGCACGGCGTATAATCACCGTATCGCCGACTTTAACGCCTAACCGAGCAATTTCATCACCATTGTGAAGCGTTGCATTAGACACCGTTACACCGCCTACAAACACAGGTTCTAAACGAGCAACAGGCGTAATTGCACCTGTACGACCAACTTGAAACTCTACATCAAGGAGTTGAGTGACTTCCTCTTGCGCCGGAAATTTATAGGCAATAGCCCAACGAGGTGCACGCGCTACAAAGCCTAAACGCTCTTGTAGGGCTTTTTTATTAACTTTTATTACCACGCCGTCAATTTCATATTTAAGCTCACTGCGACGCGTTAAAATATCATCATAATAATCAAGTGCAGCTTGTGGCCCTTCCACCAGCTTTGTTTCTGGACAAAGGGGTAAGCCCCAATCAGTTAACTTTTCTAATTGCTGAAAGTGATCCTCAGGGATTGAGCCATCAGCAACCAAACCAGTACTGTATGCATAAAACATCAGTGGGCGTTTTGCGGTAATTTTAGAGTCTAGCTGGCGTAGGCTACCTGCCGCCGCATTACGTGGATTTACAAATACTTTTTCGCCACGCTTTTGCGCTTCATTGTTTAGCTTTTCAAACCCAGCGCTGTCCATAAATACTTCACCACGCACTTCAAGCTCTTTGGGGTAGTTGCCACGCAACTTAAGGGGGACGTTACGAATTGTTTTTACATTTTGAGTAATATTCTCGCCTGTAAAGCCATCACCCCGTGTTGCAGCTTGTACCAACACTCCATCACGATAAATAATAGATACCGCTAACCCATCAAGTTTTGGCTCACAGCAAAAAGTGAGCTCATTTGTGCTCATTAAGCGCTCTTTTATTCTGCGATTAAAGCCCGTAAATTCATCTTCGCTAAACGCATTATCAAGCGATAGCATTGGCACTTGATGAGCAACTTGCTCAAATTTACTAAGCGCTGCACCACCTACTTTTTGAGTCGGTGAATTAGCAGATAAAAATTCAGGGTTTTGTGTTTCAAGCGCACTGAGTTCGCGTAATAGCCTATCGTATTCAGCATCGGGAATGCTGGGGGTATCAAGCACATAATAATTATAGTTGTGCTGCTCTAATAGGGTACGAAGATGATTAATTTGCTCACTAATGCTGCTAGACATTTAAACCTCAAAAAACATAAAAAAGCCACTTTGACGATATCGCCCAGTGGCTTGTAAAAATTATATATTACAAATTGTTAAGCTGAAAAAGCACGAACCTGCTCAACATATTGCCTTACACGCTCAACACTCATTTCTTCGCGTTCTGCGTCTAATATGTGCGCGCCAAATTCGTCGGCTATTTTTTTAGCCGCACTGTGCAACATATTAAAGGCTGCTAGCCCGTCACCGTCACACGGCAAGGTCATAAATAAGCTCACACCTGCGGTGCTAAACTGTTCCATATTGTCTATATCGAACGTTCCTGGGTTGTACATATTAACTAGTCTAAACAACACTGGTCCTTGGCCTGCAGGGTCTAAATGACGATTAAAAAAGCCTTCTTCAGAATATTTAAAACCAAGCGTATTCACAGCAGGTAATAACTTGCTGCCTTGCATAGTTAAACCTTCTGGCATTTGTATATGTACAATAACAAAATCGGGTACTGGCTCTTTTGGTTGTTCATTAGTTTGCTCAACCGATTCTAAATCGTCAACAACACTCAGGTCATCTTCAATAGGAACCTCTGGCGCGCTGGGCTCAATTTGAGGCTCATTAGCATCAAAGTTAAGTTCCCCTAGCTGTGGTTCGTCACGCTCACTAATTACCGGCTCTTTTGGCTCAGCTTTTTGACTATATGAATGAGAGGAAGCTGTTTGGCTTTCTTGGAGTGGTTCAACCCGTTCATTAACGGACGTATCTGGGCTCTCTTTTTTTCTTACAGACCATAAACCATGGACTAATAAGCCACCAATGACAATCACACTGATAATGATTAAAACCCATCTTAATTGTTCGGCCATCCCCTCACCTTTTATTATTTGTTATGCCTAAAACCTGTATAGTAATTAAAAACTAATACACGTGTTATAAAAATTTATGCGTGTGCAAGTTGCACCGCTTGTTCAATATCTACTGCAACCATTCGAGATACACCCGGCTCTGCCATAGTCACACCGGTTAAACGCCCCGCCATCTCCATTGCAATTTTGTTATGACTTATATAAATAAATTGCACTGATTGTGACATTTCTTCCACCAAACGGCAAAAGCGAACAACGTTTGCGTCATCTAATGGTGCGTCAACTTCATCCAGCATACAAAACGGGGCTGGATTTAGCCTGAATATAGAAAACACTAATGATAATGCCGTCAGCGCTTTTTCTCCACCACTTAACAAGTGAATAGTTGAATTTTTCTTACCTGGCGGCCGTGCCATTATACTAACACCACTTTCAAGTAAATCGTCACTGGTTAATTCCAAATACGCACTCCCTCCACCAAAAACTTTAGGAAACAGCTGTGCAAAGTCTTCATTAACTTGATCAAACGTGGCTTTAAAGCGTGTTTTTGTCTCGGTATCTATTTTCCGAATAGCCCCTTCAAGGGTATTTAACGCTTTAGTTAAATCCTCTAACTGATTATCTAAATACTCACTGCGCTGTTTTGCAACATCAAACTCTTCTATAGCTGCTAAGTTAACCGCACCCAGCTTGTCTAGCTGATTTGTAATACCTGTTAATTGGTTTTGCGCTGCATTTAGAGTTAAGTCGTCAGGTAATGTTTCAAGTACGGCTTTTAAGCTTTGTTTAAGCTCTTCTAATGGCTCAAGTGCAGCTTGTGCCTTTATTAGTAAGCTCTGCTCTTCAAGTGTTAATTTTTGATGTTGTTCTTGAAGCCCTTGCAGCTTACCTTGCGAATTTTTAAGGCTAGCTTGCTTTGTATGCAAGGCGTCTTTAGCTTGTGATAAATCGTTTTGCAATTGCGCTAATCGTTGTTCGCCTTGCTGATGCTTTTCTAGTAAGGTTGAAATTGATTCACTAAGTGTTTCTTCTGGAATAAGTAACGCCTCTATTTCCAAAACTAATTCTTCAGCCCCTTGTTTTGCCTCTTCATAGGCTTGCGCTGCATGGCTCAGTTTTGTTTGACTTAACTGCCATTCACTACGTGCTTTTTGCTGACTTAAGCTTGCCTGATGAGCCTGCGTTTTGTATTGCTCCAATGCGCTGAGTGCTTGGCTATAATTTTTATCGCTGAGCATGCGCTCATCATTCGCAATCTCAGTTTCATCTGTTAAATTTAATTGCTGATCAACAAATAGTTCATATTGCTCGGTTTGTTCATCAAGCTGCTTATTGAGTTGCACCATTGACGCATTTATCGCTTGCTCTTGTGTTTTTATTTTTGATAGCTGATGTTGATGTTGAGTAACCTGCTCTGTGAGCATATCGCTTCGGGTACTTGAAATAGCAATTTGTTGAGCAAACTGATGAATAACGTCTTTGAGTGCTTTTTGCTCGGTATTAAGCTCTGCTTGTATTACAGTGCATTGTTCAAGCTCACTTTTGACCTTTTCAAGCTGACTTTTAACCTGTATGACCTCATCGGTGTGCGCGTGAAGTTGCTTATGCTTTATTAGCAATGAGTTGTCGGTGTTACTGTCTGCGTTTACGTGCCAATTACGACCATGCAATTCGCCTTTTTTATCCATTATCGCAATGTAATAGCCATCATTTAGCATGGTTAAATCGGCGTGTTCGCTATAGCCAATTCGCGTGAGTAAGTCAGGGTAAACGCCAGCGGTAATATAATCTGCCAAGCTTGCCTTAAGTGAAGGCTGACTGCTTGGCCATATACTATTAGTTGATTGCTGCTCTGTTACACTTAAATGCGTGAGCGACTTAAGTGCTTGCTCTATTAGTGGCTCAAAACCATCTTGCACTATGAGCTGACTTAAAACCCCAGTTGAGTTAGTGACCTCTTCATCTAACCCCAATGCACTTTTAAGCCCAGCAATACGGGCGTTTAGTTCATTTTCTTTCTGTGTCAGTGTTTTATGATTGTCTTGAGTTTCATCAACCAGCCTATTTTGCTGAGTCAATTTAACTTCACATTGCGCAAGCGCGCTTTGGTTTTTTGCAAGCGCCTCAGTGAGTGCTTGGCGCTGCTGTTTTTGCTCGGCCAGCTGCTGTTCTACATTATTATTTTTTAGTTCATCAAGCTGTAAATTTAATTGGCTAAGTTGCTCATTAACATGATTTATTTGCTGTTGCGTGTGCTTTATTTCACTACTTTGCGACTGCACCTGATTGGTAAGGTGTTGCTGTTGTTCGTTGAGTGTTTGCCAATTCGAATAACTTCGCTGCTTAGTACCCTGCAACCCCTCAAGCTCAAATGACAATTCACTCACTTGCTCTTCGCACATTAAACTGCTTTCTATTGCCTCTTGCAGTGCTTCATCAAGTTCTTCGCATATGTGCTGCTGTTGCGCTTTTTGCTCAAGGCTATCTGTTTGGCGTTGTTGTAATTTTATTAAACTTTGTTTAAGTGACTGTATTTGTTGTTTAACACTAATTTTTTGCTGTTCGGCTCGAGTTAACTCGGTATGAGTAATATGTTGCTGGTGCTGCGCATCACTTAATTTATCTTGCTGAGCTTGCACCTCTCCTTCAAGTGTTGCAAGCACATCATCGTGCCCTGAGTGAGCCGTTTTAAAAAAGCTTATTTGCTCATTAAGCTTTTTGATTTGCTCGCTTTTGTCTAATTGTTGTTGATGCAGCTTTTGCCATTTTAAAACAGCTACTTGACCTTTTAATGTGCGCTCTATTGCTTTAAGTTCACGGTATTTTTTAGCATCAAGTGACTGAACAGCTAATTTATCGAGTTGGCTTTGCAACTCTTTACGAACATCTAATAAACGTTCTAAATTTTCTCGGGTACTTTTAATCCGCGTTTGCGTTTCGCGGCGACGCTCTTTGTATTTAGATACGCCCGCAGCTTCTTCTAAAAACACGCGAAGTTCATGAGGTTTACTTTCAATTAAGCGCGATATCATCCCTTGCTCAATAATCGCATAACTGCGAGGACCAAGCCCAGTGCCTAAAAATATATCAGTTATGTCACGCTTGCGGCATTTGCTGCCATTTAAAAAGTACAACGATTGGCCATCACGTGTTACTAAACGCTTAATCGCTACTTGGTTTCTATCGGCAAAGGTATTTTTTAATTCTTGCTCGCCCAACGAGTTATCAAAAATCAGCTCTACAGAGGCTTGCGAAATGGCTTTTCGATTAGTCGAGCCGTTAAAAATAACATCTGTCATGGCATCGCCACGCAAGTTTTTAGCTGAGCTTTCTCCAAGCACCCATCTTACCGCATCAATCACATTAGATTTGCCACAGCCGTTTGGCCCAACAACGCAGGTCATTTGATCTGGAAACGGTATTTTAGTGGGCTCTACAAACGATTTGAAGCCCGCTAATTTAATAGTGCTTAAGCGCATCTTGTTGTTTTACCAATTTATTATTGTTGTTATTCATGGGCAATTTAACTCAAAGAACACACGTTTGTTAAGCTTGACGTTTAAAATTATCTAAAATAATCCCTGTCGCCATAGCCACATTAAGTGACTCGGCCTCACCAAATGCAGGAATTGTTATTTTATCGGTTACTAAACCCGCACAGGCTTGTCGTATGCCATGAGATTCGCTCCCCATTAACAATACACCTTCGCCATTAAACTGTGTTTTGTGTACGCTTTGGCCATCTAAAAACGCACCGTAAATTGGTAACTTGAGTGTTTGTAGGTAAGCAGGCAAATCGACCTGACTAACTGAAACTCTTACAAATGACCCCATTGTGGCGCTAATTGTTTTTGGGTTATAGGCATCTGCACTGTCTGTGCTGGTAACAATGTGTTTAA
Source organism: Pseudoalteromonas sp. ECSMB14103 (assembly GCF_000813065.1). Classification (NCBI taxonomy): domain Bacteria; kingdom Pseudomonadati; phylum Pseudomonadota; class Gammaproteobacteria; order Alteromonadales; family Pseudoalteromonadaceae; genus Pseudoalteromonas; species Pseudoalteromonas sp. ECSMB14103. The sequence goes on along the minus strand of NZ_JWGY01000001.1, from coordinate 856,053 downwards.
TACCATACCAGTCTGCCACTCTTATTATTGTGCCTAAATTGCCAGGATCAGACACGCCATCAAGAGCCAATATTAATCCTTTTATTTTGGGTAAGTCGGCTTTTGGCATATCAACAATTGCAATTGCGGCATTATTACTTACTAGCGTGCTCGCTTTAGTAAGAACGTCCTCGTCGGCTTCAATGATATGGGTGCTTGGAAAACAGCTTTGATGAGCATTTATAAATGCCGAAGTTGCAAATACATCAACTGCGTTTAGTGAACTATTAAGCAACTCAAGTACGTTTTTTTCGCCTTGTACAAGGTATTGATTATATTGCTTTCGGTACTTTTTTTGGCCAAGTTGGCGAATAAGTTTGAGTTGGTTTTTTGAAATCATAACAGCCCCATAAAATTATCCGTCCAGTATAACAGAGTTCATTATAAAAAATGTATCACCTAGTTTGAACTCACCTTATAGAGATTAAAAGTCCGATTGCAGGGATAAATATTGAGTTTTGCACTTAAAATCGGTAAATTAACAAAAAAACAACATGGAATGGCTTTTAATGGAATCAATACACCCACCCCCTTCACAATCAAACGAATCGAGCGCGAATCCACTCACCCCGCTATCTAGCTCTAAAGTACAATTTAGTGGTAAAGGCGGTGAGTTTTTTGGTATTTGGATAGTTAATATCTTACTAAGCGTACTAACATTGGGCATTTATTCTGCCTGGGCAAAAGTGCGTACAATGCGCTATTTTTATGGGCATACTCGTATAGATGGCCACAGCTTTGACTACTTAGCTACTCCAATGCAAATTTTAAAAGGCCGTATTTTAGCCGTTATTGTATTTTTAATTTACACATTTGCTGTCAGCTTTCTTCCACTCATAGGCTTCTTATTTGCCATCGCTTTTATTTTTTTAATGCCGTGGATTATTAACCAAGGCTTACGTTTTAATATGCGTATGACCCGTCATCGTAATGTGCGTTTTTCGTTTAAAGGAGATTACGGCGAAGCCTTCATTAACTTTATTCTTTTACCTATTGCTAGTGTATTTACACTGTATTTATTAATGCCTTATGTTTTAAAGCGCATAGATACTTACATTCACAGTAATATTAGTTACGGTAATAAGCCATTAGCCGTAAACCTCAAAGGTGAAACCTACTACCTTACAGCCCTTATTTGTTTTGTGGTGAGCTCTATCACCATGGTGATATTTATGGCTATTTTAGGACTATTTGGACTTGATTTACTCAATGTAGAAAACCAACAAGCCGCTCAAGACCCTGCAAAAATGGGGGTTATGTTTGGTGGGTTAATGGTTGCTTACGTCGTGATGATTGCCATAGTAACCGCGGTATGGAAAGCGGCAATTAGAAATCATATTTTTAATAATAGCCAATTTGAAGATGTAGCATCGTTTAAATCACAGCTTAAGCCTATTCCTTACGCCATTTTACTTTTAACCAACATGTTAGCTATTGTGTTTTCATTAGGGCTTGCTTACCCCTGGACACAAATTCGTACATCAAAAATGCTTGCCGAAGCTACAACCGTTGATATATACCCTGGCGCATTAAACTTAATAGATACAACGCAAGAGCAGCAATCATCCTTTGCTGAGGAAGCGGCTAACGTATTTGATATTGATTTGTCGTTAACATAAGAGTTTATTATGAACGTTCAGGGACATTATTTTTCAAACGCTTCGAGTAATTATCAGCTGTGTGTCGCTAAAATTAGCGGCTCACACGTTGAAATTAATCACGGTAACGACGAACCTGTCCGCTATGCAATTAACGAACTTAATTTAAGTTCGGCGATTGCAGGTCTTGCCGACGAACTAAGCTTTGACGATGGTGGTCGGTTTATACCGCTTGATGTAGATTTTAGGTGGCCATTTAACGCTAAAAATAATCACTCACTAGAGCGGTTTGAAAAAAATAAGTGGGCTATTATTGCAGCAATTGTAGTTACACCTCTTTTTATGTGGTTAATGCTATACAAAGTTGTGCCCGCAATTGCTGTTTACAGTGTTGATACTCTACCGCATAGCGTTGTTGAACAAATGGGTGAGCAAAGTTTTGCTGTAATTAAAAAATTAGCACTTGACCCAACAGAGTTACCTGACGAACAACAAGCCAGAGTTCAGCGACACTTTAAGACCATGCTTGATGAGCTTGCACTTGAAAGTTCGGTGTATAGGCTTTCGTTTTATAAATCCCAAAGCTTTGGTGCTAATGCGTTTGCACTCCCTCATGGCCGAATTGTGGTCACAGATGAATTAGCTAATTTACTGGCCGATAAGCCCAATGCACTAAAAGCCGTATTACTTCACGAAATTGGCCATGTCGTCCACCAGCATAGTGTTCGCATAACAGCACAATCGGCAGCAAGTACGATTGTACTTGCCGTTATATTCGGTGATTTAGAGGGAATAGCTGAGGTTGCCTTGGGGACTGGTGCCTCGTTTGCCCAACAAGGCTTTTCGCGAGATATGGAACGAGAAGCCGACAGTTATGCATTAAATCAACTAGAAAACTTAGGCTATTCAAGCAACGATTTTGCCGATGCAATTGAAGCTTTGCAAAGTGCGCATACCACTGAAAACGAACACCTTAAAAAGGTAAATAACTTACTCGAATACTTATCAAGCCACCCCAGCTCACAGGAGCGAATAGATAATGCTAGGAAATAACCGCGGTTATATACAAATTGCACGCTATATTGTGGGGTTGAGTTGGATGTATCATGGCTTTTTTCCAAAGATTTATCACGTTGCCCCTCTTGAAAAGTTAATGACTGGCAGTGCTGGCTATTCTGCACAAGTGTCTGATTTGATTACACGTGGTGCCGGTATTGCTGAGGTTATTTTTGGGCTGTTACTAATTATATTTTATAAAAATAAACAGCTAGTTTGGTTAAATATTTTCTTATTATGCGGCCTGTTAGGGGCCGTTGCGGTCATGCAGCCAAATTTGTTAATAGAAGCATTTAATCCAGTTACTACCAACTTACCGCTTATTGCCTTAAGCTTTATATGGCTGAAAGAAATAAAACTCTTGAGTAATCGATACCTCTAAATAATAAAAGAGGATTTACATCCTCTTTTATTATTGGGGCACTTTAGAGTGAGTACTTATTTTTATGTGTCCACAAATGCAATAACTCGCTCGCAATTGTTGCTGCGGCAATAGCGGTAAGCTCACTTTGGTCATACGACGGTGATACCTCTACCACATCCATTCCCACCATATTTATACCTTTAAGCGCGCGCAGTATTTTAAGCACTTTATCTGATGTTAAACCACCACAAACCGGTGTGCCTGTACCTGGTGCAAATGCCGGGTCAAGGCAGTCTATATCAAACGTTAGGTAAACGGGTAAGTCGCCTACCCGCTCGCGTATTTGCGCTGCTATTTCATTGGCGTGCAAATCGTTAGCTTGCATTGCATCAATCACTGCAAACTCATGCTTTGATTGGTCAAAGTCGGTACGAATACCTATTTGTATGCTGTGCTCTACATCAATCAGCCCTTCCATGGGTGCATGATAAAACATAGTGCCGTGATCAAAACGCGAGCCATTGCTGTATGTATCAGTGTGCGCATCAAAATGAACCAGCGCCATTTTGCCATGTATCTTTGCATGCGCGCGCAATAGCGGAAGCGTTACAAAGTGATCGCCCCCAAGGCCTAACAGCGTTGCCCCTTGGCGAAGTATTTGCTCTGCGGCCATTTCTAGCTGTGCCGTAAAATACTCAGGATCGCCTACCGGATAAGTAAAGTCACCCGCATCAGCAACCGTTAAACGCTCAAACAAAGGAAATGTCCACGGGTATTTAGTGTCTTCCCAGGCTAAATGTACCGACGCTCTGCGAATAGCATCTGGCCCTAAGCGAGCACCGGGACGGCCCGATGTTGCTAAGTCAAACGGTAAGCCTAGTACAACGACATCTGCATCAATGGCATTAATATTTTGCACCATAGGACGACGTAAAAACGTCATCCCGTTTGAATACAATGAGTGGTCAACATGACCAAACAAGCTAGACATTGCTTATAACTCTTCTAAATAAGTGTAGCCATTAAGGCCGTTTTGCAACTCGTCTAAAACGCTTTGCTGTTCATTTTTATCTATTTTTGCAGACACTAACTGCGCGTACGACTGCTGAAAGCTCTCAACATCTAAATGCACATATCGCATCATATCGGCCACCGTATCGCCCTGGTTTATTTCGCTAATACTGGCAACGCCTTGATCATCCATATTAATAATTGCACTGTGCGTATCGCCAAATAAATTGTGCATATCACCCAAAATTTCTTGGTACGCACCCACTAAGAAAAAGCCCATTAAGTAAGGCTTATCTGCACTGTACTCAGGCACAGGTAAAGTGCTTTCAATGCCTTGGCCATCAACATAGTGCTCAAGTGCACCGTCTGAATCACAGGTTATATCAAGTAATACAGCACGTTTTTTTGGTGCTTCGGTTAAGCCACTTAATGGCAATACCGGAAACACTTGATCAATCCCCCACGCATCAGGCAATGATTGAAAAAGCGAAAAGTTTACAAAAAACTTATCAGCTAAACGCGCATTTAACTCGTCAATAATCGGGCGATGAAAACGATTTTTGTTATCCATGTGTTTGTTAAGCTCATAACAAATACGTAAGTTAACTTGCTCTGCCCACGCACGCTGCGTTAAATCTAAAAGCCCAAGTGCAAACTGGTTATGCGCCTCTGCTAAATCCCCTTGGCTATCGTGATAAATTTCAATCAGTGCGCGGTCATCCGTTAAATCGGTTAACTGCACAAACGATGCCCACATATTATTTAATAAAAGCGGTGCATCGCCAGCAGGCGCTTTTAGCTCCTCTGGTACGTAGCTTTCTGTGCCTATAACATTAGATATAAGCACCGCATGATGCGCTGTTAGTGCACGCCCCGACTCAGAAATAATCGTCGGCATTGGCTGCGCGTACTGCTTACAAGTATCACCTATGGTATACACAATGTTATTTGCATACTCAGCTAAGCTGTAATTCATTGAGTTATGCGATTGGCTGCGTGTACCATCGTAATCAATAGCTAAACCGCCCCCTACATCTAAGCACTCAATGCTTGCACCTAATTTGCGTAGCTCACAGTAAAAACGCGCGGCTTCGCTCACACCTAAACGCACATCACGAATGTTTGCCATTTGCGAGCCTAAGTGAAAATGCACAAGTTGCATTAAATCAAGTTGGCCTGCCTCTTTTAAACGGTTTACTACATGTAAAACTTGCGACGCTGATAAACCAAATTTAGATTTTTCACCGCCACTTGCTTGCCACTTACCTTTGCCCTGCGATGCTAAACGTACGCGAATACCAATACGCGGTTTAACATTTAGCGCTTTTGCTTGGCTAAGTACCATGTCGAGCTCAGAAAGCTTTTCAAGCACTATGTATACTTTGTGGCCTAGCTTTTCGCCAATCAGTGCTAAGCGCACATATTCTTTGTCTTTGTAGCCATTACATACAATTACTGCACTGGTTTTTTCTGCCATTGCCAAAACAGTTAATAGCTCTGGTTTACTGCCCGCCTCAAGTCCTAATTGTTTTTTTTCTAATTCGGCTTGGCTTGCTACTATTTCTTCAACCACTTCACGTTGTTGGTTTACTTTAATTGGGTAAACTAATAAGTAGTCTTTTGGGTAACCATAGTTTTCAATCGCGGTATTAAATGCGCCACATAAACTGTGCACACGATGATGTAAAATTTGTGGAAAGCGCACTAAAGCCGGTAAGCTTAAGCCTTTTTCTTGAAGTTGTTTTGCAATATCTGTCAGTGCAATAGTTTGCTCTGGGGCGTGAGCCTTTGGAGCAACATACACATCACCTTGATCATTAATACCAAAAAAACCTTGGCTCCAATGACGAACATTGTAACTCGTGCGAGCTTGTTCTAGTGATGTTGTCTCTTTCATTTATCTTTCTCTTTTAATTAATGAATGCCGGTTCGGCTAATTGCGCGCATTAAAAGAAAAATAGACCTTTAAGTCCAACAAGTATTTTTACTCGTAACGAGTGATTTTTAATATTAAAAATAAATAGTAAAGAGCATGACCAACAAAACCTTATTTTATAGGGCCTAGCTTTAAGAAAAGCTCAGATTGGTAACACACTTATATATTGAGGGGTAATGTTAGGTGTGGTTTAAACAACTGCGTAGGAGCAAATTAATTACTTAGCCTGAGGTCTGCTTTAGAGATTAGATTTCAGAATCAGGCTAATTAACTATTGAAGCTAAATCATTTATTCAGCTAACGCCACTTCGGCAAGCTTCATTGTGCTCTCAAATGATTTAGTGCCAGCAATAAATAGCCCATTGTGACAAAAAACAGCGTCGTCCAATCCCGTTTTTGCTTGGAAATCTTCATCAGACAAACCAGCCCATGCTTTAGGAAGCGACTTTCTATCTTCAAACGAGCCGGGCTCGACAGGGACTGTTTGAAGTATCCATTGACCTGAATGTGAAGGATAAACCATGTACAACGCTTCGCTTGACAAAATATGGACTGTTTTTTTCCATGGCGTGTACTTTTCAAGCACAATAACGCGAGGATCTTCAGCACTTTCTATCGCTTTAGCGACAATTGCTTTTGCATTGACACTGCCACTTGCTGACGCTATGAATCGAGTCAGCATACGAGAAGCAAATTCGACAGCTTCATCAAAGCACTTATCAAACTCAGGGCTCTCTTCCCATGTTGGGTTATACATTGAAATTGTTTGACTTAAACTTATACCCTGCTGAACACCCTCAACATGACCACAATCAATTGCATCAATGGTTGAAACTAATCCTGCATCAACTCTGTCTGCAACTGCTTGATTATTGTCACACAGTGCTAAACCATACTTTTGCCACACCAATCCAAATGACGAGTACGGTATTCCATTTTCACGCTCCCCAGCGCCACCACGTTGGTGGTGATCAAAACGCCCAGCATCTGAATCGTATTGCCCACCTACATCAATCACTATATCAGCACTGTCCATAAGCGCTTTATCACGTGTACGTACTAAATTAAACGAAGGGTAGACATGTTTAAGCACCGCGATGCTAAATACATCATCGGCATGAAAATTACCGTTATGAGTAACTACTGTTAAATCGGTCACTGAACTGGTGTCTTTATTAGAAAGGATAAGGAAGTCTCGCTCTGTATTGCGTTAATTGTGAAAACTATAGGACGTTAAGTGGTGAATTTTATACGAATGTGATTAACAAGAACAGGATTCTTGTTAGTCGTTTTGATACTACGACAGACTCCAGCCAAATTACCAAAGCATGTTAATTTAAAATTGAAGGTGCCTACATTTTAATAAGACTGATGCCAGCATAAATAATCATCGAAGTTCATAGGCTTAGCAATTAAATAGCCTTGAATCATGTCAACGCTCATTGCTTTAAGTACGGTAAATTGTTCTTCGGTTTCAACACCTTCAGCAACAACTGTTAAGTTAAGGCTTTTACCTAAATTAATAATGGTTTGCACAATACTAAACCCTGTGCCTTTATCTAATATTTTATCTATAAAGCTTTTATCTACTTTTAATTCATTCACTGAAAACGAGCTCAAATGCGTTAAACACGAATAGCCTGTACCAAAGTCATCTATTGAGAAAATAAAACCTTGCTGCTTTAACTCATCAATTTGCGATATTACGCTGGCTATATCGCCGCTAAGCATAGACTCTGTGATCTCTAACTTAATATTCGATGGATTAACATTATAATCATTAACAACATTTAATAATTCAGTTTTTAACGTCGTTGAATTGAACTGGACTTGACTGATGTTGATAGACACTTTAAATGAATCATCAATCAGCTGCTTGCTATTAAGCTCATTTATTAGAATACAAATATCACGCAGAACGGTGTTTTGGAGCTTTTGAATAACCCCATTTTGCTCAGCGATTGGAATAAAGTCATTAGGCGCAATCAGCCCCTTACTTGGATGATGCCATCTAATTAAAGCCTCAGCCCCAGTAATTTTACCATTTGCATTTATTTGCGGCTGAAAATACGCACTAAACTCATCGTGTGCAATGGCTCTTACAATGTCGGTTTCAAGTTCGGCCTGATTTTCAAGCAATGCTTGTAACTCGGGATCATAAAAGCTGCAGCTATTGCCGTTTTTCATTTTAGAACGGTACATAGCCGTATCAGCAAATTTAAGAATATTATCGGTTAAATGATTGCTTTTATCTATTAAACAAATACCAATGCTACAACTGACCTGAAAGGCTAAGCGGCCCACTTCAAATTTATCATAAAAAACACTTTGTATTATTTTTGCAATTTTTTCAGACTCTAAAATTGCACTTTCGGTATTATCACCAACATATTCAAGCAATATAATAAACTCATCGCCACCAACACGCGCTAATGTATCTTTTTCACTAACAACACCATTAAATCGTTTTGAAAGCTCTACAAGAACTTCATCACCCGCGCTATGGCCTACTGAGTCGTTGATTCGTTTAAAGTTATCTAAATCTAGAAATAATAACGCACCGGTCACATCGCTTTGCTTTATATTCTCAACATAGGCTGATAATTTGTCATTCAGCATTCGTCTATTTGGCAAACCTGTTAATGGGTCATAAAAGGCAAGCCTTTCTACTTCTAGCTCTGCTTTTTTTCTTGTTGTTATATCGCGTGCAACCCAAACAATATAACGCTGAGATGGGTTATCTGACTGGTAATCTTTAATGGGTGATGTACGACCTTCAAAAACCATTATTTTGCCGTCGATATCTAATTCATATTCAAATACTTGAACATCGTTTGTGAGCAATGTTTTATTTATTACCGCCATTATTGATGTGGCATCTTCAGCAGGCATTACGTCATTAATTTTTTTATTTATTAAGTCAGATTGTGACTTGTATAAAAGCGCGTCGGTGGTGCCATAAATATCCATATACTCACCCTCTTCACTAATAATAAGTGTTAAATCGGGCATAACCTTTGTAAAAGCTGCAAATTTTTCATTACTTTTTTCTAAATCAGTAATGAGCTGGTTAGCTTTTATGTACTCTGCATTTTTTTCAAGTGCAATACTTGTGAAATTTACAAAATAGTCGATTAATTCAAGTTCGAAAGGTGAAGGCTTTTTGGGCTTATCGTGGTAAATGGCAAACGTGCCTAAAATACTAGATTTAGTTGAAATAACAGGGGTAGACCAACACGACTGCAATCCAAACTGTAAAGCGACGTCTTTAAAATCAGCCCACAACGATGAATTAGCTATGTCTTCAACAATAACGCGCTCGCCTAAATAAGCAGCAGTACCGCACGAGCCAACATTTGGACCTATGTGAACCCCATTGATTGCCTGACAATAACCATCCTCAATGTTAGGCGCGGCACAGTGCAGCAATTGCCCTTTGTTTAGTGACAAAATAGAACATTTAGCGGATTTTTCATCAATAAGTTCTTCTATCGATAAGCATATCTCGTCAAGGACATCCTCAAACGGGAGCCCAAGCGCTATTTTAGATAAAATATCTTGCTGATGGGATAACAACTTATTTAATCTAACTGTTTCCATTTGACACCACACACTTTCATTATTGTTTTTAGCTTACAGATGTTTTTTAAAAACAGTACGTATTCTGTACCGAATAAAATTATTCGCTTAGGTAACGTAAAGTATAGCTTTAAATAAACGACTTTTACTGCTAATTGCTGTTTTTTATACAATAATAAACAGCATAGCGTTAGTCTATAAAATATAGGTGTTTTAAAATCTGCTTGTTATTGGCTTAAGCCAAGCTCCATAAACACACTTTGCGGGTTATCTTGATAAGAACCAAAACAACCACAACGTTTAAACCCTAAATTTTCATATAGTTTAATCGATTCAATTTGTTTAGGGCCGGTTTCCAATCTAATCAATGGTATTTCTTCTTCACCTGCGTAGTGCAAAAGAATTTGCATAACTCTGCGAGATAACCCTTTCCCACGGTAACTAGGGTTTACATAAAGACGTCTTACTTCTGCGTAAGATGGTTCCCCTGATTGCATTACAATTGCCCCACAAGCAACAATCCCGCCATCATTTTTTAACCCAATGGCATAAACGTTGGGTTTATCTAGTTCGCTTAATGTAAGTGATTGCGCGGTAGCTACAGGGTATAAAGAGTTTATAAGTCGGTCGATATCAGCAAAAACATTAATCACATCCTGGTCATTCGGTTTTAAATCAACTAACTGCATTGAGTATCTCAAATTTATATTAATTATATGTTGTGAAACTATACCGAATTGTAACAAATGAACAACCTCTGCATGGTGTTTTAACACAATTACGGCTTTAAATGATTCAGACTCAGTATTTTCAAATAAGGAACTGATAAAAAATGCGTATACATTGCTTTAAACACTTTGTTACGCAAAATAGCTGTTCAAAATTATTAAGCTATTTATACTAACTTTAGTTGTAAACATTGATTGAGGTTGTTGTGCAGATCATACAAGGTATGGAATATTTTTTTTCAGGGTTTAAATTAATAAGCCAAAAAGGATTAAAGCGCTTTGTGCTCATTCCGCTTTTGATTAATATTTTATTATTCGGTAGTTCATTATTTTTCTTATTTGGGTGGCTGAGTGACAGTTTTAATTATATCAACAATATGCTTCCCGAATGGCTAAGCTGGTTAGAATGGTTAATGTGGCCAATTGCGGTATTAGTCGTGCTATTTAGTTATAGTATGGTGTTTACCGTGATTACAAACTTTATTGCAGCCCCATTTAATGCACTTTTAAGCGAAAAAGTAGAATTGTACCTAACGGGTCAAAAAATTAACGATGATGGCTTTGCTGACTTAATAAAAGATATACCACGTATGCTTGCCCGTGAGTGGACCAAGCTATGCTACTACTTACCACGTGCTATTGGCTTTTTTATATTACTGTGGGTATTACCGGTAATAGGGCAAATTTTGTGGGTATTATTTACTTGTTGGATGTATGCGGTGCAGTATAAAGATTATGCGTTTGATAACCATAAAATTAGTTTTAAAGAGATGAAAAACGACTTAAAGTCTAAACAGGGGCTTTCTTATGGATTTGGTTTTGCTGTTATGTTATTGACAGCCATCCCATTTGTGAACCTAATTGTTATGCCTGTTGCCGTATGCGGTGCTACGCGTTTGTGGGTAGATAATTACCGACCAAAATATCGAAGCTAACTCTTAAATGAAGTGATTACTTTAGTAACAGTGTGTATATAAAAATGGGCCTAGCGGCCCATTTTTTGTCTTCAATCAGCTGTATAAGCTTTGAGGGACTTTAGTCACATTTAAATGTACCGTGATCTCTTCTCTATCATGGTATAAATGCTTAGCTTGTAATTCGTAGCTAATACCGTACTTAGCGAGCTCTTCTTTTATCATTGCTAAGCACTCATATACACTGTCAAAGCGCTTTTTCATTGGTAACTTAAGATTAAAAATAAGCTCTTTTGCATAGGCATTGACTGCCCAGTCAATCATTAGGCTTGTTACTTTGGTTGGTTTTTCTACCATGTCACATACAAGCCAAGTAATATTTCTTTTCTCTGGACGATATTTAAAGCCATCCTCTCTGAAATGCTTAACCTGCCCTGTTTCCATTAGGTTATCATTCATTGGTCCATTGTCTATTGCATTAACAAACATGCCTCTGCGCACCAACTGATATGTCCAACCACCTGGGCATGCGCCTAGGTCAACACATCGCATACCTGCAGCAACACGTGTTTCTCTTTGTTGCTCTGGTATAAACACATTAAACGCTTCATCAAGTTTAAGTGTAGAACGGCTAGGGCCATCGCTTGGCATACGCAAACGTAAAATCCCCATAAAGTTGGGTGAATTGTTATAGCTGTATGAGTAGCCAACATATGCGGTATTATTTTCCAAAAATAACACATGCATCACAGGCCGATTTGCCTTTGACTCACGCAACACGGTGTTTTGTTTCTCTAGTGCTTTTTTAAGCGGTGTGGATATTTTTTTACAAAAAGTAAGTAGTTCTTTCCCTTCGTTTGTATCAGGCGTCTCTACTCGTAGTTCAGCGCATAAAGGAAAATCTTTAGCTGCTTGCACAACTGCGCCTACACGGTCTTCTAAAGGCATATCTTCTAATAATGTGCCGGCAAACCACTGGCGAGCAAACACCATATTTTTGAAGTCGATTTTTTTGATTATCTCGTCGCTATGCTGCGCTTCAAAACATTCATATATAACGTAACCTGTATTAGGTTTTGCCTTTACATACCCTGCAAAACCCTGCTCAGCAGCATGAAATGTTATTTCAGCAGCTGCATCGTTTTCAAACCCACTGCGACAATAAATCACAACACTAGACATAATAACCCTTAAACTTTTTAAAACTTAAATCGTGCAACTTGCACTAAAATAACAATCCAACCAATAATAAAGCACACCCCACCAAGAGGAGTAATTGGCCCTAACCACTTCATTCCTGTCAGTGCTAATAAATATAGGCTGCCACTAAAAAGCAGTGTACCTATTATAAAAAAGTGGCCAGCCCAATTTAGGTTAATACCCCATTTTAAGAGTAATGCTACTGCAATTAATGCTAAACCGTGCACCATTTGATACTCAGCGGCTGTTTTAAACACACCTATCGAATACTCTGATAGACGACTTTTTAGTCCGTGAGCGGCAAAAGCCCCCAACATAACCGAAAGCATACAAAATAAACTGCCTGCCATTAAAAATAGTTTTGTCATTATTCACCCAACATTTTGTTTATAAATTGTACTGCACTAGAAGCTGCTATTTGGCGGTTTTCTAATTCAGTAATGCCACTTTTTTTACGTGGTTTTAATGAATGGTCACCATCAGCCAGCCATACATAGTCGGGCTGTTTTGGCATTGCCAGCGTTTTTAGTTCTTCACGCGTACCAAATGTATCTCGCTCACCTTGCAACACTAAAAAAGGACAAGGAATATCAGCAAAGTGTTCTGTTCGAAGCTTGTCTGGTTTACCTGGTGGATGAAATGGGTAACCAAATGCAATAACGCCTTTAACTGGCTGCTTAGTTGTGCATGCAAGCATTGACGCCATTCGCCCGCCCATTGATTTACCGCCAATAAACAAGGGTAATTTAGGTTGGGCATGCGTTAATACTTGCTCATAGTATGCAAGCAACTTGGGAGCACGCTCTGGTGGGCGTCGCTTGCCGGTTTGCTTTGCAATTTGCATATATTCAAAATCAAATAAACCAACATCAACACCCTGCTCACTGATCAGTGCAGCCACGTGCTGCATAAAATCAGAATCACTGCCAGCACCAGCACCATGGGCAAAAATAAACTGCGCAATTGCGGGTTGACTTTGACTTTTGAACCATTCAATCATGATTAATACTCTTGCTCTTGTTCAACCAAACTTAGCATCCATTCTTTAAATGACACTATTTTTCCCAGTTCAGTTTGTGACTCACGAAGCACCAAATAATAAGCGTTTTTACTTTCTAGACTGTGGCTAAACGGAATAACTAGTCGCCCTGCATCAATATCTGGTTTGGCTAACACACTATTCCCAATTGCAACGCCTTGGCCATGAACGGCAGCTTGCAGCACCATAGAAGAGTGGCTAAATATAGGCCCTTGATTTACTTGTACGTTACGTACACCCGCAGTTTTCATCCACGTTTTCCAATTTTTACGTGTAGTGTCATGCAATAAGGTGTGCTGTGCTAAATCACTGGGTTGATCAAGTGGTTTGGGGCCACTCAATAACATAGGGCTGCACAATGGCACTAAATACTCTGTATGTAACTTATAAGCTTGCACTCCATTCCAGTGGCCACGCCCGTAGTAAATGGCAATATCGACATCGTCACTTAACGAATTTTCGTCTTGGTCTTGTGCTTTTATTCTTACGTCAATTTCAGGGTGTAATTCATTAAATAAACTTAAACGAGGCACTAACCATTGAATTGCAAAACTAGGTGTTAAACTTACCGTTAATGAGCCTTTAGCCCCTCGCGCAAGTAACTTTTCTGTGGCATCAATCAGTTGCGTAAAAATTTCTTTAATATCTAAAAAATAACCTTGGCCTTCTTCTGTTAATAATAACGAACGATTTTTTCGTAAAAATAGCTTTAAACCTAAATGTTCTTCGAGTGTTTTTATTTGATGACTGACAGCTGCTTGCGTTACATAAAGCTCTTCTGCGGCTTTTGTAAAGCTTAAATGCCGTGCTGCAGCTTCAAATGCTTTGAGTGCGTTTAATGGGGGGACTCGTCTTGACATAATAACCAAGCTTTGAATTAGTTTTTCTTATGCATGAATTATATACCCATGACGAGAAAGAGTATATTTAAGGTGTAAAAAAAGCGACTAATGTCGCTTTTTATTATGCGGTTACTTTTTATAAGTCGCTAGCGCTGGTATCTAACGGCGCAAAACTCTTAACCAAATCATCTACCGCTTTCATTTGCGATAGATAGCCTTCTAATTTGCTTAGGGCTAATGCACATGGTCCATCACACTTTGCTTCATTAGGGTTTGGATGTGCTTCGATAAATAAACCAGCGATCCCCAAAGCCATTCCACTTCTGGCTAACTCTGCCGCTTGAGCTCGACGCCCATCAGCTGAATCTGCACGACCACCTGGGCGTTGCAGCGCATGCGTTGCATCAAAAATAACGGGTGCCATTGCTTTCATGTCATCCATACCTAACATATCAACAACCAGGTTATTATACCCAAAGCTAGAGCCACGCTCACAAAGTGCAATATTATTATTACCAGCCTCATTAAATTTAGTAATGATGTGGCGCATTTCATGTGGTGCTAAAAATTGCGGCTTTTTAACATTGATAATCGCACCTGTTTTTGCCATAGCAACAACTAGGTCTGTTTGACGGGCTAAAAAAGCAGGCAACTGAATAACATCAACCACTTCAGCAACCGGCGCCGCTTGATGCGGTTCGTGAACGTCAGTGATAAGAGGAATATTGAAGGTGTTTTTAATTTCTTCAAATATTTTTAACCCTTCTTCCATTCCCGGACCACGGTACGAGTTGATTGAAGAACGATTAGCTTTATCAAATGATGCTTTAAACACATATGGTATGTTTAGCTTTGTCGTCACTTCTACATAATGCTCTGCAATGCGCATGGCTAAATCGCGCGATTCTAAAACGTTCATACCACCAAATAAAACAAACGGTTTGTTGTTTGCTAATTCAATTTCATTAATTTTGATAATTTGATCTTTCATTTTAATTCCTTAAGGTGCAACTGCTTGCAACATTAATCCACAAATATAAGCCATGTATGTACCCACTCCGTAACCTAATACAGCCAGTAAAACACCGACAGGCGCAAGCGAAGGGTGAAATGCTGACGCAACAACAGGCGCAGACGCTGCGCCTCCGACATTAGCTTGCGAGCCTACTGCCATATAAAAAAGCGGTGCTTTAATTAATTTTGCAACAAGCAACATTAAACCAGCATGTACTAGCATCCAAATAGCGCCCACTAAGAACAAGCCCGGGTTATCAAAAATAGCGGTTACATTCATATGTAAGCCAATTGAGGCAACTAAAATGTATAAAAAGCTTGAGGCTACTTTAGATGCACCAAATGCTTCAATCTGTCTTACTTTAGTAAAAGACAAACTAATACCAATGGTAGTTGAAATGACAATTAACCAGAAAAACTTACTGGTTAAACTGTACTCTTTTGCCCATGAATAATTATTAGCGAAAAACGGCCCTAAAAAGTCTGCGCAAAAATGGGCTAAACCAGTAATACCAAATGCAATAGCAAGCAATGTCATGTAGTCATTCAGCGTTGGCATGCGCGCATGCTCTGCATGGTATTTTTCAACACGCTGCTTTAAATCTTCAATGGCGCTGGTGTCTGCTCCTGTAGCAGCATCAATTTTCTTATGGTTAGCTGCCATTAGTAACAAAACTGCCATCCAAATATTAGCCACTATGACATCAACGGTGACCATCACTGAAAAAATATCGCCGCCCACCTCAAACATTTCTTTCATTGAGGCTTGGTTTGCACCACCGCCAATCCAG
Organism: Pseudoalteromonas sp. ECSMB14103; assembly: GCF_000813065.1. Taxonomy (NCBI): domain Bacteria; kingdom Pseudomonadati; phylum Pseudomonadota; class Gammaproteobacteria; order Alteromonadales; family Pseudoalteromonadaceae; genus Pseudoalteromonas; species Pseudoalteromonas sp. ECSMB14103. Next base: position 839,942 of record NZ_JWGY01000001.1, on the reverse strand, counting down.
CTTCCAGCTACGGTGGTCATGCCGCGCCATACAGCATCTGGCCCATGCCCGCCTACAATTGTAGGGTCTACCGCGCTCACAACTAATATAGCCAGGGGTCCGCCGATAACAATACCGAGCGTTCCGACTAAAAACATAATTAGTGCTTTAGGGCCTAAGTTTAAAATCGCTTTTAAATCAATGCTAATAGTTAAAAGTATCAAACAGGCAGGTAATAAATAGCGTGAAGCAACGTAATAAACATTCGATTTATTACCATCGACAATACCAAACGTATTAAGCAAAGAAGGTAAAAAGTAGCAAAGCAATAAAGCCGGTACATATTTATAGAACGTTTTTAATGCTGGGCGCTCGCTGTTTGAGGTTTTAAATATAAACCCCAAAATAACCGCAAGTAAACCAAGCACAACTGCATCATTGGTGATTAATGCGCTTTGTGTTTCGACCATGGTATTCCCTAATATTAATGGTGAGTTTTATTATTATCTTCTAATTCTTCAATTTGGTGCTGGATGATTTCTATTGCTGGATCATCTGGGCATTCATCTACAAAAAATTGTAGATCATCTCGGGCCATTTTAGGGCAATCGAGCTGATTTAATAAATACCCTCTGTCACGCCTTTCGTAGGGGTCGTCGCCAATTAATTCCATTAACATTTCAACGCATGTTAATGCGTGGCCAAATTTATTTTCACTAATGAAAGACCACTTTTGCTGCGCTAAGAAAAGCTTATAAACTTCATCGTCAAAAATAAGTTCTAAGGGCTCTTGTTCTTGCCCTTCAGCTTCATCAGCATTTTCAGGAATAATATACCAACTTTGCTGACCGCTACTTGGCTCAACCAAATAGCCTTCTTCATCGCTCATAGCAATATGAACACCTATATCGCCTTGATTTAGGCTCATACTGGCATCGAGGTTAGCCTGTTGTAAAAAATGACAAAGTAAAATTGCCAGAGTAGTTGGCGAGCCACTACGCATAGTGAGGGTGTAGCTTAGGCTATTTAATTTATGCTCAGGTACTTTTAAACTCGAAGCGCTAAATAGCCATGTACTGTAAAAGGTGTCTAGCAACTTATCTAAGCGTTCATGAGAGTCGGGTACAACAATACATAATGCATTAATTTGTTTTTCAAAATCAGCAAGAACATCAAAAGCGTCTGTTAAGTCTAGTTGTGGATCCCATTTCGATTCAGCCTTAATGCAACGATAAATTGCCGCAGGGGTAAAGTCATCGTAAGCATCATCAATATAAGAGTCATCGTGTTCATCAAACCCAAAAGTGGTCATCAATACTGCAACATTTCTAGAAAACGAACGCGTAGTTTACCTAATTCTACCCATATATTCCAATAACGAAATGTACTTGATCAAATGCATGGAGGGAATATTCGAGCTTTAGAGATACTAAAGCTCGGTAAATTTATTTAAGGCTTAAAGTAGTAATGCTGACTTGGCTGTTGCCAAATAACCAATAGCTAAAATAACAAACGTATTTACAATAAGGTAGGATATTTTAGCCAAAAAATTAGTTTGCTTAGCGCTTATAATTCCAATAGCAATATAAGCAACCACTAATATAATTTTTTCTAATAACCAATGTTGTTCAAACGGGTTTATCTTCCCCATATACATGAGTGTAAATGCAGAAATTAAAAGTAATGTATCCATGCTATGGCTACCAATAAATACAAGTTTATTACGAGCAATTTTGCCACTGCCCATTCGTGAAAAAGATCGAATATAAAATAAAACTACACTCAATGCTGCTATTGCCATGTGTGAGTGCTTTACTGCTAAATAATCCATATGCCTCTGTTCTTCTATTTATATAAAATTAATCTGGGTAACGTTTGATAATTATTTCAAGTTCATCAAGGTTTGTGTTAAAAACATCAACTAACTTTGGTTCAAAATGCGTGCCTTTTTGTGCGTTTATCTCTTCAACAACACGCTCGAGCGTCCATGAATCTTTATAGCAGCGTTTATGCCTTAACGCATCATATACATCAGCCAATGCCACAATGCGGCCGAATATATTAATTTTATTCCCTGCTAAACCTTCAGGGTAACCAGAACCATCCCACTTTTCGTGATGTTCCTTGGCTATAGTGGCACCTGCACTGACAATTTCATGTGCTGATCCTTTTAAAATCCCATAGCCTTTATCAGTGTGGGTTTTCATTACTTCCCACTCTGGTGCATCAAGCCTTGCGGGCTTATTTAATACCGAATCGGGGATACCTACTTTGCCTACATCATGCAAAGGCGCAGCTAATCTAATCAAATCAGCTTGCTGTTTAGATAAACCATAACCAAGCGCCAAAGCATGGCAAATATGTGCAACACGTTTTACATGATTACCTGTTTCAGTAGAGCGTTGTTCAACCGCTTCACTTAATCTGTAAACAAGCTCTTGTTGCGTGGCCTCAATTTCTGATTGTAACTGAACATTTTCAAAGGCTAATTGTACATTTTGAGCAAAAATTTCAACGAGGTTGCGTTGTGTATCGGTTAGTGTATTTGGAATGCCTGTGATAAACAGCATTGAACTGTGGTTATATTCACTGCTGCAATAAGCAAATAGGTAATTATCTTTGTAGATAATAGACTGATTATTTAACGCTTCTTGGCATGCGCTTAGTTGCTCTGCGTGTAGCACCTCTTCAAGGTCTTTACCTTCACTTTTTTCAAACTCACCGGTACCTGAACAAATAATCATTTTATTGTTCTGAGATGCTGGGTTTTGTGCAACAAGGGTGGTCGCGTACATAGCCTGATCTGAAATACCAAGCAATGATGTAAGTTGCTGCATTACTCCTTCTATAAAATGCTCTATTGAATGTGCAGAAAAAATATTGCGTGATGCAGTTATTATTTTCTCAAGGCCAACACGAGATTGTTCTATTGAAATAATATCGCGGTACGAACGAAGGCTCGACATGATAACTGTAAACAATTTTTGTGCGGTGAGTTCTGTTTTTGATTTGTAGTCGTTAATATCAAAATTAACTATTACTTGGCGTTCTGGTGCCTGACCAGGTTGGCCGGTGCGTAAAATAATACGAATGTGGTTATTTTTTGCGGTTTCACGAATGTATTTTACAACTTGTAGGCCTGCATCGTCTGTTTCCATTACAACATCAAGTAGAACAATTGCTGCGTCTTTATGCTCATCAATTAAAGTTTTAGCCTCAGCGCCAGAATACGCGCTGATAAATTCTAAACGTTTATTTTGAAACTCAAAATCACTCAATGCCAATTTAGTAACTGCATGAACTTCAGGTTCGTCATCAACGATTAGTACTTTCCAGGTGCCCAGATCGGTGTTATCTACCGGTGTATCTGGCTCATCTGAAAATAAAAAGTCACCCATCATAATTAGAATTCCTACATGACACATTTAACACACGGATGCAGTAATAATTAAGCTTATTATGGCCACTGTGCGAGCGTTACACGGTCATTTTCACCAAGATCTTTTATCGTTTTAATATTAACAAAGGCCATCGTTTTAAAAAATTCACGAACAGCAAAACCTTGGTCATAACCGTGCTCTATTAGAAGATAGCCACTAGATAGCAAATAGTCACGTGATTGTGTAATTATTTGTTTAATATCAGACATTCCTGAATCTTCAGCAACTAAGGCGGATAAAGGTTCAAATCGCACATCGCCTTGAGCCAAATGTTCGTTATTACTTTCTATGTACGGTGGGTTGGTAACTATAAGATCAAAATATTCATTTTCAAGTGAGCTAAACCAATTGCTTTGTTTAACACGCACATTACCAAGTCCTAGACGCTGTTGATTCCGAGTTGCAAGCGCTACAGCGTCAGTCACTTTATCAACCGCTGTAATATTCCACAAAGGCATTTCACTACCCAATGCCAATGCAATTGCCCCAGTACCTGTTCCCAGGTCCAGAACTTTTGCATTTTCCGAAATTCCTAAACCAAGTGCAGCTTCAACTAATGTTTCAGTATCTGGCCGCGGAATTAACGTTGTTGCATTGACTTCTAAGGTTAAGCTCCAAAACTCACGTTGCCCTGTAATATGCGCTACAGGTTCGCCGCTTAATCGCCGAGCGCAAAGAGTATCAAAGGAGTGTTGTTGCTCTGTACTGAGCAACCTTTCGGGCCAAGTAAAAAGATAGCTACGTGGTTTATCAAGAACATGAAGAAGTAATACCTGTGCGTCTAATTTCGCACTTTCGCTGCTTTGCGCTAATAAATTAGCGCCAGCAGCAACAGCTTGCTCGAGAGTTTGATTCACTATTACTCATCGCCCATTGCGGCAAGTAAATCAGCCTGATGCTCTTGCATTAATGGGTCTACAATGGCACCTAAATCACCCGCTACAACTTCATTTAAGCGGTACAGCGTTAAGTTGATACGGTGATCGGTTATACGTCCCTGCGGATAGTTATATGTACGAATACGTTCAGAACGGTCACCACTACCAACTAAGTTACGACGCTCAGAGGCTTCTGCTGCATGACGCTTCTCATCTTCAGCTTGCTGTAAACGTGCTGCAAGTACTGACATCGCTTTAGCACGGTTTTTATGTTGCGAACGCTCATCTTGACATTCAACAACCACACCAGTAGGTAAATGCGTAATACGAATTGCTGAGTCAGTTTTATTTACGTGCTGGCCACCTGCACCCGATGCTCTAAAAGTATCTACTTTTATATCGGCGGTGTTAATTTCAATTGCTTCAGCTTCTGGAATTTCTGCCATTACCGCTACGGTGCACGCCGATGTATGAACACGACCTTGCGATTCAGTCTCTGGTACACGTTGAACACGGTGTACGCCAGACTCAAATTTAAGCTTACCGTATACGCCTTCACCGCTAATGTTAGCAATGACTTCTTTGTAACCACCGTGTTCACCTTCATTGGTAGTTACTACTTCTAACTTCCACTTTTGCGTTTCAGCAAAACGGCTGTACATTCTAAATAAATCACCGGCAAAAATAGCGGCTTCATCACCCCCTGTACCTGCGCGGACTTCTAAAAATACATTGTTATTATCTTTTGGATCTTTAGGAAGCATTAATACCTGAATTTCATCTTCAAGACTTAATATTTGTGCTTTAGCTTCTTTATACTCTTCCTGTGCCATTTCTCGCATATCAGGGTCTGAGTCTTTAAGCATCTCTTCAGCGCTTGCTAAATCTTCTTTTGTTTGTTGATATGCTAAAAAAGTTTTAACTATTTCTTCAAGCTCTGAGTATTCTTTTGAAAGGCCACGAAAGCGATTTTGATCGCTAATAACCGACGGGTCGCTCAACAGTGCTTGTACTTCTTCGTAGCGCTCTACTAGCGTTTCTAATTTATTATAAACAGACTCTTTCATTTAACGGTTATTCCTGATCAATACCTAACATTTTTTTCAACTGATTTAATTGAGCCACTTCACCTTTTTTAGCCGCATCTTGAATGGCACGGGTAGGCGCGTGCATTAAGCGGTTGGTTAACTTATTGGCCAATTCTAAAATTACTTTTTCTGCGTCTTTACCACTAGAAAGCTGGCTAACTGCTCTTTCTACTAATTCCGACTTAATTGTTTGAACATCGTTTCGATAGTGACGAATTAACCCCACAGAATCGAGTGAACGCATCCACATACAAAACTCTTTAGTGCGCTCAGTAATAATTATTTGTGCCTGCTGTGCAGCTTGTTCTCGCGCTGCCATATTTTCACTTACAATCGTTTGTAAGTCGTCAACCGAGTATAAATAAGCCGCATCTAGCTCACCAACTTGGCTTTCAATGTCGCGCGGTACCGCAATATCAATAAACAACATCGGTTTGTTACGGCGCTGCTTTAGTGCTTGCTCCACAACACCTTTACCAATAATAGGCAGTGTACTGGCCGTTGAGCTTATTATAATATCTGCGTTATGCAAACGCTCTGGCAACTGCGCTAATGCAATGACATCTGCAGACACTTCATCGGCTAAATTGCGGGCTCGTTCAATTGTTCTATTGGCTACTGTTATATTTTGTGGCTCATTTTGATACAAATGCTTAGCAACCAGTTCTATTGTTTCGCCTGCACCTATTAATAACACATTGGTTTTATCAAGCTTGCCATAAATATGCTTAGCTAAATTAACAGCCGCAAACGCTACCGAAACTGCACTGGCGCCTATGTTAGTTTCAGTTCGGACCTCTTTAGCAACCGAAAATGTCTTTTGAAACAAACGATCAAATGTAACACCCACTGCATCATGGGTTTTAGCACTATTATAGGCTTGTTTAATTTGCCCTAAAATTTGCGGTTCACCTAACACAAGCGAATCTAAACCGCAGGCAACGCGCATTAAATGGTTAATTGCTTGATTGCCCTCGTGGCAATAAATGTTATTACTCAGTTCCTGTTCATCTAAGCCATGGAAACTGGCAAGCCATGCTAACAGTGTTTGGGAATTTTGCTGAGCAAGGCTACAATAGATTTCTGTTCGGTTACAGGTAGACACGATCACAGCTTCATTAAAGTCGGCATGGCCACTTAATTGCTGCAACGCCTCTGACATTTGCTCAGGCGAAAAAGCCACTTTTTCACGCAGTTCTACGGAAGCAGTTTTGTGATTTATACCTAGTGCTATTATGGTCATGTTTGCCAAATATTGCTGAGCCCTACTTTAAAGGCGGCAATTTTACCAAAAATCAGCGGAATATGGAAAGTAAGGAACAACATTTGATTAGACATTATTTAATATTAGCTATAACTTTTATGTTTTTAAGTGGCTGCGCGCAACAATTACCCGATAAAACAGCAATTTACGACAACTGGAAAGGTCAACTCGCCAATCAAAAAACTTGGCATGTAGAGGGGAAACTTGCTTTTATTAGTCCCGATGAGCGCCAATCTGCAAACTTAAATTGGCAGCAACAAGAAAACAACAATAATTTAGTACTGACTTCATTTATTGGCACACGCATTTTACAACTAAAACAGTCGCGCAATGTTGCTGAGCTTGAATTTGACGATAAAGTTTATGTAGATACCAATGCATCTGCGCTGCTTAAGCGCTTAACTGGCTTTGCTTTACCTGTTAATAATGCTGATAACTGGCTTAAAGGCACTATTGATTCACAAACGTTGCAAGTTGATGAACTTGGCCGTTCGAAACAAGTACTTTGGTTAGATAATGAAAGTAAAAAATGGCAAATAAACTATGCAGATTATATACAAACCGCTGGTTATTGGTTGCCTACAAAACTAACGCTCAAACACCAAAAAATTAAAATTAAAATTCAACTATATGACTGGCAGTTTAATTAACTATGAATAGCAAAACCTTTTTTTCACTTATTGCACCTGCAAAACTCAATTTATTTTTACATATTAATGCGCGCCGAGATGACGGTTATCACGAATTAGAAACCTTATTTACCTTCTTAAACTTCGGCGATGAGCTCTCTTTTGAGTTAACAGATGAATCATCAATTTTAATCACTGGTGATACTAAAGACATACCACTTGAAGATAATCTCATCTATAAAGCTGCTTTAATGTTACAAACTGATACTAAAACAAAGCACGGTGTAAAAATAAATTTGATAAAACGACTGCCTATGGGAGGAGGTGTTGGAGGGGGGTCGTCTGATGCGGCAACAACACTATTAGCGCTCAATAAATTGTGGAATATTAATTATGACATTAATAAACTTGCTAATTTAGGGTTACAATTAGGGGCTGATGTGCCTGTATTTATACGTGGTGAAAGCGCCATTGCGCAAGGCATTGGGGAAAAACTACACCGTGTTGAACTTGCGCAAAAATGGTACTGTGTTGTGCACCCAAACCAGCATGTAAGCACCGCTAAAATATTCACTCACCCCGACTTAAAACGCGATACACCAAAAATCTCAGGTGATTGGAAACAGCAAACTTTGCACAACGATTGTGAGCCTTTAGTTAAAAAGCTATGCCCCGAGGTTGAAAAAACCCTCCAGTGGTTGCTAAAATACGCTCCGTCGAAGATGACCGGAACAGGTTCATGTTGTTTTGTAGAGTTTGATACACAAGCTCAAGCTAGCCATGTACTTGCTAACCTCCCCCATACTTGGCAGGGATTTGTAGCGTCAAATGCTAATATCTCCCCTGCTCATACGGAGTTAACCGCCATTTTCGATCAATGAAGTAACGTAAAAGTAATCATAAGTTAACTCGTAATGATTTTTATCATTGCTCGTTAGTCCAAAATTTCAGTGCCTGAGGAACCCTACCGTGCCTGACATGAAGCTCTTCGCTGGTAACGCAACACCTGAGTTAGCTCAAAAAGTTGCAAAACGTTTATATATTGAATTAGGCGATGCTGTTGTTGGCCGTTTTAGCGACGGTGAGATCAGTGTTCAAATTAATGAAAATGTTCGTGGCTCGGATGTTTTTATCTTGCAATCAACCTGTGCCCCTACAAACGATAACCTTATGGAACTTATCGTTATGGTTGATGCTCTTCGTCGCGCATCTGCGGGTCGTATTACTGCCGTCATTCCTTATTTTGGTTATGCCCGCCAAGACCGTCGCGTACGTTCTGCCCGCGTACCAATCACTGCTAAAGTTGTTGCCGATTTCTTATCGAGTGTAGGAGTAGACCGTGTACTTACGGTTGATTTACATGCAGAGCAAATTCAAGGCTTCTTTGATGTACCAGTAGATAATGTATTTGGTAGCCCTGTATTACTTGAAGATATGAAAGAGCGTCATTTTGATGATGTTGTTATTGTTTCTCCGGATATTGGTGGTGTAGTGCGCGCACGTGCAATTGCAAAACTATTAGACGATACTGATTTGGCTATTATTGATAAACGCCGCCCACAGGCAAATGTTTCTCAGGTAATGCATATTATTGGTGATGTAGAAGGCCGTGACTGTATCATTGTTGATGACATGATTGATACTGGCGGTACGTTATGTAAAGCCGCTGAAGCACTTAAAGAACATGGTGCTAAACGCGTATTTGCTTATGCAACTCACCCTATTTTATCAGGTAAAGCAGCTGAAAATTTACGTGATTCTGTTATTGACGAAGTTATTGTAACCGACTCAATTCCATTATCTGATGAACTTAAAGCGCTTGATAAAGTAAAAGTGCTAACGCTTGCTGATATGTTAGCAGAAACTATTCGTCGTATTAGCAACGAAGAATCTATTTCAGCGATGTTTGAGCACTAATCTCAGGTATTTGCTGAAAACAAAAGCGCCTTTTGGCGCTTTTTTTGTATGCTATGTATATTTTACTGAATCACAGTGGTATGATAGCGCGCCTTTTGGCTAGGGACCTTGGTCGCAAAGGCCCTAAACTTTTAAATAATTGGAGACATCATGTCTAACACAACTTATACATATGACGCTGAACTTCGCGTAGAAACTGGTACTGGTGCGAGCCGCCGCCTACGTCGCGAAGACAAAGTTCCTGCAATCCTTTACGGAGCTGACAAAGAAGCTTTATCTCTTACTTTTGCTCATAAAGATATGATCAAAGCACAAGAAGACGAAGGTTTTTACACTCATATTCTTACACTTAATGTAGGCGGCGAGAAAGTTGAAGCTATCTTAAAAGATATTCAACGTCACCCATTCAAGCCTAAGCTTACTCACCTTGATTTCCAACGTGTAGACGCAACTCATAAATTAACAACTAAAGTTCCTCTTCACTTCATCGGTGAAGAAATCGTAACTAAAGCTGGCGCAACTGTTGTTCACCAGTTAACTGATGTTGAAATTTCTTGTCTTCCAAAAGCATTACCAGAATTCATTGAAGTAAATGTTTCTGAGTTAGTAGCTGGTGATTCAATCCATATCTCTGATTTACAACTACCTGCAGGCGTTGCGTCTGTTGAATTAGGTAAAGGCGAAGGCCATGACCTTTCAGTAGTTACAATCAAAGCAAACAAAGCAGCTCCAGCTGAAGACGAAGAAGCTTCAGACGCTGCAGAATAATATTTAAGGTCTCGCACCTTGAATTCTATTCAAATGCTTGTGGGCCTGGCTAATCCAGGCCCCGAATACGCAAATACACGCCACAATGCAGGTGCTTGGTTCATCGAGCAACTCGCAGCACGCTACAACTGTACGCTAAAACACGATCCTAAATATCACGGCCTTACTGGCAAAGTGATAATCCAAGGCCAAGAATTCAAATTATTGATCCCCACCACTTACATGAATTTAAGTGGTAAAGCGGTCAGTAGTTTAGCCAACTTTTTCAAAATCCCTGTTGAAAATATCTTAGTTGCACATGACGAGATGGATTTAGAGCCCGGTGTCGCCAAATTAAAAAAAGGGGGCGGACACGGTGGTCATAATGGCTTAAAAGACATTATGGCAAAAATGGCAAATCAAAAAGATTTTATGCGTTTACGTGTTGGCATAGGTCATCCAGGACATCGTGAAATGGTTACCGGCTGGGTGCTTGGAAAAGCGCCAAAGGTTGACCAAGAAAAAATGGATGCTGCTGTAGATGAAGCAGTTCGTTGTATGGAAATACTTGCAAAAGACGGCGTGCTAAAAGCACAAAACAGACTTCATTCGTTTAAACCCTAATAAACTTGAGTCCAAGTGCACGGTTAAACGAATTCTAAACAAGGTATCTTACTATGGGTTTTAAATGTGGCATCGTTGGCTTGCCTAACGTAGGTAAATCAACGCTTTTCAATGCATTAACTAAAGCGGGTATTGAAGCCGCTAATTTTCCTTTTTGTACCATTGAGCCTAATACAGGTGTGGTACCTGTTCCAGATCCTCGCTTGGACGAGCTTGCTAAAATTGTAAACCCACAACGTATTCTTACTACAAGTATGGAGTTTGTTGATATTGCTGGCCTTGTAAAAGGCGCATCAAAAGGTGAAGGCCTTGGTAATCAGTTCCTAGCGAATATCCGTGAAACTGATGCGATTGGTCATGTAGTACGTTGTTTTGAGGACGAAAATGTAATACACGTAGCGGGTACCATTGACCCTGCTGACGATATTGACGTAATCAATACTGAGTTAGTACTTGCTGATATGGACAGCGCTGAGAAAGCGATGTTCCGTAATGCTAAAAAAGCGAAAGGCGGCGATAAAGACGCAAAAGAACAAAATGCGGCGCTTGAAAAAGTAAAAGTACACCTTGATGAAGGCCTTACACTTCGATCGTTAGAATTAACTAAAGAAGAAAAAGCAGCTATCAGCTCTATTAACTTCTTAACTATCAAGCCAACTATGTATATTGCAAACGTAGCAGAGGATGGTTTTGAGAATAACCCACTACTTGACCGCGTTCGCGCTATAGCTGAATCAGAAGGCGCTGTGGTTGTCCCTGTGTGCGCAGCAATCGAATCTGAGTTATCTGAACTTGATGATGAAGACAAGCTCGAATTTATGGCTGACCTTGGGTTAGAAGAGCCAGGCCTTAACCTTGTAATTCGAGGCGGCTACGAATTACTCAAGCTACAAACTTACTTTACCGCAGGCGTAAAAGAAGTGCGAGCTTGGACAATTCCTGTAGGTGCAACAGCGCCACAAGCTGCTGGTAAAATTCATACCGATTTTGAACGTGGATTTATCCGTGCACAAACCATTGCTTATGACGACTACATTAACTGTAAAGGTGAAAGTGGTGCAAAAGAAGCGGGTAAAATGCGCCAAGAAGGTAAAGAGTACATTGTTAAAGATGGCGATGTAATGAACTTCCTGTTTAACGTATAAGTATTTATTCCCTCTATTTAGGGAAATAAATTTTAAAGGCTCGTTTTTACGAGCCTTTTTTGTTTTTTAAACGTATATACACTGTTAGCTTTTGGGGATAAATAACACTAAGTTAATTTTAAAAAAGCGTAACCTGTTATACTTCCTCTTTAATCGGTGTTAAAAAAACGGCGTTTTTATTAAAATTTAGCCTGTTAGCTTAATTTTCCTGCAAACAAACACAGTTAAGCGTTTTTTTGCAAAAAAGGTGTTGACGAATTTGGGTCATGTCAGCATAATACGCCCCGCACTCAGCGATGAAGTGCTAACAAAAAAGATGGCTAAGTAGCTCAGCTGGTTAGAGCACATCACTCATAATGATGGGGTCACAGGTTCAAATCCCGTCTTAGCCACCATTTATTTTTTGTTGCTCAATGAAGAGTTTAAAATAACTACCTTGTGTGCGGGAGTGGCGGAATTGGTAGACGCGCTGGATTTAGGTTCCAGTATCTTAGGATGTGAGAGTTCAAGTCTCTCCTTCCGCACCATTATTCTTGATAAGAATTAAAACTATCAGTTGTTTATTGTTGGGATATCGCCAAGCGGTAAGGCACCAGGTTTTGATCCTGGCATTCCCAGGTTCAAATCCTGGTATCCCAGCCAACAATGGCTAAGTAGCTCAGCTGGTTAGAGCACATCACTCATAATGATGGGGTCACAGGTTCAAATCCCGTCTTAGCCACCATTTCTTTTTTAAGAATTGGCTCTGCAAGAGTTAAATTGCAACTCAATGAAGAGTCTAAAATAACTACCTTTCTTTGATTATTCAAAGTTAAAAATGCGGGAGTGGCGGAATTGGTAGACGCGCTGGATTTAGGTTCCAGTATCTTAGGATGTGAGAGTTCAAGTCTCTCCTTCCGCACCATGTTCTTGATTAGAACTAAAATTATCAGATATTTCTTTGTTGGGATATCGCCAAGCGGTAAGGCACCAGGTTTTGATCCTGGCATTCCCAGGTTCAAATCCTGGTATCCCAGCCAACTTCTTCTACCAAAGAATGTTGCTAAAGAATAAAAATGCGGGAGTGGCGGAATTGGTAGACGCGCTGGATTTAGGTTCCAGTATCTTAGGATGTGAGAGTTCAAGTCTCTCCTTCCGCACCATGTTCTTGATTAGAACTAAAATTATCAGCTAATTCTTTGTTGGGATATCGCCAAGCGGTAAGGCACCAGGTTTTGATCCTGGCATTCCCAGGTTCAAATCCTGGTATCCCAGCCAACTTCTTCTACCAAAGAATGTTGCTAAAGAATAAAACTGCGGGAGTGGCGGAATTGGTAGACGCGCTGGATTTAGGTTCCAGTATCTTAGGATGTGAGAGTTCAAGTCTCTCCTTCCGCACCATTATTCTTGATAAGAATTAAAACTATCAGTTGTTTATTGTTGGGATATCGCCAAGCGGTAAGGCACCAGGTTTTGATCCTGGCATTCCCAGGTTCAAATCCTGGTATCCCAGCCAACAATGGCTAAGTAGCTCAGCTGGTTAGAGCACATCACTCATAATGATGGGGTCACAGGTTCAAATCCCGTCTTAGCCACCATTTCTTTTTTAAGAATTGGCTCTGCAAGAGTTAAATTGCAACTCAATGAAGAGTCTAAAATAACTACCTTTCTTTGATTATTCAAAGTTAAAAATGCGGGAGTGGCGGAATTGGTAGACGCGCTGGATTTAGGTTCCAGTATCTTAGGATGTGAGAGTTCAAGTCTCTCCTTCCGCACCATGTTCTTGATTAGAACTAAAATTATCAGCTAATTCTTTGTTGGGATATCGCCAAGCGGTAAGGCACCAGGTTTTGATCCTGGCATTCCCAGGTTCAAATCCTGGTATCCCAGCCAACTTCTTCTACCAAAGAGTGTTGTTAAAGAATAACTCTGTCATGAGTATAAACATAAAACTATATGCGGGAGTGGCGGAATTGGTAGACGCGCTGGATTTAGGTTCCAGTATCTTAGGATGTGAGAGTTCAAGTCTCTCCTTCCGCACCACGTTCTTGATTAGAACTAAAACAATCAAATATTTCTTTGTTGGGATATCGCCAAGCGGTAAGGCACCAGGTTTTGATCCTGGCATTCCCAGGTTCAAATCCTGGTATCCCAGCCAACTTCTTCTACCAAAGAGTGTTGTTAAAGAATAACTCTGTCATGAGTATAAACATAAAACTATATGCGGGAGTGGCGGAATTGGTAGACGCGCTGGATTTAGGTTCCAGTATCTTAGGATGTGAGAGTTCAAGTCTCTCCTTCCGCACCACGTTCTTGATTAGAACTAAAACAATCAAATATTTCTTTGTTGGGATATCGCCAAGCGGTAAGGCACCAGGTTTTGATCCTGGCATTCCCAGGTTCAAATCCTGGTATCCCAGCCAACTTCTTCTACCAAAGAATGTTGCTAAAGAATAGAACTGCGGGAGTGGCGGAATTGGTAGACGCGCTGGATTTAGGTTCCAGTATCTTAGGATGTGAGAGTTCAAGTCTCTCCTTCCGCACCACGTTCTTAATTAGAACTAAAACTCATCCAAATTTAAAGTTGGGATATCGCCAAGCGGTAAGGCACCAGGTTTTGATCCTGGCATTCCCAGGTTCAAATCCTGGTATCCCAGCCAATTTTCTAACCGTTCTCCTTTGTACCATCTAAAATAAATTCTATTATCCAATAGATCATCTTCTATAAAATCTATCCAACTAATTCAATATTTTAAGATCAGTCGCTAAACACCTCGTGATATAAATGTACTGAAGCTGATTGAAAAAATAATACGTTTAATAATTTAATTCTGTAAATAAAAACACTGCTGATTCATAGTGAAAATTGAGTTACTTAGTCGTTTTATTAAAAATCTCAATACTACTAACATCAAGTTTAGTCGCATAAATTTTATTACGCATTGCTATTACTACATAATGCTTTAGCTGCCTTTATTTAAGTATTTCTCTATAAAGCTCTCTAAAGGTAGTGGCTTGCTAAAATAATAGCCTTGAAGGAATTCACAATTCATTGATTTAAGTACTTCTTGTAGCTCCTTCGTTTCGATTCCTTCTGCAACCACATTACAATTGAGCCGATGTGCTAAAAATAACGTCGATTCTACAATTGCATAATCAGCTATCTTAGTAAGCATATTATTAATGAAAGACCGATCTATTTTAATTTGATTTATAGGTAGCTCTCGCAGTAAAGATAAGGAAGAAAACCCGGTACCAAAGTCATCTATACTAAATTCAAATCCACGACTGTTAAGCTTATACATCATTGCTCGAGCAGCCTCCAAATCAGTCATCATTGCACCTTCTGTAATTTCAAAAACAATGTAGTTACTTAACGTAGGGTCTTCTTTAAGGAGCTCTTCTATAAACTCCACAAAACTCTCACTTTCAAGGTCTCGTGTTGATAAATTTACGTGCATGGTGCCAGTAAAACCTAACGATTTTAGACGCTGTAAATTTTTTATTGTTTCAATTACAACCCATTGAGTGATATTAAGAATCATCCCCGTACGCTCAGCCACTTTGATAAATTGATCAGGAGTAATAAACGAACCGTCCTTCTGCGGCCACCTAATTAATACTTCTGCACCATGTATTTCGTCAAAACGAGTGCAAAATATTGGCTGAAAATAAAGCTCAAACTCATGGTTTATAAGGGCGTTTTTTATTTTTGTAGTCATATCAAGAAAGTTATCAGCCCTTTCACTCAATCCTTCAAAATAATTAACAAATAATTGCTGTGTGCTTTTAGCTTCAAGTAAAGCTAAATCTGCATTTTTAAATAACTCATTGGCATAAAACGCATCTTGAGGATATGAGCTAACGCCGACTTTTAGCTTTAACCATACTTTTTGCGCACTAATGAAAAAAGGCTCTTCAACAGAGCCCTTTATAACTTCAATACAATCATAAATATCTTGCTCATTTGCTGAATCTAAAATTAACGCAAATTCATCACCGCCAATTCGGTGCAGTTCACCTATGTTTAATAAATTTAGATTTAACGTTTTGGAGAATATGCACAACAATTCATCTCCTAAGCTATTACCGTAGAGCTCATTTACACGTTTAAAATTACTTAAATCAAATAAAAATAAACTAAATGGTTGCTCATTATTAATATGCTGAATCAATAGATTAAAAAAACACTTGCGATTAGGGAGGCTTGTTAAGCTGTCATGCTCTGCTAGGAATCGTTGATGATTTTCAGACTTTTCTATTTCTAAAATACTTTTTAAGCTGAGGCGCATTATTAGAAATACAAAAATACCCCCTCCTAATAAAATGAGTGAGATACTAATTAAGACCAAGTTATCTAAAGTGTTATTTGCAAAATAATGTAATATCCAACAATACCCAAAAATAAATAAGACAACTAAAGCAAGAAGTAAACTCCATGCCATATTTTTAGTCTTTTTGCATATTGTTATTATTGGCTGAATGCTAAAACCTAACAGCAAAATACCAAATAAGATTACAATTAATAAACTTTCCATAGGCCCTCAAACTAAAGACTTCTTATTGCTTGAGTATGGCAAATATACGTAAAAGGGAAATAAAATTAGGATTAAGAGCTTTAAAATAACTTGTGAACGCTCATTTTAAGAGCTGAATAGTCAAATGATTACAAATTGGTTTAATGAGTAAAATGCATATCTTAAATGTAAACGCATATTCTTAGCTAAATTCACCGCTAATTGCGTACTTTAATACCCAGTTTTTTACCACCCCAGTATTGTTAGCCATTTTTAGAAATTGGCTACGCGCCCATTTTAGTGGGGCTATTTGGTTTGAAAAACCAAAATAGCAGGCATCCATCATACTCATCATTAATAAGTTAGCTTTTCGGCGAGTGCGTTCGTACTCTTGCAGCTTTAACGCGCATCCGACGTCGGTTGCATCATTTAATATAGTGGCTAAGGCGACCACGTCCTGGAAACCCAAGTTAACGCCCTGCCCAGCCAATGGATTAATAGTGTGCGCAGCATCGCCTACTAACACCAGACGACCACAAGAATAATTATTAGCATGTTGACGAGTAATTGGAAACACTGCATGACTTTGCACTTCAAAATCACCTACAAGGCCAGGGAACTTAGCCACAATATGACTTTTTAATTGTGCTCCATCTAATCCTTTAAATGTGTTTAATGTGTTGGCATCGTCGTACCAAATTAAATTAGCGTAGGGTGCTTGCATAGGTAAAAAAGCCAATGGGCCTGATGGCGTAAATTGCTGCCATGTCTTTATTTGTTGAGGTGCGTCCAATTTAATAAGTACGCCCATACATTGCTGCTGGTACTGCCAACCGGTTACACCAATATTTGCTTTAGTTCGTAATTGTGATTGTCCGCCATCGGCTGCAACCACTAAGCTGGCGGTATAACGTTGCTCGCCATATATTAAGGTAATCGAATCGGCATTTTGTTCAATTTTACTAACAACCTGTTTTTGCTCGATGACTTCAATGTCGTATTGCTCAAACTGCATCCATAAACTGGCTTGTATTAAACTGTTTTCGATTAAGTGGCCCAAATGCGTGGTATTAATGTCGGCGCAATCAAATAACAATTTATCGTCGCCGCGTTCAAAAGCTTCTAACTGTTGGTATGGCGCAATCCGGCCTTTTCTTAAAATGGGCATGGCCCCTAAACCATCGAGTAACTTTTCAGAAAAACGATTAATAGCTGATACTCTTATATCAACGTTGTCATTACTCAAAACATGAGACGGATCGATTAGGTGTTTTTCGATAATGCGCACTGACTTACCCTGTTGTGCTAATTTTATTGCCATTGCCGCACCAACCATGCCGCCGCCAACCACTATCACATTATTTTGAGTCATGTTTTTCATCATTTTGTTAATACGTTAATCTATTTTAATTGTACCGTAACTCACCGCTATAGTGCGAGAGTATATAACTATCAAGCTATTAAACTCGTCTGAGTTTGATTTGAGATCACAAACATGAAAACTATACTTGGATCTGGGCGGGTATCCAGCTAAAATACGCGTCCTTTAAGTGAGCAAGCTTGCTCCTTAATTCTGTTTCAAGCACATATTTGTGCCATTATCGAATTGAACACGAGGCTAAATTTCAATGAGCAAAAAGCTGCATATCAAAACCTGGGGTTGTCAGATGAACGAATACGACTCTCAGAAAATGGCTGAACTTTTAGATGCCACCAATGGCTACCAGCTAACTGAAGATGCAACAGATGCCGACGTAATCTTACTTAACACCTGTTCAATTCGTGAAAAAGCACAAGAAAAAGTATTTCACCAATTAGGCCGTTGGAAGTTGTTAAAAGACGACAAGCCAGAGCTAATTATTGGTGTAGGTGGCTGTGTTGCCTCTCAAGAAGGTGATTCTATTCGCCAGCGAGCTCCATTTGTAGATGTTATTTTTGGCCCACAAACACTGCACCGTTTACCTGAAATGATTAAGCAAGTGCAAGGTAATAAAGGTTCGTCAGTTGTTGATATTTCGTTCCCAGAAATTGAAAAGTTTGACCGCCTACCTGAGCCAAAAGCCGAAGGCCCTTCTGCGTTTGTATCAATAATGGAAGGGTGTTCTAAGTATTGTACCTTTTGTGTTGTACCTTATACCCGTGGCGAAGAAGTTAGCCGCCCAGTTGATGACGTACTCCTTGAAGTGGCACAACTTGCAGAGCAAGGCGTGCGTGAAGTAAATCTATTGGGGCAAAATGTGAACGCATACCGTGGTGATACTCACGATGGCGACATTTGTTACTTCTCAGATTTAATTCGATTAATTGCTGCAATTGATGGTATTGACCGTATTCGTTATACCACATCGCATCCAGTAGAATTTACACCAGATATTATTGATGCATATGCTGACGTACCAGAGCTTGTAGATCACCTGCATTTACCAGTACAAAGTGGCTCTGACCGTATACTAAACCTAATGAAACGCGGCCATACAGCACTTGAATACAAATCAACAATTAGAAAGCTGCGTAAAATTCGCCCTAACTTAAGCATGTCGTCAGATTTCATTATCGGGTTCCCGGGTGAGAGTAAAGCTGATTTTGAAGCCACTATGAACCTTATCAACGATATTGGGTTTGATATGAGCTTTAGCTTTATTTATAGCGCACGCCCTGGTACACCTGCGGCAGATTTACCAGACGACGTAACTGAGCAAGAGAAAAAAGAACGCTTATACCTGTTACAGAACCGTATTACACAAATGGCACAGCACATTAGCCGCCAAATGTTCGATACAGAACAGCGTATTTTGGTTGAAGGTCCATCGAAAAAGAATCCAATGGAATTACGCGGTCGTACCGAAAATAACCGTGTTGTTAACTTTGTTGGTCCACATTCGGTGATCGGCCAGTTCGTTGACGTACGTATTACTGAAGCGCTGCCTAACTCTTTACGTGGTGACTTAATTCGTACAGAATCAGAAATGAACTTACGACGCGATATCGCTCCATCAGCTATTTTAACCAAAGCAGCAAGCAGTGAGCCAAAACCAGAGACTGTTAACGAGATTGGCGTAGCTACTTTCGTTCCTTAGTCAATATACCTAGCGCCAGTAAATACTGGCGCCGTTCTATAGGAAGCAATTTTGAGTAATCAGTTAAAAACATTAGAGATTTATTTAGAACCTGCCGATAACAAACGCCTTTCTTCTTTATGTGGCCCGTTTGACGAAAACATCAAACAAATTGAACGCCGCCTAGCTGTTGAAATTATTCACCGTGACAACTTTTTTAAAGTAACGGGAAAGCTACTCAATAGTGCCTCTGCGGTCGAAATCTTAAAAAATCTATATGTTGATACTCAACCTGTGCGCGGTGTTATTGGTGAAATAGAACCTGATAATGTTCACTTGGCAATTACCGAATCTAAAGCCCTAGAGCAAGATGCTTCAAGCAGTGCATACGGCAAAGAAATGGTTATAAAAACGCGCCGTGGTGTTATTAAGCCGCGAAACGACAACCAAGGCCTTTACGTTGCCAATATATTAAATCACGACATTACTTTTGGTATAGGCCCTGCTGGTACAGGTAAAACCTATCTAGCAGTAGCTGCCGCAGTTGATGCCCTTGAGCGACAAGAAATTCGTCGTATTTTGTTAACGCGCCCCGCTGTAGAAGCTGGTGAAAAGCTTGGTTTTTTACCTGGTGACTTAAGCCAAAAAATTGACCCATACCTGCGCCCGCTTTACGATGCGCTATTCGAGATGCTCGGTTTTGAAAAAGTCGAAAAGCTAATAGAAAAAAATATCATTGAAGTTGCACCCCTTGCTTATATGCGTGGTCGTACATTAAACGATGCGTTTATTATTTTAGATGAAAGTCAAAATACCACAGCAGAACAAATGAAAATGTTTTTAACCCGTATAGGGTTTAATTCAAAAGCGGTGATCACTGGTGATATAACCCAAGTTGATTTACCGCGCGGTACACGCTCTGGCCTGCGCCATGCTATTGAAGTGCTCGACAGTGTAGATGAAATTAGTTTTAATTACTTCAAAGCACACGATGTAGTGCGCCACCCTGTTGTTGCGCGCATTGTTGAAGCATACGAGCGTAACGATGAGAGCGAGCGCTTGAAGCGAATTGAAAAGCAAAAAGCAAAAGACGAGCTAGCTGCTCAACTTAACTCTACTACTAAAGAGTAATACTTTGACAACCGAACTTGATTTACAAATAGCCTGTGAGTTTGACAACCTCCCTAGTGAGGCCCAATTTGCATTATGGGCTGATAAAGCGTTAAGCCAATATCGTGATGAGTCTGAACTCACCATAGTAATTAGCGACGAAGCGCAATCACAACAGCTTAATAACGACTACCGGGGTAAAAACAAACCCACTAACGTATTGTCGTTTGAATTTGAAGCGCCACCAGGAATAGAGCTTCCCCTTGTTGGTGACTTAGTTATTTGCCCAGCCATTGTATTGGCTGAAGCAGTGGAGCAAGAGAAGTCATTTCATGACCACTTTGCCCACATGGTCATTCATGGGTGCTTGCATTTACTTGGATTTGACCATATAAAGAGTGAAGACGCTTTGCAAATGGAAAGCATCGAAAAGCAATTACTTGCAGAGCTAAATATAGCAGACCCATACCGGGACGAAATTTAAATTAACGGAGCAATTAGACGCAATGAGCGACGGTAACTCGCAATCTAGCCAGGGTTCTTCTGGCAAAACGTGGTTGGGTAGAATAACCCAAATGCTGCAAGGGGAACCCCAGAATAGAGAAGAGCTGGTCGAAGTGATTGCCGATGCGCAAGAACGAGACGTAATCGATCCAGAAACAAAAGAAATGATTGAAGGTGTGCTTAGTGTATCTGAGCTTAAAGTGCGAGACATAATGATCCCGCGCTCACAAATGGTCACTCTTGAGATCGACAGCCCGCTTGAAGAGCTAATACCCATGATGGTTGACTCAACTCACTCACGCTTCCCTGTGGTGATTGAAGACAAAGATCACGTAGAAGGTTTTTTACTTGCTAAAGATTTGCTGCCGCTTATCTTAAATAAAGACGAGCATTTACCTTCAATACGCGATTACTTACGCCCTGCCATGGTCGTACCTGAGAGCAAACGTGTTGACACTCTGCTTAATGAATTTCGTCAGCAACGCTATCATATGGCTGTCGTTATTGATGAATACGGCGGTGTATCGGGACTCGTTACAATTGAAGATATTCTTGAAACCATTGTTGGGGAAATAGAAGACGAGCACGACGAAGAAGAAGAACAACAAGATATTCGTCAACTTGCAAAACACGTTCATGTTGTTCAGGCCTTAACGCCAGTAGATGACTTTAACGAGCACTTCAGTACAGGGTATAGCACAGAAGAAGCCGACACTATTGGTGGCACCGTTTTACATGCATTTGGCCATATGCCTAGCCGTGGTGAAACGATAGACATAGATGGTTACCAATTTAAAGTAACCAATGCCGACAATCGTCGTATCTTGCAACTGCAAGTCACCGTTCCTAAGGCTGATGACACCGACAGTGAAGAAACTGCTAACTAGACTGACCCTATTAGCAAAAGATATAAAATCATGGCTCGCATTTATTGCGGGCCTTATTTTAACTTTTAGCTACTCCCCTTTTGAAATTTGGCCAATTGCATTTATTAGTATTGCAGCTGTCATTTTTTGTATTAATCCAAACAATACCGGAAAAGCCCATGCGAAGAATGCCGCTAAATATGGTTTTATATTTGGTTTAGGCTGGTTTGGTGCAGGTATTAGTTGGGTACACGTGTCTATAGCTACCTTTGGCGGTATGCCGCTTGTAGCCTCTTTTTCGTTAATGGCACTATTGTGCGGCTACTTAGCGCTTTATCCCGCCTTAGCGTTCTACTTAACAGCTCGTTTTGCCACCAGCACAAATAGCTTTGGTTTGCTGCTTATCAGCTTTTTTGCTCTTAGTGAATATTTACGGGGGGTGGTCCTTACCGGGTTTCCGTGGTTAAGTTTTGGGTATACCCAAACCGATGGACCATTAAATATACTGGCCCCTTACATTGGTGAATTTGGACTGACCTTAGTGTGTATTGCCATTGGCTTTGTACTGTACCGGATAACACAAAAAGACATAAAGACCCCGCTGGTTACGCTTACTGTATTTACTGTTTTGTGTATTGGTTCGCGTGCAACAAACACCGTTGAGTACTCAGGTAAGTCAATGTCGACTTTACTAGTGCAAGGCAATATAAAGCAGCACCTTCGCTTTGAGCCTAGCGAGTTTTGGACCACCATGAGCAAATACCAAGACATGACTCGCCCACATTGGGATGCTGATTTAATTGTTTGGCCTGAAGCCGCAGTTCCTGAAATAGAAGCCCTTGCCGACAGCTACTTAGCTGGGCTAGATAGCGCAGCCTCATTTAATGAAACCGCCCTTATAACGGGCATTGTCGACTACCAAATCGATACTAAAACCATATTTAATACACTTATAGTGCTGGGTAACAAAGAGCGCGGCGACGAGCACGGCCATTATGAATACCTCGGTAAAAATCGCTATCAAAAACACCAGTTACTACCGATTGGAGAATTTGTACCGTTTCAAGATATTCTGCGCCCAATCGCGCCTTTGTTTGATTTACCTATGTCGTCGTTTACGCGTGGCGACAGAATACAAAATAACTTGCGCGCCAATGGCTTTAATCTGCTCCCTGCTATTTGCTTCGAAATAGTATTTGCCGATTTAGTACGTGGCAATTACAAAACTAACTCAGACATATTATTTACTGTCAGTAACGACGCGTGGTTTGGTCAATCAATTGGGCCATTGCAACACATGCAAATTGCCCGCATGCGTGCCCTTGAGTTACAACGCCCGCTGGTACGTGTTACCAACAACGGTGTAAGCGCCGTATACGACCCGCTAAGCAATACACAACAAACCATGCCACAGTTTGAAGCCGCTGTATTAAAGGCCGATGTAAAATTGATACAAGGTAATAGTGTGTATAGCCAATATGGCAATGTGTTTGTATGGGGAATTGTGGCGTTATTGGGGATTGGTGGGGCTCTAATGCGATTTAAAAACTAAAAGGTACTCAATATTTATAAGTCAAATTAGAGAATAAACCTGTGTGAACAATTCATATTTAACTTTATTTACATTGAGTTACATATTATAAATTTATGTGTTTCAGTCTTATTTCATATTAGTTACTATCAATGTACTAATAATAATTAAAATATTTATGAAAAAAGTAATAAGCATAGCAACATTAGTCATATTATTGTTTGGCTGCGCTAATTCAGCTAAAAGTGACCTATCAAGACTAAAAAGTAATCCCGCCTGCTGTACAAACTTAAGCGACATTGCATTTGCAACACAGCAAATAAACAAGCTGACCTCTTTTGATTTGAAAAACCAGCCTATTAGAATTTTTAATGAAGCCAAAAGCCCATTCATTGCAATTGAAAAACCAAATAATAGTCGCTTCGCTCAAGTTTTTAGTTACGCCAATGGCGCATTTGTTCAAACAGCAACGCTTGTTTACCCTGAGTTAATACTGTTAGATAAATCAAAGCAGGTTATAAAACACCTTAAACCTTATGAGGCGTGGGAAAATGGTTTACCAACAACATTAGATTTAGCTGGTAACCTATATTACAAAACTCAATTTACTCTACCAGAGGAAGCCAAATACTTAATTTTTTATACTGATAGCAGTTTGAATAATAAAAAAACAACAATCAATTGGCGCTCACAAGTTGGTGGAAGTGAATATAGGCAACTTACCCTTACATCGTTCGCTAAAATTGGTATCAAATTACTTTAATTTTCAGGAGTTTTTATGAGATATATTTTTACCATTATTATCCTTGTCATATTAAGTGGATGTAAATCCTCACCAAACTACATGAATACGGGACAACTAAAAGCAAATTATCAGGTACTTGGATTTGGCGGTTTTTATGTTGAAGAAGATCTCACTTATTTTGAAAAACAATTAAAAAACCATTATAAAGCGCCAATAAAAAAAGCACTTGAAGCGCGTGGTTTTAAAGTAGTAGACGCCAGCGAAGTTTATACGGTATTTAATCAATTATTAGATAACGCTGAGAACTTATACGACCCGCTTACAGGACAAGCAAATGAAAACCTACGTAATGAACTCTGGAAAGAAGCGCTTGCCACTACAAAAACAAACCTCGGTGTAAATGCTTTTGTGTTTGCAGGTGTTGATACTGTACGCGCACATTTTACAAACAGTATTTTATTAGGCCACGTAGCCAAGTGGTATGGCCAAGAAGAGTCTTACCTTGAAGGTGGTGCCGATGGGGGTGATATATTCGTATCGTTATTTCAAAACGAACAAGGTTATGTGCCAGGAAGCAGAGTGTATATCAGAATTAGAGATGAGAAAGACACACTCTTAACTATGGGCTCTGGAGGTATTGAGTTAGTGGCACAATTTAACAGTGATGAAGAAATTATTGTGAAAGATGCCGATAAATTATTTAAAGACCCTGCAAAATTGGATAGTGCTTTACAGTTCG
Source organism: Pseudoalteromonas sp. ECSMB14103 (assembly GCF_000813065.1). Classification (NCBI taxonomy): domain Bacteria; kingdom Pseudomonadati; phylum Pseudomonadota; class Gammaproteobacteria; order Alteromonadales; family Pseudoalteromonadaceae; genus Pseudoalteromonas; species Pseudoalteromonas sp. ECSMB14103. The sequence continues at coordinate 815,184 of NZ_JWGY01000001.1, read as the reverse complement.
CATTAAAAACAATCGACACTTGGAAGACGAAAAAATGATTAAACACATGGTTGTCATCATCGTTTTACTCAATTTAGTCGGTTGCAAACTATTTCAATACAATAGCGACCCTAAAGTGATAGCGAATGGAATTACAATCGCTAAACCGGCAACACATAGTAACCTAGCCTATATATGGTTACCAACAGCCAATACCGGTAACAAAGCACTCTATAGAGAAGCATTTGATAATAACGTAATTAACTTTTCAAAAAAATATAACTTAACTAACCTAAACCCTAAAGTTCAACCCATGTTTGATAACTTTATTATTGAACAAGGCGGTGCTTTTAACACAAAAACAGGCAAACTCGAATCAGAACGAGTGCAAGCAGCTATACAATTTACGTTTAACAGCATTAAGCAAACGTATCCAAATATTGGCAATGTGCTGGTAATCCACCCAAAAGAAAATTCAATTAAAATAGTAGATGGCACTGCAACTTGGAATGGTGTTGAGCAGCACGTATTGACAAGGTCAAGAGACTCAGTCGAATTCAGGCCTGCAATTAGTATCGCCTTACAATATTATAATGACGTTGAAAAAAATAATTTTCATGAGGTTGGCCTAGATCTACATGCCCCTGACTTAACTGATAACGATAAATATGAGCAAATACTTAAGCATATTTTAACTCCTATTGTCTTGTTAAATACAAAAGTAAAATAGTCTTCGATCGTCCAATAATTAACTAAAACTTTAGCTAGTTATTGGACTTTAATTTATAGTTTTTATTGATTCTCAATTACAACTGATTGTTGAAGTAATTTTCTCAATCCATAATACCAGCTAAGTGCAGCAACGGTACCGTGTGTTTCGTTTTCAAAGTAACGCTGTTTTACTGTTAATTTTTTACTTGGGTGATTCCTTAATTTATCTGCAAACGCTAATCCCCACTGATAATTTGTTTTACCTATATCACCAAATGCTGTGGCGTTATTCGCAAAGGTAAAATACACATTCCCTGCCACCTCTTTATTTTCAAGTTGATTATTTTTAAAGTAACGGTTTAAATAATTATTATCCCAAATGTAGGTAGCATCAATTATTAAGTAATCTGTAAATAATGTGTGATTAGTCAAAAGTACGTAACTTGCAAATAAGCCACCAAAAGACTCACCAATTAATACCCGCTTATTTGATGTTCGGTAGTTTTTATTAATATGTGGAATAAGTTCTTTTTCAAAAAATGCACTGTAATTTACTGCATTACCACTATTTTCAAATTTTTCTAATAATTTACCGTTAAACTTCCAATCAACATTGGTAGGAGTAAAGTCGCGCTCTCTTATTGCGTTTTGGCTGTTAGGAATAGCTACAATAATTGCTTGCTGTATTTGTTGCTCTAAACGCTCTGTACTTAGCGCTTCCACCAGCCCTGCAACTGCTTTTAAATGCGTGCTATCACCATCGAGTAAGTAAATTACAGGGTATGTTTCATTAGCGTTTTGACTATAACTAGGTGGTAAGTAAACGCTGTAAAATCGCCTTTCCTTTAAAATTCGAGACTCTATATGATCATTTTTTGCTAATAAAACCGACTCGGAAGCACTTGCACTGATTGCAAAAAATAAGGTGATGATCGTCAACATTAAAAACTTCACTTGTGTTCCTATAACTATTAATTATTTAGCTTTTACGGTTTCTTCTACTGTTTCTATATTCACAATTTGCTTTACACTACCTTGTATAACCACAGTCGCTGATATTTTATCTTGAATGGCTTGCCTGTTTGGGTCCCAATACACTTGTAAAAAGCCTAGCAACCCAGTAGCAAAACCTGCGCCGTAACCACCGTAGCGGCCAAAGCAATCAAGCAAACCAAGTGGTTCGCCATTTAAGGCAACAACACGTATATTGCACACCTTCTTACCGGGAGTTTGACCACGCCAAAGTAATGAAAATAGCGTAAAGTAAACAGCAGCCCACCCAAAACCTAAGCCTAAGTCTTGAATAATACCTTTGCCCCACTGCAAAATACTGTTTGTAGTTGTTTGAGCAGGTTTTTCTTCTATTAACTGTGCAGGCTTTATTTCGTTATTTTCACTGAGCACTAATAATTGTAAAAGTGCTCTAGCAAGTTGTGGGCTTTGAAGGTCGTCCATTTCTGCTAACTTGGGTACTTGTCCTATCAAATTATCAAGCGCATTTTGTTGGCAAGACTGCTCACAGCTCTCGTCTACTACTTCAATTAAATAGGCATTTACACGGTGTTTTTCTAACTCAGTAAGCTGTATTTCGTCTTCTATTTTTACACCTTGAATAACTGAGGCGATTTCACTGTTATCGTCTTCTAAGTAGTCTATGCCAATTGAAAGCACTGCAAGAGCGCTTACAAATAAAATACTCGCCGCCATTATTTTTAATATTCTTCGCCATACACTCGACATTTTAGGAAGATATTGCTGCGCAGTGCCTTTATAAAAAGCCATAGCAGCAACAAAGGCAATTAAGGTGGCGCTAAGCTTTGCAGCTACAAATATTAGGGCAACATCTATTACTATTGCTAAAGCTCGTTTAAAAGGTGTTGCTAGAGGTATGCCTAACAGAGCGTTATCAACCTTAAATGCATAAGGGGTAATGACTTCTCTAGTTTCGGTTTTAGATAATTCTAATTGTTCTATTTCTTTTGCTTTCATTTTAATTCTTGTTATTAAAATAGGTAACGCGTTTAACTTACGCGCTTTTTATTTTTTGCTCAAGCTAATTCAAACAAGCGCTATTTACTGTGAGATGCCTTCATGGTGAAGGTAAAAGGGTGAGCGGGACGCAGAAGCTTTACTCGATTTTTATTTAGTCCACTAGGTTACAAACTTTGCGCTGTGACTAAAAACCCTCGATTTAACAATTTTTTATCCTTAAAAGCCAGCAAGACCTACGCGTTATTAATAAATTAGTTTAGGTTAAGTGAACAATTTATATATGTGATCGTATTAGTTAATCAAAGCCTTTAGGAGCAACCCCAATGACCACTAAACAATTAGCCTCTCTTTTTATATTTAATACTTTGCTGCTAAGCGCAGAGGTTAACGCCAATCAGCGTTGGTACGTTGTAAACGATTCGGTCATGGGGGGCGTGTCTAATAGCCAAGTAAGCCATACAAAAGAGGCATTGGTATTTGAAGGTAATGTATCGCTTAAAAATAACGGAGGGTTTGCTTCTATCCGTACTGAGCTCAACACACAGGGGCAAAACGCAAATACTATTAATTTACGTGTTAAAGGTGACGGTCAAACGTATCAACTGAGGCTGCGTACATCCAACTACCTTGATGGACCTGCGTATACACACTCATTTAAAACAATAGAAAATGAATGGACTAACATTAATTTTACCCCAAGCGATTTTACGCTTACTTTTCGTGGTCGTACGCTAACGCAGCAACCAGTGATTGATTTTAGTGATATTAGACAACTTGGTTTTATGATTGCAGGAAAACAGGCGGGAAAATTTAAGCTTGAAATAGCACACATTGAATTTCTAGATTAGCACGTCATGCTCACTTTTAATCGGTTAAAAGTGAGCAAACACAGTAACTTTACGACTCTATTGCAAGCAATTCTACTTCAAAAATAAGCAGTGATGCTGGTGGAATGCTCCCTACCCGCTTTTCGCCATAAGCCAATTGGTGCGGTATATAAAACTGAAATTTATCTCCCGGGCTCATTAACTGTAACCCCTCGGTCCACCCTTTAATAACTTGGTGTAAACCAAAGCTGATAGGTGACTTGCGCTCTACTGAGCTATCAAACACAGTTCCGTCGATGAGTGTACCGTGGTAATGCACATTGACCATACTTGTTGGGCTAGGTGTGTTGCTGTTTTCTCCTTTGTGCAATACTTTATATTGCAGGCCAGATGCAGTTTCTAATACACCATCTACCTTAGCGTTTGCCACTAAATAGTCGCTTTCAATTTGCGCATTAGCAATCGACTGTTGTTTGGCCTTTTTACTGTTTTTAAATATTAAAACGCACAAAATAGCGATCACAACCGCCAAAATAATATTGATCATAATTAGTTTTTCTCGTCTTCTCGTTTTTCGTTTTCTAGCTCGTCATCCGCATCGTCTTCGTTATCGCCATTAACAATATCGGCAATCTCTTTTAAACGCGCAAGTGCGATGCCGTTTACTGAACTTTCAGGGTATACATCGTCGATGAGTTCGCCCGCTTCAATATCCATCAGTAAGTTTAGCGCCTGATCGACCGTCTCTACTGCGTAAATATTAAATTTGCCTTGCTCTACTGCATTGAGTATTTCGTCGTCTAAAACCAAATTAACTTGGTTTGACTTAGGAATAATGACGCCTTGCTCACCCGTTAAGCCGCGCATTTTACACAACTTAAAAAAGCCTTCTATCTTCTCGTTTACACCACCAATGGCTTGTACATCACCATGTTGGTTTATAGACCCCGTAAGCGCAATTGATTGGCTTATTGGTAAGCTTGTAATAGCCGAAATTAACGCGCAAAGCTCTGCCAACGAGGCGCTATCGCCGTCTATGTAGCCATAGCTTTGTTCTATTGCAATGTTTGCGCTGAGCGTAAGGCTAAATTGCTGAGCATATTTATTACCTAAATAACCAGTAAGTAACATCACGCCTTTAGAGTGAATAGCTTTACCCAGTTCTGCTTCGCGCTCTACGTCTATTACGCCATCAGCGCCGGCGTATACCGTGGCAGTAATTCGCGCCGGTGTGCCAAACGACGTATCACCAATGTGCAGTACCGTTAAGCCATTTACCTTACCAATGGCTTGTCCGGTTGTAGCAATTAACGTATGACCTTCTTTGATATCACTAAGCATATTTTCACTAATTTGACCGGTGCGGTATTGCTTCCCCTCAATGGCTTCATCAATATGATGCGCATCAATAACCGTTAGCTTATCTTGTTTCGCGTAGTAACTTGCCTCAGCCACCAGCTCTAACACATCAGCAAAGCGCGCTGACAGCTTATTATGATGCTCAGCTTGGCGATAACTAAATTTAAGCAATCTCACCATAGCGGCTTGCGTTGTAGTGCACTTAAGCGTTTTTTCGCAGTACTCTGTCACTTTAGTAATAAACTGATACTGTAACTTATCACTGCTCGGTAAGTAGTAATCAAAATCAGCTAGTACTCTGAATAGCTCTGCGAATTCTTCATCGTATTCACCTATGGTGTAATACAAATCGCGCGAGCCCAATAAAATAATTTTTACATCAAGTGGGATCAATTGCGGGCGAAGCGTAAAGCTCGTGCCTACTGTACTATCTTGATATGGTAAGTCATTTTTAATTTGGTGCATTTTCAGCGATAACTTTAGCCCATCCCACACCTGTGGGTTAGCCATTACTTTTTCAGCATCCATTATCAAATAACCGCCATTTGCACGGTGTAATGCACCGGGCTGAATTGAGCGGTAGCTGGTGATTAGTGTACCTTGTGAAGTGGCATACTCTATTTTGCCAAATAAATTACCAAAGGTAGGGTTAGGCTCGTACACCACAGGAGCTGCATCGTCTTCTTTAAACTCGACTAAAATATTGGGGGCAAAAAAGTCAGTGAGCATGCCTTTACGATCAAAGTCTTCCTTATTTTCTTCGTTTTCGTCTTCATCGTCTAGCCATTCAAGTACAGCATCTATAATTTCTACACGTATGTCTTTTAAATAGCGAAGCACGCCAATATGTGTGGCGTATTTATGTTCTAAATCTTTTAACAGTGGTTTAGTTGCTTGCTCAGCGGTCGACTTTTTAAGGTTGCGGAGTTTTTCTTTTGATTCACGTTTCCAACGCGGCAACTCTATCAGAGCTTCAATTAACGCATCTTCTAGTTTTTCTATTTTCTCAAAAAACGCTTCGCGAAGATCATCTTCAAGTTCTGCAAACTCGCTATCACTCAATTGCTTGCCATCTATAAGCGGCGCAAAGCCCACTGAGCTTTTTTCTTCAACAAGTGCAACGCTTTGCTCAAGCGCAGCCACTTCAACGGCGGTAATTGCGCTGTCGTAAGCATCATTAAATTCACGATCAATTGATTTTTTCTTTCGCTGGTAAGCAGGGTTATCAAATGCGGCTGGAAACGTGTCGAGCACTTCGTCTAAAAACGAGTCTATGTCGTCACTCAATTGCTTGCTTTGCCCTGCCTGCATAAACAATGCTATTGGCTCGCGATGGTCGTCGTAGTTATTAACATACAACCATTCGTTTGGGGTTACTCGGCCTTTGGCATGTTGTTTTAGTTTGTCCTTTACGAGTGTGTAACGCCCATGTGCGGCTTCGCCCATAACGTAAACGTTATAACCAGGTAATTCCATCCCCAGCGAAAAGTCCAGCGCACTTTGTGCACGTTGTTGCCCAATAAAATTGAGTTGCTCTGGGTAGGGATTATTCATGCACGTCAGTACGTGATTAGCAGAAATACTAGGTGCAAGCGTTGATACAGGTAGTGGCAGCAGTTTTTTCGTCATTCTAACTTCTTTATATACCAGCATAATCGCTGGCTTTTGGGCGTATTAAGTGGCCAGCAGCCACTTAATACATATGCTTAAGGGTGCAGTGCCTTACGACTAAAATAGATTCCATCACACTCAATACACGGTAAAATTTGTGTGGCGTGATAAACATCGTAACTATGAGTGCAATTCTTACATACTAATGTGCCCATGGCTATCCATTCACCTGCGTGATACACCCCATTATGTTTAAAATCTTGGTTTAGGGATTGCCATTCCAGCTGAGTTTTGTCTTCTATATGTGAAAGTTCAAACCATAAAGACTCTTTAAGCTCTTGCCATGCAAGCGAATTATAGTGGGAATCGTTTTCGCTAAGGTGCTCTATGTCACGTTTTAAGTAGTTGCGGTAGAGCTGATACTTTTCCTCACCTAAATTTTTAAGTGCTTGCTCTGATTCAACAAAACGAGTTACCGCATCTTTTACCTCATGATCTTTGATGTCTTTTAGCCACGCGCTTAAATCACTAAGCCATGCTTTATAATCTGCCATTATGTACTCCTTCAAAATTGCTAATAAACGAGTTGGATTGACGCAATATTTATGAATCTTTGCTCAGGCCACTAAGTGACATTTTATAATGTGATTAGAAAACCCTAAACTGAGCAAATTTCAATCTACACAGGTCAACACGCCTGACGTTTAACATAGATAAGTATAGGTTAACCTGACATGAAGGTTACAATTTAGCAAAACGGTGTTTTTGACGCTGTGAATAGTGCTTTATTTGGGTTATCCTATCGGCAATTTTTTATTAGTTTGCAAGAAGTCTGGAATCGTAGATGCAAGAGCAATATAACCCGCAAGATATAGAGTCAAAAGTACAAAGCTACTGGGAAGAAAACCAAGTATTTAAAGTCACTGAAGATGAGAGCAAAGAAAAATATTACTGTCTTTCTATGTTCCCTTATCCAAGTGGTCGACTGCATATGGGTCATGTGCGTAACTACACCATTGGTGATGTTGTTTCTCGTTTCCAGCGCCTGCAAGGCAAAAACGTAATGCAGCCTATGGGTTGGGATGCGTTTGGTTTACCAGCAGAAAACGCCGCTATTAAAAATAAAACAGCGCCTGCAAAGTGGACTTACGAAAACATTGATTACATGCGTAACCAACTTAAGCAATTAGGTTTTGGTTACGATTGGGATCGTGAAATTGCAACGTGTCACCCAGAGTACTATAAGTGGGAGCAGTGGTTTTTTACTAAGCTTTACGAAAAAGGCTTAGTGTACAAAAAAATGTCGACCGTAAACTGGGATCCGGTTGATCAAACTGTACTTGCTAACGAACAAGTTATTGACGGTCGCGGTTGGCGCTCTGGCGCTGTGGTTGAGCAAAAAGAAATTCCACAGTGGTTTATTAAGATTACCGACTACGCACAAGAGCTTTTAGACGATTTAGACAAATTAGACGACTGGCCTGAGCAAGTTAAAACCATGCAGCGCAATTGGATTGGCCGCTCTGAAGGTTTAGACATTGAGTTTACGCGTACCGATAACAACGAAAAGTTTAGCGTATACACCACTCGCCCAGATACTTTTATGGGTGTAACTTATCTCGCCGTTGCCGGTGGCCACCCTATTGCCCAAGAAGCAGCTAAAAACAGCGATGCGATTGCAATGTTTGTTGAAGAATGCAAAAACACCAAAGTAGCCGAAGCAGATATGGCAACAATGGAGAAAAAAGGCATTGCAACAGGCTTTTACGCAACTCACCCATTAACAGGCGAGCAAGTGCCTATTTGGGTAGCTAACTTTGTGCTTATGCATTACGGCTCAGGCGCGGTAATGGCAGTACCTGCCCACGACCAACGTGACTTTGAGTTTGCAAATGCATACGGCCTAGATATTAAACAAGTTATTGCGCCTGTTGAAGGCTCAGACTTTGAAGTAAACCTAGCGCAAGAAGCATTCACCGAAAAAGGTGTATTAGTAAACTCTGGCGAATTTGACGGATTAGACTTTTCAGCAGCGTTTAATGCGATTGCCGACAAACTAGAAGCACTAGGCGTGGGTGAGCGTAAAGTAAACTTCCGTTTACGTGACTGGGGTGTTAGCCGCCAACGTTATTGGGGCTCTCCAATTCCAATGCTGAGCGACGAAAACGGCAACGAGCTTGCTGCAACAGAAGATATGTTACCCGTTCGCTTACCAGAAGACGTGGTAATGAATGGTGTAACATCACCAATAAAAGCAGACCCTGAGTGGGCTAAAACCACAGTAAACGGCGTACCTGCTTCTCACGAAACTGACACCTTCGATACTTTTATGGAATCGTCTTGGTATTACGCACGTTACTGTAGCCCGCGTTACGACGAAGGCATGTTAGACCCAGCAGCCGCTAACTATTGGTTACCTGTAAACCAATACATAGGTGGTATTGAACACGCAATTTTACACTTATTGTACTCACGCTTTTTCCATAAACTATTACGTGACTTTGGTTTAGTAAATTCAGACGAGCCATTTGACCGCTTACTATGTCAAGGCATGGTATTGGCTGAAACGTTCTATCGTAAAGATGAGAAAGGTGGTGATATTTGGATTTCACCAAGCGATGTTGAAACAGAAACTGACGAGAAAGGTCGAGTTACTAAAGCATGGCACAAGGAAGATGGCGAACCAGTATTTTCTTCAGGCATGAGCAAAATGTCTAAGTCTAAAAATAACGGTATAGACCCACAACAAGTAATTGCACAATACGGTGCTGATACAGTGCGTTTATTCATGATGTTTACTGCACCACCAGAACAAACACTTGAATGGTCAGATTCTGGCGTTGAAGGCGCGCACCGATTCTTAAAACGTGTATGGAAATACGCAGTAGACGTGAAAGCGGCAGGTTACCAAGCACTTGAAAAGTCTGCGCTTACTAACCCACAAAAAGTACTTCGTCGCGAATTACACAAAGCCATTGCAAAGGTAAGTGATGATGTTGAACGTCGTCAAACGTTTAACACGGCGATTGCTGCCATTATGGAGCTGTCTAATAAGTTAATTAAAGCGCCACTTAACGATGCACAAGACATTGCCATTGCAAACGAAGCACTTGAAGCGTTAATTATTATGCTTGCCCCTATTACGCCGCATTTATCTCATGAGTTGTGGGAAGAACTAGGTAAAGACGGTGATATTTTAGATGCAGCATGGCCAACAGTTGACGAGTCAGCCTTGGTTGAAGATGAAAAGCTCATCATCGTTCAAGTAAACGGTAAGCTTCGCGCTAAGCTAACTGTGGCAGCAGATGCAACACAAGAACAAGTAGAAACACTTGCCTTTGCAGAAGCAAACGTAACTAAGTTTACTGATGGTAAAACCATTCGTAAGATAATTTACGTGCCAGGTAAACTACTTAACGTGGTTGCTAACTAATATGGCTGTATTTAAGGCCATTAAAAACGGGCTAGCCTTAGCGCTAGTCTGTTTTTTGTTATCTAGTTGTGGGTTTCACTTAAAGCAAGCGTCAAGCCTGCCTGATAATCTAAAACTCATTACGCTTATTGGTGATGACGAAAAATCAGCTTTATTTGAACAGCTACAAAAAGAGCTGTTAGCAAGTGAAGTTGAACTTACCTCTTCATCTAAAAACGTAGCGCAGCTGTATTTACGTAAAGAAACCATAGAACGCCAAACGTTGTCGTTATTTAAAAATGGCCAGGTTGCTGAATACGAACTTGCCTATGGCGTTTCATATGTTCTAAAACACCCCAATAAAGATGCTATAGAAAAACGCTTTGAGCTTTATAGAAATTATCAAGACGACCCCGATAACGCACTTGCCAAAGCCAAAGAGCTAGAGCTGCTAATTAACGAAATTCGTAAGCAAGCAAGTCGCCGTATTGTTAGAGAGCTGTCGCAACTGTAATGCGCTGTTACGCTAATCAATTACCTAACGAGTTAAACAAAGGCTTAAAACCTTTTTACCTAGTTTTTGGTGAAGAGCCTTTTCAAGAAGCACAGTGTGTTCAGCTAATACGCGATACTGCCAAAGCACAAGGCTTTGATGAAGTCATTAAATTTACTTTAATGCAAGGATTTGATTGGCAAGAAATAATAGCGCAATATCAAAGTATGTCATTATTTAGTGCACGCACTATTATTGAATTTGATCTAAACCAGCAAAAGCCCGGTGTAATTGGTAGTAATACCTTTAAGCGTGTCGTTGAGCTTGTTAACCCCGACACGATATTAATTATTAAAGGTGCAAAAGCGAGCCAAGAAGTACAACGCGGTGCCTGGTTTAAAGCGCTCGACAAACAAGGTGTATTTGTACCTTGTTACCCACTGACTGGCTCGCACGTAAAACGATGGCTTGATGAGCAATGTCAACGCTTGGCTCTTAACATGCAAAATGATGCCAAATTAAGCCTTATCAATGCTACAGAAGGTAACCTTCTAGCGTGTTTTCAGGAACTTGAAAAGCTCTCCTTACTGCATGGCAACGCACTTATTACCCAGCAATTGGTTATGCAAGGGCTATTAAATCAAGCCAAATTTGATATTTTTGATTTAAGCGATGCCTTATTAAATGGTCATGCCAAGCAAGCCATTAAAGTTTTGAACAAACTAGCCAGTGACAACACTGAAGTTGTGAGTATATTATGGGCGATTACAAAAGAGCTCAACACCTTGATGAATGTGCAATTGGGATTGTTAAATGGTGAGCCAATCGCTAGCTTATTTAAACAAAATGCCATTTGGAAAAATCAGCAAGGGCCGGTGCAAAATGCCGTTAATCGCCTAAATATTACTGTACTTGAGCAAATTAATAGTGACATTGCTTTATTTGATGCAAGCTATAAACAAGGCAACTTAATTGCTCCTTATCAGGCACTTGCACATATTTGTATTAAGTTTTGTCAACCGCTCGATATTCCTATGCCGTGTCACAGCCTTAATTAGTTGCTTAACCTGTCGGACAGAAAAATGATTGCTATTTTTGGTGGCACCTTCGACCCCGTTCATCTAGGCCATATTAATATGGCTCAGCAATGTGTAAGCGCATTTAATTTAAGCACATTGTATTTTATGCCCTGCGCACTACCTTCCCACAAAGCGGCACCAGGTATAAGCACAGAACATCGTGTTAACATGCTCAATGCGGCGATTAAACCGTACCCTCATTTTGCACTCGATTTAAGAGAGCTAGATCGTTCAGGCCCATCATACTCATTACTTAGCCTGCAAGAACTGCGTAAAGAGTACCCAAGTACACCTATTTTATTTTTGATTGGAATGGATTCATTTAATTCACTAAATAAGTGGTTTGAATGGCAAACAATTACTGAGCTTTGCCATATTGTGGTATATCAACGACCAGCGCAGAGTTGTCAGGTAACAGGTGAGCTTAAACACTACATGCAGCATGCCCTCGTGGATGACCCCGCTCTTATTACAGAGCATTTAGGTGGTAAACTTTACTTTTTACCGGGTAAAATGCTTGATGCAGCTTCTAGTTCTATTCGTGATGATCTTAAAAAAAGTAACAAAAAGAATGAACTATTACCCGATGCCGTGAGTCATTACATACAAATGCATCAGCTATATCAAATTGATGCTTAAAAATGCCTAGCGTGTTAAAATACGCGCCATTAAATTTTTAAATTGAGACAAAACCTTGGATTCAAAACAACTACTCGCCTTTGCAATGGATAAAATTGACGATATGAAAGCGCGTGACATCGTTGACATAGACGTAACTGATAAATCAGACATTACCGATTACATGGTAATTTGTACTGGCACGTCTAAACGCCACGTTCAATCAATCGCCGACCACTTAGCAAAAGAAGCACGTCATGCAGATTCAGAGCCATTAGGCTATGAAGGCGAAAATGACGGCGAATGGGCACTGGTTGATTTAGGCGATGTGGTTGTACACGTGATGCAAACTGAAGCACGTAGCTATTACGATCTAGAAAAACTGTGGGGCTAACCACCCACTTGTTAAAAGCAACGCTTGGAAGTTATTCGTGAAAATACAAATGATTGCTGTTGGTACAAAAATGCCAGCGTGGGTAGAAACGGGATTTGCTGAATACCAGCGCCGTTTTCCCAAGGATATGGCTTTAGAGCTAATTGAAATACCCGCCGGTAAACGTGGCAAAAATGCCGATATAAAGCGTATTTTACATATTGAAGGCGAAAAAACATTAGCCGCTATTCCTAAAGGCAATCGTATTGTTACGCTAGAAGTCACTGGCAAAGCGCTAGATACTCACCAACTTGCTAAAAACATGGAAAAATGGCAACTCGATGGCCGCGATGTAAGTTTACTTATTGGCGGCCCAGAAGGACTTGCTCCAGAATGCATTGCTGCATCGGAGCAAAAATGGTCGTTATCGAACCTAACATTACCACACCCTTTGGTGCGAATTATTGTTGCAGAAAGCCTATATAGGGGCTGGAGCTTAAATAACAATCATCCCTATCATCGCGAGTAACGCCTTGCCATGCTAAAACAAAGACCCACTATTCGCGATCACTCCGCAGAAGCAAATTTGTTTGCACGGCGTGCATTTGTGGGTTTTGTTTTTGTATTAGGGTTAGTAGCTGTTTTAATTACTAATCTTTACAATATTCAAGTAAAAGACCACCAAGATTATCAAACCCGCTCCAACGACAACCGTATTAAAGTTATTCCTATTGCACCTAATCGCGGTTTAATTTACGACCGAAACGGTGTACTGCTTGCTGAGAACAAACCCGTTTATAATCTCGAGGTGATCCCCGAGGAGGTTGATAACCTTGAAAAATCACTTGAACAAGTAAGCCAACTAATCACGATTACAGAACAAGAAAAACAAGATTTTTTAAAAGATATAAAAAACACGCGCCGTTTTAAATCGCAAGTACTTAAAGCGCGCCTTGATGAAGCCGATGTTGCTACATTTTCGGTTAACCAGCATAAATTCCCCGGGTTTAGTATCGAGGCCCGTTTAGCACGTTATTACCCATTCGGCGACACGCTTACTCATGCCCTAGGTTATGTTGCAAAGCTAAACCGAAAAGAGCTGAACAAGCTCGAACAAGAGGGCCAAGCCACAAACTATCGTGCAACCCACGATATTGGCAAACTCGGTATTGAAAAATACTACGAGCAACTTTTACATGGTCAAGTCGGTTCGCAACGTGTAGAAGTTAATAACCGTGGTCGTGTTATCCGCACCCTGAGTATGCTTCCCCCACAGCCAGGTAGTGATTTAGTGTTAACGCTCGATATCGGCCTGCAACAAATAGCCCAACATGCACTCAAAGACATGCGCGGTGCGGTTGTCGTAATGGATGCAAAAGATGGCGGAATACTTGCGCTATATTCGAACCCAAGCTACGACCCCAATTTATTTGTACACGGTATTAGCAGTAAAAATTATAAGGCACTTCTTAACCCAGATCGCCCACTCATTAATAGAGCTACCCAAGGCCGATACGCACCAGCATCCACCATTAAACCGCATATGGCTATTTTAGCACTTGAAGAAAACATGGTGACGGAAGGGACAACCATGTGGGACCCGGGCTTTTTCCAAATTCAAAACGTAGAGCACAAATGGCGCGACTGGAAACGTTGGGGGCATGGCCATGTGGATGTATACAAAGCCATTGAAGAGTCGTGCGATACGTACTTTTACGATACCGCGTACCGATTAGGCATTACAAAAATTAGTAATTTTATGGCGCGCTTTGGTTTTGGCGACCTATCGGGTATAGATATACACGAAGAAACCACCGCGATATTGCCTTCAAAAGAATGGAAAGAAAACAGATTTAAAGAGTCATGGTGGCGTGGCGATACAATTTCTGTAGGCATTGGCCAAGGATATTGGACCGCAACACCGATTCAAATTGCTAATGCAACTAACATACTTGTTAACAAAGGGGTTAACCACCCTCCTCACTTAGCGCAAGTGGCTAAAAAAGAGGACGATGTGACGCAAATAAATAATGAAGAAAAACCACCTGTAGTACTGAACAATCCTGACAATTGGCGTATAGCCATTGATGCTATGCACAATACCGTAACTAAAGTCACAGGTACCGCCCACAAAGCGTTTAAGGGCGTAAACTACGACCCTGCAGGTAAAACAGGCACGGCACAAGTTGTGAGCATTGCACAAGGTGAAAAATACGATGCAGAATCACTTAAAGAGCGACAACGCGATAATGCCATTTATGTGGGGTTTGCCCCTTACAATAATCCTCAAATAGTTGTGTCTATTGTTGTTGAAAATAATGGTGGTGGCAGCACGGTTGGCGCACCTATTGCCAGGCAGTTAATGGATTATTACTTTGCAGCTAACCCTGTTGAACTGGCAAGGAATAACACCCTATGACCGCCCTGCATGACAAGCGCTCTATTTGGATGCGCATGCATTTAGACTTGCCTTTACTTATTGCCATTTTACTTATGATGGCTGGAAGCATCACGGTTGTGTACAGCGCAAGTGGCCAAGAGTCAGCGATGATGATAAGACACATGACGCGGATGGGTGTGGCCATCATTGCCATGGTAGTACTTGCACAAATTCCTCCCGCGACACTGAAAAGACTCACTATACCGATGTACTGCGTTGGGTTATTAATGCTGGTTGGTGTGTTGTTATTTGGTGTGAGCTCTAAAGGCGCGCAACGTTGGCTTGATTTAGGGTTAACTCGCTTTCAACCCTCTGAATTAATGAAGCTAGCAGTACCTATGATGGTAGCTTGGTATATTGGCCGTAAACATTTACCACCACGACCACTACACTTAATTTTTGGCTTTGCGATAGTAATGCTGCCAACATTATTAATTAAAGAGCAACCAGACTTAGGAACATCAATACTGATTGCAAGCTCTGGCATATTTGTACTTTTTTTATCAGGTTTGAGCTGGCGATTAATTAGCTTTTTAAGTGCAGCGGTTGCCTTAGCAGCATGGCCATTTTGGCAGTACGGTATGCATGCTTATCAACGACAACGCGTACTAACATTTTTAGATCCGGAGAGCGACCCTCTTGGCTCGGGTTATCATATTATTCAATCTAAAATAGCCATTGGTTCTGGCGGTGTCGAAGGTAAAGGCTGGTTGCAAGGTACACAGTCACAACTTGAGTTTTTACCTGAACGGCATACCGATTTTATTTTTTCGGTATTAAGTGAGGAGTTTGGCTTATTTGGTGTCTGCGTTTTACTTAGCTTGTACTTGTTTATAATTGGCCGCAGCTTATATATTGCAGTAAATGCACAAGACGCATTTGGAAAGCTGTTAGCTGGCGCACTGACTTTAACTTTTTTTGTTTATATATTTGTAAATATTGGCATGGTATCAGGACTACTACCTGTTGTTGGTGTGCCCTTACCCCTGATAAGTTATGGTGGCACATCGATGATTACGCTAATGGCCGGCTTTGGTATTATTATGTCGATTGCGACAGACAAAAGGATGCTTTTAAAATAATGCAACGTTACGCTCAGACTCTAATAATCATCTTAATCGCTATCACTGTCAGTGCCTGTAGTAGTGGTTCGAGTGGGCGTTACCATATGCGCCATGATTCAGCCCCTCTTAGAGCACCCACAGCGCTTGAAATGCAGGATGCTATTGTTACTGAGGTGCAAAAAAGTGCTAGTGCTTCTCGCCCCTACGAGGTGCTAGGTAAACGTTACACCCCAATGCTTGACGAAACGGGTTACAAAGAAGAAGGCATTGCATCGTGGTACGGCAGAAAGTTTCACGGTTACCACACTTCAAATGGTGAAATATACGATATGTTTGCCATGACCGCGGCGCATAAAACATTACCTTTACCTAGTTTTGTTCGCGTTACAAACACGCAAAATGGCAAGTCAGTAATTGTACGCGTAAACGACCGTGGGCCTTTTCATGATGACAGAATTATTGACCTGTCATATGCGGCTGCATACAAGCTAGGCTACTATACACACGGTACAGCAAAGGTTAAGCTTGAAGCGGTTACGCTTTCGAATTCTGCTGCTAATAAAACGTATATTCAAGTAGCTGCAGGCAGTACATTGGCAAATATTGAAGCCCTTGCACAACGCTTACGCCAACAATATAAATTACCAACAAACATTGTAAAAAAAGACACTATTTACAGATTGCATTTGGGGCCAATACAAAACGCCCAACATGCAGAAAAAGTATTAAAAAAATTAAAACAAAATCAATTTCAAAACGCGTTCTTGCTTTACACTCAGTAAGACAAATACCCAAACCAGCCTAACCACACTCGCATCTCGGGGGTGTTTGGGTATAGAATGGCGTAACGCGAATTTTTAACTTTAACCATTAATGAGTATGATGAAATCAATTAAACATAAAATCCTCAAAGGTGTATGTGGCTTAGTTTGTTCAGCCGCCGTATTTTCAGCCAGCGCCCAAATTATTCCGGCACCACCTCAAGTTAATGCAAAGGGTTATTTTTTAGTAGACTTTACAACAGGTAAGGTTATTGCTGAAGGCGAAGCCGATACTAAACTTGCGCCAGCAAGCTTAACTAAAATGATGACCAGTTATGTAATTGGTACAGAAATTAAAGTTGGTAACATAGCCCCTACCGACATGGTTACAATTAGCGAAAAAGCATGGGCAAAAAACTTCCCAGAGTCTTCAAAAATGTTTATCGAAGTGGGTAAGCAAATTAGTGTTGATGAGCTCAATCATGGCATTATTATTCAATCAGGGAATGACGCCTGTGTTGCTATGTCTGAGCACATAGCAGGCAGTGAAAGTGCTTTTGCCGACTTAATGAATGCTCACGCTGCTAAATTAGGTATGACTAACAGCCACTTTATTAATAGCCATGGCCTTGATACTGATGAGCACTATACTACACCACGTGATATGGCCACGCTAAGCGCCGCACTTATCAGAGATGTACCTGAAGAGTATGCTATTTATAAAGAAAAATCATACACCTACAATGGTATTAAGCAATACAACCGTAACTCACTATTATGGGATGAAAGCTTAGACGTAGATGGTATAAAAACAGGCCACACATCTGAAGCTGGCTACAGCTTAGTTACATCAGCCACTAAAAATGGCATGCGTTTAATTGCTGTTGTTATGGGCACCTCAAGCGAGCGTGCACGTAAAGTAGAAAGCAAAAAACTACTTAACTACGGCTTTCGCTTTTTTGAAACAATTACACCTTACAAAGCGGGCGACAGCTTTGCAGAGCAGCGCATTTGGATGGGTAACAAAGAAAATGTATCGTTAGGTATTTTAGAAGATACACCTATCACTATTCCACGTGGTCAGCATAAAAACCTAAAAGCTAACTTTGAGCTAGACAACACCCTTGAAGCGCCATTAGCTAAAGGCACTAAAGTAGGCACTTTATTCTTGCAACTAGAAGGGGAAGACATTGCGCAATACCCACTAGTGACACTTGAAGAAGTGGAAGAAGGCAGCTTCTTTAGTAAAATTTATGACTACTTACGTTTACAGATCATGCAATAACTTGTAAATGACTAAGTATATATAATTTAAGCGCCTCCATTGTGAGGCGTTTTTTTTTGCTTGAAAAATGCTAGAATGCGCCCCATATATGCATCACTGCTAAACGCCTATCTGTATTAAGCTTCGTGCTTTACATAGAGTTCACACTTTTGTATGAGGAGTCACTAACGTGGTTCAACCAGTTAAAAATACTAAATTTGATGAGTACTTAGAGTACCCTTGCCCATTTACATTTAAAATTATGGGTTTAGCCAACGTTAATTTAACAGATCAAATATTAGCAAAATTACAACCTATTGCTCCGGGCGACTACGCACCAAAAGTAAAACCAAGCAGTAAAGGTAATTATGAGTCTGTTACGCTAGTAGCTACGGTTACAAGTGGTAAACACATTGAAGAAATTTACAACGTGATCAGTAATATCGATGACGTACGCCATATGCTTTAAGCCATAGTTGAGATTTGATGTGAGCGAAAACACTTTAATCGTACGCCAATTAGGTCGCCAGCGTTACATGCCTATTTGGCAAAAAATGCAAGACTTTACCGATACACGTGATGAAAACACCCCTGATGAAATTTGGCTTGTAGAGCACGAAAGTGTATTTACTCAAGGCCAAGCAGGAAAAGACGAGCATTTACTTGCCCCTGGCGACATTGAAGTAATTAAAGTTGATCGCGGTGGCCAAGTTACCTACCACGGCCCTGGCCAACAAATGATGTACGTATTATTTAACCTACGTCGTTTAAAGATAGGTGTGCGTGAACTTGTTACTTGGCTCGAAGAGTGCATTATAGAGTCGCTTGCTGAATACAATATTGAAGCATACGCTAAAGCCGACGCCCCTGGTGTTTACGTTAACGACAGCAAAATTGCATCATTAGGTTTAAGAGTTCGCCGCGGCTGCTCATTTCATGGCTTAGCATTAAATGTTAACATGGACCTAAGTCCATTTTTACGCATCAACCCGTGTGGTTATGCCGGTATGAATATGGTGCAAACAAAAGAATTAGAGGGTCCTCAAAACCTACAAAGCGCAGGTGAAGGACTCGTAAAACACATGATTAAAAAGCTTAATGCAGCACAGGTTAAGCATACTGAAGGGTTTGAAAACGAATGAATAAACCAGTCAAAATGGAACCAGGTGTAAAACTACGCGACGCAGAAAAAATGGCGTTGATCCCCGTTAAAGTTTTACCAACAGAAAAAACTGAAATGTTGCGTAAGCCAGAGTGGCTTAAAATTCGCTTACCAAAGTCAACAGAGCGTATTGACGGTATTAAACAAGCCATGCGTAAGCACGGCTTACACTCAGTATGTGAAGAGGCATCATGCCCAAACCTATCAGAGTGCTTTAACCACGGTACAGCAACCTTTATGATTTTAGGTGCTATTTGTACGCGTCGTTGCCCATTTTGTGATGTTGCTCATGGTCGCCCATTAAAACCTGATGCAGCAGAGCCTGAAAAGCTTGCACTAACAATTAAAGACATGAAGCTTAGCTACGTTGTAATTACTTCGGTTGACCGTGATGATCTTCGTGATGGCGGCGCACAGCACTTTGCCGATTGTATCCGTGAAATTCGTAAGCACAACCCAACCATTACCATCGAAATTTTAGTACCCGATTTCCGTGGCCGTATGGACCGCGCACTAGAGATTTTAATTGAGACACCGCCTGATGTGTTCAACCACAACCTAGAAACAGCACCGCGTTTGTACAAGCTTGCGCGCCCAGGTGCCGATTACAAATGGTCGTTAGAATTACTTCGTCGCTTTAAAGAAGCACACCCAGAAGTAAAAACTAAATCTGGCTTAATGGTTGGTCTGGGTGAAGAGATTAGCGAAATAGAAGAAGTACTTCGTGATCTACGTGCTCATAACGTTGACATGCTAACCGTTGGGCAATATTTACAACCTTCTAAGCATCACTTGCCAGTTAAACGTTACGTGCCGCCTGCAGAGTTTGACGCGTTGAAAGAATACGCTGATGAAATTGGCTTTACACATGCAGCCTCTGGTCCATTCGTTCGTTCAAGCTACCACGCTGACCAACAAGCTGCGGGTAAAGAAGTAAAATAATTACTTTTAAAATGCATTAAAAAAGCCCTTGGTAATTAAATTACTAAGGGCTTTTTTGTGGATTTTACAATTGTATTATGTCGATTACTTTATTAAAGAACCTTTCTTAATCACAAAATCAGCAAATCGTACCTGCTCTTCTTCAGCGCGAAGGCTATCGGCCTCTACTATTGAGCGGTAAATTCCCCATTTAGGGCGTGCAAAGTCATCATCGCTTACGCCTCGCCACATATCTATATTTTGCTCGTTTATATTCAATAGCTCTTCATTGTCGCTTAAGCGGGTAAGGATCATCTCAAATTGCCCCTCCTCGCTAAATGTGGCTTGAACAAAAACCTGTATCCACTCATCGGTTATAAGTGACCAATCTGTTTCTAAAAGGTTTTTATCAAGCCCTGTACTGTTACCGTTTTCATCAAAACCTGCGCTATATCTTACTTGTAACTGGTTCCCTATACTGTTTTTTTGAGCACCAGAGAGCGTAATGATAGGTTGATCGTCGTTACCATTGGTATTGTCGTTGGTATCGTTACGGGCTTTTATTTGGAAAAAGTGACTGAATTTACTCGTTAACTCAAGCTCACTACTTACTTTAAACTTCCAGTTGTATTGTACGGTTTCATTTTTAAAAGCAAGCGTTGCCGGGGGGGATTTATCATAGGACTTAATTTCGTTACGCTGACGATCACTTGGGCCTTTGTCTTTATCTTGGTCTTCATCGCGATGAGTTAAAAATACAAAGTGATTACCTACAATAGCGTCTGTATCTTCCACTATATGTATAACACCTTCATGATTACCGCTATACATATCAGGCGATTCAATTGAACCTTCACTAAATACATTTTCTATCAAGGTATAAGCGCTGAGCCCTAAATTAACGCCATCAGCATTTAGGGTTGTTTCATCGCTTACTACAAAATTATCTGGCTGTACTACGCCAACAACGGTAATGCTTATTGTCGCTTTAGTTCCATCAGCAGAGCTAATTACTATTTCATCAAGTAATGTGTCACCTATATCTAAAGCGGTCACGTTTGTGTCAGCGAGGTCCAAGGTGTAAGACCAACTACCATTACTTGAAAGATTAAATATACCATAACGTGTTTGACTGCTCGTCTGAGTAATAAACACCGCCTCACCAGCTTGCTCATCTGTTATAGAAAGCTCACCCACAACGGCACTTTGACGATTGCTTTCTATATTTGCTGATACTTCCCCACTGATAATTGCGGCAGATTGTACCGACAGCTCAGTGCTGACTAACTCATTTTTCGAACTCGAACTCCCACAGCCCAATAATGAAAAACTTAAAAAGCACACTGTATAGATATTTAATACACTCAAACGAAATATCGACATAACAAACCAGCCCAACACATTAATGGTAAGTAAACTTTTAAAAATATAACTTACCAATTATTAATTTTAATAACTAGTTATTTATTACCAATAACTCATTATTCGCTTTCAGGGCTAGTTAAGTGTTTTAAACTAACAGCAATAACAATGCTAAAAATATAATTAGGTTAAAACCAAGTTACTTGAGATAATCTACCCGATACCATTATTTAGGTTAAATATGAAATTATTAGTTCGTAACTTATCTCGCACTACATCAGAGCAAGATCTTCGTACACTGTTTTCAGCGCACGGCAAAGTGACTACCTGTAACTTAGTACTCGATAAAGAAACTGGCCAATCTAAAGGATTTGCCTTTGTAGAAATGCCAAACGATATTGAAAGCAAAAGCGCTATTAAAGCACTTAATCAATTAACCGTTGATAAAAGTAAGATTCGCGTAAAATACGCAGATGAAAAATAGCTGTTAGCTAAACACTTTTTTAAACCAGCTAAATGCTGGTTTTTTATTGTTGGTGTTATTTTTTATCAATCTGATCTTCCCTAAAATTGATGGCTTTAAACTACTTTAACTATATGTTTAAATTTCAATCCATTAATTTATATAAATTTATTAAAGCTACTTCCAACCTTGACGCCATTTTTCTGTGTTTTTGAGATCGCGCCAACTAATGGGGTATTGGTTTTTAGAAAACACAGACTCAGTAACACACGCTATCACGTTAGCATCTTCATCGTACTCTACCTCCACAATTACAAAATGCTTTTCTTTATTAATGGCAGGCGTTGCAGTCCATTTGCTATTGAGTAATTTTTTTGGGTTTATGTTATTCATAAAATTTAAAGTTTCTTGTCAATTTGTAAGGCTTAATACGTGCAATTATGTTCTCAAGCTCAATTAATCACTCTTAAATAAAAGCGTTAACGACTTCTCTAATAACAAAAAACCGAATAAATTTCTTTATTCGGTTTAAGAACGCTCATTGCTATGGCACTACCTAGATAGTGTAATAATTAATAAAGCTTAATCATCTTCAATATTGTCTAGGCCTTTGGTTCCCTCTTTTGGCTTAAGTTTGTGATGAATAGCCGACTTAATTAACATATAGCCACTTATTGGCGCGGTAATTAATAGAAATATAGTGATCAATATTTCCTTAACGCTTAAACCCGTTTCAGAGTTTGCAAAAAATACCATCGCGGCAATTAATATACTTGCCATACCTAAAGTGGTGGCCTTAGTTGGGCCATGTAAACGCATAAAAAAATCGGGCAGTTTTAATAAGCCTAACGAGCCAATTAAAATAAACGTGCCGCCAAATAACAATAAAATTGATACAACCCACTCGCTAATCATCTTGCCACCCTATTCAATTATATCGCCACGTAGTAAATACTTACACACCGCAACAGTACTTACAAACCCTAACATGGCTATCAACAATGCAGCCTCAAAATACAAGCCGGTTCCCATACTTATGCTGTATAAAACAATAAGTGCAATAACATTAATATACATAGTATCAAGGGCTAAAACTCTATCAGGAATCGAAGGCCCTATAATAAGGCGCCACAAATTAAGTAATAAAGAGAGCCCTATCATGGCAAAAACGATAAGTAATACGGTATCTAACATTGAAATATCTCCTTTAGTGGAGCTTCGTAACGCTTTTTAATATGCTTGATAAGCTCAGCTTCGTTATCAAGGTCAAGTACATGTATGAGCAAATAACGTTGTGTCATTTCCTCGCCCTGTGCTAACGATTCAGGAATAGGGTACACCTCCGCACTTACAGTACCGGGTGTTAACGACACACTGCTTGCTAAAATTGTAATCGGCATATCATGTGTTAAGTCTAAGGGGACTTTAATAAATGCGGGGCGTAATTTTTTGGAAGGCCCAACAATTAATAACGCAACCTGTAAGTTAGCTACAATAATATCGTAAAGTACAATTAAAAATTGTTTTAGAGCTAGCCCTGGCTTTAATATAAGCGGCTGAGGGTCTCTAAACGAGAAGCTTAAAATAGGAATAAAAATAGCAAAAAATGTTGCCAGTACAATATGACCAACCGACACACTATTATTGAGCAACAACCATACTATAAACAAAAATAAGCTGCGAAATGGTGTTGGTAACCAACGAAAACGGGCTTGTAGTCTCATTACATGCCTCCTTTTAGTACAGCATTTATGCCACCGCTAATATCATGTAATTGCGTAGCAGCACCTACCATGTATTCGCTAATCGGCCCGCCAAAAATAACTAATAATGGCGAACATGCGAGTAACCCTATAATTACCGTAACTTGTAATGGGTTTGCATCAGCGCAGTCTGGGCTTTCGCTGCGTTTATCTTTTCTTTCCCAAAACAAGCTTGTACCCGCACGAGAAAGTGCAACTAGCAATGCAAAGCTTGTTATTAAATAAACGGGCCAAAATACTAAGGCCTGCTCACTATTTAACGTCGATTTAAGTATCCATATTTTACCAACAAAGCCAGATAACGGCGGCATACCTACTACTGTTAAAGCGGCAACAACAAAACATGCCCCAAGTAAAAGCGGCTGTTTAACTGCACGCCCACCAACAAGCCTGTCGGCAACTTTACCACGTTGCTTAGTAATTAAGTCGGCTAATAAAAATAACGCGGCACTCACTAATGTTGAATGCACTAGGTAATACAATAATGCAGCCGTTGCATTTACATTTTGTAAAGCCACTAGCGCAACTAATGTACCTACAGACACTAACACTAAATTAGCAGTTAACTTACGCAAGTCTTGGGCGGCTATTGCGCCCATAGCTCCGACGATAATAGTGGCAATTGCTAATCCCCAAAGCCAAGGTTGTACCATGTGCTCAAGTGCACCCGCCTGTTCACCAAATATAACGGTGTAAACACGCAGCATGGCATATACGCCCACCTTAGTCATAATAGCAAATAAGGCTGCAACAACAGGTTTAGCGCTTGCATAGGTATTTGGAAGCCATAAATGTAGGGGCAATAATGCGCCTTTTAAAGCAAATACAATAAGTAGTAATAAACCACCGGCTTTAGCAATAAATACATCGTCACCATTAAGCTGTGATACCTTTTGCGCCATATCAGCTATATTCAATGTACCTAATACGCCATATAAAATACCTAAACCTATTAAAAATACACTTGAGCCCACTAAATTTAAAATGACATATTGTAGCGCTGCACGTGTGTTTTGTTTGTCGCCACCGTGCATAAGTAATGCATATGATGCAATAAGTAAAACTTCAAAAAATACAAACAAGTTAAACAAATCACCCGTTAAAAAAGCGCCGTTAACACCCAATACTAAGAAATGAACAAGTGGGTGATAAAAGCTCCCTTTTTCATCATCGCCTGCACTGCCATATAAAATGGCCCCAAGTCCTAAAAACGAGGTTAGCGCTACGAGTAATGTTGATAAATTGTCGGCCACAAGTACTATCCCAAAAGGGGCCGACCAATCACCAATGGCATAAACACTGATGCCTGTATTGTAAATATGTATCAATAAAAACACACTGACGGCAAACGTAACAAGCGCCATAGCATTTGATGCGTAACGGCGAATTTTTACACTTTTACCACACGGTGGAAGTAACAAAATAACCGCTGCAAGCATAGGTAATAAAATAGGTAAGGATGCTAAATGTTGAATCATTTTTGCTCCTTAACTACAGCAGCTGATTTAACTGGGCTTCCATCAACATGATCGCTCCCTAAATCAGCACGTCCACGAATAGCCAAAATAACCACAAATGCTGTCATCGCAAAACCAATTACAATAGCGGTTAAAACCAAGGCTTGAGGAAGTGGATCGGCGTAATCTGCTCCGGTACCAAGTACCACTGCTTTATTTATAGTTAAACGCCCCGATGAAAATAAAAATAAGTTTACTGCATACGAAATCATGGTAAGACCCAGTACTACAGGAAACGTGCGAGCTCTCAACAGTAAAAATATACCGCAGCTAACTAATACACCAACGCACGATGCGTATAATAGCTCCATTAAATATTCACCTCTTTTTTAGGGGCATCGGAAGTCATATTACCCAAACTAGCTAAAATCATTAATGTTGCACCTACTACGGTGAGGTACACGCCAAGGTCAAACACAATTGCACTGGCAAGCTCTGTTTTACCTACAAACGGAATATCAAAGTAATCAAACCACGTGGTTAAAAATGGCCGACCGAAGAACCAGCTACCTACACCGGTAAACATTGCGATACCTATCCCCGAGGCAATAATTTTACGGTAGTTGATGTCAAAACGCTCGGTGATCCAGTTAGAGCCATGTGCCATGTACTGCAATATGAAAGCAATTGACGTAACCAAACCAGCAATAAAACCACCACCTGGTAAGTTGTGACCACGCAAGAATATATACGCTGATACTAACAACGCCAACGGCAATAAGCTTTGTGAAATACTTGCAAGTAATATTGGGTAACGCTCACGCGCCCATGGGCGTCCTTCGCTATCACTGGCAGGCATAAATAATGGAATACGTGAAAGCACTTTAAATATACCTAATGCGGCTATACCCAGTACCGTTATTTCACCTAGGGTGTCAAATCCCCTAAAGTCGACCAAAATAACGTTAACCACGTTTGTACCGCCACCACCTGTTTTGGCATTAGCGACAAAGTAATCAGAAATAGAATTTAACGGACGCGTTAATATCGCATAACAAATACTCGCAACCACTACACCAATAGTAGAGGCGATTCCTAAGTCGCGCAGTACTCGCAACGAGCTAGACTCTTTAGGCGTATGCTGAGGTAAAAAGAACAACGCAAGCATAAGCAATATAATAGTGGCCACCTCAACAGTAAGCTGAGTTAACGCTAAATCTGGCGCAGAAAAACGAGTGAATAAAACCGACACCATTAAGCCTACAATAGACAGCATCAACAGTGCGACCATTCTCGACCTGTGCCAAATAACGGTGGCTATTGCGCCAATTATTAATAAACCAGCACCAATCGCGTTATGCACATCAACAGGTGTGCGCGGCATACTGCCAGCTAATTGTTGCATTTCAAATAATGGCCAACCGGCACAAAGTAATACGACACCCAGCATAATAACCAAATAGCGCTGTAAAGAACCATTTTCAGTGCTGTTAATCTTGCTCTGACACCATGCAACTACACTCAGCACTGCACGTTCAAAGGTTTTTTTAGCATTAAGTGTGGGAAGTGATGCCTGAAATTGAAATAAATATTTGCGATTCACGTAAATAAACAAACCACCTACAACGGCCATTGCACTCATCAGTAACGGTAGATTAAAACCATGCCAAATTGTTAATTTGTACTCTGGCATCGCTTCCCCTAACACCGCTAATGACGCCGCAGATAAAATACTATCAACAGTAAAGCTTGGGAAAATACCCACCAAAATACATAGCACAACCAGTATTTCTATTGGCACACGCATATAACGTGGTGGTTCATGCGGTGTTCTAGGCAAGTCGATTGGGTCGCCGTTAAAAAATACATCGTGAATAAAGCGTGCTGAATAGGCTACTGCAAATGCACCTGCCACCGTCGCAAGTACCGGTATTAACCATGACATAGATCCAAGTACTTGTTGATGTAGTGTTTCGGCAAAAAACATTTCTTTAGATAAGAAACCATTGAGTAGAGGTACGCCCGCCATAGCTGCAGCAGCAACCATTGCAAGAGTCGCGGTATAGGGCATAAATCGCCACATACCATTAAGTTTACGCATATCACGCGTGCCTGTTTCATGGTCAATAATACCAGTAGCCATAAATAACGAGGCTTTAAATGTTGCGTGGTTAATTATATGGAATATAGCTGCAACCGTTGCAAGCTCGGTATCAAGGCCAAGCAATAGCGTGATCAAACCTAAATGGCTAATTGTCGAATACGCAAGTAAACCCTTTAAATCGTGCTTAAATAACGCTATGTAAGCACCAAATAACAATGTAGCTAAACCAGTTAAACCAACTAATAAAAACCACATTTCGGTTCCAGCTAAAGCTGGATAAAAACGCGCAAGTAAAAAGATACCGGCTTTAACCATCGTTGCTGAGTGCAAGTAAGCGCTAACGGGCGTAGGTGCTGCCATTGCATGAGGTAACCAAAAATGAAACGGAAACTGAGCCGATTTAGTAAATGCACCCAGCAATACTAAAACAAGTGCTAACTCGTATAAATCATGGGATTGAATAATGGCTTTGCTTGCCAAAATAACATCCAACTCATAACTGCCAACAATATCACCTAGCAACATTAACCCGCCAAGTAGTGCTAAACCACCCGCCCCTGTTACGGCTAAAGCCATTCGCGCGCCCTTACGCGCTTCAGATTTATGCCACCAATAACTTATCAATAAAAAAGAACTGATACTGGTTAATTCCCAGAATAGCCATAGCTGTATAACGTTATTAGACATAACAATGCCTAGCATTGCTGTCATAAATAACATTAAGTAGCTGTAAAGCTTAGCCATTGAGTCATTGGCGCTGAGGTAATAACGTGTATATACAATAACAAGCAAACCAATGCCTAATATCATAAACATAAACAAGAGGCTTAAACCGTCTATACGAAGCGATAAATCTAGACCAATAGAGGGGATCCACGCTAAGGAATAGCGGATAGTTTCACCGGCAAGAACCGCTGGTGCATGGTATAAAGTAATCCCCAAAGCAGTTAACGGTGCAAGCACAGTAGCAAATGTACTTTGATTGCGAGAAAGTTTGCCTGTGAATGCAGAAATAACACTGCCAATCAAGGATAACAAGGGTATCCAGAGCAAAGTCATAATGTAGGGCCTTTTATAATCATAAGTTTATCAGGGCGCCACTTTTATACATTAAGTGATGCTTTTACTGCCTGTTTTTAAACGACATTAATGGTAATAGTTATACTCAATAACAGATATTTTGTCTATAAAAAGCGAAGCATGTTGAGTTAATTTTAAGTGAGAAAATAGGGACTTAAAAACCAATGGTTATAGACATATTAAGGCTTAATTTTATCTATATGTGCTAACCAAAGGGCCCTGTATTGATCAGAGAGCTTTATCTGTTGATATTCTAGAATTGACCAGTCTTTACTTAGTTTGTAGGCTACACCGCCACTCTGGCAGCTTTTACTTCTATGCCAACCTTTTGGTGATTTTTCATCTTTTTGTGCAATATACAAGTTAGGAGCAACTAAGCCTCTCATTTTACACAACCAAGCCTGCTTAGCTTTGGGTAAAACATACTCATCTTCAAAGCCATTAAAGTGCATTAGCTCATGCAAAAAAATCCCATAATTGGCGTCTGAATTTAATTGCATAATGCCGCGGCTAACATTAGCACTTCCATATTTGGGCATCATTACAACAAAATCGAATTTTCTTAAAAGTTGTTTATTTATTAAAGAAGATTGCCAATCACAATTAGCCGCTTTGCTCATGCTATTGTTGCACTTTAAAGCACCGCCCACATACACTGGCTTACTAAAGCAAAAAGCGTCCGGTCTTGGCTCCGGATTTTTATTATAAGTTTTGATTAATGCCGATAACTTATAAAGTCCACTTCGATGATCGCTCATCGTTAAAACATTAAACTGGCATTTTTTATTTACGGCAATAGTAGAATTTAACGATAAAAAGTCCAATGAGTGCAAAAATGGTTCGGGGATCTGTGTGTGAATAACACCATTGTGTAAGTTAAGGTGATTTAATACAAAACCAGGCTCTAGGTAGCCTAACGTGTTTAATAATTTAAGATCGTCCCACTGCTTATTAACAAGTAATTGCTGGGCTAACTTGGCAAGCTGAAAATTACTTATTTTTGGTAAACTCAGTCGCCAAAATAACTTCGCTGCTTCAGCTTGGTCTTTTTTGATCAGGTGTAAAGAATACTCGTATTGAGCAGAAGGTATGTGATGCCTAGCAAGTAGGCCAAGAGTATTTTTAGGCAGTTTATTTATATTTGCTAAAAAGTAGCGAGGAAACTGCCAATATAATTGTAGCGGTTCGGCTTTGGCATTTAATACCTGCCAAAAGCCAATACCACCATAGCTGTTGCTCGACCCTGCAACCAACAAGCTAAAAAGTAATGCTAATGTTGTTTTTAACACACTAACTTGCGTCTGCTTCCATTAAAAGTTCAAGCTCTAAGCGAGCATATTTATATTCTATAAACTCATGTACATTAGTAGATAGTGCCAATCTAAAATAATCAGCGGCAACATAGGTATCACCCGCTGCTTGGTGAAGTTTTGCTAAGTAAAAATAAGCTTCGCACAAACGCTGGGCATATTCTTGCTCTGACTTAACGCCATCGCTTACACCAGATAAAAATGTATGCTCACTCATATCACCCGCAAAAAGTGAGATTAACTGATATGCCCATTGCGAGTCATCAAGCGCTTTAGAGTTAGTTTTTAGTTCAGCAACTGCTGAATCTTTGTCTAATTTAGCTTGAGCTAAATACACCCACAAAACGCGATACGGGTCGTTAGGAGAACGCGCTAAAAATTGACTGAAGTCTGTTTTTGCAATACTGGGCCTATCACCATAATAAAGCGCAATACCGCGGTTTAAGTAAGCGTATTCGTGCTCTTCATCTAGCTCTAACGCAGAATCAAAAAGCTCGTACGCTTTTTCATATTGCTGCATTAATGTGTGTTGAATACCTAAAAAATTATACACCTCAGCTAAGTCAGGCTTAAGTTTTACCGCACGGTTAAAGTCAATACGCGATAAAGTGGTCATGCCTAAACTATCGAACAGCACTCCGCGGTCGTAATATAACTTTGCTTGTTGCTCTGGCGTTAAATCAGCTCTATTAAGTAATTCTGAATAACGTGCGATAGCTATTTCACTGCGAAAATCAGACGCTAAGGGGGCAGTGAAAGGCACATTTACTACAGGTGCTGATTCTGATTGGGTTGTTGTTTGGCAAGCGCTTAAAGACAAAATAGCAAAAGACGCCAAAGCAATGTGTTTGAAAATCATTAAAATCCTTAATACCAAGGTTGGTAGCATTATGACTGACGACCAATGATTTGGTTCATAGTTGCACATACACTGTTGTGTATCATCGTAAGTAATTTAGCTTCCTTGAATAATCTTTGTTTAAATTCAAGTCCCTCATTAAAGCATAAAAAAAGGGGCTAAACAGCCCCCTTTTATATTATCCAGAAAATATCTGGATTAAGTATTAGCAATTAAGCATCAGTTGACGCATCTGCCGCTGGTGCAGCTGATTCCATTGCTTCTTTAATACTAAGACGTACACGACCTTGACGGTCTACTTCTAGTACTTTAACTTTAACTTCTTGACCTTCGCTAAGGTGATCAGCAACGTTATTAACGCGCTCTGTGCTAATTTGAGAAATATGCACTAAACCATCTTTACCTGGAAGAATATTTACAAACGCACCGAAATCTACAATACGTACAACTTTACCTTCGTAGATAGTACCTACTTCAAGTTCTGCTGTTAGTTGCTCAATGCGGCTGATTGCATTTGCAGCGCTTTCACCGTCAGTAGCGGCAATTTTGATTGTACCGTCATCACCGATTTCAATTGTTGTGCCTGTTTCTTCAGTAAGTTGACGAATAGTAGCGCCACCTTTACCAATAACTTCAGCAATTTTCTTCTGTGGAATTTTCATTGTGTAAATGCGCGGAGCAAACATTGAAAGCTCTTCAGAAGGAGCAGAAATCGCTTCGTCCATCACTTCTAATATGTGTAAACGTGCTGCTTTTGCTTGTTTAAGCGCAATTTGCATGATTTCTTGTGTGATACCTTCAATCTTGATATCCATTTGCAATGCAGTGATACCGTTAGTAGTACCCGCTACTTTAAAGTCCATGTCACCTAAGTGATCTTCGTCACCTAAGATGTCAGAAAGAACAACGAATTTCTCGTCTTCTTTAACTAGACCCATAGCAATACCTGCAACAGATGCTTTAATTGGAACACCCGCGTTCATAAGCGCTAGTGATGTACCACACACAGATGCCATTGAAGATGAACCGTTTGATTCAGTGATTTCAGATACAACACGGATTGAATATGGGAAGTCAGTCAATGTTGGCATTACTGCTTGGATACCACGCTTAGCTAGGTTACCGTGGCCAATTTCACGACGCTTAGGAGAACCAACAAAACCAGTTTCACCTACACAGAATGGAGGGAAGTTGTAGTTAAGCATAAAGTGGTTTTTGTGCGTGCCCGTTAAATCGTCGATTAACTGTGAATCACGTTCTGTACCAAGCGTTGCTGTTACTAATGCTTGCGTTTCACCACGTGTGAAGATAGCAGAACCGTGAGTACGCGGTAATACGCCAGTCATTACGTCTAGTGCACGGATCATATCTGGTTCACGACCATCGATACGTTTTTCGCCTGCAGCGATACGGCCACGAACAATTTTCTTCTCAAGTGAACCGAATACTTTACCCACTTCTTGCTTATCAAGCGTTTCGCCTTCAGCAAGCTCGCTTGAAAGTGCTTCGATAACTGCATCTTTAGCTACGCCAAGTGCTTCCTTACGCGCTACTTTATCAGTAATACGGTAAGCTTCGCCTACTTTATCAGCAGCAAGTTCAGCTACTTTCTCTTCAAGAGATACGTTTTTCTCAGGTGCAGTCCAATCCCAAGTAGGCTTGCCTGCTTCTGCTTTAAATTCGTTAATAGCATTGATGATAGACTGTGATTGCTCATGGCCGTATACAACCGCGCCTAGCATTACGTCTTCAGCAAGTACGTCTGCTTCTGATTCAACCATAAGTACTGCGTTATCAGTACCAGCAACAACTAAATCAAGTTGGCTCTCTTCAAGTTCTTTTAACGTTGGGTTAAGAACGTATTCACCACCAATGTAACCAACACGAGCTGCACCAATTGGACCACTGAACGGGATACCAGAGATAGCAAGTGCTGCTGATGTACCAATCATCGCAACCATATCAGGTTGGATTTCAGGGTTTACAGATACAACAGTTGCAATAACTTGTACTTCGTTTACAAAACCATTTGGGAAAAGTGGACGAATTGGACGGTCAATAAGACGTGCAATTAGTGTTTCGCCATCGTTAGGACGACCTTCACGCTTAAGGAAACCACCTGGGATACG
This sequence comes from Pseudoalteromonas sp. ECSMB14103, assembly GCF_000813065.1. NCBI lineage: Bacteria > Pseudomonadati > Pseudomonadota > Gammaproteobacteria > Alteromonadales > Pseudoalteromonadaceae > Pseudoalteromonas > Pseudoalteromonas sp. ECSMB14103. Next base: position 782,591 of record NZ_JWGY01000001.1, on the reverse strand, counting down.
ACCTGCAGCGTACATACGCTCTTGGTAGTTAACTGTTAGTGGGAAGAAGTCTTGACCTGGCTGTGCTTCACGCTTACCAACAACCGTTACTAGTACTGACGTATCGCCAATGCTTGCTAGTACTGCGCCGTCTGCTTGACGTGCGATTGCACCTGTTTCTAGGGTTACAGTGTGTTGACCTAGTTGAAATTCTTTTATAATTGCTTGCACTTAAAATATCCTTTAAATCTAAATAAGTGTTCCATCAAAGTACCAATTACAGTACATAATTGTATTCAGTTGGAAATCAATTAAGTACTACAATTGGCAATGATGTTAATAACCGTAGATAAACCTTTTTATCTACGCGCACAGTATATACCAAAGCCACGTAAAAATGCGAGTCCAGCAAACAGTTTTAGTTTGTGTGTTTGGCATCTAATTGGCTCGAATTAATGAGAGCGACTACAGATAGCTTTAAAGGTGACATTGCGATGTAATTTGTTAAATTTCAGGCACAAAAAAAGGAGCTAAAAAGCTCCTTTTCTCGTAATCAAGTTCTTAGCGACGTAGGCCAAGTTCTTTGATTAGTGCAGTATAACGCGAGATATCTTTACCTTTAAGGTAATCAAGCAGTTTACGGCGAGTGCTTACTTTACGAAGCAGACCACGACGTGAGTGGAAGTCATGCTTGTGATCAGCAAAGTGACCTTGAAGCTTGTTGATATCAAAAGTAAGTAATGCTACTTGTACTTCAGGTGAACCAGTGTCGCCTTCAGCACGTGCGAATTTAGCAATGATATCGATTTTTTCTTGATTGCTTAGTGACATAGTAACTCCAAAAATTAAATTTAAAAGGTGTCTCAGCCGATCACTAATTCAGCCAAAACGATTAAGCGGGCGTATTCTACCAAGTATAATAATAACTACAAGTTAAACTTTACTCTGCCTGCTGGTTTGATAGACCGCGTTTTGATTTTAAATGGCCATCAGGGTTTTTCTCGCCTGTGCCTATAAACACACCATCGGCTAATACCTTTATTGCACCATCAGGTAATTCTTTACCAATAACTACAGCTTGCCCATGGCTAAATGAAACACCCTGCTCTTTAGTGATTTCCACAACCGGTAAATCAACTAGAGCGGTGTCCATTGGCAAAAGCAGTTCGTCAAGGTAGGTTGACGGAACGGTTTCTTCGTCTTTGGCTTTAGCTAGTAACGATTCTAACTGCTCTATCGATACCATTTTATCTGCGGGGTAATGGCCAACAGCCGAGCGATGAAGCATAATTACATGAGCACCACAGCCTAAGTTTTCACCTAAGTCATCAACAATAGTACGAATGTAAGTCCCTTTAGAAACGTGAGCTGTCATTTGTACTTCATTATTCGCTTCATCAAACTCATCAAGCGTTAGGCTAAATACATTTATTTTTCTGCATTTTCGAGGAACTTCAATCCCTTCACGCGCATATTTATACAAAGGTTTCCCTTCATACTTAAGCGCAGAATACATCGATGGATACTGATCAGATTCACCTAAAAACGCTGAAATTTCTTGCTTTAGTTGATCAACAGTTACGTTTACATCTCGCGTCTGAACTATTTCACCATCAGAGTCTGATGTTGTTGTTCTTTCACCTAACTTAGCTCGCACAACATAGGTTTTATCGGTATCAAGTAAAAACTGAGTAAACTTAGTCGCTTCACCAAAACAGATTGGCAGCATACCGGTAGCAAGCGGGTCGAGTGCACCTGTGTGCCCCGCCTTTTGGGCAAAATAGATACCTTTTGCTTGCTGTAATGCCTTGTTTGACGAAATACCTTTGGGTTTATCTAACAACAAAATCCCGTCTATTGGACGGCCTTTACTGCGTCTTGCCATCGCTATATGCCTTCTTAGCTATCTTTATCATCTGCTTGTTTAATGTTGTCATCTGAGTTCGACGCATCATCAACACTGCTATCGTCTTCATTGACGTGTTTTGCGTTATCTTCTCTGATGATTGTGTCCACTAAGTTAGAGATACGCATCCCTTCCATTAATGAATTATCAACCACAAACTTTAGCTCTGGCATAATACGAGCACGAATCCGCTTGCCTAAAAGCGAACGAATATAGCCCGTAGCTTCGTTAAGTACTTTTGCGCTTTGCTTTGCTGCATCTTCATCTTTTGTGTTAAACACAGTGATGAAAATTTTTGCATAAGATAAATCGCGCGATACTTCTACCGCAGACACTGTCACCATGCCTAAGCGCGGATCTTTAATTTCGCGTTGTAAAATCACAGCAATTTCTTTTTGGATTTGCTGGCCAACACGATCAGTGCGAGAAAATTCTCTCATGAAACTTGTCCTAAAAATGTAACTTATTGAAATTTAATAATAAGCTAATTAAGTAATAGATACACAAATGGGGGCTAAGCCCCCATTTATTTGTTTAGTGAGCTAACAATTATAGAGTACGTTGTACTTCAACTGTTTCAAATACTTCGATTTGGTCACCAACACGTACGTCATTGTAGTTCTTAACACCGATACCACATTCCATACCATTACGCACTTCTTGCACATCGTCTTTAAAGCGACGAAGTGATTCAAGTTCGCCTTCGTATATAACCACGTTATCACGTAGTACACGGATAGGCGCGCTGCGCTTAATAACACCTTCAGTCACCATACAACCAGCAATTGCGCCAATTTTTGGTGATTTGAACACGTCACGAACCTGAGCAAGACCAATAATTTCTTGCTTAAATTCTGGTGCAAGCATACCTGACATCGCTTGCTTAACTTCTTCGATTAAGGCGTAAATAACGCTGTAGTAGCGTAAGTCGAGGTTCTCAGAATCAATCACTTTACGTGCAGATGCATCAGCACGAACGTTAAAGCCAACAACAATCGCGTTAGACGCCGCAGCAAGCGTTGCATCTGTTTCTGTGATTCCACCAACGCCAGACCCCACAATCTTCACTTTTACTTCGTCAGTAGAAAGCTTAGTTAGTGAATCAGAAATCGCTTCGATAGAACCTTGAACGTCTGCTTTAAGTACCACGTTAACTTCAGAAACGTCACCTTCAGCCATGTTAGTAAACATGTTTTCAAGTTTCGCTTTTTGCTGGCGTGCTAATTTAACATCACGGAATTTACCTTGACGGTATAATGCAACTTCACGCGCTTTACGCTCGTCTTTAACTACCGTTGCTTCATCACCGGCTGCAGGGATACCAGATAGACCTAAAATCTCTACTGGAATAGAAGGACCTGCAGACTTGATATCTTTACCGTTTTCATCACGCATAGCACGAACACGGCCATACTCAAGACCACATAATACAATGTCACCTTGGTTAAGTGTACCTGACTGAACAAGGATAGACGCTACTGGACCACGGCCTTTATCAAGACGCGATTCAATTACAACACCTGCAGCCATACCTTGACTTGGTGCAGTTAGTTCTAATAGCTCAGATTGCATAAGTACGGCTTCAAGTAGTTCATCAATACCTAAGCCTGTTTTAGCTGAGATATGAACGTACTGCGTGTCGCCGCCCCATTCTTCTGGGATAACGTCAAGCTGTGCTAGCTCGTTCTTAACGCGATCTGGATCTGCGCCTTCTTTATCCATTTTGTTCACAGCAATGATTAAAGGAACACCCGCTGCGCGAGCATGCTGTACCGCTTCTTTAGTCTGTGGCATTACACCATCATCGGCTGCAACTACTAGGATTACAATATCTGTTGCTTTAGCACCACGAGCACGCATTGATGTAAACGCGGCGTGACCCGGAGTATCTAAAAATGTGATCATGTTGCCATTTGTTTCAACATGGTATGCACCAATATGCTGCGTAATACCACCGGCTTCGCCTGAAGCAACTTTTGCTGAACGAATGTAATCAAGCGTTGATGTTTTACCATGGTCAACGTGACCCATTACAGTAACAACTGGAGCACGAGGCTCTGACTTACCATCTTCATGGCGGTCGTTAAGTACTGTTTGCTCTAATTCGTTTTCTTTAACGATAATAACTTTATGGCCCATTTCTTCTGCTACAAGTTGCGCAGTTTCTTGGTCAATAACTTGGTTAATTGTAACCATGTCACCCATTTTCATCATTGTTTTTACAACTTCAGCGCCTTTAACTGCCATGCGTGATGCAAGCTCAGCCACTGTAATTGTTTCGCTAATGCGTACTTCATTTTTTACATCAGCTGTTGGTTTTTGGAAACCATGCTGTAATGATGCAGGTGCTTTCAGCTTACCTTTTTTACCCTTAGACGCTGCAAACTTATCTTTTGCTGGCGCTTTTTTCTTTTTCTTAGCACGGCGAGAGCCTTGCTCTTCACGAGCATCAGCTACATCTTCTGCTTCACGTGCGTAAGTTGAAGTCGTAAGGTGGTGATCTGCTGTTTCTTCACGCTTCTTACGCTCTTCCTCTTCTTTCTTCCAACGAGCCGAGTTTTCTTCAGCTAGTTTTCTTGCTTCTTCTGCCTGACGTTTCGCTTCTTCTTCAGCTTTCTTCAATGCGGCCTCTTCTGCTTCTTTTTGCAGACGCTCAGCTTCGATGCGATCTTTCTCAGACTTAGCACTTTGCTCTGGGGTCATCTGCTTTTGTTTCGCTTTACGTTCAGCGTCTGCTTTACGTTTAGCTTCTTCTTTGGCTTTACGATCAGCGTCTTCTTTCGCTTTACGTTCTGCCTCTTGTTTTGCCTTTAACTCAGCTGCAGCTTGTTCAGCTTTTTGCTGCTCTTCAAGACGGGCTTTTTCTTCAGCGGCTAAGCGTTGTTGCTCTTGCTCTTGTTCCATCGCGCTTTTCTTCACGTATGTACGTGTTTTGCGAACTTCAACCTGAACCGCCTTCGCTTTACCTGTAGAGCCAGTCACATTTAATGTGCTTTTGCTCTTACGCTGTAAAGTCATGCGTGCAGGACCTTCAGAGCCCGTGCCGCCATGTGATTTGCTTAAATGATCAAGTAACGTTGCTTTTTCAGCTTCAGTTACATTATCAGTTGCCTGCTTAGTGATACCCGCTTGCGAAAATTGCTGTAGCAATTTATCAACAGTTGTACCTATATCGCCGGCTAGTTTTTCAACATTTACTTCTGCCATAGTGTGTAATACCTCCGTTAATAAATTACTCGTCTGCAAACCAACAAATGTTTCGTGCAGCCATAATCAGCTCACCTGCTTGTTCAGATGAAAGCTCTGTGATATCGACTAGCTCGTCAATACCTTGCTCAGCCAAGTCTTCAAGTGTTACAACACCTTTACTTGCCATTACAAATGCTAGATGACGCTCTAAGCCTTCAAGCGCAAGTAAGTCTTCAGCTGGCTCTGCGCCTTCTAAGCTTTCTTCCGTTTTAAGTGCTTTAGTTGTTAATGCATCTTTAGCGCGTGAACGTAAAACATCCACCGTTTCTTCGTCAAGACCGTCAATTTCTAAAAACTCAGAGGCTGGCACGTACGCCACTTCTTCAAGTGTTGAGAAACCTTCGTTGATAAGTAAGGTTGCAAACTCATCATCGATATCTAAATTTTCAGTAAATAAGTTAAGTAACTTATCTGATTCCGCTTCATTTTTAGTACGCATTTCGTCAACAGTCATAACGTTTAGTTCCCAACCAGTTAACTGGCTTGCTAAACGAACATTTTGACCATTACGACCAATCGCTTGTGCTAGATTATCGGCTTCTACAGCGATATCCATCGAATGAGTGTCTTCATCTAATACTATTGAAGCAACCTCAGCTGGCGACATTGCATTGATAACAAATTGTGCAGGGTTGTCATCGTAAAGAACGATATCAACACGCTCACCACCAAGTTCAGACGAAACAGCTTGAACACGAGCTCCACGCATACCAACACATGCACCAATTGGATCAATGCGCTTGTCGTTTGACTTAACAGCAATTTTAGCGCGCGAACCTGGATCACGTGCAGCAGCGCGAAGTTCAATCATTTCTTCGCCAATTTCTGGCACCTCAATGCGGAATAATTCCATCAGCATTTCTGGCTTAGAACGCGTTACAAATAACTGTGCGCCGCGTGCTTCTGGCTTAACTTCGTATAAAAGACCACGGATACGGTCGCCTGGACGGAAGTTTTCGCGTGGTAGCATGTCATCACGGTAAATAACTGCTTCAGCGTTGTTGCCTAAATCAAGTACGATTGAATCACGCGTTGCTTTTTTAACAACACCTGTTACTAACTCACCCACTTGGTCTTTATATGCGTCAACAACTAAAGCGCGCTCAGCTTCACGTACTTTTTGTACGATTACTTGTTTAGCCATTTGTGTTGTGATGCGGTCAAATTTGATTGAATCAATTTGCTCTTCAACAAAATCACCTAGCTGTAAGTCAGGCTCTTCAACCTGCGCAGCTTCTAATGTTATTTCGCTGTAAGGATTTTCTAATGAACCATCCTCTAATACTTCAGCAATCTGCCAGCGGCGGAACGTATCGTAATCACCTGTTTTACGGTCAATTGATACACGTACTTCAATTTCACCATCGTGTTTTTTCTTTGTCGCAGTCGCTAATGCGAACTCTAATGCTTCAAAAATCTTTTCTTTTGGAACCGCTTTCTCATTGGAAACGGCTTCAGCAACCAATAATATCTCTTTTGCCATGGGTAATGCCTCGCTTGCCCTATTCCTTCGCACTCGAATTTAAAACTTTGCGATTAAATTCGCACGTTCTATATTACTAAGCATGATCAAATGCTCTACACCATCACTAGATAGTGTGATCATATCGCTGCTAACTGCTATTAAGTCGCCTTTAAAATTTCGACGACCGTCTTGTGGAAGTTTAGTACGCACTCGTACTTCCTCTCCTTGCGCCTGCTCGTAGTGATCTTGTTTGAATAATGGACGATCAACACCAGGAGACGACACTTCCAAATCATATTCATTTGTAATTGGGTCTTCGACATCTAAAATCGCACTAATTTGGCGACTAGCGTCCGCACAGTTATCAACTGAGATCCCATCCTCATGAGCAATATATACTCTTAAGGTAGAATGGCGACCCGCTTGTACAAATTCAAGACCATGTAACTCAAAGCCTAACATTTCTACCGCAGGCGTTAACATGGTTACTAAATCTTGTTCAAGTTTTGTCACGAAAATCCTCCATACAAACAAAAAAAGGGCTTATAGCCCTAAAATACTGAGTTTAAATTTTAATTTAATGACAACCGCCATAAATTAAGAAAGGTGCAGATACAACAACGCCCCGAACCAAGCGGGGCGTCACACCAATAAAGCATAAAACTGTGTGGCCTAGGGCCGAGCTTGGTTGCGAGTCAGTAACTGACCAAATTAAACTACATTAGCTTAAACGCAAAACGCGCATTACATAGAATGCGCGATATAAAATAATAAGTTCTCACTTATTAGTAGAATTGGTTGCGGGAGCCGGATTTGAACCGACGACCTTCGGGTTATGAGCCCGACGAGCTACCAGGCTGCTCCATCCCGCGCCAATAGATATCAAACCTTGATTTAACATCGCTGTTAGCTGTTTTAAAACAGACTAAACAATGGCCGCTATTATAGGGATGTTGGGGATAATTAGCAACCATAATAACCAATAACTTTGGAAATACAGTTCAAATCAGATGTAAGGAAATAAAACATTATACCTATTATAGGTATAAACCTATTTTAAACGGCTAATCATTTGCTGGCTAAGCCCAGTGAAATCACAATAATGGAATTAATAACTACTCTCACTTTTATTTAAAAAACAATAGAACTCAAAAAGTTATCAACAAATTAATACTTTTATATCAAAAAACGTGTAATTTTTGTTACGCGAGCTATAATGATAAAAAATAAAAAATAAGTTTTTAATCTTCTGTGAGGCTCTGATGAATTCACATAAATCTGTTTTATTAAAAAGTATTGGCATCATAAAACCAAACTTTCATGCATTTACCGCGCGTTTTCATAGAAAGCTTGTAGAGTCAGATATTTCGATGAACACGCTAACAGCTGAACAGTTTAACGAAAAAAGTTATATTTTATATTGTACCTTAGAGCGCATAATCAAAAATATTGATAATCCATCATCGGTTGCGCCATTTCTGAGCCATCACTTACAGTTTTTAAAAAAATTAAATATTCAGCAGAGTGATATTAAACCTCTGACTGATATATTTTATGTAACATTAGTTGAACATTTAGGTCGGTTTTTTAATGAAGAAAGTCATTTAGCATGGCGCAAAGTGCTTACTTACTTTGAACGCTATACGAATGATACGCTGTTTAACGTTTCTAACGTAGTGTGCTTAACCCAACTTTCGAAGCAAAAGCAAAGCAATAATAACTAAGGCGATTTTAATTGAGTCTATTCATATCAAATTTGATGCTTGATGAGTGTTTATACACTCATTAACGAATATTTAAATAAAGCTCAAATTATACAATTTGTTATTAATATTACAGCGATCGATTAAGCAGACATCCTCGTACAAATTCAATTTTGGTTTAATCATGGCGACTTACAAAACCTTAAGACTCATTTTAGGCGATCAACTCAATCCTTCTCATTCTTGGTTTAAAGGTAAAGAAGACGATGTTCTCTACCTTATCGCAGAATTAAAACAAGAAACCAATTACGTTAAACACCATGTGCAAAAGCTTTGTGCTTTTTTTAATGCGATGGAAAACTTTGCAACTGCGTTAAAATCTGCAGGTTTCAATGTATTGCACTTAACCCTAGACGACACACACGAAGATAAACACCTACCCGCACTACTAAATCGTGTTGCTAAGGAATATAACTGCTCCTGCATAGAATACTTATACCCAGACGAATTTAGGTTAAAATCGCAATTAGCTGATTTTGAAAAATCATCCGAAATAAATGTATCAGCATATGACTCAGAGCATTTTTTACTACCCTTTAACGAAATTAAAGATCGATTCAAAAAAGATAAGCACGTGACCATGGAGCACTTTTATCGTGCTATGCGTAAACGATATGATTTATTAATGGAGGACGATAAGCCAGCTGGCGGTAAATGGAACTACGACAGTAATAACCGCAATAAATTTTCTAAGCAAGACTTAAAATCTATCCCAGAGCCTAAATTATTTAAAAACGATGTAAGTCATATCCTCGCTCGTTTAAAAAAACACAACATCGCTTACTTTGGAGAAATTAAAGAAGGAAAACTCGAATGGTCTACGTCACGTAAGCAAGCCAAAGAATCTCTTGAATACTTTTGTGAGCATTTACTTGCCAATTTTGGTAAGTTTCAGGATGCAATGACAGATCAAAGTAAAGACAATACCAGTCTTTACCATAGCAGGCTCTCTTTTGCCCTAAACACAAAACTTCTTCACCCCTTGTATGTAATCAAACGTGTAATATCTGAATTCGAGCAACGGCCTGACGAGATATCTCTTTCACAAGTTGAAGGGTTTACCAGGCAAATACTCGGTTGGCGAGAATACGTTCGTGCTGTTTATTGGGTAAACATGCCCGACTACGCGACTAAAAATCAACTAAAAGCCAATAATAAGCTCCCTCAATATTTTTGGGATGGTAATACAAAAATGAACTGTTTGAACCACTCATTAAAGCAAAGCTTAGATACTGCCTATGCTCATCATATACAGCGCTTGATGATCATTGGTAACTTTTGTTTACTCAGCGGAATAAACCCTGACGAAGTTGATAACTGGTACTTAGGTGTCTATATAGATGCCATTGAGTGGGTAGAAATGCCCAACACACGTGGAATGAGCCAATTTGCAGACGATGGAATTATTGCTACCAAACCCTATGCTGCAAGTGGTAATTACGTTAATAAAATGAGCGACTACTGCAAAAATTGTCAATACGACGTGAAACAAAAAGTGGGGGATAAAGCTTGCCCACTGAACAGTTTATATTGGCGTTTTATGCAAACACACCGCGAAAAACTAGAGAAAAATCCACGCATAGGCATGGTTTATAGAAATTGGGATAAGCAAAGCGATGAATTACGCGAAGACACACTTAATCAAGCTACACACTACATAAATAACATTGAGTCTTTATGACACAAAAAAGCCGCCTCAGGAGAGGCGGCCAAATAATCAGGGAAAAAATGTTGTTAAAACCAGATTAGCTATCTTCTAATAAACGTCCTTGGCCAATCTCAATTTTGCGCGGTTTTAATGCTTCAGGTATTTCGCGCTTAAGCTCTATAGTAAGTAGGCCGTTTGCTAAGTCGGCGCCAAGTACTTTAACATGGTCTCCTAGCTGGAACTTTCGCTCGAAATTGCGCTCTGCAATTCCTTGATGAATAAACTTACGTTCTTTGTTTTCATCTTTATTAGCTTTTATACCCGCTACTTTTAATGTGTTATTTTCTGACTCAATGCTTAGCTCGTTGTCGCTAAATCCGGCAACAGCCATAGTGATTTGGTATCTGTCTTGATCGAGTGCTTCAATGTTGTAAGGAGGAAAGCTCGGCTGTTTGTCTGTGTTCGCCGCAGCATCCATTAAAGACGCTAAATGATCAAACCCAATGAATGAACGATAAAGTGGTGATAAGTCTACTGTACGCATAATAATATCCTCATATTTAAGCGATATTTTGTTTGCACTTTTCATTTGAACAAGCGCTAACAAATATAAATTAATAATATAAATTTCAATTGTTTAAGTTTAGTTTAGGACCCATCAGGCGTCCTACTAAACTATATATGGACGGTAAAAATGTTTTCAAGTAAATAAATTAAAATATTTAAAAAATTCCTCATTTTATAAACTAGTGAAATTAGTAACCCATTTTGAGGCATTAAAAAGTCAAATGCTTTTAATGCCTCAAAATGGTTGTTCAGTATTGTAGATTAGCGCTAAGTATTCATCGCTAATTAGTGTGTTAATGTGCCACGAATTGGATAATCGTTTTCGCGAATAAATTCAATGCCAGCCAACAAATCATTTAAATCAGGGCGTGAAAAAGGTGCATTTGATTTATCTAGTATCTGAATTTGATCATGCTCGTTAATTACAAAAATAGCAGGTTCAGCAAATGGGTGATCGGTTTCTTTTTCACTGCGTGGTTCACTAATATACAGGCCTAAATCAGTCATTTGAGCTAGTGATAAACCACTATAAAGAGGAAAATTAACATGTAAATCATTTAGATGCTCTGTTAACTGTGCGTGGCTGTCACCACTAACAGCGGCAATCTCTACCCCTGCATCTTTAAATTTATCATTCATTTTAGCAAGTGCATTAAGTTGTTTAGTACATAATGGACAATGCTTTCCGCGATAGATTACTATCATTTTCCAGGGTAAATCTGTCTGTCGAGCTGACACGTCAGCAAGGTTGTTCTCATTATCTTTAACTTTAAGTGAAGGCATTTTCATTGCTGGTTGTAAATAATTGCTCATGATCTTGATCTCCTTTGCAGTTAAAAAACATATTCTATATGTTCGTCTCAAATATAGAGCTTAGGGTTAAAGTTATAAATTCAACCATTAAAATGTAATCAGGAAATTTCTAACGTAATCAGCAGACCTTATTAGCTAAAGGCCTGATTTGTGTAAAGCAGTGAAACTTTAACATAGGCTTTATTAGCAACTGGGCTTGATACACAAGCAAACGCTAAAGCTCTGCCTATCAAATAACAGTGGCTGCTTAGCATTTATGTTAGGGTTGGTTTTTAATTATAAATAGGTCAGATAAAATCAATGGCATTAATACGTAGCACGTTAATGAATTTAAGTTTAGCAATACTCGTGTTTTACTTAGCAAGTGCCTACCAAACGCGTAATTTACTTGAAACAAACCATACTCCTGCCCCTTATTTTAACTTGCCTATTTTAAATAAAAATAACGAAAGATTTAGTATTGCAGAGCTTGAAGGGAGAACAACCATTGTGTATTTCTTTGCTCCTTGGTGCACAATATGCCGCTACAGCATGCCCAACTTACAAAGCACCTTAATAAACTCAGACATTAATGTAATTGGTATTGCCCTTGATTATAAAAATGAGCAACAAGTTACTCAATTTATTGATGACTTAAACCTAAGTATGCCCATACTTCTTGGTAATCAATATACCCAATCAAATTATAAAGTAAGCGCTTTTCCAACTTACTACGTAATAAATGCAAATTTACAGATAACAGCACACGCAATGGGCTATTCAACCCAATTAGGAATAGCGGCAAGAACGTGGTGAATTATGCCGTTCATGACTCGGTCAAATTAATGTTCATCGCAATAATAGAATGGCACAATCACTTTTTTGCGCTTTATTATATTTTTTAATCATTTAAACTAAATTCAATCAAATAAAGGAGAGCACTATGCTTACAGTAATTTTTGGCCGTGAAGGCTGCCCATTTTGTGTTCGTGCCAAAGATGTTGCAGAGCAACTTGCCAACGAGCGCGATGATTTTAAATTTCGTTACATCGACATCATAAAAGAAGGCATAAGCAAAGCCGATTTAGAGAAGTCAGCAGGTAAACCTTGTCCTACTGTCCCGCAAATTTTTGTTGATCAAAGTCACATTGGCGGTTTTACCGAATTTGAAGCTTATGCAAAAGAAAACCTAGGCTTGTACAAGTAGTCGTATATTAAATTTGTTAACCAGTTCAATAATCCCACAACTGGACTGGTTAAATTTCAACCAACATCAAGCACATACAAATTAGTTTTAATTTATACAAGCATTTGCCTCGCTAATCCTATATAATGCGCGCCTCTTTAAATTCGTTGAGGCGTATTAATGTCAGAACCAGTCACGTTTGAATCTCTAAATCTTTCTCCTGCAATTTTGAAGGCAGTTGAAGAGTTGGGTTACAAGACACCATCTGAAATCCAAGCTCAATGTATACCGTTATTGCTAGAAAGAAAGGACGTACTGGGACTAGCACAAACGGGTACAGGTAAAACCGCAGCATTTGCACTGCCGTTACTAAACAATATTGACCCGTCTGTGAAACAGCCACAGATCCTTGTACTCACACCTACACGTGAGCTTGCGATCCAAGTTGCTGAGGCATTTGAACAATATGCAAAAGGTACTCGTGGTGTTGAAGTATTAGCACTATACGGTGGCCAAAGCTACAGCATTCAATTAAGCGCACTTCGTCGTGGCGCTCAAATCATTGTTGCTACTCCGGGTCGATTAATCGATCATATTAACCGTGGCACTATCAAGTTTGATGCTCTTCAAGCACTTGTACTTGATGAAGCCGATGAAATGTTACGTATGGGCTTTATCGATGATGTTGAAAACATCATGGAAAAAACACCGCGCGAAAAGCAAACATGTCTTTTCTCTGCGACCATGCCTAAGCAAATTCAAAACATCAGCAGCAAATATATGAATAACCCTGAACAGGTTCATATTTCTGCGCGTAACTCGACAGTATCGTCTGTTGAGCAAGTGTTTTGGAACGCAAGCGTACATAAAAACAAAGCGATTGTTCGCTTTTTAGAAGCTGAGCAATACGAAGGTGCTATTGTTTTCGTACGTACACGTAACGATACCGTTCAACTTGCTGAATTATTAGAGCGCGAAGGTTTCTCTGCAGCTCCGCTTAATGGTGACATGAACCAGCAAGCACGTGAACGCACTGTTGACCGCTTAAAAAGTGGCATGCTGAACGTTGTTATTGCAACAGACGTAGCAGCTCGTGGTCTTGATGTAGACCGTTTAAGCTTAGTTATCAACTACGACATTCCACAAGATTCTGAAGCCTACGTTCACCGTATTGGTCGTACAGGTCGTGCAGGTCGTACTGGTAAAGCAATTTTATTTGTTAAGCATAACGAACGTTACTTACTTAAAAATATCATTCGTCATACTAAGTCTGAAATTGCACAGGTTGAATTACCAACAGCTAAAGTTGTTGAAGAAAAACGTATCGCTGCGTTACAAGCAAAATTAAGTATTGCGCTTGAAAACAAAGACATTACGTTCTTTAACGAAGTGGCTACTAACATGGCTGAAAAGCTTGACCTTCCTCTTGAAAACTTAGCGGGTGCTTTACTGTGTTTGGCACAGCAACAGTCGCCAATTAAAGTTGAAGAAGTTAAGATTCAACCACGTGAGCGTAATGAACGCAATTCACGTAATGACCGTGGTGATCGCGGACGTCGTAACGAACGTGGTGGTGAACGTTCTGAACGTAAACCGCGCGAGCGTAACAGCCGTGATGCAGGCCCTATGGATACTTACCGTATCGAAGTAGGTCGTGAGCATGGTGTTCAGGTTAAGAATATTGTTGGCGCAATTGCTAATGAAGCTGATATCTCAAGTAAGTTTATTGGTGACATTCGTTTACACGATCAACACAGCACTGTTCAGTTACCACAAAACATGCCTAAAGATGTACTGGATCATTTCCAAAAAGTGTTTATTTGTAAACGCCCAATGGGTATGACAATTACACAAGATCAAGGCCCAGCTGAACCACGTGGCGAACGCCCATCTGGTGATAGAAAACGTAACGATGGCCCACGCGGTGATAAGCGTAGCGGACCTCGTAAAGAACGTCGCCCAGTTAGCTTTACCGCTAAGTAAGCAACAGTTCTTTAATAAAAAAACCTTGGTATGAAAGTGCCAAGGTTTTTTTGTGTCTAAAATTTAAGTAATGGTTCAAGCTGTTCTGCGTAACTCACAACCGCAAGCCATGATTATCTTCTAAGCACGGCGACTATAAACTTCTGTGTAAATCATTCAATTAAAACTAAAAAGCCCCACTACTTTATTAATAGTGAGGCTTTTACTGTATTGTACCGAATGCTCTATGTTAAGGCGCTACTGCTGGATACACGTAACTTGCATCTAACCCTAGCGGAATACCCAATGCCCAATAACCGAGTAGAAACAAGCTCCAGCCTATTAAAAATGCAACCGAGTATGGCAGCATCATCGCTATTAGCGTACCAATTCCCGTACTTTTAACGTACTTTTGACAATAAACCACAACTAATGGGAAGTAAGGCATAAGCGGTGTAATAATATTAGAGCTAGAATCACCAACACGATAAGCCGCTTGCGTTAAATCAGGTGAAATACCCAGTTGCATTAACATAGGCACAAATACCGGCCCTAGTAATGCCCACTTGGCCGAGCTAGAGCCTACAAATAAATTAACGAATGCGGTTAAAAATATAATACCTACCACCGTTACCGAACTTGGAAGTGCCATGGCTTTTAATAACTGCGCCCCTTCGATTGCAAGTAATGCCCCTAAGTTAGATTTGCTAAAGGCAGCAATAAATAACGCACAAAAGAATGCCATAACAATGTAGTAAGCCATACCGCCCATTGCCTTGCTCATGGCATCTATCATATCTTTAGAGCTTTTAAATGTACCTACTGTAAAGCCATATACTGCGCCTGGGATCCAAAATAACAAAAAGATCAACGGCACAATAGATTGCATCAAAGGTGAACGGAAGTTAGTTAATGAACCATCGCTACTACGCATGGCTGAATCTACCGGCGCAGACACGTAAGCGAGTAAAGCAATGCCTGCAATCATTACGCTGCTTGCTATGAAGAATGCGCGCTTTTCATCGCTACGCGCATCTTCAAAAACAGGTAAGTCTTCACTATTTCCATCTAGAGGCGTATTTTGTAAACGCGGTTCAATAATCTTATCGGTAATATACCAACCCAGTAATACAATAAACATGCTTGATGCTGAGGCAAACGCCCAATTATTTAATGGATTTATCGACATATCAGGATTAATAATATGGGCAGCACTTTGTGTAAAACTTTGGAGTAATGGGTCTATTCCAGATGGAATAAAGTTGGCGCCAAAGCCACCACTTACACCGGCAAACGCCGCTGCAATACCCGCTAATGGGTGCCTTCCTGCTGCATAAAAGATTACGCCAGCTAACGGTATCACAAGCACGTAACCTGCGTCCGTGGCTGTATGGCTTACAATAGCAACTAAAATAATTGACGGTGTTAACAGCTTTTTAGGCGTTACTTTTAACATCAGCTTAAGGCCAGTATTAATAAAGCCTGAGTGCTCAGCTACACCAACACCTAACATAGCCACAAGTACTACGCCTAAAGGAGCAAAGCCGGTAAATGTTTTTACCATTGAAGATAAAAAAGTGGCCAACGAGTCGCTTGCAAGCATGTTGTTTATTATAATTGCTTCGCCTGTACGCGGATCAATTGCATCAAAACTTACGCCAGAAAACCACCACGACAAACCCCATATTAATAACATAGCAAACAAAAATATAATTGCTGGATCAGGTAGCTTATTACCAACCCGCTCAACTACATTCAAGAAGCGCGCAACAACTCCTGAAGGTAAAGCATCTTGATTATTACTCATTGTATTTCGCTCATTAAAATTTATTTAAGTAACAATATCGCATTAATACGCAACAGTAAATTAACGTAAAAAGCTATTTTAGGAACGTTAAATAAAAAAAGCACGATTACCAAAGATAATCGTGCTTTTTTTGTTCATTTGGTTACTAAGCGAGCGCTTTAACTTCTTCCCATAAGCGAACAACTAGTGCCTTGTCTTCTTCGTTAAGTTCTCCGTTACGGTACGCTTTTACAAGACTTTGCTCTACTGTTTCGTTTAACTGCTCAATACTGATAGTAAGTTGCTCAACTTCAGCATAGCCTACAGCAAGATCAAAATGACCACGTAAGTAGCCGCCTGCAAATAATTCGTCATCCGTTGCTTTGATAACTAAATCATCATAATACTGTTGAGCCGCGTCAATATAGTTTACTAAGGTCACTTGTTTATCTCCTGATTTTGTATAGCACCCGTTTCATCTTGGTATTGGTGCCCTACTGCATACATAATATGGTCGTTAAATCCGGTGGTTACTTTTATGTAACCTGTTAATTCGTCGTCTAGTTCGTTGTCGCCTGTATCGCAAATTAACGGGCGGTTATTCAATGCCTGTAGCTTGGTTTTTGTTGCAACAACAATAATATTCTCTTTGCCAATAGCGCGGATAAGCGCAGGGCTTAGCTGCTGATTTCCGCGACCAAAAATATGACCCTGCCCACCAATTAAAGTGATCACAAGCTTGGTATTTTTCTTATGGGTAAGTTCAAGTAAGTCGGCGGCTGTTAGGTCTTGGCCTACAAGTGTTTGATCTTTTATTAAATCAACACCTAACAAAGTATTTTCAAGGCCCATTTCTTCCATTATAGCTTCGACTGTTGACCCACTTCCCATAATGTAAAGTGTGTCTTCGTCCATTTCGCTCACAACGTAAGCAGCTATATCTGAAAGTACTAATTCGTCTGTTTCTTTACCGCCATTTTTTACAGCTTGCACATAGCGTACTTCACTGGGTATTTGCATTTCGCCAAAGCGTTTAGCTTTTACTGTGCCTTTTCTAAATGCGTCTTCGTCAATATCCATTACATCGGCATCAGCTAACGTCACTAACTCGCCATTTACGAGCATTTCAACAACCCGCCCTGCAGCTTTTGGTGTAATGGCATATACGCCAGAGTGGATTTTACAGCCGGCAGGAATGCCAAGCACTGGGACAGTATCTTCAATGGCATGGCAAATATTACGTGCGGTGCCATCGCCACCTGCAAATAGAACTAAATCTACATCGGCATTTTTTAACACCTGTGCGGCATTCTCGGTATCATCCGGCGTTGTTACTGCGTCTGTGTTGTATACAACTTCAACATTAAAACCTAAAGCTTTTGCTGTTTGTTCGCCCATTTCGCCATTTACGGTATAAATAACAAGCTGCTCTTTATACGGTAACAGTATTTCTAGTGCGGCTTTAGTACGGCTATTTGCTTTAGGTTGTGCACCTAGCTCAATCGCTTTTGCTGCGGTTTGCGCCCCATCGCTTCCCTTGAGGGCGACACTTCCGCCTAATCCTGCTACAGGGTTTATAATTAAACCTAATTTAAACTGCATCACAAAACTCCTGAGGGTGTTGCCAATCAAACTGATTTGCAGTCATTGGCCATGGTGTGTGATAAAAACGAGTAAGCGCGATTAATAATGATTGAGTTCGTGCATTAAAACCACTTTCAATCAACGTAAGCACGCGCTGGTGAACCCGCTTTTGAAAATCAAAACGACATGTTTGCTCACCATTTAAATTATCTACCGATACATTAAAGGGAAAACCCGCTGCAGTGCTTAATAGCCATTCAATGGCTTGTGGCTTGACTTCTACACTTTCGAACTCAGCCTGCTGGTGTTTATCGCGGCCATCGGGGCAATACCAATAGCCGTAATCTTCTTGTTGTCGACGATCAATGCCCGCAACCAGCCAATGGGCTATTTCATGCAAGGCACTGGCATAAAAACCATGTGCAAACACAATTTGATGATAAGGAATGTCTTGTGTTACGGGAAGGTACACGGGCTCACAATCACCTTTTATCAGCCTTGTATTATGGCTTTGGTAAAATGTGTTTTCGAAAATAGAAATAAGATCAGCGATTTGATGCATATAATACGACTAATTCGTCTCGGTTAAAGCGCCTTTTGGCGCACTAAAAACGAGACGAATTGTACGGGCTTTTATAGCTAAAGTAAAAGTCGCTTACTGACCTATATTTATAAATCAACCCCAGCTTCATCTGCATCAACAATATCGGTTTCTTGCAGTGCTTGAGTTATCCAGCTTTGTAATACAGGGCATGCTAATACATGTTGGCAATAACTATTAGCGGCTTTAGACAAGGTTACCTGATAAGTTTTTAATCGCAGTACAATGGGGGCATACATAGCATCAACAATACTAAAATCGCCAAACATCCACTGGTTTGGGTAAATTTCTTGCTGTTTAGCAAATATGTCGTCGATACGGGCGATGTCTTTTTTAGCATCATCTGAAAGTGTAATTTTTCGCTTTGCCCTTATATTCATTGGCATTTCACTTCTAAGCGCCATAAAGTCTGAGTGCATTTCAGCGCTTAAAGCTCGTGCAGTTGCACGCTGCGTTACGTATTTAGGCCAGGCAACTTGCGAAAGGTACGCATCGTTAATGTATTCACAAATAGCAAGTGAGTCCCAAACGTGTAAATCACCATCAATTAATGCGGGTACCTTTTGAACTGTAAAATGTTTTTTTAACTCGCTGTAAAAGTCTGGGGTATTGAGTACAAGCTGAATTTCATCAAACTCCAATTCAAATTTGCTCATTAAGTACCATGCGCGCAATGACCAGCTTGAGTAGTTTTTATTGCCGATAAATAATTCCATTACCTATTCCTTGTTAAAAACGAACTTCTCAACTGTACATTAATTAACCGCAAAATAAATACTAAAAATTACCCGTTACTGTTTTTATTTAGTTGCTTAGTAATATACTTTTTCAGTATGAGTGTATTTCGGGTATTAGCTTTAAAAAACGCATCAAATATATCGCCAAAAATAGGAATAGATCCGACAAAAAAATCTATCAGCATATTAATAATTATCCGCAGTTTAACATGCCAGCTAATACCTAACTTTTGAGCCTCAAATAATACGTAACTAGATAAAATAAGCCCTATCACATCCCCTACAACGGGCACAAAACCAATCACCGCCTCAATACCAAACCTAAAGTTTGTGAAAGGAAAACGAATACTACTGTCGGTTAATTGGCTAAAACGCGCAAGGCGCGCAAGGGTTGCTTTTTGTTTAGCGTATTTACTGTGTGTTTGAATTGAATTCTGCATAATTTACCTCTGTGGAAAATTATATAACGGTAAAGTTGAACTGCGCCTTAAACTACATTAACTATTTTACATAAACAAAAAGCGCGAAAAACGCGCCTTTACAGTGACTAAATTCAAACCATTATACAGAGCCGTTAATAGGCCCGTGTTCGTGGTTTACATGCGGGTTTTGCCCGCGCTGGCGCAGTAAATGGTCCATTAATGTAATAGCCATCATAGCCTCAGCAATAGGTATTGCTCGAATGCCCACACACGGATCGTGACGACCTTTGGTGATCATCTCAACCGCTTCGTTGCTTGTATTAATGCTCTTACCAGGGATAGTAATACTTGACGTCGGTTTTAACGCAATAGACGCTACTATGTCTTGCCCTGTAGAAATACCTGCAAGCACACCACCAGCATGGTTTGAAGTAAACCCTTCAGGTGTTAGTTCATCACGATGCTCTGAGCCTTTTTGTTCAACAACGTCAAAGCCATCACCAATTTCAACACCTTTAACTGCGTTAATGCTCATTAATGAATGCGCAAGCTCCGCATCAAGGCGATCAAAGACAGGCTCACCTAACCCTACAGGTACATTGCTTGCCACTACCTTAACTTTAGCGCCTACTGAGTCACCTTGTTTTTTTAGGTCACGCATATATTCATCGAGCGCTTCTAGCTTGCTTACATCAGGAAAAAAAAACAAGTTGTTTTCAACTTCATCCCAATCGTAACTTTCTGCTTTAATAGGACCTAGTTGGCTTAAGCATGCTTTTACTTCAATACCATGAAATTGCTTTAAATATTTTTTAGCAATGGCGCCAGCTGCTACGCGTATTGCGGTTTCACGTGCAGACGAGCGGCCACCTCCGCGATAATCACGAAGGCCATATTTGTGCCAATAGCTGTAATCACCATGGCCTGGGCGAAACACGTCTTTAATTTTGCCGTAATCTTGTGAACGTTGATCGGTATTTTCGATTAATAAACCAATACTTGTACCCGTTGTTTTACCTTCAAAAACGCCTGCTAATATTTTTATTTGATCGCTCTCGCGGCGCTGCGTGGTATATCGGCTTTGGCCTGGTTTGCGGCGATCTAAATCTATTTGTAAGTCGGCCTCTGTTAATTCAAGACCTGCGGGAGTACCGTCAACAACGCCGCCTAAAGCAACGCCATGGCTCTCTCCAAAAGTGGACACTTTAAATAACTGTCCAATGCTATTACCTGCCATTAACTTTCCTCATTCCTAATGACGACCATTAGCTGGGCTAATATGCCCAGCCATGTATTCACTTACGTTTAAGTTAGCTCATATTAACCTAAAGCAAGTCGTGTTATTTTGAAAAATACTCATCTAGCTGTTTTTTGCTAATAACAAATACGCCTAAACCACCTTGTTCAAACTCAATCCATTCAAATGGCGCATTTGGATACAAAGCATCCATATGTACCATAGAGTTCCCCACTTCTACAAATAACAAACCGTTATCGGTTAGATGATTGCTGGCTTCGCTTAAAATAGTACGCGTTACATCAAGACCATCGTGCCCTGATGCAAGGCCTAGCTCTGGCTCATGGTGAAATTCGCGCGGTAAGTCTGCCATGTCTTCAGCATCCACATACGGTGGATTAGCCACAATTAAGTCGTACTTTTGGCCTTCTACGCCACTAAATACATCTGATTGGATAGGCAGTACTCGATCACTTAACATGTAGTCATTAATGTTGATATCAGTTACTTCAAGCGCTTCATACGAAATATCAACAGCATCTACTTGCGCTTGCTCAAATGCTTGTGCAAGTGCGATGGCTATACAACCTGACCCTGTACATAAATCTAAAATACGATTTACCGAGTTTGGCTCAACAAGCCAAGGCGTAAACCGATTGCTAATAAGTTCTGCAAATGGTGAACGAGGAATTAGTACACGTTCATCTACGTAAAACGGCATGCTTGCAAACCATGCAATGTTAGTTAAATAAGGGACTGGAGTGCAGTCGTTTATACGCTCAGCAATAAGACTCGCTAGTCGGTTTTTTTCTGTACTTGTTAAACGCGCATGCATTAATTCTTTTGGTGCATCAACGGGTAAGCTAAGCGCTGGTAAAAGCAGGCTCACAGCTTCATCCCACGCGTTATCTGTTCCGTGTCCAAAAAATATACTACTACTTGCAAATTGGCTTGTAGTCCAACGTAACCAGTCATGTAAAGTTGACAGTTCTGCAACAGCTTCTTCGAGTGTTGCTTCTTCAATTTGTAAATCGCTCATATATTTTTACCTGTATTAGCTTACTGACTGTTTTGAGTCTTTAAGACGATTGCATTGCCTATATTGGCTTAGCAAATTACAATTGCCTCTCATTTAAGTATTGTACCGCCTTTTGCGCTGCGTTTTTACGTTTTTTTGTTTAGGTAATTGTTATGAAAAAAGACTCTCCATCACCATCGTCCCTAAGCAATGACGACATAGACTTATTTCGTCAAACGATCACAGGCGCTAAAGTATTTAAACAAGATACTCATCGTTTTGATACAAAGCCTAAGGTGTCACAAGCAAAGCAATTTGCCCAGCAAAAAAAGCAGGCTCAATCTGAATTTTATTTCTCAGATGAATATATTCCCGATATAGACACCCACGGTACTGTCCATTATGTAAAAGAAGGGCACGACACTTATTTACCCAAGCAATTACGACGAGGCGACTTTGCACCTGATTTAACGCTTGATCTGCATGGCTTAAACAAAGAAATTGCTAAAGATGAATTAGCAGGACTCATTCACGAATGTAAAAAACAACATTATTATTGTGCGTGTGTTGTGCACGGAATTGGTGGTGGCATACTTAAACATAAAATTCCTCAGTACCTAGTTCAGCACCCAGACGTAATTGCAATGCATCAAGCGCCACTTGAATACGGTGGTAAAGGCGCGGTACTTATTTTAATAAACTTACCACAAAGCGATGAATTTAGACGCTAACCCAACATATTACTAGGAAGTAATTACGTGCATATTGTTTCTATTATTTTTCCACTTATATTCATTGTCGCATTGGGTTATGGCTGTTGCCGGCTTTCGTTTTTTAACAAACAGCACATTACAGGGCTGAGTAAATTTACTTTTTACATAAGTTTGCCGGCTTTTTTATTATTGAATATGTCGCAAATAGACTTAAAGCAAAGCATTAGTCTTTCTGCATTTTTAAGTTTTTATATCCCGGTGTTGTGTATTTTTGGATTAGGTATTTTAGTCGACCGATTTTATTTGAATAAAAATAATAGTAAAAATTACCAAAAACACGGCGTATTTGGTCTTGCAGCTAGTTACTCAAACATGGTGTTGGTAGGTATTCCTATCATTATTGCATCGCTGGGCAAAGAGAAAATAGCCATTGCTTTTATGATCATCACCTTCCACAGCACTTTATTATTTGCACTGACCTATTTAATTGGGGCAAAGGGCAATAGCAGTTCGTTCTCGTGGTCACAGTTTGGCAAAAGCATGGTGCTTAACCCTATTGTTTTAAGTATTGGGTGTGGCTTAATCATTAACGTTTCGGGCATTGTATTATTTAAAAACTTAACGGACAGTTTGGCATTATTAGCAACCCCTGCAATAGCCTGTGCGCTATTTGTATTGGGCGCAAACCTAGCGTTTTATAAAATAGCAGCAAACTGGCAACCTGCTTTAATTGCCTCGATTTTAAAAATTATTATATTGCCGACAGGTGTACTATTTATTGGGTCGTATATATTTAAGCTCGACCCGCAAATACTAACCGTACTAGTTTTATTAAGTGCCTCACCTGTTGGCGTAAACGCCTATTTAATAGCGAGTCAAATTAAACAACATGAAGCAACGCTTGCAGGAGCGGTGGTGCTATCTACTATTTTAAGTGTAGTGAGTTTAACGTTTTGGTTAGCGGTTTTACTTTAATTTATAAGCCACCAGCTACATCAATAAAAGTGCCTGTAGTAAATGAAGCAGAATGTGAGGCTAAAAAGTATATTGCAGCAGCCACTTCTTCAGGTTGCCCACCCCTACGCAGAGGAAGATTACTTTTAAGCCGTTCTACCCGCCCTTCTTCACCACCATCTGTGTGCATATCAGTGTAAATAAGGCCAGGCCTAACACAATTAACGCGCACGCCTTTACAAGCAACCTCTTTAGCGAGACCGATGGTCAATGTATCAATAGCGCCCTTTGTCGCTGCATAATCAATGTATTCATTAGGTGAACCTGTTTTAGCCGCTACCGATGACACATTAACAATACTGCTACCGGGTAACATACGCTTAATGGCTTCTCGGCTACATATAAATGTGCTGGTAATGTTTGTAGTGAGTAATTCGTTAATTCGTTTTGCGTCCATGTTTAGCAGCGGCATTTGAGGTTTAAGCATACCGGCATTATTTACAAGCACGTCGAGCCGACCAAAGACTTTATCTATACGTGAAAATAAATCGTTAACATCGCTCTCTTGAGATACATCGGCCCTTACTAGTTCGGCTCGTACACCATAACTTCTTACTCTATCGGCAACGTATTCTGCTTGAGTTAAATGGGTCTTATAGTTAATACATACATCATATCCGTGGCGCGCAAAATAAACAGCGGTGGCTGCCCCTATACCTCGGCTAGAACCGGTTATGAGTACCACCCGCGCTTTGTTCATACAAAATTAGTCCTTTAGCGCTGCCACTACCGAAATTTCGACCAATAGCGCATCGCGCGCCATTTTGGCTTCTACACAAGCGCGTGCCGGTGCATAACCTTCTGGTACCCATGCATCCCATACAGCATTCATATCGGCAAAATATTCCATACTTTTTACATAAATTGTTGCGCTTAACATATGCTTTTTTGAACTACCTGCCTCATCTAGCAATGCTTCTACTTTATCGAGCATGGTTTGCGTTTGCTCTGTTATTCCCTTTTCAGCATCAGCGCATACCTGTCCACACAAATAAACAGTGCCGTTATGCTTTACAATGCGGCTCATTCGCGCACCGGTTTGAAGACGTTCAATGGTCATATTAGTCTCTTAATTTATAAATCGGCAGGAGCGTTTATATTTATATATTCGCTACGATTCGTATTTTCGTTGTAATGAATGACAGCCACAGCACCTGTATTAAATATAGGCATGTTTCCAGGGCAAAGCTGATCAACCAAATAGCTCACTATTGGCATATGCGCTACAATTAACCAACTATTACACTCGGGGTGCATTTGGATGAGTGTTTCAAGGTAATCAGCTGCAACATGCGGTTTGCCTTCCGGGGTAATATCGGCACACGTTTCGCTATATTTAAACGTGATGCTTTCAGCGACCCCGTTTGCTGTTTGTTGAGCTCGTACGTAAGGGCTAACTAACAATGCATCCGGTTTTTGCGTATTGGCAAGCCACTGCCCCATTTTTTTTGCTTCTAAATGACCCACTTGGGTTAAATTTCTTGCCGCATCATCGGCCTGCATAGGTGCAGCTTCGCCGTGGCGCATTATTAAGATTGTTTTCATAAAAAATCAACCGATTAAAGAATATAAACAGTAGCCAGTTTGCTCACTTGTCAGCTATATTAACAACATAAACTTATTTTTTCTAAAATAGTTCTTTCACGACATTCAGGTAAATCTTTTAGCACACCCTTGCTGTCCTGAAGTTATCCTCTGTTGTTATCAAGTAAACGTTTAGTTTCAGGAGCACCATTTGAATATCAGCCGCAATGATAATAGAGCATACCGCGCCCTTACACTGGACAATGGTCTAAAAGTATTGCTTGTGCAAGATAAAGATTCAACAAAGGCTGCAGCATCAATGGCTGTAAATGCGGGCCACTTTGACGATCCTGCTGATAGGCAAGGTCTTGCTCACTTTTTAGAGCACATGCTTTTTTTAGGCACAGACCAATTTCCAGACTCTGGAAGTTTTAATAATTTTGTTTCGCAAGCAGGCGGGAACACAAATGCATGGACCGGTACAGAACACAGCTGCTACTTTTTTGATATAAACAATCAAGAGTTTGAACACGCATTATTACAATTTAGCCGCTTTTTTATTGCCCCTCTGTTAAGTGCTAATGAAACAGAAAAAGAACGTAATGCTATAGATGCAGAATTTAAATTAAAAATTAAAGACGATGCCCGTCGCATTTATCAGGCCCATAAAGAAACGGTTAACCCTGCACATCCTTTCGCTAAGTTTTCTGTTGGTAACCTGCAAACACTCGCAGACAGAAAACGCTGTATTAGCGACGAACTTTGTGACTTTTTTAATGAGCATTACCAAGCACAATGGATGACATTAGTTGTATGTGCAAACGAAAAGCTAGACACTCTTCAAACCTGGGTAAAAGCTCACTTTAGCCAAATTTTAGGAAATAAAGCATCTGTAAAACCTGAGATCAGCGAGCCACTTTATCGAAAACAAGACCTAGGGAAAATTTTACATATAGAGCCACACAAACACATGCAAAAACTAATCGTTAGTTTTGCAATGCCTAATATTGATGACTTTTACCGACATAAAACCGTCAGTTTTATTGCACATTTACTCGGTTATGAAGGACAAGGCTCACTGTATTCTATTTTAAAAGAGCAAGGTTGGATAAATGCCCTTTCGGCGGGAGGGGGCATTAACGGCAGTAACTTTAAAGATTTTAATGTCAGTATGGCGCTTACCGATGAGGGTATAGAATATTTTGAAGATATTATCGAAATGCTTTTTGAGTACATATGTTTAATTAATGCCAACACAGAAAAGCTGCCCCGCTTATATCAAGACAAAAAAAATCTTTTACAAATTGCGTTTGATAACCAAGAAAAATCACGACTTATTGATTGGGTAAGTAGTTTGAGCATCAATATGCAGCATTATGACGAATGCAACTATGTGCAAGGTGACTACCTAATGGAAGGCTTTAATAAAGCAACGCACGAAATGGCGATGCAATGGTTAAAACCTAACAATATGCGTATTGTACTCATTCACCCTGACGTAGAACCCGAGCATAAAACTGCGTGGTACAACACACCCTATAAAGTAGAAAAAGTATCACCTAGTTGGCTTGATGCCCTTAGTGATATCAATAAACCACTTAAAGATATGTACCTACCCACTGCAAACCCATATCTCACTAAAGAGGTTGAGCTTTTCGAAATAGAAAAGCCCCAAGAGCAACCCACACTTTTAGTAAAAGAACCGGGGTTTGATTTTTGGTTTAAGCAAGACAGCACATTTAGAGTAGCGAAAGGTCATTTTTATTTAGCTATGGACTCTGACTTTGCGGTAAAAGACGTAAAGCACATGGCGCTAACACGCTTATTTACCGATTTATTTATGGATAGTGTTGGCGAGCAGTTTTACCCAGCAGAACTGGCTGGTTTAAGTTATCATTTAACCTCCCACCAAGGGGGACTTACACTACATACTGCAGGGTTATCATCGAGCCAATTAGAACTCGTCGATGAACTTTTAGATGCGTTATTTAATGTAGATATATGTGCAAAGCGCTTTGCCGAGTATAAAAAACAACTTGTTAGGCATTGGCGTAACAGCAACCAAAACAAACCTGTTAGTGAGTTGTTTAGTATTTTAGGTGCAAAACTAATGCCTTGGAATCCACAGCCTAACGATTTAGCAGAAGCGTTAAAAGCAACAAGTTTTCAGCAATTTAATGAATTTAGACAAGACTTTTTTAAGGCGTTACATGTGGAGTCTTTTTTACATGGTAACTGGCAAGAAAATCATGCTTTAGAATTTCAAAAAAAGGTGGCTGCACATTTGCAGAATGCCACAACTATCGACGATTTAAGACGCCCTTTATTTGAAATAAAAAAAGCAACACGTTATGAAATTGAGTTACCGTGTAACGATCATGCCATGGTTGTGTATTACCAGGCACAAACCAATGACGTGAACGAAAAAGTTAAAATGATGGCGTTAAATCATTTAATGAACCAAGACTACTTTAACGAGTTGCGCACAACACAACAATTAGGCTATTTGGTTGGTGCGGGTTACGCGCCTTTTAACACCCGGGCAGGCATTGCTTTTTATATACAGTCCCCTAAATTTGATTCAAAAACCTTGCTGCATCGCCATACTCACTTTGTGAATCAATATTTAAGTAATATCAATGAGCTAGACGAGCATAGCTGGCAGCAACAAAAACATGGTCTAAAAACGCATATTGCAGAAAAAGACAAAAACTTACGTTTGCGATCACAACGCTTATGGCTTGCCATAGGTAACAGAGATCATAATTTTGATATGCAAAAACGATTGCTTTGTGCACTTAACATGCTGACTCTACAAGAAATTAAAGATTATGCTCTGGTACTTTTTGATGAAGATAGGCCAAGATACGAGCTTTTAAGTAACGCTAAAGTTAATAAATCTCAAAAAACACCGGTTTACTCGCATTCTCTTTGACTCTTGAATGTCCTTGTTTTAAATTGTCATTAGTAAATTAGTAGTAATAAAAAATGATAATAAAAACAATAAAACTAAACCTATTCGCTGTATTACTTGCTTACTCGTTTGATACTTACGCCTTTGAGTCTTCATTTAAATACAATTCAGACACTCTGCTGTTATTGTCGAGCGCTATTATTGCGCTCGCTTTGCCATACCTATTATTTGTTATATACAAGCTTAGGCGCTCTCGTCGCCAACTTCGCCTCTCTGAAAAACGTTTAAAAAGTACCGTTGAAGGCAGTGGTGACACCTTGTGGGATTGGAATATAAAAACAGGCGAAGTTATTCGTATTAACGATAAATACATGATGAACTCCCCCACTATTATGGGTTTCCCACCAAATAAAGGACTTATACACCCACAAGATATTCCTCATGTTGAGCATCTACTAAAAAAACATTTTGCAGAGCAAAGCGTTTTTTTTGAGGCCACATACCGGGTCAAAGATACATTTGGCAAGTGGCATTGGGTGCTTGACCGCGGCAAGGTTATCGAAAAAGATGCAAATCTAGCCCCGCTCAGAATGACAGGCACTGTTCGCGATATTTCACAGTTAAAATCAACCGAAGAACGATTAAATCTGTTTGCTAAATGTGTTGAGTCGTTTACTGATGCGCTGGCAATTTACGATAAGAACTTTAAATTAGTCGATATAAATCCCAGTTTTTTAACGTTATTTGGTGGTATGCGCGAACAATACCTAAATAAAGATTTTAATTTGCCTGGATACGATACAAGTTACGTTGAAAACATTATCGATGTAGTGCGCCAAACTGAGCATATTCAGCAAGAAATTAAACTGCGCAATAATGAGCGTGTATTGCTGCCAATAGAAATATCAATTGATGAAATTAAAAACGAGCAAAACCAAATTACTAACTACGTGGTTGTTTATTCCGATTTAACAGAGCGAAAAAAAGCAGAGTCGCAGCTGCATAATTTATCAAATCGAGATCGCACCACAAGCCTGCCTAACCGTAATTTATTTTTTACTAACTTACATAAACTGGTTCAGCAAGACGCTCACCATGCATTACTTGTTTTTGATTTAGATAACTTTAAAAAAATAAACGACTCATTAGGTCATCAACTTGGTGATAGTTTACTGGCAAAGCTTGCTATGCGATTAAATAAACTCACCCGCGAAAACGATGTATTTTATCGCTTGGGAGGCGATGAATTTGCGCTTGTAATGTCAAATACGAACGACCTTCATGTAATCACTCGCACTGCAAAACAGTTTTTAGCGGCTATTTCCACCCCATTTAAAATGGCAGGGCACGAGCTGGCTATTACCTCAAGCGTTGGTATTGTATTGTTTCCTGAAGATGGAAACACACCCGAGGTACTACTTAAAAATGCCGATACCG
Source organism: Pseudoalteromonas sp. ECSMB14103 (assembly GCF_000813065.1). Lineage (NCBI taxonomy): Bacteria > Pseudomonadati > Pseudomonadota > Gammaproteobacteria > Alteromonadales > Pseudoalteromonadaceae > Pseudoalteromonas > Pseudoalteromonas sp. ECSMB14103. Next base: position 753,087 of record NZ_JWGY01000001.1, on the reverse strand, counting down.
CAATGTATCATGCTAAAAAGAAAGGTAACAGCTACCTGTTTTTTAACGACACCATGAACCGCCAAGCAGTTAAACGCTTACAAATTGAAAACCTAATGCGCTTTGGTTTGAAAGAAGATCACTTTGAAGTCTACTATCAGCCAAAAATGAATATACGCACGGGCAAGTTAACAGGCATGGAAGCGTTAGTCCGCTTTATTACTCCTAAAAAAGGAATAATAAGTCCGGGCGTATTTATCCCTATTGCTGAAGAAACAGGTCAAATAATAGATATTGGTGAAGTTGTTTTAAACAAAGCCTGTCGCGATGTAAAAAAATGGCTGGACGATGGACTGTTTAATGGGCGCGTTGCTGTTAACTTGTCTGCTAAACAATTTAGCCTCCCCGATTTAACGTCGCGTATTGATATTATTTTGCAAAAAAATGCTTTGCCATCGTACTTTTTAGAATTAGAGATCACTGAAGGCACAGTAATGGATGATCCAAACGAAGCCATTAATATTATGCGCTCGTTAAGCGCCCGAGGTATTCATTTAGCCATGGACGACTTCGGTACTGGGTATTCATCTTTGGCTTATTTAAAACAGTTTCCGCTAAATACACTAAAAGTAGACAAGGCATTTATTGATGATATGAAAAACGAGCGCGGCCGAAATATGGTCGATTCAATCGTTACGATTGCTCACAACCTTGACTTGCATGTCGTTGCCGAAGGCGTAGAACAAGCACATCAAATAGACATTTTAAAAACGCTTAATTGCGAAACGGTACAAGGTTATTATTACTCAAAGCCATTATCTAAAGACGAATTTACTGAGTTTTTAAAACAGCAACAAAGTAAAGCAACGCCAAGCTTAATTAGCTCTAAAAAAAGTAATGTGGCGTCTATAAGCTAAGCGCGCCACATGCAGGTATTAAAACCGACATATCTCACCCAGGCTCGCCTGTAATGCACGTTAAATAAAAACCAAGCCAAGGGGCCAAGCAGCGCACTGAGTAAAAGCCAGCGCTTTACGGGCATTCCTTTTTGTATTGTGTCTAAGTACATAAGCGGGATAAACAAACTGCTAAGTAAAACAAACCACAAAACCACATACCTTATCTAAATAAATTGGCGCGCAGTTTAGCGTTTCTTCGATTAAATTTAAAGCAATACACCTTTAACAAAAAGGCAGCGTATTTAGGGCTGTTGATCTTTGGGATTAAATTTTGTTCAAATCAGCGGCTATTTAATCGCGGCGCGAGGTTTGTAACCTAGTAGATTAAGTAAAAACTGAGTAACAAAGAGTCAATAGCCCTTAGGAAGAACCCTTTGGGCTGCAGCTGTTTAGTATTAATGCGACGTTATCGCCAGTTGATGGGGTATAACCACACTACATAGGCTCTGCCTTACCTACATACCAAACAGACAGCTGCAAATTTAACCTTGAAGGATTAACAGACCCTAGCTAAACCGCAGCTTTTTAAATTAATTAATAATTTGATGAGCGCTACTTTTCAGCACGCCCCATAAATTTGTTTTCAACCGTATTGATACGAATACGATCGCCCGTTGAAATATGCTCAGGAACAGATATATTCAAACCAGTAGACATGCGTGCTGGTTTTGAACGAGCACTGGCTGAAGCGCCCTTAATAGACGGATCAGTTTCTTCAACAACAAGCTCAACGCTTGAAGGTAAATCGAGCCCTACTGGCGCTCCATCAATGACAATAACGTGCACCCCTTGAGTTTCTTCATTGATGAACAAAATTTCTTCACTGATAGCATCTTTATTCAAGTTATATGGCGTGTAGTCTTCGCTATCCATAAACACGTATTCGTCGCCATCTATGTACGACAGCATAGCCTCACGACGAATTAAGTCAGCAAGCGTTAGCATATCGCTGTCTTTAAACGTTTCATCAACCTTGCCACCGGTTACTACATCGTATAAACGCATACGGTATAAGCTTCCACCAGCACGGCCTTGAGGAACAGAGCGCACAATATCTTTTACTACTAATACACGACCATTAAACTCAATAGCTGTGCCTTTTTTTACTTCACTCGCCTTTGGCATGTGTAAATCCTATTATTTTTTTTAATTGCCAGAAACATACCATGAACTGAACTTTGTTCAACAATAAAGTGAGCTAAAACGGCTTATACCTTGTATTGACTTGTAAAATCTATATTTATACTAAAATACATATAATCAATTCATTAAAAAACTGCTATGGTGTATCTACCTAGTATGACTTCAAGGAATGGATCATGGATCAAATAAAAGTACATGAGTATTTAATCAAAAAGCCGCTTGTGTTGGTTACAAAACCATTTGCTCAAGAGGTTGATGTCTATAAAGTGAATCATAAAATGTTCGCCACCCTTGCTGTTGGTAACGATGGTGAAACAAACGAAAACGGTGAAGTAATTTGGTGGCTTAATTTAAAGTGCGATCCCGACGAGGCACTTTCGTTACGCGATATTTTCCCCGCGGTTATCCCCGGCTATCACATGAATAAGCGTTTATGGAATACGGTTATTTTAGACGGTTCAATCCCCCAAGGTGAAATTGAACGCATGATTGATAATTCGTTTAATTTAGTCGTGGAAAACATGCCTGAAAAAGACCGTAACATGATAGCGCAACATTTAAATGCTGATTAAGCTTACTTATAAGCCTGTTACTTAGCCTAGTTAGGACACAAAAAAACCGCATCTAAAATGCGGTTTTTTAATACGTGCTAAACGTTATTTAGTGTCATCTTTAGCAACGTCTGATTGCTCTTCAGGCACAACGTCTGCTTCTTGCTCTGATGTTTCTAGCTTTACTACTTCAGCAACAGTTTCGTTTTGTGTTGGCTTTTCGCCATAAAACGTTTCACCTGACTCAGCCATTGATACTAACGACTCACAGGGTGCAAATATAGCGTTGCTATTAGCAAGCGAAGACATATCCGAACTTACTTTGCTTGCACCGAGTTTATCCATGTAGCTAAATGGACCACCTAGGAATGGCGGGAAGCCAATACCAAAAATAGCGCCAATATCACCATCACGTGGGCTTGCAATAATGCCCTCATCTAAACAACGCGCAGCTTCATTAAGCATTTGCGCTACACAACGCTGAGCAATTTCATTTTTGTTTAAACGTGAATTAGGCGTTACACCCAGCAACTCGTAAACTGAATCGTCAACTTTTTTGCCTTTTTTCTCGTAATCATAAAAACCACGACCCGTTTTACGGCCAAGGCGTTTTGAATCAATCATGCGTGAAAAGGCATCAGGTCCTTTAAAGCGCTCTCCCAATTCTTTTTCAAGAATAGGTGCGATCTTAGAGCCAATATCAATACCTACTTCATCAAGTAATGCAAGCGGACCTACTGGGAAACCAAACTCTACAAGTGCTGCATCAATTTTTTCAATTGGCTCACCAGCAAGCATTAAGTTAGCCGCTTCATTTAAGTAAGGTGCAAGTATGCGGTTTACGTAAAAACCTGCCATGTCTTTAACAACAATTGGCGTTTTACCCTGCTTACGCGCAAAATTAACAACACGTGCAATTGTCTCTTGAGAAGTGCCTTCATGCGGAATAATTTCAACCAGTGGCATTTTTTCTACTGGAGAGAAATAATGCAAGCCAATTACATTTTCAGGACGTGTAGCATTTGCCGCAATCTGAGAAATAGGCAACGATGACGTATTACTCGCAAAAATTGTATTCTCTTGGCATTGCTGTTCTACGTCTGCAACCATACCTTGCTTAAGTGCTAAGTCTTCAAATACCGCTTCAATAACTAAATCAATGTGTTTAAAGCCACTGTAGTCAGTTGTACCGGTGATACGGTTCATTGTTAACTGCATATCTGCTTTAGACATAATGCGGCGCTTAAGGCGCTTATCAAGAATTTTGTAGGTGTAGTTCATCGCATTGCTAATGCCTTGCTCTGCGACATCTTTAATGCGAACAGGCACTTTCGCTTTTACTGCACTTACATGGGCAATACCAGCGCCCATCAGCCCGCCACCTAACACGGCAGTTTTAGTCACTGCTGGGGCATCATCGTTGCGCCACTCTTTTTTCATTTCGGTGGTTGCAAAAAATAAACCACGAAGCGCTTTAGATTGCTCACTCATAACAAGCGTTGCAAACCCTTCTGCTTCGGTTTTATACGCTTTAAGCTCATCAAGCTCAACGCTCGCTCGTACTGCTTTTATAATAGCCAGTGGCGCTGGGTAATGGCCGCCCGTTTTTTTCAGTACGTTTTCTTTTGCTTTTTTAAAGATAAAGTTACGACCAAACGGGTTTGACTCTAGTAGCTTGCTTACTTTGTCGAGCTTTGGCTCTTTAGCTTGAGGCTTTTTCTTGGCAGCAAACTCTTTTGCCACTTTTAAAAGCACGCTTTGCGGTACGCAATCATCTAAAACACCGGCTTTTTTTGCCTGCTTAGGACGAATTTGCTTACCAGTAAGCATCCATTCAAGTGCCTTTTGAATACCCACAATTTTAGTTAAACGCTGCGTACCACCGCCACCAGGTAATAAACCTAGTTGAACCTCAGGTAAGCCAATTTTAGTTAAATCGCTATCTGTACCAACACGGTAATCACACGCTAAAGCAAACTCTAAACCACCACCAAGCGCAGCGCCATGAATGGCACTTACTGTAGTGTATGGTAGTTTTTTCATATCAAAAAAAGCTTGATGACACAGCTCGCTAATAGCAAGTGCATCTTCACGTTTTTCTACGCTATCAAGCATTTTTACGTCAGCGCCCGCAATAAAGTTATCGCTTTTACCGCTGATAAAAACCATGCCTTTAACAGCATGTTCTTGTGCTTGCGTAAGTAAGGCTTTTAAATCGTCTGCAAACGAGTCACGCAGGGTATTCATTTTTTCACCCGGCACGTCAATCGTTACAACGGCAATTTTATTTTCGTCTACCGCTAAATTAAATACTGAATCTGTCATTACGCGCTCTCCAATACAAAGGCTGCACCTAAACCACCAGCAGCACATGCTGTTGTTAATGCTAAACCGCCACCACGACGTTTAAGCTCGTTTAAGCTTTGTGTAATTAAGCGAGCACCTGTTGCTGCAAATGGGTGACCATATGCAAGCGAGCCGCCATTCACGTTAAACTTATCCATGTTAATTTCGCCAATTGCTTTACTACGACCTAGCTTTTCTTGCGCAAACTTGTCTGAAGCAAACATCTTCATGTTCGCAAGGGCTTGCGATGCAAATGCCTCATGCATTTCAATTAAATCTAAATCAGCAAGGGTAATACCAGCTCTGTCTAATGCGATAGGTGTTGAATGCGCAGGACCCATTAACATATCTTGCTCCACACCAATGGCAGAAAACGCAAAGCTACGTACGTAACCTAAAATTTCGTAACCAAGCGCGCGTGCTTTACTTTCGTTCATCATCAATACCGCAGCGGCACCATCTGTAAGTGGTGTTGCATTTGCAGCTGTAACCGAACCATGTTGACGGTCAAACACAGGCTTAAGTTTTGCGTAACCTTCAACTGTCGAATTTTTACGAATATTGTTATCTTCTTCAATAAAGCTTTTGTATGGCGGTAAATGTGCCGTCATTACTTCATCTTTTAACTTGCCATCTGCCCATGCTTGGGTAGCAAGTGAATGTGAACGATGCGCTAATGCATCTTGGTCTTCACGGCTAATATTATGTGTTTTAGCCATTTGCTCAGCAGTTTGACCCATTGAAAGGCCTGTTGAATACTCTGCAACTGCAGGCGGTACTGGCATTAAGTCTTTTAAGCGCAGCTTTGAAAAAATTTGTAAGCGTTGCCCTAAAGTACGCGCTTTGTTTAAATCAACTAAGCTACCTGCCAATTTTTTACTTACGCCAATAGGTAATACAGACGACGAATCGGCACCACCGGCAATACCTACACTCACAGAGCCCGCCATAATAGACTCAGCTACGTTAGCAATTGCCTGAAAGCTGGTAGCACATGCACGTGACACAGAATAAGCATCAACACCAACTGGCATGCCTGTACCAAGTACAATTTCACGCGCAATGTTTGGCGCTTCTGGCATTTGTACTACTTGACCAAATACAAGTTGATCGATTTCTGACTTGTCGAAATTTAATCGCTCAAGCATTTCGTTAACCACTAATTTACCCATATCAAGTGCTGGTACATGGTGGAATGCTGTTGCTTGTTTTGCAAACGGTGTACGAAGGCCACTTACAATGGCAATACGATCACCCTTTGGTGTTTTTAGTATGTTTTGCTCAGACATTTATGCTCTCCCGCTGACAGGTCTGACCTGTTTGTTTTCCTCGATTCTAAACAACCCGTGTGCTAAAGCCAATAGATAAACTGAAATTTATACAAAGTAGTCATGTTTACATATCACACAATAGGCTTTTTTAAACGCATTTACAAAGATTTGTGTTACGCTAAAAACCGTTAAAAAATAACGAACTATTTTAAAAAATACAGTCTAACTCTTGAGTTACCCTATTATAAACCTTATAAATAGGTCAGTATTTGCAACCTAACCCATTTAGGTACTAACCCAGCTGACGAGGACAGTCCACTTATTATGGCAGCTAACGCATTTTCACAATTAAAAACGTACTTAGATACACAAATCATTGGCCAGCCAGAGCTTACTCAAGCACTACTTATTGCTATTTTAGCTGACGGCCACTTATTAGTTGAAGGCCCACCAGGGCTTGCAAAAACACGCGCTGTAAATGCGCTTGCAAAAGGGATTGAAGGTTCGTTTCAACGTGTCCAGTTTACACCCGATTTATTACCGGCCGATGTAACTGGCACCGATATTTACCGCCAACAAACAAGCGAGTTTGTGTTTGAGAAAGGCCCTTTATTTCATAACCTTATTTTGGCTGATGAAATTAACCGTGCCCCAGCAAAAGTACAATCAGCATTACTAGAGGCCATGGCAGAGCGCCAAGTTACGGTAGGAAAAAACACCTACCCACTTAGCGACTTATTTTTAGTAATGGCCACTCAAAATCCGCTAGAGCAAGAAGGTACTTACCCGCTGCCAGAAGCACAGCTTGACCGCTTTTTACTGCATTTAAGTATTGGTTATCCGGGCGCCGAGCACGAGCTAGACATTTTACGCCTAACGCGCGGTGAAGCATTAAAAGAGCAACAAGCTGTTTTACAAAAAATTAGCCAAAGCGATTTATTTTCTGCCCGCCAAGCAATTTTAGGTTTGTACTTAGCCGAGCCTCTTGAGCAGTATTTGGTTCAACTCATTATTGCTACGCGAGAAGGAGCAAAGTTAGATGAACAACTAGGCCGCTGGATTGAATTTGGCGCCAGCCCTCGTGCCACTATCGCGCTCGATAAATGTGCACGTGCTCATGCATGGTTACAGGGCCGAGACTTTGTAGCCCCTGACGACATACAAGCGGTTGTTCATAATGTACTACGCCATCGCATTATTTTGAGCTACGAAGCCCAAGCCGACGGCATTACAAAAGATCAAGTAATTAGCCGAATTGTAGAACTGGTAGCTGTACCTTAATTTATGCATAAACAATTAGACCCTCAGGCATGGCTGAAACAAAGTCATAGCCACGGTGTTAATTTAGCACTAAAAGAGCTGATGTATTACAAAGCCAAAGCGCAACTGCTTGAGCTTGCTCCTAAGGTTAAAATTAAAAATACTTTAGCAGGGCAATATCTTGCACCGCATAAAGGTCGTGGTATGGAATTTGCCGAAGTTCGCCATTACCAGCAAGGTGACGACATTCGTTCAATTGACTGGCGAGTTACAGCACGTACAGGCGAAACCCATACAAAACTTTTTCAAGAAGAAAAAGAACGCCCTGTTTTTGTATTTACCGATTTTTCAAACTCGATGTTATTTGGCTCAAAGCTCCTGCTTAAGTCAGTGCAAGCTGCGCACATTAGTGCTTTAGTTGCATGGTCTGCCTGCCAGCGTGGCGACAGAATTGGCGGCATTGTATTTAATCAGCACGCTCATTTAGAGCTCAAACCCAGCGCGCGAGAAAAAGCCGTATTAAAGCTTTGTCACAATTTATGTGCTAACCACCAGCAAGCACTTGGGGGAATAGATGCAAAAGCCCACAATAACTTTAGTGATAACCTAAAGCGCCTTAATCATTTGGCAAAGCCGGGTAGCTTGGTGTATTTGGTATCAGATTTTAGTTCTCTTGACGATGCAAGCTTCAAACAGCTTGAAATACTTAGCCGTCATTGTGAGCTTATTGGCTGTCATATTAGCGACCCATTTGAACATCAATTACCGGCTTATAAAAATACTGTAAGCGTTAGTACAAATGGCCAGGATATTGCTTTGCCACTAATGGATAATGCCTTTAGAGTGCGCTTTGCTAAAAATGCAGAAGATACATTCAATAAGCGCCTTACTCGCTTAACTAAATCGGGTCTTAATTTAATATCGTTCAATGCAGCCGAACCACTTGAACTGCAGCTTGTGAGAAAATAAACCATGCAAACCAATCCACTCGATGGCCTGCACGATGTAATAGCACCTAACCAAGTTGATTGGTGGCCACTCGCCCCTGCTTGGTGGGTTATTATTGCTCTACTTTGCATTGCACTTTTAACCGGTGTGTATGCAATTTATAAAGCGTACCAATTTAAAAAAGCAAAACGTTATGCCGTATCATTAAGTCAACAAGAGCAGTACCCTCAGCATTTACATATTATTTTAAAACGCCTAGTTGTTGAATATTACGGTAAGCACCTTGCCACACAACCTACAAAGCAGTGGTGTGAAACGCTTAATACACTCAGTGGACTCACGTTTACTGAGCAAGAAATTTTAAGCTTATACAGTAGCGAAAATAACAATGTCGATTTAAGTAAAAAATTTCGACAAGCAATCAAAAACTTTAAAGTAAGGGAGCCGCTATATGTTTGAATTTAGTTGGCCATGGCTTTTTCTGCTCCTTCCGTTACCTTTACTGCTTTTATTACTAAAGCCAGCAGCAAGTAGTAACAATACTCGCTTACGAATTCCGGGGTTTGCTCAGCACAGCTTGAGTAATCAAAGTATTGAACCTCGATCACGTCGTTTATCGTTATTTGAATGGCTACTTTGGTTATTACTTGTCAGCGCAGCTGCTAACCCCACGTGGTTAGACGAGCCTATTTTGTTGCCAAATGAAGGCCGAGATATCATGCTTGCGGTGGATTTATCTGGCTCGATGACCGAACAGGATATGGCCTACAATGGTCAATATGTTGACCGCTTAACAATGGTAAAAGCAGTACTTAGCGACTTTATAGAACAACGCACTGGCGACAGACTTGGACTTATTTTGTTTGGCGATACGGCGTTTTTACAAACACCTTTAACGCGCGATTTAAAAACGGTAACTAAAATGCTTAACGAAGCACAAATAGGTTTAGTTGGACGCGCGACAGCTATTGGCGACGCACTTGGCTTATCAGTGAAACGTTTTGCTAGTAAAGACGACAGCAACCGAATCGTTGTGCTATTAACAGACGGTCAAAATACCGCGGGGAACTTAAACCCTGACGACGCATTATTACTCGCCCGCGAAGAGGGCATTAAAGTCTATACCATAGGTGTCGGCTCTGATAACCCACGTGGTTTTAGCCTATTTAATATGGGTGGCTCAGGCGGAAGTAATTTAGATGAGCGCCTACTAAAAAATATAGCTGACGATACCGGCGGCCTTTACTTTAGAGCCAAGGATGTAGCGGGCCTCAAACAGATTTACGCAGAGCTTGATAAGCTAGAGCCCATTAGTGCGGACGAAAAAACCTTTCGCCCACAAAGCTCATTATTTTATTACCCGCTACTTATTGCCATTTTACTAATTAGCTTAAACGTGATGCTAAGTACATTGCGCGCATTAAAGGAGCCAAACTAATGGATTTTGAATTTATTCGCCCTGCCATTTTATGGCTGCTTATACCTGCAATTGGCCTATTTTTTGTAGCGTTAATTAAGCATAAAAAAACCACAGACGTGCAATTAATTGCACCGCACTTAGCCCAATTTGTCATCAGTGATACCAACACAAAAGCCAGCCAACCACTTTGGCTGATAGCTGTATTTTGCAGTTTAGGGGTTTTATTCAGTGCAGGCCCAAGCTTTGAAAAAAAACAGGTACCCGTTTTTCAAAGCAAAAGTGCTCGTGTCATCGTTATGGATATGTCTTATTCAATGTACAGCACCGACATTTTACCAAACAGGTTAACGCAAGCTCGTTTTAAATCCCTTGATATGATTGAGCTTTTTAAAGAAGGTGACACCGCGCTAGTTGCTTATGCTGGCACTGCGTATACCATATCGCCACTAACCAATGATGCCACAACACTCAGCAATTTAATTCCAAGCTTAAGCCCCGATATAATGCCCGACAAAGGCTCTAATGTTTTAGCTGGCCTAGATATGGCAAAAGAGTTATTAAATCAGGCAGGTTATATTGATGGCGATATTATTTTAATAACCGATGGTATAGAACAAGAAGAACAAAGCGATGTAACAAGCTTTATAAATAACACAACATTTAGACTCAACATTTATGGTGTAGGGTCAGAGCAAGGTGCGCCTATAAAGTTACCTGAAGGTGGTTTTTTAAAAGACCGGTACGGTCAAATTGTCATCCCTACTATAAATATTTCACAACTAAAAAGCTTAGCAACGCGCAGTGGCGGGAAATTTGCACGCTATCAACCAAGTAATAGCGACATAAATACGTTTTCGCCAATGGCTAATAGTGAGTTATTAAAAGATGAAACACAAAGCCAAGCACTGTGGCGCATCGACGCCGGTATTTACGGGCTTTTGCTCTTGTTACCATTTGGTTTGTATTTATTCAGGCGCTCTGCCTTTTTAGGCGCGGTTTTGTTGCTTACCTTTTTACCTCAGCAAAACGCGTATGCATTGGAGCTCCCTACACTATTAAAAAATACAGACCAACGGGCTCTCACCGCCTATAAAAATGAAGAATACGACAAAGCCGCTAACGCGAAGTCAAACCAATTAAAAGGCGCAGCGCTTTACAAACAAGGCAATTATAACGCCGCTTTAGATGCATTTGGTCAAGATAAGTCCGCCACAGGTTACTATAACTATGGCAATGCACTTGCCAAAGCGGGCAAACTTGAAGAGGCCATAAACGCTTATAAGCATGCTCAAACGCTGCAAAGTGATTTTAGTCAAGCCGCAGATAACCAAGCCTTAGTTGAGCAGCTGTTGAATCAACAAGAACAGCAAAACCAGCAAGAACAAAGTGGTGATGAATCTCAAAATCAAGAAAACCAGCAACAAGGCGATCAAAACCAACAACCCAATAACGAACAATCTGGGCAAGAGCAACAAAATAATGAGCAAAACGACTCGGCAAAAGGTGAAAACCAAAGCCAGAGCGATGCGAGCGAAAAATCAGAGCAAGAGTCTGAACCCTCTGAAGATCAACAAGGGCAAACCGGTGAGCAATCAGAGGAGCAAAATAAACCTGATATGCAAGCACAACCACAAAGCGAACAAAGCGAAAATAAAAACGCTGAACAGCCTGACCAGCAACAGTCCCAGTCGCAAGCAATGAGTGAGCAACCCGTTAGCGACGAGCAAAAACAAAAAGCGCAACAACAGGCAATGCAAGCACAAGCCAGTGAGCTTACAAATGAAGAAAAAGAAAAAGCCCAGCAGCTTAATCAGTTACTCAGAAAAGTACCGGACGACCCAGCAATTTTACTACGAAATAAAATGCAACTCGAAGCCCAAAAAAGACAATATCAACGCCGCCCTACAGGAGTAGAAAAATCATGGTAATGCGATTATTTTGCTGTTTATTGCTACTATGCGCGATCCCCTCGTTCGCAGCGACAAAACTTCAAGCGAGCGTAGATAAAAACCCTGTTTTGGCGGGGGAGTTTTTTATGCTCAATATATCAGTAGACGATACCGTCAAAGGTGAACAACCCGATACGTCTGTACTGCTGAAAGATTTTGTAGTCGGCCCAACAAGTTTGAGTACGCGAACTAACATCATAAACGGTAGCATTAATAAACAAACTACGTGGAGCGTTAAATTAATGACCCGCACCGAGGGGCAGTACACTATCCCCTCATTTACGGTAAGTGGATTAAGCTCGCAGCCAATTGATTTAACCGTGACAAAACGTGCTGCAAACGCTGACAATAATAACGACATTTTTGTAAAAACATCACTTTCTAGCAATTCACTCTATGTGCAAGAAGCAGGCGTTTACACACTAAAACTATACTTAGCTAAAGAGTTACTTGATGGTAGTTTAAGTACACCGAGCATGGAAGATGCACAGCTAACACAACTAGGTAAACAGACAGAAAGTTACGAATTAGTTGATGGTAAACGCTACCTAGTTATTACTCGAGAGTATTTGATTCAACCCCAAAAAAGTGGTCCTTATACGATTGCTGCCCCCGTATTTCAGGGCCGAGTGCAACAAAATTATCGCCAGTTGGAAGTATCTGCAATTGGCGAAGACCAACAAATAGAAATTAAACCCATTCCCAGTGATTACAAAGGTGCATGGTTGCCCAGTGAGCTGGTAAACCTTGGTGAAGAATGGCAACCAAGTGATGACACCATTGAAGTCGGTACACCTATAACTCGTACAATTACACTTACAGCGCTTGGCGTCACCAAAGAGCAACTCCCAGATATAGAAATGCCAACAATAAATGGGATCCGTAGCTACCCTGATCAAAAAGAGAACAACAACGCAGTAAGAAATGGGCGTGTTGTTTCGCAACAAACTGCATCGTATGCATTATTGCCACAAACACCGGGCACTTACACCTTACCTGAAATTAAATTACCTTGGTTTAATACTAAAATTAACCGTATTAGTTTTGCCACGCTCCCAGCGCGTAAAATTACTGTAACGCCAAGCAGCACCGTTGTTAATACCCCTGTAAATACAGAGCAAAGTATTGATAAAACACCCGTTGATGAAACTAAAGCTGACGCTAATACATCAGCCCAAATGCAAACTGCTCGCAGCTACACGCCACTATGGCTTATTGCTGTTGCTGTACTGGGTTATATCTTATGGATTGGCACTGCAATTTATTATTGGTTTACCCGTTCTAATATAAATACCATTGAAAAAGTGAAGCCATTACCTACTCCACTCAGCAAGCCAAGTTTAAAAAAGCTGTTAAACATACAAAAAACAGGTGATGTTAAGGCATTTTACAATGAGCTAAATAATTACGCAGTACAAATAACCAAACAGGATACCGGCGCTATTGATGAGTTATGCCGACGAATTAATAACTCTCAGTTAAGTACTGAGGTAATTCAATTACAAGCGCAATTGTATGGAAAAAAAGCTACAAACAGTGACCTTGGTGCTATTATAAAAATACTTGAGAGTGAGCAAGCTCAAGCATCAAATTCGCAACAAACTGTATTAAAAGACCTTTATAGCTAAAATAAAGTTACGTATGAGTCTTTTTTCATTAAATAAAAATATAGTAGTAAAAAAGTGCTTATGCTGGGAAATAAAAAATCAAATAATCAGGTCTTAATCGATATGGCAGAGAAACAAAAACGTTATGAAGCCTTAGTTCACGTTTATAATAAAGAGCTTTACCGCTTTGCATACTGGTTGTGCCGTGATCCGCACATAGCTGATGATTTAGTACAAGAGACATTTTTGCGCGCTTGGCGCTCACTTGATTCTTTACTCGATCAAAAAGCAGCAAAACCGTGGTTACTGACTATTTTACGCAGAGAAAACGCACGACGATTTGAACGTAAACAGTTTGATTACAGTGATGTAGAAAACGATACGCTAGTTGATGAAACCAGCCATTCGCTTGATGATGAAATGGAGCAAACCGTTATTCAACGACAAATTGGATTGCTATCTGACGAATACAGAGAGCCACTATTATTACAGGTCGTAATGGGGTGCACCGGCGAGGAAATTGCCGACATACTCGATTTAAATAAAAACACGGTAATGACACGTTTATACCGTGCTAGAAACCAACTTAAAGAGGCTTTAAGCCGTGATGATGAACAACTTAAAGGGGCATCAAAATAATGGATGAACTTGAGTTTCGTCGCCGCACTATTGCGCAACCAAACGATATAGATAATGAACTTATGGAGTTTGCCCAGAGCAACCCTGAGCGACAAAGTTTTATTACCGAAATGAAAGAATTTGATAAACACCTTCAAGATGCACTCGACATACCTGTGCCTGATAACTTAGCTGATCGTATTATTTTAAATACATCGTTAAAAGAAAAAGCCTTACAAGAAGAGCAAGCTGCTGGCACCAACGTTGTTGACGCTAAATCGCGTTTTAAGTTTGACCGTGTGCACCTTGCCTTAGCGGCATCATTCATGGTCGCAGTGAGTGCGTTCTTTTTCAGCTCAGAGCAGCATATTGGCCACGAAGCGGGCGAGCATGCACTTGCGCATGTGTACTACGAAATAAATGCCCTTGATAAAAAATCCCCTATCAGCCTTCAAAGTGTTAATGACAAACTGGCCGTACTTGGCGGTCACATAGATGAGCTTCCTGGCGATATAACTTACGCTATGTTTTGTGATTTTAAAGGGGAAAGAGGCTTACATTTAATTTTTGAATCGGACTTTGGTCCAATGACGGTATTTATTGTACCTTCAGAAAATAAATCGTTTGGTTTGGGAAATGATCATTTCCAAGATGAGCGCTTTGAAGGCCAAATCAATCGCGGGTCGCAGGCTGATACCATTTTGGTTGCCAGTGTGGGTGCACCACTAGATACCTATAACGAGCGAGTAACCAGCGCAATTCGCTGGCTCTAAGCCATAGTAAATAAAAAACCGCTTAGTACATACTGAGCGGTTTTATAAATCTAATTTTAATTAGTTAAAAAACGATTGATTTACCTCTTCCTGAATTTTCAGACGCAGCATCTAATTCCCCATCTTTATTAATAATCACATGCATGTCACCAAAGTGGCGCTCGTCAATTGTGTAACCCATTTTTTGAAGCTCTACTTTTACCGCATCATTTAACCCTTCGTGAACACGTATAACGTTTTTAGGCCACAGCTGATGATGAAAGCGAGGCACGTTAACCACCTGATCTGCACTCATATTAAACTCTATTGCATTTAAAATTGATTGGTAAACCGAGCTAATAATCGTTGTACCACCAGGTGAGCCTGTTACCATTTTTACCGTGTTATCCTTTAATAAAATGGTCGGTGTCATGGAGCTCAGCATACGTTTATGTGGCTGTATTTCATTAGCTTTACCACCTAACGCACCAAACGCATTCATAACACCCGGTTTTGCACTAAAGTCGTCCATTTCATCATTTAAAATAAACCCGGCGCCTTCAACTACGACCCCACTACCAAACCCCAAGTTTATAGTTGTGGTATTTGCTACGGCATTCCCCATTTTATCAACAATAGAAAAATGTGTCGTTTGTTCGCTTTCTTTCAGTCCGGGCTTTATTTTTTCGGTTGTTGAAATCGCGGTTAATGAGATATCAGCCATACGCTTTTTTAAATATAATTCATTGATTAATGCGTTTACTGGCACATCAAAAAAGTCAGGATCACCTAAGTACTCTGCTCGGTCTGCAAACACGCGTTTACCTATTTCAGAAAGCAAATGCACGTAAGACGACGAATTATGAGCCACTTCGTTATTTAGTTTTTGCAGTTCATACATTTTTAGCCATTGTAAAATTGCAATACCGCCTGAACTGGGTGGCGGCGAAGTAAGCACTTCATACCCGTTCCAACTTGCTTTTAATGGTGCGCGCGACTTAGCCGTATAATTTTTTAAATCATTTTTGGTAATAATACCGCCATGCTTACGCATAAATTTTTCGATAATATTGGCTGTTTCGCCTTCATAAAACCCAGCTTGTCCATCATCGCGAATTCGCTTTAATGTTTTTGCCAGCTCAGGTTGTGTAAATTTTTCATTGGCTTTTAAACCAGCAAAATATTTTTCGAAGTTAACATCTATTTTTTGCTCGTTTAAATAGCTTATGTAACTACTAACCCCTTGCGCCAATTTTGGTGGCACAATAAAACCTTGCTCAGCTAAAGTAACGGAAGGTTGTACTAATTTTTTCCATTCTACCGAACCGTGTTTTTTATGAGCTAACCACATACCCGCAACACTGCCAGGTACACCACTTGCGTGTATGCCATAAATAGATCTATTAGGTATTACATTGCCTTGTTCGTCTAAGTACATGTCTCGGTGTGCTTCGCTTGGAGCCGTTTCTCGGTAATCTATAAAATCACTTTTTCCATCTTTTTGGATCAGCATAAATCCGCCGCCACCAATGTTACCCGCTTCAGGCAGGGTTACAGCCAATACAAACTGTGCTGCTATAGCTGCGTCTACGGCATTTCCGCCCAGCTCTAATATATTTTTAGCCGTATCAGCACTGTACGAGTCAGGCATAGCAACAGCACTTTGCGCAACTTGCTTGGCTGCTACATGAAATGCACTGAATTGAAACACAAGCATACTCGTTATCACTAGCTTGGTTGGCGAGAAAAATAAGCCCATATAACGTCCTTAAATTATTGTTTTAGTTGTTGGAAGTTTCACTTAAAAGTTAAGTTACAAATAATAAGCAGTATAACCTTCCCATATTTATGCATAGCATTTATGGCTAGGTCAATCCTTGTGGGTGCAGATTTTAGTCTAACTTTAGGCGCTTAGAATATAAAACAGCAGGTAAGTCACCCTGCTCATCAGTATGCGTGTAAGATTTGACAAACGTTAGTCCAAGCTTTTTCATTACTTTTATAGAGCTTATATTATCTGCTAACGCACTGGCACTAATATAATTAACATCAGGCTGTTTGGTGAGCTCTGCACATAATGCTCTTGCGGCTTCAGTTGCATACCCCATCCCCCAGCTTATTTGTTTAAAGCGCCAACCAATTTCAATATCACTAAAGTTTGGTTGTTCACTAAAAAAATCCATAGGTCTTAAAAGGACCCAACCAATAAATGTATTGGTGTCTTTAGTTGTCACAGACCAAAGCCCCCAACCCTTTTTAGCATTGCGGTATGCAAGCATACGCGGTATCCCCTCTTCTCTAATTTGTTTTTTAGTTGTAGGCACACCACGCGTTAAAAATTGCATTACTGCAGGGTCTTGATCAAGCTCATATAGTTGTTGCCAATCATGCTCGTTCATTAATTTAAACTTTAACCGCTCTGTTACGGGAACGTTCATTTTCATTACTCTATAATTATCTGGAATTAACTATTAATCTCTTGAGGAGATAGCATATGAACAAATTAGCAGGTTTAGCATTATTAGGCACTTTAATTACTTTAACCGGTTGTGAAGACGCTAAAGAAGTAAAAGAAGAAACAAAAGAAAAAAGCGCTCAAATGCAAGAAAAACTAGGCGATGCCTGGAATGAAGTAAAAGAAACAACACACGATCTTAAAAATGATGAGTCGTTAAACGAGTTACTTCAACAAAGCAAAGCCATGGGCTTAGATATGTACGACGATGGAAAGGAAATTGCTATCGATGCATGGATAAAAAGTAAAGAAGCCGCAGGTGAATTAACAGAAAAAACCAAGCAAAAAGCCCAAGAAATTGCTGACGAAATTGAGCAAGCTCGTGAAGAACACAGTAAGGGGGAATAACTCCCTTTATAATAAAAAGGTAAGCCATTGTGGCTTACCTTTTTTTAACCGAAAAGAACAAATGTAGGTAATTAAGCTGTGTATTTGCTCATTACCAAAGTGGCGTTTGTACCACCAAAGCCAAAGCTGTTAGACATCACTGTATTTAGCTCTACATCTTTGCGTTCAGTAACAATATCTAAACCTTCAGCTTGCTCGTCTAATTCATCAACATTAATAGACGGTGCTACAAAACCATGCTCAAGCATTAACAAAGAGAAAATAGCTTCATGCACACCGGCAGCCCCTAAAGCATGACCCGTCATTGCCTTAGTCGCACTGATCATGGGCGAGTTACCACCAAATACGTCTTGAATTGCACCAAGCTCTTTAACATCACCCACAGGTGTTGATGTGCCATGCGT
The DNA here is from genome assembly GCF_000813065.1 of Pseudoalteromonas sp. ECSMB14103. Lineage (NCBI taxonomy): Bacteria > Pseudomonadati > Pseudomonadota > Gammaproteobacteria > Alteromonadales > Pseudoalteromonadaceae > Pseudoalteromonas > Pseudoalteromonas sp. ECSMB14103. The sequence continues at coordinate 735,017 of NZ_JWGY01000001.1, read as the reverse complement.
GTTAAGATAATCAATGCTATCTACATTTTGCATTGCTTGACGCATACAACGTGCAGCACCCTCGCCCGATGGAGCAACCATATCGTACCCATCAGATGTAGCACCATACCCTACTATTTCAGCGTAAATATGTGCGCCGCGTGCTAATGCATGCTCTAGCTCTTCTACAACTACAATGCCACCACCGCCAGAAATAACAAAACCATCACGGTTAGCATCATAAGTGCGCGATGCTTTTTCTGGTGTTTCGTTGTATTTAGTAGAGAGTGCACCCATTGCGTCAAATTCCATTGCAAGCGTCCAGTGAAGCTCTTCACCGCCACCAGCAAACACAACGTCTTGCTTGCCAAGTTGAATTTGTTCAACCGCATTACCAATACAATGCGCCGACGTAGCACATGCTGAACTAATTGAATAATTAACCCCTTTTATTTTAAAAGGAGTCGCTAAACATGCTGAAGTTGTACTGGCCATAGTGCGAGGCACCATGTAAGGGCCTACACGCTTTACGCCTTTCTCACGTAAAATATCGGCGGCTTCTACTTGCCATTTAGATGAACCACCACCAGAGCCAACTATAATACCCGTGCGCTCGTTTGAGACTTGCTCTTCTGATAACCCTGAGTCTTCAATTGCTTGAGTCATCGAAATGTAAGAGTACGCAGCAGCATCACCCATAAAGCGCATTGCTTTGCGGTCAACATGGTCTTTAACGTTTATATCAATTTTACCTGATACGTTGCTGCGCAAGTTGTAGTCAGCAAACTCTTGGTTGAAAGCGATACCACTTTTACCTGTTTTTAATGACTCTAAAACTTCTTCTTTGTTGTTACCAATGCTTGATACAACACCGATACCGGTAATTACGGCTCTTCTCATGGGTGATTCCCTTAGCTTAATACTTAATTGCGTTTTATTTTACGCGAATTTAATCACTTAAGTGGTCAGCTTTCTAGCGTACACTTGTACTCTGAACTGCTAGCTTATAAATAACGCCAGACTATTACAAAGAAAACCCGTAAAATAATGAAAAATATATTTTGTAAATTTAAACATTATGATTAAAAACGCACATATACACTTTAACGATTTAGGTACACCGTTTGCTGATAACTTTGGTGATATTTATTTTTCGAATGACGACGGTCTTGCCGAATCGCATTATGTGTTTTATGAGCAAAATAATATAGAAACTCGATTACAAACTCATGACCAACCCCACTTTGTAATAGCAGAGACAGGATTTGGTACTGGGTTAAATTTTTTAAATACATGGCAACACTTTAACGATCATATTGCACGTCAACAATCACAAAATCAATTAGATAAAGGTGTAAAGCGCCTTCACTTTATTTCGTTTGAAAAATACCCATTAAAAGTTAACGATTTAAGCAAAGCACTTCAAGCGTGGCCTACATTACAAAGATTAAGTGAAAAACTCGTCAACAATTACCCTATTAATTTACAAGGGTGTCACCGACTTGAATTTGACAACGGACGTATTGTCCTCGACTTACATTTTGGCGATGCACTCGCGTCTATTAATACAATGAGCTACCCACAAACAGGGATTGTAGATGCCTGGTATTTAGATGGGTTTGCCCCAAGCAAAAACCCTGAAATGTGGCAGCAAAGCTTATTTAATAGCATGGCTGACATTTCAAAAGCAAAGGCAACTCTAGCTACGTTTACAGCAGCAGGTTTTGTTCGCCGTGGTTTAATAGAAGCCGGGTTTGATACAATTAAAACCAAAGGCTTTGGCAAAAAAAGAGACATGCTAATTGGCCAAATACCACATGCAAACACGGCTCAATCAGCCCCCCCTTACTTTAATCAAGACGATAGTAAACTTAATAACGTCGCTATTATTGGCGGCGGTATAGCCAGTAGTTGTATTTTATACAGCCTTGCTAAACGCGGTATAAACGCTGAATTATTCTGCAAAGACCCGCAGCCTGCCATGGGCGCGTCACATAATGTGCAAGGCGCGGTGTACCCTCATTTACAAGCTAAAGATTCACCGCATAGTGAACTTTTTGCACATAGTTTTTTATACGCAAAGCGCGTTTACCAGAAATTGTTAAATGATGGATTTAGCTTTGATCACCAATGGTGTGGTGTTTTGCAACATGCTGTAAAAAAGCCCCTTGCTGATAAACACAAAAACCTTGCTCAAAAGCAACTTTGGCCAAAGCAACTTATGCAAAACGTAACCGCAGAGCAAGGCGATGAAATAGCCGGCGTTCAAACTGGGTACCCCGGTGTTTATTTTGAACAAGGTGGCTGGGTTAATCCACCACAACTCGTTAATGCAATGCTAGGCGCGGCAAATAGGCTAATACCCCACAACAGTCACTTTAATTGCAATATAATAAACATAGAAAAAACAGCAAACGGCTGGGTTTTAACAAGCAATAATCAACAGTTTGGTCCATTTAGCGATGTTATAATTTGCACAGGTGAGCACAGCGACACATTTGAGCAAACAAAATCACTTCCTATTGTAGGCGTGCGCGGGCAAGTATCGCATGTTCAAGCAAGTCCTGAATCTCGAAAGCTTAAAACGGTACTTTGCCATAAAGGCTACTTTACACCAGCTTATTTAGACCATCATTGCATGGGCGCTACATTTGAAAAAAACAGTAAAAGCCGCCATGTTTCAGATGAGGATGACCACACTAACCGTGCTCAACTCATAAACTTTTACGATCATAGCGACTTTGCTACAACGTTAGGAAAAGTAAGCTCTGCAAAAGCAGCAGTAAGATGCACATTCATCGACCACTTGCCAATGGCTGGGCAATGGTGTGAACAAAGCGATTATACAAATGCATTTGCAAACCTGAGGTTGGGTAAGCGTTATCAATATTTGCCTCTCAATCACCCTCAACAAGGGCTACATATTTTTACGGGCTTTGGAGCTCGTGCCTTGTGCAGCGCACCACTGTGTGCTGAACATTTTATTAGCTGCTTAGCAAACGAGCCGCGCCCATTCAGCGAGCGAGTAAGCCAAGCTATACACCCCGCTCGCTTTATTGTAAGAGATTTAATTCGTAATAAAATATAAATGACAAAGCCCACTATTTGGGTAAACTGTTCTTAATAAAAGGAACTTAAAGAGTCACAATGAAAAAATTAATTATACTATCGCTGTTATTGTTTACCTCGTTTAAAACACTTGCCATAAATGTTATTGATATTGCAGTGCCAGATGAGTTTGTAACAACTATGGAAGTAACAGATGAATACCCACTGGTTAAAACTGGGTATTTAACGCAGTCTATTTCCTCCATTACAGACTTTTATCAGCAACAATTAGGTGACCCATTGAAGATAACCGGCAGTGAAAACTACCGCACCCTTTATTACAATTACCAAAATCGTAAAGTACGTATTAGCTTATACCACCGTAACTATGTGACCGAAGTGAGTATAATGATTGAAAAAATATTATAAAAAAACACAAATATAACCACTCATTTTCATACTCAGTTAAGGTGCTCTTTTTAAATTAAATGTTTTTTAAAATTAATACGTTAATGTCTCTTTTTGCCCTTTAAAAACAATTTTTAAGCCCAAGGTCTATTTGTAAGCAAATACATTTACTAACAAGTGAAAGGAGTTGATTATGAGTAAGACCTTAATTATTGGCGCTAGTGGTCAAATTGGTAAAATGACAACGGAGTTATTACTTAAGAACGAACAAAATGTTACCGCCCTTGTTCGTGATAAAACTAAGCTAAGTGATTTAGAAAGCCCGTTTTTAAATATTGTAGAGCAAGATTTAGAAGGTGATTTTAGTGAAGCTATTAAAGGTTGTGATCAAGTAATTTTTGCGGCTGGTTCTGGTGGAAGCACCGGCGACGACAAAACACTATTAATTGATCTATGGGCTGCAGCAAAAGCGGCTAATTACGCAAAAAACAATAACGTTAAGCACTTTATTATGGTCAGCTCAATAGGTGCAGATAACCCTGACGCAATAGAAAGTGATTTAAAACCATACTTAGTTGCTAAGCACATGGCCGATGAACACCTTGCCAGTAGTGGTTTAAATTACACCATTGTTCGCCCGGGTACGCTCACTGATGAAAGCGCATCAATGAAAGTGACAACACAGCGCCCTGATGACCAAGATAAGGCTAAAATTAGTCGTGAAAATGTAGCCAATGCACTGCTGCATATCGCAACCAATTCGTTTGAAAAGAACCGTATTTTTGAACTTTTTGATGGTGATACTGCCATTAAATCTGCGGTTAAATAGCCAAAGTGCTCCATTAACAAAAGCGTTAATGGGGCAACACTTTCAACTATTAGCAAGTTAACTAAACAGCTGACACTCAAAACAAGCTGCTAATATTTAATTCAAAAAAACAAATCATTTAGATACGCCACAACAGCCATAAGGCTACCCCAAACAATTTACCCTCTAACCACGTCAACAATTGCAAACCAAAGCATTGCCTATAAGAGTTAACAAATTAGCAATAGAATCCCTTGACGATAAGCCTCAAGTGAGCAGCGTTCTGTGACCTAAACGTAACCTACTATCCCTCTTTCTTTCAAATTTTCCTCTCGTAAAGTCATTTACTGTATTAAGTTTAAGCACATTAAATTATTAATAAAAAATCATTAGTGAGGAATATAGAAAACAGAGTCTTAATCTGTTAAGTTTATGTTATGTATATAGATAAAAAAGCTCCTTAAGGGAAATGAAAACAAAGGAATTAAAGTGAGCGCTACATTTAAAATTATTTTTAATGGCCAACTACACCAACATGCCAATATTTCATTGGTACAAAAACAACTTAGCCAATTTTTAAATATTCCCCACACTATTGCTATAAAGTTGTTTGATGGTAAATCTTACGCATTAAAAAAAAATCTAACGAGTATTGAAGCCGTTAAAGCAGAATCGTCACTAAAAAAAATGGGCTTAATAACACGAGTTGAACTGCATCAATCTACCGCTCTTACAGCAAAGCAGTATCCTTTAGCGTTAAAAAAATTAACAAAACATGATGATGCAGAAGAACATAAAACGTCTAATTCAAAACGTACACTACTGCAGAAAAAAACTAATTCTATACAAACTATAATTACGCGTTACAAAAACGACAAAGTAAAGCTACAGCGATCTTCACTAAAAAGCCTACTCTATCTTTGCTATATAGCCCTGTTAGTTATGACAATTACGGGCCTTACTCTTAGCTATAATTTGCTTTCAAATACAATGAGTGAATCACAAAGTAACACGATAATTGGCTTAACCTACCAAGATTACAAACAGTACATAACTGAGCAAAAGGCAGTTAGTAATCAACAAAAAACGAATATGAGTGCCAATAATAATGCACAACTAAGCCACGATAGCGAGCAGTTCAATCGGTTTTCTCTATTAATTAACAGCTATGCCGATAGTGTAAAGCAGCCTAATATTGAAAAAATGGGAGGAGAAAAATTAAACCTTCGCCTGCAAGAAATAGACGACTTAGGTGAGAAAAATGCGTTTTGGTTGCAACTCATTAATTTAGCAAAAAGTTTAAATAATGACGCACATACAATGAGTACACTCAATAATACAGATCCAAATAAAGTACAATGGATCAACGCCGTAGACTGGATAAGCCAGCGTTATATTAGGCAGCAGCAAAATGGCAACGCACACCCTAAAGTTAATCAGCTCAACAACGCCGTAATTAACTTAACGCTATCAATTAGTGTTTTATCACTACTTATATTAATGATCATTGTGATAAAAATGAAGCTACGCACAATAAGAGAATCATAATAGCTTTTATTAACCACATAAAAAAACCCGCAACTTGATTACTCAAGTTGCGGGTTTTTTAGGGTTTTTAAACAAACGAATTTAAAAACCGTTATTGGTGGAGCTGGGGGGATTTGAACCCCCGTCCGAAAAGCCTCGACCGTCGGTACTACATGTTTAGTATTGTCATTTAATTAACCTTTAAATCCCGGACAAACACGGTAAGTAAAGGCGAGGCCGCTTAGTTTTAACGCTTCAACCCCGGCCAGGGTTTCCATCGCGATCAGGTGTTAGGGTGACACTCCAGAATCCAGTCCACAAGAATACATGGAAGGAGCGCTAGCCAGCCTAAGCTGCTAGAGAGTAGTTATCGTCGTTTGCGATTACTTTAGATTGCGGCTTTTTTACGAGGCAAACCGCACCTCGACATGCACCTTGGGCTTCTTGAATTCCGTCGAATCCTAATCAGCCCCTGAATTAGTAAACTCATTCAGAGCGTGCGAGTAGTATAACTGAGTAAAGTGATGATACTCAAGGCTTAATAACGCTTTATTTGATTTACACAGGCTAACTGCATATTTAGCAACCAAATTAGCAATAATGTATTAGCCACAGTAAACATTTACTTAACAATATGGTAAACCTGTGTTCAAATAAGGGATTAGCCAGCTAGTGCTAAAGGTTTAGTTGTAACTGTAAAGGTTAAGAATAATAACAGGCATAAGAAGTAGGGATTTAAAATGTCGGTTTTTTCATTAGATAAAAATACAGGGTGTGTTTCTTTAATTAAACATCCTATTGATAGCGGTTTTCCGGTCACAAGCACTCAATTAATTGAAATGTTTGAACAATCTGAATTTGGCGAGTATGAAACTATTACAGCTAATATCGGGAAACTTTTTGCGCCTTCTAAAAACCACAAAGAAGTATCTTTAGTGATTGCTAAAGCAGTGGATGCCACTATTGCTATTAATATTGATGAAAAAAATATGGTTGCAGAAGCCACTATTACTACAGCTAAAGGTGGATCACTGTTAACAATGGAAGATGCCCAAGAGGCGCTTAGCCAAGCAGGTGTAAAAAAAGGGATTAGTCCGCGTGCGCTTGATAGTTTTTTAGGCCAACAGTTTGAAAAAGCTTCAGGTGTGGCATATAGCGCTATTGTAGCCCATGGCCGCAATCCAAAAGAAGGTAGCGATGCTAAATTTGTTCGCCTTTGTTCAACAGCACAAGATCGCGTTTTAAGCCCGCAAGCAACTGCTGGCGGTAAAGTTGATATGAAAGATCTTGGGGCTATCATTACTGTTAAACCGGGCACTCCTCTTATGCAACGTATAGCCGCCACCCAGGGTGAAGACGGATACACGGTGTTTGGCGATATTATCCCTGCTTCGCCAGGAAAAGAACTTGAACTACAACCCTTTGAAGGGACAAAAATAGACCCAACAAACCCTAATTTACTGATTGCAGATTGCAAAGGCGTTCCTGTTGCGCTGCCACGTGGAATGCGCGTTGACGACGTTTTATGTTTCGATAATGTAGATGTAAGTACAGGCCACATTGATTTTGACGGCAGTGTAATTATTAGTGGCGATATAAAAGACGGAATGCGAGTAAAAGCGAAAGGTGACATTACTGTTTTAGGCTTTGTTGAATCAGGAATTGTGCAGAGCGAAAGTGCTGTAACTATTGTATTAGGTGCTATAGGCCGAAACCGTGAAAACGAAGAAGCATTTACTTGCCGTATTTCAGCCAAGCGTACAATTTCTATAGGCTATGCTCAATATTGTGACATTAAGACTGAACAAAGTTTATTCATAGAGCGCCAAGTATTACATTGTGACCTAACAGCTAAACGTTTAATACGTGTTGGCAAAGCCGATAACCCTCGTGGCAAAATTATTGGTGGTAATATATTTGATGCAATGCGGATTGAAACTGGTGAATTAGGTGCGCCTGCTGGTACTAAAACGCGTGTGTTTTTAGCACAAAATTGGTTTGAACTGCGTGATAAGCAAAGCCAAATTAACGACTTTGAAAAGGTATTGAGTACTAAATTACTGGAATTAAAAAATGCGCGAACTAAAGCAGAGAAAATAACTAACCCTGCTCAGCGCAAGCAATTTACTGATAAAATTACGGCTAACGAAAAGCAAGTGAATGTCCGCTCTCGTCATGTTAAGCAACAAAAAGCACTCGTAAAAAGAAAAATAGCCCAGCTACTAGCCTCTAGCCGCTTAAAAGTGAACGAGTTAATGCACCCTGGTGTGGAGCTTAAAATAGCAAAAGAAACTAAACAGTTTTCGCGTATTTATCCCCCCCACTTCGTAAGATTATCTGAGGGTAAAATTACTCAGTCGTTTTAGCTTCATTGGCGGCTTCCTCATCGTCACTTTCATCGAGTGGCGCAAGCGGCCAACCGCCCAGCTCTTGCCAGCGGTTTACAATTAAACAGTATAATTCAGCGGTGCGTTCTGTGTCGTAAAGTGCAGAGTGTGCTTGACTGTTATCAAATTCAATTCCAGCTGCACGACAAGCTTTAGCTAATACTGTTTGGCCTAAAGCAAGCCCTGCTAACGTTGTTGTATCAAAGCTGACAAATGGATGAAACGGTGTGCGCTTTATATTATTGCGCTCAATAGCCGCATTTAAAAAGCCATGATCAAACGCGGCGTTATGCGCCACAATAACAGAACGCTGGCACCCTGCTGCTTTTTGCGCTTTACGCACGACCTTACAAATCTCTTTGATAGCGTCTTCTTCTGCGACTGCACCTCGTAATGGCGAAAATGGGTCAATGCCGTTAAACTCAATTGCTGCTTGCTCAATATTTGCGCCTTCAAACGGCTCAACGTGAAAATGCACTGTTTGATCTATGCTAAGCAACCCGTCATCATCCATTTTTAAAACAGAGACTGCAATTTCAAGTAATGCATCTGTCTCTTTGTTAAAACCAGCAGTTTCAACATCAATAACAACAGGAAAAAAGCCACGAAAGCGTTTTGCGAAAAGGGTTTGCTCAGTATTTGCCATAGTATTCTTGGTTTGTAGGTATAAGCCTTCTATTATGTCAAAAGTAGGTGCCGTTCGGCTAGGGACTTTTACCTATTATTTATGCCTATAATTATAGGCATACAATTTGCTTTAAGTGATACTAGCTAAGTGTTAACTGCTATATAATATGGCAGTACTGAACAAAGCCAAATTTTTGGCGTGTCGGGTTTACGGGGAGTCTTTGATGAAATTAAAGTTATTATTAATGAGCGTTAGTATTAGCTCTGCGCTATTGAGCGTCAGTGCACATGCGGCCATGCGTAATTACTCTGCAAATCAAGACAGTTCAAATTGGGAAGTGGTTAAAACAACACGTTTGCAATGTCAGTTGAACCATGAGGTACCTTACTATGGCGAGGCTATTTTTAAAGCATCGGCGAGTAAAAATAAAAACCTAACTTTCAATTTAGATATGGTTGTTCGCCCTGAAAATTACGCCATTGCAGGGCTTAAAGCAGTTCCTCCTTCTTGGCGCTCTGGGCTGCCAGCACGCGACATAGCAAATATGAAGCTACTTAAAAAGTTTGATGGTGAACTCGGTAATCGAACTGCTTGGGAAATGCTTACAGAACTTGAAAAAGGGTTTTACCCCACTTTTTATTACCAAGACTGGCAAAATAGTGCCGATAAAATTGCCGTTGGTATTTCAAGTGTAAACTTTAAGCAAGCTTATTGGGCCTTTTTGCAATGCCGTGACGAACTATTACCTTACAGCTTTGAGGATATTTCGTTTACAGTGATGAACTATCAATCTAATAGCAGTAAGTTAACTAAGTCATCCCAGCAACGCCTTGATAAAATTGCTGAATATCTAAAAAACGATTCAACCATTGAGTCCATTAGTATTGATTCTTATACCGACAGTTATGGCGGTCGTTGGAACAACTTAGACCTATCTCGTAAGCGTGCAAAAGCGATAAAAGATTATATGGTTAGCTTAGGTGTGGATGAAAATAAAGTAAAAACAACTGGGTTTGGTGAAAAACGCTTTGTAGACACCAATGATAATATTTTAGGCCGCGATAAAAACCGCCGTTTGGTCATTCAAATAGCTAAAATGTAGGGGGGGTTACTTAATTTACGAGGTTACAAACTTTGCGCCGTAATTTAATTAATCGCTCTCGATTGAAGACATTTTATGTCACAAAATTAAACACGCCCTAGCGCTTACTTTTAGTTTTTAAGTATTTATCACCAAATTGAAAAAAGCCTAAACTAATTACAATAATAGCAGCGCCAATTATTAGCTCTTTACTTAGTGGCTCGTTATTAAGCCACGCACCTAACCCTATTGCAAAGCTAGGTGTAATAAGTGTTGTTAACGCAACGGTGCTCGCGTTTAAGTTTTGTAAAACATGAAAATATGCCAATGCCCCTATTAACGACCCAAATAGTCCTAAATAACCAATTGCCCAAAGCGACCTTAAATTCCAGTTTTGTATATTAAGCTCACCATCAAGCACCCACCACGCAATAAAAAATAATGGCGTTACAAATACTAGTGCACCAAATGTTGTGGCCATAGGGTGAATTGCAATTTTCACCCGCTTTATCATCACACCGCTTAAGCTAAAAAAGCATACAGCCATAAACACATATACAAGCCCAAGCCCCTGAGTTTGTGAGTTTTGTACTTGGTTATAGCTTACAAAATAAAGTCCGACTAACGCACTTGCTAAAGCAATGAGTTTTATAAAACTAAATTTAGGCTCGTTTAATAGCTGTTGAGCAAGCAATCCAGATAAAATAGGAGCTAATCCAAACATAAGTGAAATAATGCCAGAAGGCACTGTTCTAGCCGCCATATAACTCAATAACATGCCACCAAAAATACCAATGCTTGAGTAAGCATAGAGTAGGCAAGCTTGCTTACTCCATGGCACTCTTACATTAGTGACTGCAACGACAAGCGCACCAATAAATAGCCCAACGAGCATACGCATTAACACCGCTAGTGATGGCGAAACACTCTCACTACTCCACACAATACCCAGCGGAGTGGTGGACCATATAAGAACCATTAAAAAATATGAAACTTTAACAGGCATGTACCATTCCTTTGTAAGTTAAAAATAAGGCGAGTGGGTTTTGAGGGAAAAAGCCAGCCAAGCGTATTAATGCACTAGTTACAGTACACGTACTTAACGGTCAGTTTAATCTTAAGATATAAACGCTCAATAACTAGTAATAGAATTATACGCTGTAAAGGGTTTATGGATAGATATTTAATCATATTAAAGATTATAAAATGCTTAAATATACAGCTGTAAAATGTAAGTTACATTTTATTTAATGCCATTTATAACAAAACTATTTGAGTTTTACCGTTCTAGTTATATGGTGCGTGTAAATTAATAATAATTAAGGTAATTAAGTGCTCAAAAATAAAACAACAGGCAGCATGTTAATTGTAGCTGGTACCACTATTGGTGCTGGTATGCTTGCTTTACCTATCGCTTCTGCTGGTTTAGGTTTTATGACTGCACTTGCACTCATTGTTGCAAGCTGGATATTAATGACTTACACCGCCTTGCTGATGCTAGAGCTACATCAGTTTGCCCCTCGTGATGCAACGTTAAATACACTTGCTAAACGCTGGCTTGGGAAGCGCGGTCAATACATTGCCAATTTTTCAATGGTGTTTTTATTTTATGCTTTATGTGCAGCTTATATCGCAGGCGGTGGTGCTCAGCTTCAAGAGCGAATCAATCTTGGATTTGAATTAGAAATTGCCCCCCAATTTGGCTCCGTTATTTTGGCGGTCATTATTGCAAGCGTGGTTACACTAGGGACTAGCAAGGTAGATAAATTTAATAGAATACTCTTTTCAATCAAGGTGATTGTTTTAGCTAGCCTATTTTATATGCTTACGCCCTATGTACAAGCAAAGCACTTGCTCGAAATGCCCGTTGAGCAAGGGCTAATATTATCGGCAATTCCTGTGGTATTTACATCTTTTGGTTTTCACGGCTCTATCCCATCAATTGTTAAATACGTAGGTCTTGACGTAAAAGTTCTGCGTAAAGTGATGATTGCAGGCGCAGCATTGCCCTTGGTGATTTACATATTTTGGCAACTATTAAGCCAAGGTATTATGAGCCAAAGCGATTTACTCAATAGTGAGGGCTTAAGCGGTTTTGTAGCCAGTGTTGCAGGTATTGCACATAATTCAAATGTATCTATAGCGGTGAAATTATTTGCTGATTTAGCGTTAGCGACTTCATTTTTAGGTGTAAGCCTAGGTTTATTTGATTTTTTTGCTGATGCATTTAAACAAGGAGATAACAACCAAGGCCGTGTTATAACAGCGCTTATTACATTTATACCGCCTTTAGGATTTGCTCTTTTTTACCCGCAAGGCTTTATAATGGCCCTTGGCTATGCCGCCATAGCTTTAGTTGTACTGGCTGTATTTTTACCTGTTGCTATGGTTTATAAACAACGTGCCTCAACTAGTTCCGACACTGGTTATAAAGTACGCAGTGGTCGTACAGGGCTATTGATTGCAGCGTTATGTGGTGTGCTAATAATTACTGCGCAATTTATGCAAATGAGTGGATTTATACCTGCAATTGGTTAAAGCTTGCTTTTGTAACACCAAAATTTAGTTAATAAAAAACCGCACACCATGATTAATGGAGTGCGGTTTTTTTATATTATCTACGTTTATTTACAAACGTCAGCAACTGCATTTGCAAAGTAATCAAGGTTTGCTTTGCTAACACCGGCTACGTTGACACGACTTGAGCCAACAATGTATATGCCGTACTCTTTTTGTAATCGCTCAATTTGCTCTTTATTAATACCCAAGAACGAAAACATACCGTGTTGACGTTCAATAAATGAAAAGTCTTGCGCTATGTCTTTTGATGCTAAGCTTTCTTTAATTAAACTACGAAGGCCATTAATACGCGTACGCATTTCATCAAGTTCAGCATGCCACATTTGCGTAAGTTCTGTACTGCTTAAAATAGTGTTAACAATATCAGCACCATGTGCCGGAGGCATTGAATAAATGCTACGTACCACACTTAACATTACTGAGTTTGACACATCAGCTGTCGCACTGTCTTTTGCAATTAATGAACATGCACCGATACGCTCACGATATAAACCAAAGTTTTTAGAGCAAGATGAGCAAATAATTAACTCTTCAACGGCATCAGCTAAAATACGAAGTCCGCGCGCATCTTCTTCTAGTGAAGAGCCAAAGCCTTGGTAAGCTATATCCACTAATGGTGTAAAGCCAACTTCTTTAGCAAGCTCTGCTACTGTGTTCCACTGAGCTTCGTTTAAATCCATTCCACTTGGGTTATGACAGCATGCGTGTAATAGCACTACATCACCCTTTGGTACTTGCTTAAGGGTATTGATCATCTCATCAAACAGCAGGTCTTTATTTTCGTAGTCGTAGTACGGGTATTCTTTTACGGTTAAACCCGCAGCTTCAAATAAACTAATATGGTTTGCCCAAGTAGGTGTAGTAACCCATACAGTTGCATCTGTATTACAACGCTTAATAAACTCAGCAGCAACACGAAGCGCACCTGTACCACCTGGTGCTTGTGCTGTACGCACGCGATTTGCTAATAATGCTTGGTGCTCACCAAGTAATAGCTGTTCCATTTTTTGACAGTAGTCTAAGTTACCTGCTAAGCCAATATAAGATTTGCTTGTTTCATTTTCTAAGCGAAATGCTTCTGCTTTCTTCACTGCGTTTAATACAGGTGTATTGCCGTGCTCATCTTTATAAACACCCACACCTAAATCAATTTTATTAGGGTTTGTATCTTTTTTATAGGCCGCCATAAGGCCAAGAATAGGATCGGTTGGTAATGGTTTTAATACTGAGAACATGGGCTATCTCTTATCTATATTTATGGGTTAGCAATTAAGCTTAGCTTAACATAAAAGCACATCACGTTGACTAGTGTTATTTACACGAGTGAGTGAGGAATTTTAATACAACACGCAATTAAAATGGCCAAAACTTTGTCATCAAAAAAGTCATTATCAAATGCTTCAGCATCAATAATACCTACACACTCATTTTGGGCATTAAATAAAGGCAAACATACTTCAGATTTAACTTTAGGGTCACAGGTATAATACTCTCCACCTTGTGCTAAATACTTCTCTACATTATTAATAATGCGACCTTTTTGTGATAACGCCACTTGAACATTATTGCTTCCTGCAGCAAAGGCCTCTGTAAGCGGAAATAGAGGGCGGCTAGGTACACCATGATAAGCAAGCTTTAAAAGTTGTTTACCTTCGTCTGTGTCCGTTGATTGATAAATACCATACCAGTCAACACCCGTTTGTGCGTGTACATAGTTAACAATACTTTGTAGCTGTGCAAGCTTGGTATTGCTATCTTTATTTATAAAATCAGCAAGGTTAAAAGGCTCATCTTGCAAGTAACCAAATAAGCTACACGCCCCGCCTTCACCTAATTCAGGTATTTGATACTGCCAACGCGTTTCTGGTAAAGATGTATGCGCTAGATAGTGCTCAAGCTTTTCAAGCTCGGCTGTAATTAAGTTTGCATTAACGCGCAACTGCGCTTGGGTTAAATAAGAAGAAATCATTTGGCCATCCATACATCTAATTTTCCAGAAATAATAGCATGGATATTTTCACAGAGCTAGATCAACTTATAGGACATTTCAACTTGGTTACCACTGGCGTTATATGTGACTTTTTCTGCAATTTCTTCAAGCAGTGAAAGACCTCGCCCAAATTCATTATTGCCACTCATTTCATCATTTGATTGGCTACTGAACCCCCTCCCCGAATCACAAATGATAAAATACAAACTGAGTGTTTCTGGGCAGTAGCGTATATCAATAATGATCATGGCATCTTTTAACTCACTTATGGCTTTCTCACGCATTTCATAAAACTTAAAAAAACCGTCTTCTTGCAGCTTTATTGCGGAGTCTAATCCTAAAACACCATGATCAAGTGAATTGTTATAAGCTTCAGAAAGGAGTAAAAAAATGTTTGAGCGATGATCATTTAATCCCTCAATTCGGCTAAGAATATTGACAATATCGTAGACAGGATCGGTTTGCTTAATTTGCTTTGAATTAAGGCTTAATGACAAATTGAAGGCAAGCGTTGAAAAAGGCTCTCTCGGCTTTTCTTCCACCTGCAAAGGCAAACAGTTAAGCAAGACAATGCTTACATCATCTTGCTGTTGTAAGCCCTGCGCAAAATCACTCACATCAGCAATTATATCTTCACAAGAGATCATGGGCTTACTTTTTAATGATGCTATAAAGCGTTCTTCAGCAAAAAACTCGTCCTGCTTATTAGTGGTTTCTGTTATGCCGTCGGTAGCAAAAACTAAACGTGTATCACTATTTACTTCAAAATGTATTAAATCGTACTCAAATTCATGTTTGTCTAATATACCCAATGCCATGTGTTGAGATTCTAATGTCTTTTTTATATTACCTTCAGTATCGATCAAATATGCATCGGGTAAGCCACCAAGCCACGCTGATATACTTTTTCCTGACGCACTGAGCTCCACAATGGTAGCCGCGCAAAACATATGCCCCGGTAACAGGTTGTAAAGAAGTGTATTTAGCTCAAAGGCAATATCATTAACGGCCTTACCTTTATTTACCATTGTATAAAATGCGCGAGAGACAGGTAGCGCACCTATAGCAGCTGCCAAGCCATGCCCAGTAAAGTCACCCAGCATGCAATACAAGTTACCAATGGGACTTTGTGCAACTAAAAACATGTCACCATTAAACATGGATGCTGGCGATAAATTAAAATCTAGATGTTGCTTAAAATCATCTTGATATTCGAGTGAATTATTAAATATGTGTTCCACTATTTCGTGTTCACGTTCAATTTGATTGTGGTGATACTCGAGTAGTTTTTTTTGTTGGTTGGCTTTTTTGCTTAGCTCACGAGTTCTTCTATGAGCTTTAATTTTTGCGTGAAGAATAACTTTATCAAATGGCTTGTGGATAAAGTCATCCCCGCCGACTTCTAAACATTTTTCAAAACTTGCTTTGTCGTCTAACGAAGTAATAAAAATAATAGGTAAATAAACTTCACTGTATTTATTTTTTATTATTTTGGCTGTCTCAAAACCATCCATAACCGGCATTATTACATCGAGTAACACAATGTCTATGGCTTCATGCTCAAGGACTTTAATTGCTTCTTGGCCGTTGAAGGCCATCGATACTTGATAACCTTCATCTTTGAGCATTTGACTTAATAAAATACGGTTTAATGCCTGATCATCGACAATAAGAACGTGTGCTGCCATTAGCTAATATCAAATTTCTTATCGAAGCGCGATATTTGTAATATTTTTTTCAGCTGTGGCTGGCAATTAGTGATTTCAAACACAGTCACTTTATCTTCTAATGTTTTTTTCATATTTAAAAGCATGCCTAGTGCAGAACTATCCATATAGTCAGTTTCTCTTAAATCTACAATCACTTTGTTAGTGCTACTGTCTATCTGAGCATAGGCTTGGCGAAAAGACTGCACTAAATTAAAGTCAAACTTTCCCTTTATTTGTATTGTTAGCGCTTTCCCATCGGCTGATGTACGGGTAGTTAAATTCATCGATTTCTCCGTTAAATGTATCTTTGACTAAATATAACCTGTTAAAAGTATTTAGCAAAAAGAAAAACACACAACAGCAAATTTGCTATCATTTACGCCATTACTTAATACATTTTGACTGAATAAGGTAAACCATGACAGATAGTCACTTAGTATATTCAACAAGCACTGGACGTATTGACCAGCCAAAACCAGAAAAAGAGCTTGATATTAAGCTTTTCAAAGATGGTTTTGTTCGTATTGAGCGTCAAACAAAAGGCCGTAAAGGTAAAGGCGTAATGCTTGTTGTTGGCATAGACCCTAAAGATCATGACTTAAAAAAGTTAGCTAAAACAATAAAAAGTAAAATGGGCCAAGGTGGCGCTGTAAAAGAAGGCGTTATAGAAGTCCAAGGCGATGACCGAGAGAAGTTAAAAGCAATTTTAGAGGGCTTAAAGTTTAAAGTGAAAATTGCGGGTGGTTAACCCGCAATTATAAATCTACATTACTTTTTTAAATGGTACTTCACCCAGCTTTAGATATAAATCTGGTAAATCAGACTCAGGGATTGGCCGGCTGTAATAGTACCCTTGCACTATAAAACAGTTGTTGTTTTGCAAAAACTCAACTTGCTCTATGGTTTCTACCCCTTCAGCAACCACATCTAAATTAAGCTTTTGAGCCATTGCTATAATAGCGGCAGTAATCTCCATATCATTGCTATCTTCTGGGATATCTTGCACAAATGAACGATCTATTTTGAGTATATCTACCGGGAAGCGTTTTAAATAACTAAGCGAAGAATACCCCGTTCCAAAATCATCAATTGAGATAGAAATACCTAGTGCTTTTAGCTCATGAAGTTGAGCAATAGCAGCCTCTACGTTCCCCATCAACATGCTTTCAGTTAACTCTAAATGCAATCGTTTAGCCGATACGCCCGATGTAATAATCATCTTACTTAGGGTCGGCACAAGATTCGAATCTTTAAATTGGCGAGCAGATAAGTTAATCGATACGTTATTTTCACGGTTTTGCTCTGTCAATCTCACAACGAAATCACATGACTCCTGTAATACCCACTCACCTAATTCAACAATAAGCCCTGTCGCCTCAGCTATAGGAATAAACTTATCTGGCGGTATTAAACCTTCTGTTGGGTGGAACCATCTCAATAATGCCTCGTACCCTACAACCTTTTGAGTACGACTATCTATCTGCGGCTGATAATAAACCACAAACTGATCTTCTTTTAACGCAATACGCAACTCGTTTTCAATAAATAAGCGCTCATTTGCGGCTGCATTTAGCTCTTGGCTATAAAAGTGGAACGTATTTCGCCCTTTCTCTTTGGCCTCATACATTGCTAAATCCGCGTGCTTTAATAATTGATCTTCTTCGAGGCTGTCATATGGCGCCATAGTAATACCAATACTCGCGCTTATAATTACCTCGTTATTTCCTAGCATAATAGGCATATTAAGCGTTTGTTGGATTGTATTTGCCACATCGGTTGCGTGTTCTTGGCTTTCAATTCCACTGAGTAATACTGCAAACTCATCGCCGCCTAAACGTGCAATCGTATCTTCCGATCTTAGGCGCTTCTTCAGTCTATTCGCGACTTGTATTAATAATTGATCGCCTGCGTCATGTCCAAGGGTGTCATTAATTCGCTTAAATTCATCTAAATCAAAGTAAAAAAGTGAAAAGGCATAATGGCCACGTTCTGCAAGCGCAAGAGATTTGCGTAACTGCATTCTGAAGAAGGTTCTGTTTGCTAAACCTGTTAGCGTGTCAAAATAAGCGAGCTGTTCCATTTTGCGCTGGCTTTCTTTAACAAACGAGATATCTTGTGCGGAAGCAACATAACTTGTGATATTACCGCCTTCCTCTCGTATCGGTGAAACGCTCAATGAAACCCAAATAGGCTGTTTGTCTTTGCTTTCAATTAACGTATCACCGCGCCAATAGTTACGACTACGTAGGTCTATATCAATATCTTCAACCAAAATAGCCATATCAGACGCAATAATGTTTAAAAGTGGCGCTCGCGTGAAATGACTTTCTGGATAACCTGTCATCTCTAACATTTTGGGGTTAACGTATTCGATAACAAAGTTTTCGTCAGTTATAACAACACCTGTGCCAGAGAAAGCGACGGCTTTTGATAATCGATTAGCTGCTTTTTCGGCTATTTCTTTTTCAGTTATTCGCTGGTTAAGTCCATCTATTAATTTACGAATTTCAACCGTCATATCTTTGAACGAACCGTTAAGCGTACCAATTTCGTCTTTGTTCTCTTCTGGAAATTGAGTATCTAGTTTGCCCTGACCAAAGCTCGATACCGCATAAACAAGTGAATGCAATCGGCGTAACACAAGATGCTGCAAGGCTTGATGCAATAACAAGGCAACTAAAATAGCGTAAAGAATAAAAAGACCAAAAAACTTAAGTTTCAAATCTTGCAGAGCAGATAATGTAGAAGAACGCTTTTTATAAACCCCTATGTACCAATCTAGCTGATCAATTTTTTGAATATTGATTAAGTGTGCCTCGTCATTTTGTAAAAAAGAACTTGCATATTCTGGAAGCTTTGTCGCAATTGCCTCACTAATAATTGATTTGAGCTGAGGGTTTACAAACTCGTCCATAGCCACTTTTTTATTATTTTTTCCGTATTCAGCAAGTAATGAAGTACTCAAATCTGGGTGGGCTAATAATTGGCCTTTACTATCAAAAACAAGTAAGTTTTTTTCTTTGTCTCCTATAGGTAGAAAAGACACGAGTTTATTAAGCGTAATATCACTGCCTGTAACCCCTATAAATTCATTATTCGAATAAATAGGGACCAGTAAACTGATCACCCAATCATGCCATACCCTATCGTAGTAAACCTTTGACCATTCAGGTTCTACAGAGTTGCCTAAACTTTCGCGAACATACTTATAAGTTGAACCACCGCTTACTCGAAAATCAGCAGGAGCATTTAACGCCCAATTAGGCGGCGATATTCTGATAAAGTCATCATTGGTTATAAGGTAAAAATTGTAGAAGTCATAAACTAATGTTGGTGAGATAACATCCCATAGTGCTTCAGAGTTATTAAATAACTGTTTGTAAAAAGGTGTGAACTTTTCTTGTGGTAAAAACGCGGCAGATAAACCATCCGATGAAGCGCTTCGAATAGTGCCATCACTATTAAACTGTAATTGTGCTTTACTGGTTAGATCAATTGGGGAGTTTTTTTGAAATAACTGCTCATTAACTATGTTGTTAGCTTGCTTAGCAATGTTAACTTTTGTTTCTATTCGTTCTTTAAATTGCCTTACTAATAAATCGGTCGAGCTTTTTAGTACTTCGTGCTCTTCAAAAACCAGCTGCTTTTCCTCAGATTTAAGCATAAAAAAGGCAGCACAAACACCCGCAATTAAACAAATTGAGGATATGAGTAACGACAATTTCACACTTAAAGAGTTTATTCCAAAACGCGATGGAGGGCGTCTATATAGCACAAGCCAACCTTAATTATTAATAGTTGTTATTATTTAGCTGTTAATGAAATATACCAGATTCAAATTCATTATTATAAATTTTTTGTAAACTTTATAAAAAAATTACAAAAGTTGAAATAATCAATACTTAAGCACTATCTTAGTAAAGTATGTTATTGACATTACCCCTAACTCTCCATACATTAACTGCATGAACATATTTTATTCTCGCATTATTTTTTCTTTTTTTAGCTTCTTTAAATAAAAGAGGCTGGCCTGTTTGTGAGATAAATCAATCGAATAGTAAAGCCTCCCAACCGGGAGGCTTTTTTGTATATGCTGCATTTACGCATATGACTTTTGGAATGAGGAACCCCAAAATGACCAACGATGTATTAAACACATTAAGACATGATATAAATGAAATAGACTCTGACTTACTCGTACTCCTAGCTAAACGGCGCCGTATTAGTCATGGTGTTGTTGAATATAAAATTGCAAATAACAAGCCTATTCGTGATGAAGCCCGTGAACTAGCACTACTAGAAAAATTAATTGGTTATGGCAAGTCACTTGGCTTAGATGCGTATTATGTAAACAATGTTTTTCAAACAATCCTAGAAGACTCCGTATTACACCAGCAAGCAATGCTGCAAAAAAACCTAAACCCTGATGCATTAAGCGAAACACACCGTGTTACTTATTTAGGTGGGCAAGGCTCATATAGCCAACTTGCTTGCCATAAGTACTTTAGCCGTCGCCCCGGCAAACTCGTCGAAATTGGGTGTTCATCGTTTGAAGAAATCACCTCCAAGGTAGAAAGCGGGCAAGCAGACTTTGGATTACTTCCTATTGAAAATACCAGCTCAGGCAGTATTAACGAAGTATTTGATTTACTACAACACGCACAAGTATCTATTGTTGGTGAAGTGACACACAGTGTTGAGCATTGCTTATTAGCTAAACCTGATACACAACTTGAACAGCTCACAAAAGTATTTGCTCATCCACAACCCTTCGCGCAATGTAGCCGCTTTTTACAAGGGTTAGGGGATTTGCAACATGAAACATGTGACTCAACATCTTCAGCGCTTCAATCTGCGCTTAGTACACCAAATAGTGCTGCAATTGGCTCAGCTCAAGCTGGTAAAAATGTAGGCCTTGAAGTTATTAAATCAAACTTAGCTAATCAAAGCGAAAACCACAGCCGCTTTATAGTCGTAGCGCGTAAGCCTTTGCATGTGTCGAATCAAATACCTACGAAGACTAGCTTGATCATGTCGACCAAACAACAAGCCGGCTCACTTGCTGATGCACTGATGATTTTCAAGCAACACAAAATAAACTTGGTAAAACTGGAATCACGCCCTACCCCAGGCAACCCATGGGAAGAAGTGTTTTATGTTGATTTAGAAGCAAACTTGGCTGATACCCAAGTAAAAGAAGCGCTAGAGGAACTTAAAGAACATACCCAATATGTGCGCATATTAGGTTGCTACCAAAGTGAAACATTACAAGCTGTTAGTGTGAATACTTAAATATAGACTATTAAAAAAGGGCACAAAATGTGCCCCCTTTACATTTATTTGATGTAAAACTAGTCGAGCACCTTAGCGTCATTCGCTTTATTAAGTAAACTGCGGCTTTGTGTTAAAAAATGCGCAGTTGAGTCTGAAAAATATGATTTAGCATCTGCAAATGCCTCCATTAAGGCTGCTTTATCACCTATCCTAAGCTTTTCAAGCGTTTGTGCAAAGGTATCTTGGTATTGAGCTAACAAACTTTCAACGTCATCAAACTGAGCCAACATTATATCGGAATAAAGCTCAGGTGATTGCGCAAACAAACGCCCTACCATCATTAGCTCTAATTGATATATCGGCGACGAGCAACTTCGTAACTCTGCTAAAGTATGGCTTTGCTTTGCTAAAAACTGCCCATAAACAAACGTTGTTAAATGTCGCATTACCTGAATTATTTGCATGGCTTCATCGTGTTTTTTAGCGTCTAGCTCTACAAGCTGACACCCCCACACTTGTAACTGCTCTAATAGCCCTTTTGCCGCCTTATGCTCTCTGCCCTCACATACAACTACCGTTTGTTTTACCCAATGTGAAATATCAGGCCCAAACATAGGGTGTAAACCAACAACTGGACCACTATGAGCTGCTTTTAATGCTTTAATTGGCGATTGCTTTACCGAGGTTATATCAACGAGTAAACAGTCATCATCTAGTTTTGGTAGTTTAGCAACTACAGACTCTAAAGCATTAATAGGTACACTGATCATTACCAGTTTTGCACCGGTTAAAATGCTTTGGGCATCATCTTGCTGCTCTTTGTCCAATATTTTGACGTCATAACCTGAGCGCATAAATTGTTGGGCAAATAACTGCCCCATCGCCCCTTGGCCGCCCACAATAACAATAGGTGAAAGTGATGGCGCTGCACACGCTAACTTAGCCTGTTGGTTTTGATATGCTTCACGCATCATCCGTCTGAGAATATCTTCAACTAGATCAGGACTTACATTTTGATTAATTGCTTCTTGGCGCCTAGCCGCTAGTAATTCAGCTTCACGCTCTGGTGCATGTAAAGGCGCACCTGTTTGCTGTTTGATCTCACCAATTTTTTGGGTAATACCATTACGTTTAGCTAGTAAGGCAACAAGCTGCGCATCACATTCATCTATACCTTGTCTTAGTTGGGCCAAATCACTTATATTTGCCACGTCTAATCCCACCTTGAAAAAATCAAAATTCGTAAATTTATATTTACATAAAAGTAAACTAATCAATACGATAAATACTAACAGGATACGTTAGACGTTAAAAGGGCTGATCACATATAGCAAGGTTAAAACCAACGGTGAATTTATGTTATTGGTTAGATTATGGGCAACATCTCAGAAGCTTTTGTAGGCCTGCTCAATGAGTCTTCAGTTTTGTTAGTAGTGGGCTAAATATCGATAACCTCATAGCGTAGGAACAGTAAAACGTTTTAAACCGAAGCTGCAGTTCATAAAAAAAGAAACGTTTTTTGAGTCAATCTATTTCAAATACCTAATATTGCCTGCGCCACTTAACATTACAATAAAAATCTAGACCGCTTAAAAACGAAAACGGGTTGCAATCCGAAGACTGCAACCCGTTTTTTGCGTTGATAAACAGCGCGTATTAGTTAAGTTTTTCTCTAATACGTGCAGATTTACCAGAACGCTCACGTAAGTAGTAAAGCTTAGCACGGCGAACTGCACCGCGACGCTTAACTGTTACGCTATCGATAAGAGGGCTGTGCGTTTGGAATACACGCTCAACACCTTCACCGTTCGAGATTTTACGAACTGTGAATGCTGAGTGAAGACCACGATTACGCTTAGCGATTACAACACCTTCAAAGGCCTGTAGACGCTCTTTAGCACCTTCTTTTACTTTTACCTGTACAACCACTGTATCACCAGGGCCAAATGCAGGTACGTCTGTTTTAAGCTGCTCTTCTTCAAGCGCTTTAATAATATTTTGGTTTACTTTTGCCATTATGTTTCTCACTTTCCTAGGTGTAACTGTCTTCTAGCCACAAGCTTTTTGGTACTCTTGCTGAAATTCTGCGAGTAATACCGCTTGCTCCTCAGTCAGAGCTAGGTTATGCAACAAGTCAGGACGTCGTATCCAAGTTCTGCCTAATGACTGCTTAAGCCGCCACCTTGCTATCGCTTGGTGATTACCACTGAGTAATACAGCAGGAACTTGTTTGTCGTCCAATGTTTCTGGTCGTGTGTAGTGAGGGCAATCTAGCAAGCCATCCGAAAATGAATCTTGCTCTGCTGATTGGTTATGACCTAACACGCCTGGCACCAATCGCGCTACTGCGTCAATTAATGTCATGGCAGGTAGTTCACCACCACTCAAAATAAAATCACCAATTGACCATTCTTCGTCAACGTATGACTCTATTATTCTCTCATCTATACCTTCATATCGACCGGCAATCAAAATCAGTTTGTCAGAGTTAGCGAGTTCGCTAGCCCCTTGCTGATCAAGTTTGCGCCCTTGTGGGGACATATAAATTACTTTAGCACCATCACCTGCCGCTTTTTTAGCGTCAAGAATAGCTTTTTCCAATGGTTTAACCATCATTAACATACCTGGTCCGCCCCCGTAAGGACGATCATCTACAGTTCTGTGCTTATCTAAAGCATAGTCACGTGGATTCCAGCAGTTAAAATTAATTAACCCATTTTTTACTGCGCGACCAGTAACCCCTTGTTGGGTAATTGCGTCAAACATGTCCGGGAAAAGGCTTATCACCCCAACCCACAATGAACTAGTTTGAGTCATTAAAACCCAGGATCCCAGTCTACGGTAATTTCTTTTACGTCGTATTTAACATCTTTGATAACTGAATCAGTTAAAAAAGGTATTAAACGCTCCGATTGACCAAATGCATCTTTACTGTTTGCTTTCACAACCAGTACATCATTTGACCCTGTCTCCATCAAGTCATCAACAGTGCCTAAGTTATAACCTTTATCAGTTACAACCGACATGCCAATGAGATCTCGCCAATAGAACTCACCTTGCGGTAGTTCTGGTAATTGCGTTGCATCCATTGAGATTTCTGCATGGGTATAAGCCATTGCTTCGTCTCGATCGTTTACTTGCGCAAATTTAGCGATAAAGCCTTTGTTGTGGCGACGCCAGTCGACCACTTCTAAGGACTGCCATTTACCTTGTTGCCCTATCAACCACGGGCTGAAATCGAAGATCCCTGCGGGATCATCAGTAAATGAATGTACCTTAAGCCAGCCCTTTATACCATAAGGGGCGCCGAGCTTTCCTACGACAATTATTGATGAGGTGTTCTCTTGACTCATGGTTACACTTACGCCTATTAAGCCGCTTTACGAGCGTCTTTAACTAATTTAGCTACACGATCTGAAAGACCTGCGCCTTGACCTACCCAGTGATCTACACGAGATAAATCTAAGCGAAGTTTTTCTTCCTGACCCGAAGCGATTGGGTTAAAGAAACCAACTTTCTCGATGAAGCGACCGTCACGCGAGAAACGGCTATCCGCAACCACAATTTGATAGAAAGGGCGTTTTTTAGCGCCACCACGTTGCAAACGAATAGTTACCATACCGTCCTCTAAATAGATTGACTGTTTTCATTAATAAGATTTACTCCCCAGTATGGGGAGCCGGTGAATTGTACGAGTTTTTAGCAATAACGCAAGTAAGAAGTGAAGCAAAAAGCCAGTTTAGTAGGTTAAACCGTGATCTAGGCTAAAAATTAGAGTTAATGCAGTACCGAGTGCATAAATTATTCAACAAAAAAGGAGCAATTTGCTCCTTTTTTGTATGCGTTGTGATTAATTTAAGTGCAACGCTTACTAAAAATCTAAAATTTTGGACCGCCGCCGCCCATCATGCCCGGTGGCAACATGCCTTTCATACCGCGCATCATTTTTTGCATCCCGCCTTTGCCTTTCATTTTTTTCATCATTTTTTGCATCTGCGTAAATTGTTTAAGCAACTTATTGATCTCTTGTACCTGTGTACCAGAACCTGCTGCAATACGTTTTTTACGCGACCCTTTAATGATTTCTGGACGAGCTCGCTCCTGTTTTGTCATAGAGCTGATGATAGCCTCCATTTGAATGAAGGTTTTATCACCCATCTGACCTTTTACCGCGTCAGGTAAATTAGACATACCAGGAAGTTTATCAAGCATCGACATCATGCCGCCCATATTTTTCATTTGCTTTAACTGGTCAGCAAAGTCATCCAGCGTAAAGCCTGCGCCTTTAAATACTTTTTCGGCAACTTTGGCAGCTTGCTCTTTATCCACTTTCATTTCGACTTCTTCGATTAATGAAAGTACATCACCCATGCCTAAAATTCGCGATGCTATTCGGTCAGGGTGGAAAGGTTCAAGTGCGTCTGTACGTTCACCCACACCCATAAACTTAATGGGTTTACCTGTAATATGACGAATAGATAAAGCAGCACCGCCTCGGGCGTCACCATCTGTTTTAGTTAATATCACACCAGTAAGTGGCAGAGCTTCGTCAAATGCTTTTGCAGTATTTGCCGCATCTTGACCCGTCATAGCATCAACAACAAATAATGTTTCAATTGGGTTGATAGCTGAATGAAGATCTTTAATTTCATCCATCATGTCGCTATCCACATGCAAGCGACCCGCTGTATCAACTAATACAACATCAATAAATTTCTTTTTAGCGTGTGTAATAGCCGCAGTAGCAATATCAACAGGCTTTTGTGAAATATCACTTGGAAAGAAATCTACATCAACTTCTGTGGCTAACGTTTCAAGTTGTTTTATTGCTGCAGGACGATAAACATCGGCACTAACAACAAGCACTGATTTTTTCTTGCGCTCTTTTAAAAACTTAGCAAGTTTACCAACACTGGTCGTTTTACCGGCACCTTGCAAACCAGCCATCATAACAACTGCTGGCGGTTGTGCGTTTAAGCTCAGCTCTTCGTTTGCTTCGCCCATCGCTTTTTCAAGCTCTTCACGCACAATTTTTACAAACACTTGCCCAGGCGTTAAGCTTTTAGTTACCTCAACACCCACTGCACGTTCTTTAACTTGCTTTACAAAATCGCGAACAACTGGCAAAGCCACATCGGCTTCCAAAAAGGCCATGCGCACTTCGCGAAGAGTATCTTTAATGTTGTCTTCTGTTAGGCGGCCACGGCCACTGATATTTTTTAAGGTTTTACCTAATCGTTCTTGGAGATTCTCAAACATGTATCGGTTCCGATAAAACGTTATACCAATTTAATTACCCAGCCGATTTAGCTACTAGCTCGACTAATGACATTGATATTATTAAATTTGAATTAAAAACAGTATACCGTAAATAGTGGTGGACAATACAGTGTTCAAGTGCAGTGAATTAAGTTTCTTTTTTAAGGTCTATTCATTTGCGTTGCTATAAAATACAATACGTTTGTACTTGCAAGGATTTTTTGACTCAAATTAAGTGGCCCAAGCAAAATGCTGATCATCAGTTTAACTATTATCACCAGTTTATTTTATGTGCTAGCAACGTCACACGTGCTTTCACGGCTTTTTCATAAACAAGGCCCAAACCAAAAAGTAACTGTTATCTTGAGTACCGTCGCTATATTGGCGCATATGTTGTTATTGGTGAACTCGGTGTTTCGTTCTGACGGTCAAGATCTAAGCATTGTAAATGTCGCACTGCTAACCTGTTGGGTTATTGTTGTGTCTGTAACAGCTGTCTCCTTAAAATTTCCAGCCACTTTATTATTGCCCGTAGTGTATGGCTTTGCAGCGCTTTTATCTGTTGCAAGCTTATTTATACCCCATCATATATTGCTGCAAAGTATAGATGTTGAGCTTGGTTTGGTTGCCCATATATCACTTTCCCTACTCGCTTACTGTATCTTAATTATTGCAACCTTATACGGCGTGCAATTTTACTTTATAGATAAACGCCTTAAGCGCAAAGACCTCGCCATTGTGCATAGCCATTTACCTCCGTTGATGGTTGTTGAGCGCCAGCTTTATCAACTGCTTAATCTTGGTACTGCGCTGCTTACAATTGCACTCGTGTGCGGATTTGTATTTCTCGATGGCATGTTTGCCAAAGAGTTTATCCATAAAACCATACTTTCGTTGGTGGCATGGGCTATTTTTGTTGTAGTCGCCCTTGGCCATATTAAACAAGGTTGGCGTGGTAAACCTGTGGTAATTACCATCATGGTTGCAGCATTTGTCCTCACATTAGCTTATTTTGGCAGCCGTTTTGTACAAGAAGTCGTACTAAACAAGTTTTAACTTGACTCTAGTTGCTCACTCTAGCTTAATACGCATTGATTTATAAAAAAAGGATCCATCGTTGGACGACATATCGACAAGTACCCTGTTTATCACATTAGGATTATTGGTACTTTTTTCTGCTTATTTTTCTGGTTCTGAAACTGGGATTATGTCAATCAATCGTATACGCCTGCGACATCTTGCAAAGCAAGATCACCGTGCAGCTAAACGAGTCAGTAAATTACTTAGCCGTCCCGATAGGCTTATTGGCCTCATTTTAATTGGTAACAACCTAGTAAATATAGCCGCAGCTCAAGTTGCCACTATTATAGGTATCCGCCTATACGGTGATTTAGGTATCGCAATAGCAACAGGTGTACTTACCTTGGTAGTGCTTATATTTGCTGAAGTTACGCCTAAAACACTCGCAGCCCTTTACCCCGAAAAAGTAGCCTTTCCAAGCTCAGTGATACTCAAAGGCTTGCTGAAAATCATGTTTCCGTTTGTTGTAGTTGTTAACTGGCTAACTAACGGCATATTACGTTTATTTGGTATTAGTGCAGCTCAAATCGATGAGCACAGCATGAGCAAAGAAGAATTAAAAACAGTCGTGAACGAATCAGGTGCTTTATTACCTGCTCGTCACCAAAGCATGCTGACTTCTATCTTAGATCTAGAACAAGTTACTGTTGAAGATATTATGATTCCACGTAACGAAATTGTGGCGATTGATATAAACGACGATTGGAAAGTAATTAGCCGCCAGCTAACACATGCGCAACATACACGTGTTTTGTTGTATCGCGATAATATTGATGATGCTGTCGGTTTTATTCACTCACGTGATGCGCTGCGACTTTTAACAAAAGAGCAATTTGACAAACCGTCACTATTGCGTGCAGTTCGCGAAATTTACTTTATCCCCGAAGGCACATCGTTAAATACACAACTATTTAAGTTTCAACAATCAAAAGAGCGAATTGGTATAGTTGTTGATGAATACGGCGATATTCAAGGACTAGTAACCCTTGAAGACATTTTAGAAGAGGTGGTGGGGGATTTCACGACCACTCAAACACGTACGCCAAGTGAAGAAGTGACAACACAACCTGATGGTTCGTTTATTGTAGATGGTGGCGCAAACGTCCGTGACTTAAATAAAGAAATGGAATGGGACTTTCCTCTTGATGGCCCTAAAACATTAAGCGGCTTAATTGTTGAATATTTAGAAGATATTCCTGACGCAAATATCAGTTTACGTATTGCGGGATACCCATTAGAAGTACTCGAAGTAAAAGAAAACATGATTAAACAGGTTAAAATACAACCTAAAAAACGTACTCGTCAATAACAAATAAGGAGCCATAAGGCTCCTTATTCACGCTGTTGTGCGATTATGTAAATAACCGCTCTAACCAGCCTTTATCGAGCTCATCTTCACATCGCTTTAATTGCGTGCCATAACGACTTGCTCTATTTTTTACTTTGTTGGCTACGCTCATTAACCATTTTTTCTTCTTATATGTGCCACGTTTATATCCGCCCCAGCCTTCATGATAATTAAGATATTGAGCGTAAGCATCCCATTTTGAAATGCCGTTTACTTTATGCGTTTTATAAACAAACCACGCCATAAAGTCGATTGCATCATCAAAGTCATCCCTATCTGCCCCGCTGTTACCTGTTTCACGAACGTAATCAGCCCAAGTAGGCGTTTTAGCTTGTGAATAACCGTAGGCTGAGCTTGCTCTACCTGTTGGTATAATCCATAAAAAATATTCCATAGGCGGAGCTGCATCGTGCTTAAACGAACTTTCTTGATACATCATGCTCATGAGTACATGTTTAGGAGAGCCCCACTTGTCTTGCGCGTCTTTTGCATCAAAATACCAGTCAGGCTTTTCTTCAAAAATTTTACAAAGATCATTTGGCTGTTTAGGTGGCGCTGTAGCACACCCGGCAAGGGTAAAAGCGAGAGTGAGAGATAAAATAAGTGCTTTTTTGTTCATTTTTTGTGTTCTCACTGAACTTTTATAAAAAGTGTTGGTCGTAATAATTAATGCAGCTGTATAGCATTGTTTCATCCCTGAATATTATTTACGCAGCCATATTAGGCTGCGTTTTTTTGCGTGCATGTTGGGTATCAGTTTTTATGAAAATACTCATCTAAAAACGCTGTAAACGACTGCGCATCTGCATTTTCTATATTACGCTGCGCTTCATTTGACTGCTCAACTTGCTGCTCGAGCCACGGCTTTAAAAACTCACTGTAATCTGTGTCTATGTGGCTTTGCTTATACTGGTTTGCTAAGTCTAAGGCAAAGTGACCATTGTCTAAACCTGACTCTTTTAGTTTTGCTACATATCGTCCAGAGTAAGTAAGCGAAGGATCATTAACCCACGTGCTCATTCGCTCAATTGTTTCAGAGTAATAACTTACGCCGTAAGCTTTATCCATCCACTTTGCAACATCAGTCAATTGAGCAAATATTTGATTCCCCCAAGATTGCAGGCTACGCGGAGTATTATTATCGTTGAGCATCAACCCTTGCTCTCTCCCCTGATTTACAACCGCATCTAAATTTTCAGTACTGCGAGCCTGTTCTTTCCAATCCATGTTTGGTGAATCTTTTAATAAGCAATACGTTAAAAATACATCTAAAAAGTGAATTTGCTCTATATCGATACCCACTTCACTAAATGGGTTTACGTCTAATGCACGAATTTCAACATATTCTATACCCGCTCTCAATAGTGCATCTGTTGGCGTCTCACCACTGTTCGCATTACGTTTAGGGCGAATTGGCGAATAAAATTCATTTTCTATTTGCAGAATATTTTTATTTAACTGTTTTGGCTGTTCGCTAGTATAGTCGTCAATGTCGCTGTATATATCTGATGGCGTATTGATGGCCTTTTTCAAACCAGCAACATATTCATCAAGCGAGTTATACATGACACGCAAGGACGATTGTGCGCTGTTTGTGTAACCTAAGTTACCTAAACGCAGTGCAGTGCCGACCTCTAAGTACAAGGTACCTTTACCTAACTTTTTAAAAGGTAAATCTGTTTTACGACCTTGCAAAAATGAGTTACACAGGGCAGGCGATGCGCCAAACATATAACTAATAAGCCACAGCTCGCGTTTGAAGTTTCTTATCAGCGATAAATAACCATCAG
The DNA here is from genome assembly GCF_000813065.1 of Pseudoalteromonas sp. ECSMB14103. Lineage (NCBI taxonomy): Bacteria > Pseudomonadati > Pseudomonadota > Gammaproteobacteria > Alteromonadales > Pseudoalteromonadaceae > Pseudoalteromonas > Pseudoalteromonas sp. ECSMB14103. Next base: position 704,121 of record NZ_JWGY01000001.1, on the reverse strand, counting down.
ATATAAAATCCTGCAAGCTCGTATTACTTTGCTTTAACGAATGCAGAGACTTCCAAAGTGACTCTGGAAAAGAGATATTAAAATGCACGCCAGCAATAGCCTGCATCATACTGCCGTATCGATTTTTTAGCCCTTCACGGTAAAGCGTCTTCATTTTGCCTATATTCGAGCTACCAAACTGAGCAAGTACGATATCGTCTTGGTGGTTGATGAAGCACGGCATACTGATAGGCCAAAGCAGTTCGTCACCCATATTTTCAAGCGTGAACTTTTGAAGATCGCGCAGTTGCTTTAATGTTTGCGTTGATGACTCGCTAACCGGTGTAATAAATTCAAGTAAAGATTCAGAAAAGTCAGTCGTTATATGACCATTGGTTAGTGCACTCCCTACCCCTTTAGGATGACCTGTAGGAGATATAGCACCGTTGCTTTGTATTCTTAGCGACTCTCGTTCAATGCCACGTTTAATGCCTTTAATTGCGTTTTGGTGTTCACCAGTCGATAACGCGTTAAGCGCATTTGTTAGATCTTGTGTTGTCAAAAATATTTCCTCGGGCCACGTGGCGTAATCATACGGTTATGGGGGCTAATTACCGATTACTCAAGATTAAATTGTTAAGAACCATTTAGTTTTTTCAATTAGTCTTAAAATCCCTAATTTGAGCATACGCTTGATTTAACTATCTTCGTAAAATTATGTTGTAATCTTGCCATTGCTATTTACTTTATACAATTGCTTTACGAAGGTATTTACTAATAACACGGTATGCAATGAAGCATTAAACCAATGCGGATAGGAGACCTGTTATTTCGATTAAAGAATTCAATTTTATTTCGCTGACGTTATTAACCACAGAAATCTTGATATAGATCAATAAAGCATTCAATTCATCGTCAATATAAACATAATCGAGCTTTAATTTTGCTTTGTGTAAATAACTGAATATACTTCAGTTAATTAAAAAGGATGATAGTGAATGCAATGCACAGTAATAAAACATTAATTAATGAAGAAGTTCATTTTGATGAGTCACAAGAGCTTGTTTCAACAACCGATTTACGCGGTGTTATTACCTACGCTAATACAGAATTTTGTACAGTTGCTGGTTACTCAATACAAGAGCTTGTTGGCAAAAACCATAATATAGTTCGCCACCCAGATATGCCTAAAGCAGCGTTCAAAGAAATGTGGGAAACATTAAAACAAGGTCACTCTTGGCGCGGCATGGTAAAAAATCGCTGTAAAGATGGCCGTTACTATTGGGTTGACGCTTTTGTTACGCCAATTTTTGAACATGGCCAGCTGGTTGGCTACCAATCAGTAAGAACAAAACCGAGTCAAGCACTCAAAAATAAAGCGCAAAGCTTATACAACACCCTTAATGCTAATAAATCATTGTTCAGTATTCGCGAACAAACTGGAGTTAGGCAGAGTATCACCATAGCGTGTGTGTTACTTTGGTTAATAAGCTCTTTAGTATTTGCTCCAATAGCCATTGCTTTACTTAATGTTATTGTTTGTATATTAGTAATCGCCCTAAATTACGATGAGCTTGTTGCAACCCCTAAAATATTGCGCGAGCATAAAGCTAAATCGGACTCTGTTTCTCGCTATATATACAGCGGTACCACAGCCCACAGCGTTAGTGACTTCAAAGAACAACTGCTAAATGCCAAGTTGCGTACTGTACTTGGGCGAATGAAAGATTCAACTCTTAATTTTAATAGTATTGCGACTAATTTAGACAAACAATCAACACTTACAGAGCAAGGAATTGCTTCTCAGGGTGAGCGCTTGGAACAGATTGCATCTGCGATGACTCAAATGGGATCGACCATTGGCGAAATTTCAGTAAACACAGCTGAAACGGCAGACAAAGTAAACGCAACGCATAGCAGTTGCTCTGAAATCAAAATACACATTGCTGATAATAGTAATATGATTTCTGAACTAGCAGTGCAAGTTGAGCATGCAGCAACCACCGCAAGTAGCTTGGCCTCAGAAGCTGATAAGATTGGTCAGGTAATGAGTGAAATAGAAGGCATTGCAGATCAAACAAACCTACTTGCACTTAACGCAGCAATAGAAGCAGCTAGAGCGGGTGAGCATGGCAGAGGGTTTGCTGTCGTTGCCGATGAAGTAAGAACTTTATCGTCTCGTACACAAAGTGCTACAACACAAATTCACAGCTCAATAAAAGAAATACAAGATACTTTATTTAGCTGGTCAAAAGTGATGCAAGACACAAAAGAGCAAGCCGATAATTGCGTTAGTACCACAGAAAAAACGCAAGTGGAGCTAGAAGGTATCTTTTCTCAAATTAGTGAAATATCGCATTTAGCCATTCAAATATCGTCTGCAGCAGAAGAGCAACAAATGGTGAGTAACGATATCAGCAACAATGTGACTGATATTAAAGCCTTTGGCGATAACAATTTGAGTTTAAGCTTTGAAGTAGCTAAAGGTGCAGCAGAACTGGTTGAAGGCTCACGAAAAGTAAATGACTTGCTATTAACTTTTAAAGTATAAACATTATAGGTTAAAAAACCGCTTAGTTTCAGGAGATAGGCAACTAAGCGGTTTTTATAATTATTTACCGGCTAGTAAATACTAACCCATCACTGCCAGCATCAATAACAATGACACATCCCGGAATATAATCACCATTAAGTAACTTTTGCGCCAACGGATTTTCAATTGTTTGTTGAATGGCCCGCTTTAATGGACGTGCGCCGTATACAGGATCAAACCCACTTGCAGCAATAGTATCGAGCGCCGCATCGCTAATTTCTAGTAAGTACCCCATCTCAGTTAAACGTTCACGTAACTTCATTAACTGAATATCAGCAATCTCTTTAATGTGCTGATTCGCTAGCGGATGAAATACCACGGTTTCGTCAATGCGGTTTATAAACTCAGGTCTGAATTCACTGATCAATACATCCATTACTTTTGATTTAAGTGTTGCGTAATCATTATTACCCGCCTGCTCTTGAATAATATCTGAACCTAAATTTGAGGTCATGATGATCACGGTATTTTTAAAATCAACAGTACGCCCTTGTCCGTCGGTTAACCTACCATCATCAAGTACTTGTAATAAAATATTGAACACGTCAGGGTGTGCTTTTTCTATTTCATCAAGCAATATGACCGAGTATGGCTTACGGCGAACAGCTTCTGTCAAGTAGCCCCCTTCTTCGTACCCTACGTACCCAGGAGGCGCACCTACTAAACGGGCAACAGAATGTTTTTCCATAAACTCAGACATATCGATACGCACCATGGCATCTTCTGTGTCAAACATAAACCCAGCAAGGGCTTTTGTAAGCTCTGTTTTACCTACGCCTGTTGGCCCTAAAAACAAAAATGAGCCAATCGGTCGGTTTGGATCAGCAAGCCCTGCTCGGGAGCGACGAATAGCGTTAGACACCGCAACAACTGCCTCGTCTTGCCCTATTACCTTACTGTGCAATCTATCTTCCATTTGCAGCAGTTTTTCACGTTCACCTTGCAACATGCGTGACACTGGAATACCTGTCCAACGAGAGAGTATCTCTGCAATTTCATCTTCGCCTACTTGGTTTTTAAGCAGCGTCATGTCTTGCATTTCGGCTTGTGACGCTAAGTCTAATTTGCGTTCAAGCTCGGGTATACGACCATATTGCAACTCAGACATGCGCTGTAAATCACTTGCTCTGCGAGCAACGTCTAAGTCGAGCCGAGCTTGCTCAAGCTCAGCTTTAATTACTTGCGTACCTTGCAGTGATGCTTTTTCTGCATTCCAAATTTCATCGAGTTCGCGGTATTGGCCGTCAAGATCGGTTATAAGCTCTTGCATTTCACTGCGGCGCTTTTGACTTGCCTCATCTTTTTCTTTAGCGAGAGCATTATCTTCAAGTTTTAACTGAATAATGCGGCGTTCAAGCTTATCCAATGACTCAGGCTTCGAATCAATTTGCAAACGAATAGAAGAACCTGCTTCATCAATTAAATCTATTGCTTTATCGGGAAGCTGGCGGTCGCTAATATAACGATGCGATAACTGCGCGGCAGCAACAATTGCAGGGTCGGTGATTTCAACTGAGTGGTGCAGTTCATAACGTTCTTTTAAACCACGCAATATTGCAATAGTGTCTTCAACTGAAGGCTCTTCGATTAATACTTTTTGAAAACGGCGCTCAAGGGCTGCATCTTTTTCTATGTATTTACGGTATTCGTCTAGTGTGGTTGCGCCTACACAATGCAGCTCGCCACGTGCGAGCGCAGGCTTAAGCATATTGCCTGCATCCATTGCGCCATCGCTTTTACCTGCACCTACAATGGTATGAATTTCATCAATAAATAAGATGACTTGGCCTTCTTCTTTTGCCAACTCGTTTAAAACCGATTTTAAACGCTCTTCAAATTCACCTCTAAATTTAGCACCAGCAACCAAGGCTCCTAAATCAAGTGACAGTACACGTTTATTTTTTAATCCCTCTGGTACTTCACCATTAATAATACGCTGCGCTAAGCCTTCTGCTATGGCGGTTTTACCCACCCCAGGCTCGCCAATAAGTACCGGGTTGTTTTTAGTTCTGCGCTGTAATACCTGGATAGTACGGCGTATTTCGTCGTCTCGACCTATAACGGGGTCAAGCTTGCCTTGCTCTGCGCGTTCGGTTAAATCAATTGTATACTTTTCTAAAGCTTGACGCGTTTCTTCCGCATTCGGATCATCAACTTTTTGACCCCCACGGATTGCTTTTATGGCGCTTTCTATTTTTGTTGCAGTGATATTAAGCGATCTCAAAATATCCCCAAGCGGGCCTTTGTCATCGCACGCAGCAAGAACAAATAACTCACTAGAAATAAATTTATCTTTGCGCTTTTGAGCGTACTTATCACATAAATTTATAAGCGTAGCCATATTATTAGATAACTGTACATCGCCCCCAACCCCTTCAACTTTGAATAGCTTTTCTATTTCTTGGGATAACTTTGTATTAAGCTCATCGGCACTTACACCTGTTTGAGCAAACAAGGCACGAACGCTTGAACCACTCTGTTGAAGGAGTGCATACATTAGGTGAACGGGTTCAATAAATTGATGATCGCGGCCAAGGGCAAGTGATTGCGCATCAGAAAGCGCAGATTGAAATTTACTTGTAAATCTATCTAAACGCATGAGGGGTTACCTATTAAAAAATCTAATTGATTAATAAATGGGTATGTTGCACGATTTGTTCAAGGCACGAAAGAAAATATATTCGCTAAACGATTAATTACTTGCGCCAGATCAAACTAGCCATTCGCCCTGTTTGCCGATCTCTTCTATAAGAGAAAAATAAATGTGATTGAGAAACTGTACAGTATTCACCACCAGCAATATTTATTACCCCTAACTGCGATAATAAAGTACGCGCTATACCGTATATATTAGCATAATACTTGTTATTGAGGTGCGGCTTGAATGCATCTGAGAATAAAGGCGATTGATTATTAAATGCTTCAAAAACCTCTACACCAACCTCAAACTGATCCGGCCCTATTGCCGGACCAAGCCAAGCATATATATTTTCTGGTTTAGCGTTAAAGCATTTAAGTGCATTTTGAATAATACCTTGCTTTAGCCCTCGCCAGCCGCCGTGAATAGCTGCTACTTCAGTCCCATCATGACTTGCAAGCAATATAGGTAGGCAATCGGCAGTCATTATAGCCAAAGGTTGATCAACTAGGCGCGTATAGAGTGCATCGGCATTATGTAATTTATTAAAATCAAACTGCTGATCAACTGTAATTACATCTGCGCTGTGAATTTGATTTAGCCAGATAGCTGGATTTGGAAGGAAGTTATTTAATATTGAGCGATTTTTTAAAACGTTAGCTTGGCTATCATTAACATGAAGCCCCAAATTTAAACTGTTATAGGGTGCCTTTGATACGCCGCCTTCACGTGTGGTACTGAGGGTACTCACATTATGAAGGCTTTGCCATGTTGCTGATAGCAACTGCATTATCTATCGATATCTGGGTTAGCCTGAGTATCTTCACGAAGTGCTAACGTCATTTCTACCATATCATCTGGAATAGGTGCTTGCCACGTCATCATTTCGCCCGTGATTGGATGCGCAATACTTAGTTTTACCGCATGTAACGCTTGGCGTTTAAAACTTCTAAGCAGTTCAAACAATTGCGGTGTTGCACCCTTTGGTGGACGAGGACGACCATTGTATGACTGGTCTCCAATTAATGGGTGGTTCAAATAAGCCATGTGTACACGAATTTGGTGAGTACGGCCTGTTTCTAAACGCAAGCGCAAACGCGTATGCGCACGAAATTTTTCAGCAACACGGTAATGAGTAATGGCAGGCTTACCCATTTCATGCACAGCCATATGAGTACGCTGTGTTGCATGACGACCAATTGGTTTTTCGACCATACCACCCGCTGTCATAGTGCCGTTACAAAGCGCTTCGTATTCACGAGTGAAGTTTTCACGCTTTTGTAGTGCCTTAACAAGGTGTGTTTGCGCTTGAATTGTTTTAGCAACAACCATTAAACCTGTTGTATCTTTATCTAAGCGGTGCACAATACCTGCTCGTGGCACATTAATAATGTCAGGGTAATGGTGTAATAATGCATTAAGCACTGTGCCATCTGGGTTACCAGCACCAGGATGAACCACTAATCCCATAGGTTTATTAATAACTAAAATATGGTCATCTTCATAAACAATGTTTAAGTCGATATTTTGTGCAAGGTATTCACGCGGTGCTTCAATGGTTGTTTCAACATTTAACACTTCACCGCCTAACAGTTTTGTACGCGGTGTGTTTAATATTTCGCCATCAACGGTGATTTTATCATCCAAAATCCAAGTTTTTATACGTGAACGTGAATAATCAGGGAACAATTGCGCTAATACTTGGTCTAGACGTTTACCACCTAAGTCGGTTGGAACCTCGGCTTGAAGAGAAATTTGCTCTGTCATTCGTAACTTTACCCAATTTACCAGTGCAAGCTTTGCTCGACTGGGTTAGAATCGCTTTTAATAAAAGCATAATATAATACGTATAGTTTACTCGGTTTTACCGACTTGGCCTAGCCGAAGACATCGAAGGTAACAAATAAAATGATAAATAAAATAGGGAAACGTGCATTTGCCATCGTTTTTTCAGTTTCGGTACTTAGTTTAGGTGCCTGTTCGTCAGCACCTGACCAAGAAGACATTCAACGTGTACCAAATAGATCAGCACAAGCTTTATACGAAGATGCAAAAGAAACACTAGATTCAGGTTTATATGCCCGTGCAATTGAGCTTTTATCAGCGATTGATTCGCGCTACCCATTTGGGCCATTTTCAAAACAAGTGCAAATGGATTTAGTGTATGCTCATTACCAGTCGGGTAACACTGAACAAGCATTAGCAACCATTGACCGTTTTATCCGTTTGAATCCAAATCATAAAGATCTAGATTACATGTATTACATGCGTGGTTTGGTAAATATTAAAGCAGACAAAAACGCGTTCCAAGAATACTTTGGTATTGATAGAGCAGACAGGGATGCGAACAGAACCCGCGTTGCTTTTACTGATTTATCAACACTTGTAAAACGTTTTCCACAAAGCGGTTACGCACCAGAAGCAAAACGTCGTTTAGTATGGTTATTAAACCGTATGGCACGATACGAGCTAAAAGTAGCTACATACTACTATGAGCGCGAAGCGTACTTAGCAGCTGCTAACCGTGGTAAATTTGTAGTTGAACACTACTCTCAAAGTAGTTATTTAAATGCAGCCCTTGATATGATGCAAAAAAGCTATGAAAAATTAGGTTTAACCGAATTAAGTCAAAACGCTAAAAAAGCACAAGCGCTGAATAAAAGAACACAGTAAATACAAAAAAGGCGCTTTAAAGCGCCTTTTTACTGACTAAGCTATTTAAGCTTAAATTAGATTGCGTCTTCATCTTCCTCAGCGGTACGAATACGAACTACACGCTCAACCTCAGTGACAAATATTTTACCATCACCAATTTTTCCGGTTTGTGCAGTTTTAACAATAACTTCAATCGCGCGATCAACACTTTCGTCAGCAAGTACTATATCAAGCTTCACTTTTGGCAGAAAATCAACCATATATTCAGCACCACGATAAAGCTCAGTGTGCCCTTTTTGACGACCAAAGCCTTTTACTTCACTCACGGTCATGCCGTTAATGCCTACCTCTGACAGCGCCTCGCGTACATCATCAAGTTTAAACGGTTTTATAATTGCTTCTATTTTTTTCATATTAATTACTTTTTAAAGCCTTAGATGCCACGATTTTAGACAATCATAAGGTTCATAGCAAACAAAGCAATTGAATTACGGTGATAAATTAATCAGCCATGATATAATTTTGGCTATATAAGAATCGTAATATAAAAATTAGCTGTAAATGAGATCGTTATGAAGATTAAACAATCAGGATTCACACTTTTAGAATTAATGGTAACCGTCGCAATTGTTGGAATTATAGCATCTATCGCTTTTTGGAATAGTAGCGACATGTTAGAAGAAAACCGTGCTGAAAACTTTTTACTTGAGCTGAAAAGAAACATTAGCTACGCGCGTTCTCAAGCGGCAAGCACCGATGAAATAGTTGTAATATGTGCAGCGCAACATGGTGAAGTAAAAAACCAAAACGATAATATGCGATGCCGAAACCGATGGGATAGGAATAAAATTATTATTGTTTTTATCGACTCTGATAACAGTGGCCACTACAACAAATCCACCGACTCATTATTACGCGTTATGGAAAAAATTAGCCTAGAAGATAAAGTTAAATTTACAGGTAACTCAAGGCGGCTACGGTTTAATACCAGTGGCCGAATTACAACAAACCCAGGAGAGTTTGTTTTTTGTCCTAACAACGGCACAGATAACAATAAAGCCCTCAGTGTTTCTCAATCTGGTACGGCGTTTTATTTAGGTGATAGTGCAAAAACTTGCGGTTAAAAAACAACCAATCTAGCTTGTCATATTTTATTCATTTACTAAACTAAATTAAAAGATAATTAATTTAGGACTTCAGGGATGAGGTTATCAATATCGAAATGTAAAGGGATCACGCTTCTTGAACTAATGCTTACACTCGCTGTTGTAAGCATTATCAGTCAAATCTCTATGTGGTACTACCCAGATTTTCTAGCAAAAAACCGGCTAGAGAACCACGTTAATCTTCTGCATCGAACCATTAATTATGGGCGACTTTACGCAATAGAAAATAGCACTTACGTTACTCTTTGCTCGTTAAACGAAGGCGAGTGCTCAAAAGATGAATGGGATGGTCAAATGTCTTTGTTTATCGATCTAGATAAATCAACAACATTAGATGACGATGAATTGTTACTTAGTACCTTTGAAAGAATAAATGAGGCTGATGCGCTTGAATATCCTCGCACTGCAATTACGTTTCGCCCTGATGGCTCATTAAACGGCTTTCAAAATGGGACGTTTATTTACTGCCCAAATGAAAAAGCCAACCTCGAAGGGTTGGCTTTGTCGGTGAGTCAAACTGGCAGAATAAGAATTAAATCAACCGATAAGTGTCAAAAAAATTAAACTCAGCGGCCCCAGCAATAGTCAATATCTGAGTTACCTTTAGCACCTTTAGCGCCTTTTAGACCTGTATCGGTAACAGATAACTCCTTGCAGTCGTTATCACCTTTCACAGCACCTGCTATTGGCTTTGCTTTTATTGTAAATGCATTGCCATCGACGACATCAATGGATAATTCAAAATGTCCATTTTCGGTTTTATCTTGAAGTCCTAAGTCTGCAAATGTTTCTGTGTATTCACGGTTATCAACAAAAAACTGCTCTTGCTTATTAGCTGTATCTAAAAGTGCTGCAGCAGCTTCTGCTCTTGATGCCCGTTTTACATATTCAGTGTAATTGGGCACTGCAACCGCCGCTATAATGCCAACAATAGCCACCGCTATCATCAGCTCAATCAAGGTAAATCCACGTTGCTTATTCATTTTTATTCCTTAATTTCCAACTTCATCATTTTCTTCACGCTTATAGATATACGTTTGCTGCGTTCTAAATCCAAAGCCTAATGCGTTATCAGGGTTCACAAGCTGTACTTTACCATCAACCACATTTAAACCAGGACCAGTGATCTCCACCGGCTTCATTGGGTTTTGTGCATTTTCCCCTTTTATACCCGGTCCAATAAGATAAAATTGGCTTTCTTGTGTTACAGATAATGTTGGGTTGTCATCACACTTACCATCGCCATTACCATCTGCACACGAAGGACCTTCTCCAAAGTAAAGTTGCGGTGTATCTGGTACATCGTAACTGGTTGAAAATTTCAGGTCGTCATACACTTTTGTCCCGTAATGCAGGTGGAAAGCATACAATGAGCCACCCCCGCCACTAAGCGAACATTGGTTTTCTGTTGATGTTTCTGACGCTGGAGTAAAGCTAGTAAAGTACGCAACACCACCCACTACCGTCGAAGCGGCAAGCGACTTCTCTCCGGTGCCTAACTCATAGCGCCAACCATTGAATTTTGCTAAATCTATTTCTAGGTCTACAAAATCGTCCACATCATCAAGTGCATTACCAAATGGGTCTGAATTCATCAGCATCAAATCATCTGGTTTAATGGTGTCTGGTGCGTTAGTTTTAAAAGTTTGTGTAACTGTGTTTTCATCTCTTATCATGAACAGTTGGTCTTGCTCATTTGTACCCGTTGGTTTAGAACGGTTACCACTACCAATAACTATTGCATCATACGGTGTATCTAAACGTGTAATCACCTTTTTACCGTTAACCGTCGTTTCTGATACTTTGCTATAAATAGTACGCGCAACAAGCGGCTTGTAAAAAAAGCGTCTATCCTCTGTTGCTTTGTTACTGCCAAGTTCTGCCAGTTTAAAATGGCTAAAATCATTGGTATTTGTGCCTGGCATATCTATACGCCACACATCACCGCCTGTATCGGCTGCGTATATTCTGTCTATGTAGCCGTCATAGTCAGAATCTAACGTAGTAATATCTGCAGCAATGCTGTGCTTGCCCTTAAACCCATTAATGTTAGGCGTTAATGCCCACACTCGTTTACCTGTTTCAGCCTCAACAATATAAATACCTCGTCCTATACTGTCTTCGCTTCGAATGGCCTCATCCTTATTTGTGTCATAACCTGCTCCAAATACAAGTAATGGTTTATCGCCAAATGCTTTAATATAAGCAATCTGCGGCTTAGACCATGTTTGCCCCAGCTCTTGAAATTGACCTTTACCGCCTTCAATTGGGTTATCCCACAGTTTTTTAGGCTCATCTGGGTTAGTAATATCCAGTGCATAGTAATTTTCACCACCGCGGCGCATACCTGCAAACGCCCATACTTTGTCGTCCCCACTGGCATCAATAATGCCATCATTTAATCCATCGCTGTTAAGGTTTTTATTACTAAAATAAACACTAATGGGTCCATCCATACCGTAAACTTTTGTATCGGCTTGGTTATTCCTAAGCGGCTCAATAATGTCGTATAAGGCTGAAGGAATAAATGCCCAGCTTTCACTCACACTGGTATCAGAATCTTTAAACATATGTAAAAAGCCTGCATTAGTGCCAATTAAAACCCTAATATCATCGTTACCATAATCGATAGCTACGGGCTTAGAATGTAAAGGGTCGCCAAATATATCATTTCGCTGATCAACGCGAGATCCATCGCCATCTTCATCGTCTACGTCAATACCCATTGCCCATTTAATATCATTACTCGATAAACTAATTGGGTTATCGTCAACCAAATCAAGAATGTCTGTTACAGTACTTGTATTAAACGTAATAACTTGTCCTTGATTCTCTGTGTATAAGTTACGGCTGTCTGAATCAAGATTAGTTAAATGAAGATTTACTCCACCTTGGGCCACCAAATTACCATCAGCAGCTTCACCGCTAGGTAACCAAAACGTTTTGGCACTTTCGTCAATAAGTCCATTTTCATCAAGAGCTTGGTTACCTGTTGAGTCAACAATTTGACTGCCTGATACTTTTAACTTTTTTAGGTTACCGCGCCAACGGGCACCGGTTTCAGGGTAAAACATAGCAAAATATATTGCGTCGCGGCTTCGGGTTTGATCCACGTTATTACTTGCCACAGAAGGCGATGAAAAGCTGTCGTTTACCTCTCTAATACGAGAAATTGTATTTTTGAGTGCTTCAGATAAAGCTTCTGCAGTTCTGGCCTCAATGTATTGGCCGCCACCAACTCTTGCCGCTTTATCAAGTAAATCAATACCCCCTTGACTCATACCAGTACCAAAGCCAATGGTATAAAGCCGACCTGTATCTAATACATCAGTTGATGGGGTATACAAATCTACCTTAGTGTCTGACGTACCATGAAGTATTTTTGCCATTGCAACTAAATAGCTATCATCATACGTGCCATCATCAAAAGGAATATCGTCATTAAAATAACTGTTGTGAGTTTGAGCAATAGATGTGTCTCTGCCATCATCGTTAGTAGGGTCACCATCAGTCATTAAGATTACATTTATTGAATTATCGCATCGCAACGGGTCACCATTATTTGGTTTAAACGGCGATGTATAAACCACTGAATTATCTGCACTTTTATCTCTGTCGTTCACATTAAAAGCATAATCTAAACTTTGCCCTGTGATATATCGATATGCCTCCCACAATGTCTCAGTCATTGGTGTAGAACCACTGGCAGGCAAGCTATTAATATCGCTTATTAAACTTGTTTTGTCAGTGCCTAGCTTAGCTACAACATACCCCCCCACATTGCTACGAAACCTCATTAGACCAAAATCGATATCACTATTATCGTTGACTAGCTGAGTCATTGCATTTTTAGCGACGTCAATTCTACGATCATGGCAATCTGCAACGGCAACTCCATTTACACCTATGTAGCACTGCTCATCAAATTCTGCATATTCATCTTTACTAGCAAAACAAGTGACATTTTCATAATAAACTTGTCCACCACCACCGTTTCCATTCCCGTTTCCATTCCCGTTTCCATTCCCGTTTCCGTTTCCGTTTCCGTTTCCATTACCATTGCTTTGAGTAATCTTTTTTATATAACAAACTTGATTATCACCATTAATGACACTCCAATCCATACTGCCTGACGTATCGAATATCATTAGTACTCTTGGGTTTTCATCAGTCTCTACGTTATGATTTACATATAACTCAATGTCTTCTGCGCTTGCCGTTGCACTGACCGCTAAGCCAAGTAATGCCGCTAGCACTTTGTTTAATTTAAAATTCATCTTAAATTCCCTTACTCATACTAGCCATTTCTTGTGCTACACCTGTCACAATTGTGAGTGAATGCTTTGCTTTAGATCCATATTCAACGGTAGTAGCAACTTGTACCATGTTGCACGATATACCCGCTGTAAAGTTAAAGCGCCTTGGGCATTCTAAATCAAGTGCACCTTGATTTAAGTTAATCATTTTACTTTGCATATCGCCGTGTGTTGCAATTGTCATACCTTCACCGTTGTCTCCAGAATGGTGTGAGACTTCATCGGGTGTTAAAAAAAACTGGTTTGCAGCCCCTTTGTTAGCCTCATCAGAAATCATTCTTTGAACTTCACCAATAAGTTCGTTTTCAGCGACTTCTCGTTCTTGCGCTGCATTTGTAATTTTAACGTCAATACTGCTGCTACTCATCAGTGTTACAGCAATACCAGTGACGGCTATTACCATAATTAATGCAGTAATAAGCACAACACCCTGCTGTTTGTTAGGTGAGTTTTTTAAATACGCCATAAGTTTGATCCAACGTTGTTTAATCGAATTGTGGTAGTAAATACGGTGCGTCTGTAACTGTCATTAAATGTTAACTGACGCTTATTATCGTCTTCGCCCAAGGTATATGTTTGGTTCTTTAATTTAAGCCCCGGATCTTCTTGTAAAGCTCTTATCAATAAGAATACTTGAACGGTTAAAATACCCTTTCGATCTTCCCAGTCTGAATGTTCCATATCGCCGATACTTTTATAGGTATCAATGCGGCTGTCACTATTTGTGTCGAGGCCAAAAACAAAGCGCATATTTTCTACGCCTTCCATTATTGTCTCTGTAGAAATATTAGCCCCTACCAAGCGTTTTCTCATCAATGCAGGAACAGTAATATTTTTATTATTAACTTTGTACGTTTGCTCTGAAATGTAATAAACGTGGTGGCTATAAGGCCAAACGGTTGCATTAATATTTAGCGCACCAGCATTGACTACGCCGCGAACAAATTGCGCCTTTTCTTGCTCTGCAACAAAGTAGTTTTGACCTGCTTGGGTTTCGTTTCCTGCGGCTCCTACTGTTAAGCGGTTACCTTGTAAAAATTTAAGCTGTAAAATATCTGTACTTTTAACAGGGTTACTCACGCAATTTAGTTCTTTGGACTCTTCTGCAACCTTTGCATAAATAGTTCGAAAGTTAGTGGAAGATGCTAAATCAGGAAAACTCCCGTTATTAGCCCCTTCAAAACAATCTGGTGCAGGAGTTGTTGCCGTCGCCCTTGTTGTATTCCCTGCGACAAAAGAGTCATCGTAGTATGTGCCCCAAAATCCAATTTGTTCTATATCACGCTGCATAATGTTAATAGCAAGGCGCGCAGACTCTTGGATCTCACCTATGGTCATGGTGTCTTTTGTGGTTACTTTCATGCCAATGTAGGTGAACATAACGCCGCCAAGTACTAAGCCCCCTATAAAAAGCGAGATCATCATTTCTACAAGGGTAAAACCTTTTTGCTTAATGCTCATGCTTAACTCCTAAGATAAATGTAACTAGTTAAAACCACTAAACGGCGCTTTTTGTCTGATTCGCCACACTCAATTGCGGCTGTTGCATCATTGGCTGTAAATTCTTGTCTGCCTTGCCATGAAATAATCACTTCTAAATTAAATGCTTTACCACCTGAGCCACCAACTGCTGTTGGCCTAATACACACAGTTGCATCATCTAAGGCGCCTGTATTTTCTCGCGCCCTAATCGCGCGTTTCCATTGTTCTAAATCTAAAGCTGCAACTTGCGCTGCACTGCAGCTTGCTGTGAAGCAAGTTTGAGACGTTGTTGTAGAGGTTTCACTATTAAATGTTTTAGCGTAAAGCCCAACTAATTGCGGTGTATCATTTGCACGAATACGTTGAATAATATCGTTTCCTAGCGCAACAGCAGCAGCTCGCTGCATAGAATCAAAACTTGCCTGCTTAGCTTTAGCTTGCAAAGCCACGGCCCCTAATAAGCCAAAACTTAAAATTATAAATGCAATAAGTACTTCAATTAGTGTGAAGCCTTTTTGAAATTTTGTTTGAGACGATTGCATACCAAAACCAAATAAAAAATTGTCTGATTGTAAGTTTATGGCATTAAAATTTAGATTCAATACTTACTAGGATAAGCGGTAGGATTTGTTGATAAACGGTTAACAGCTAGGCATTTAATATATCTTTAACTGCTTTTAGTTCCCGTCGGCTTACAGCTAAGTGCTCTTTGCAACCAACAAGTTCTATTGTATGTACCCCTGTATTTTGTGTTTTCAAACATAGCAGCTTACTTTTGTTTACTAAGGTATTTCTATGAATTCGTAACAACTGGGCGGGGTAAAGTAGCTCTAACTGTTTTAAGCTCTGCTCTATAAAGGCTTCTCCACCTTCAAAAACCATGTTTGTGTATTTTTGCTGCGCGATAAAATAAATAATGCTGTCAAGCTCTACACTTTTTATAACCCCTGCCACCTGGTAACTAATTTTAGCTGATTGCTGTTTTTGCACATGCGCTTTATTTAAACGCCCTAGCTGATCTAGCACTTTACTTAAAGATTGGTCGGTAATAGGTTTAACTAGATATCCCGCAGCACTTAATTGCAGGGCATCTAATGCATGCTCTGGGTGAGCCGTAACAAACACAATAGCGGGTGGTAAAGGCATTCTGTTTAGCTTATGCGCTACCTCTAAGCCATTCATTCCTGGCATATCGACATCTAAAAAAATTAAATCAGGGTTATACTTTTTAGCAAGCTCTAACGCTTCATTCCCATTCGCTGCCTCTGCTTTTATCACTATGCTTTTGTCAACTGCTAAAAGCCGTTTTAATCGCGTCCTAGCTAATGGTTCATCATCAACAATCAGTACATTCATACGCTATTCTCAATATGTTTAGGAATAACGACTTTCACCCTGTATACGCCATCCCTATTAGTAATAGTAAGCTGCGCTTTATTTTTATAATAAATATTTAAACGCTGGCGAATATTATCAAGTGCCATTCCATTATTAGGCCTAGTCTGCTCCTTTGAAGCTGTAATTGGGTTTGAAACAATCATTGTTATATAGCCGGTGGTGATATGCAGCTCTACATTTATTGTCGCGCCGTCTTCACTTGTTTCAACACCGTGGCATACTGCGTTTTCAATTAATGGCTGAAGTGTTAAACACGGTATATTTAATGCTGGTAAATCTGAGGGAATGTGCCAATTAACTTTTAATCGCTCACCAAAGCGCCAAGTTTCTAAGGCAATATATTGCTTACTTAGTGTTACCTCATCGTTTAATTGCACGCTTTGCCCTGAACGCATTGCCGCTTGTGACAATGCAGCTAATGCTAAAATAGCTTGCTCTGCAGCCGCGGCATCGTGATGCGTTAATTCTGCCGCTGTATTTAAGCTGTTGTATAAAAAGTGTGGACGAATTCGTGCTTGCAAAGCGTCTAACTCAGCACGGGAAAGTGCCTTAGTTTGTTGCTCTTTTTCAGCATAGATAAGCAAAAACTGCACAAATAAAGCAACCAAAAATGCAACAATAATAGTATTTTGAATAACAAAATAAATAAGGTGTTCAGTTGTATTTATATCAAACGCAAAGCGCGAAAATAAAACACTGAATAGGCTGGTAAATAATAAAAAAGAAACAAAAAAGAGCGAAAGTTGTAGGGCACGTGTACGCTTTTGTAAAAAGTGCCGAGCTATATATAACGAGGAAGTACTTGATAAAACAATTAAATGTAAAAATAGGCTAATTATTCCAAGCCTAAGCCATATATCACCCTGAGCATGCGGAGAAAATGCTAAAACAACCGCAATCACTTGAGTGACAACAAGCGAAGCAAGCACACCTCGCTCATTAAAAAGAGCTGAAAAAAGCAATACATCCGATTGAGGCGCTTTGCTCATCACAGCTCTCCTTGTAATCTAAATAATTAATTTATATAGATTAACGCAGCTCCACAGGAACAGCAAATACGATATTTTCTTCTTCACCTGGGTTTTCTACAACTTGTGTTCCACCCAACTCTTTTAAACGACTTATTACCTGCTGTACAAGCACTTCAGGTGCTGACGCACCAGCCGTAACCCCTACTGAATTAGCACTTGAAACCCACTGTTCTTGTACATCAGTAGCATCGTCAATTAAGTAAGCCGTTGTGCCCATTTTATCTGCAAGTTCACGCAAGCGATTTGAGTTTGAGCTATTTTTCGCACCAACAACTAATAATACATCAACCTTATCAGCTAGGTCGCGAACAGCATCTTGGCGATTTTGAGTCGCGTAACAAATATCATCTTTACGCGGGCCGTCAATTGCAGGAAATTTATCTCGTAATGCATCAATTACATCAGCAGTGTCATCAACAGAGAGCGTTGTTTGACTACAATAAAACAAGTTTTCTGCATCTTTAACATTAAGTGCAATAACATCGTCTACGGTTTCTACTAAATAAATACCGCCAGCATCATTGTCGTATTGCCCCATGGTGCCTTCAACCTCGGGGTGACCATGATGGCCAATTAAAATACATTCTATACCCTTACGGCTTGCGCGGGTTACTTCCATATGTACTTTAGTTACAAGCGGACAAGTCGCATCAAATACTTTTAACTCTCTGCGCTTGGCTTCAGAGCGTACCGCTTGAGATACACCATGCGCACTAAAAATAACAATGCTGTCGTCTGGTACTTGGTGTAATTCTTCTACAAACACTGCGCCTCGGTTTTTTAAGCCGTCGACAACATATTTGTTATGAACAACCTCATGACGTACGTAAATTGGCTTTTCGAAAATATCTAAAGCGCGCTCTACTATACTAATTGCTCTATCAACGCCTGCACAGAAGCCGCGTGGGTTAGCTAATAAAATATCCATTAGCCTTCTACCTCAATAATATCAACTTCAAATGTTAAACGCTGGCCAGATAGCGGATGGTTAAAATCAATAGTAACCGACTCACCCTGCACTTCACGCACTAAGCCCGGAAGCTCTGTACCATCAGGTTGAGTAAACGCAATAATAGCACCTACTTTCGCAGGTGTTTCTGCGCCAAATTTACTACGATCAACATAATAAATGTTATCTGGATTTGGCTGACCAAATGCATCTTCAGGTTCTAATTCAAACGTTTTGCTTTCGCCTGCGCTTAAACCTAATAGGCACTTCTCAAAATTTGCCGTTAAGCTGCCATCGCCCATTGTTAACTTTGCAGGTTTGTTGTGCACTTTAGTTGAATCAGCGGCAGAGCCATCTTCAAGTTTTATAGAAAAATGAAAAATAACTTGCGAGTTTTCACTAATTACAGCTTGGCTCATGCTTTATGCTCCTTCGGACTCTCACCTGTAAAGGCGTCAAATAATAACAATGCCGCGCCTACACAAATAGCACAGTCAGCAAAGTTAAATACTGGAAAATGTGAGTCTTCATAAAATACGTGAATAAAGTCAATTACATAACCGTAAGCAATACGGTCGTATAAATTACCAATAGCGCCAGCAAGCACTAACGAGTAAGCACCACATAACACTTTATTAGTTGCGGGTAATCTTTTTAGCCACCACACCAATAAGGCACTTATAGCAATTGCAATTGCGCTTAAAAACCAACGTTGCCAACCACCAGCATCACTTAAAAAACTATAAGCAGCACCATAGTTATGCACATAGGTAATACTAAAAACAGGTAGTAAATTAATAGACTCGCTATAAGCCATAGTATTTACAACAAGTGTTTTACTGGCAAAGTCTATTGCTAAAAGCAATAGACTCAACCATAACCACACTAAACCACTTTTTTGGGCTAGTTTGCTCACTAAAAACATCCCCTAAGCGAATTGACGCTTTTCGCCTTCGCCATCAACATTACTAACACAACGACCGCAAATTTCTGGGTGAGCAGGCTCAATGCCTACATCGTCGCTGTAATGCCAACAACGTTCACATTTGGCGGCATCTGTTGCTGCAACACTAATGTACAAACCTTCAATTTCTGTTTCTTGCGTATCTGCAGGCTGGCTATCAACATGCGCTACATTAACAGCTGACGTTAGCAGTACAAAACGCAACTCATCACCCAATGCTGTTAATTTGTTTGCCAGCTCTTCGCCCGCAAATAAATTAACTGTAGCTTGAAGAGCCGCACCAATAACTTCTTCTTTACGTGCCGCTTCTAATAAACGGTTCACTTCGTCACGTACGTTTAAAATTGCTTGCCAGTCATCATTACTAAACTGGGTATTTGTTGGTGCTTGTAAACCTTCATACCATACTGATGTAAATACGTAATCGCTACGTTCTCCAGGTAAAGCTTCCCAAATTTCTTGTGCTGTAAAGCTCATAATTGGTGCCATCCAACGCGTCATTGCTTCAGCAATGTGGTAAAGCGCAGTTTGACAAGAACGTCGTGCATGGCTGTCGCTCTTAGCTGTGTACTGACGGTCTTTAATTACATCTAAGTAGAACGAACCAAGCTCACCCGTACAGAAGTTCATTAGCTTTTGCGTAACTAATAGCATTTGGTAGCTATCGTAAGCGGCTAAAATTTCGTCCTGAAGCTGTGCAGCACGGCCAACAATCCACTTATCAAGCTCAACCATATCGTCAACAGCAACCTGATCTGTTTTAGGATCAAAACCATTTAAGTTAGCTAATAAGTAACGGCTCGTATTACGAATACGGCGGTAGCGATCTGCAGAGCGTTTAAATATTTCATCCGATACAGTCATTTCAGCCGTGTAGTCGGTAGACGCGACCCATAAACGTAAAATGTCAGCACCCAACTTATTCATAACGTTTTGCGGAGAAATAACGTTACCCAATGACTTAGACATTTTTCTGCCGTTTTCATCAACGGTAAAGCCATGCGTAAGCACTTGTTTATAAGGGGCATGACCATTAATCGCAACCGATGTCATCATCGACGACATAAACCAACCACGGTGTTGATCCGACCCTTCCAGATATAAATCTGCTGGACCTACTAATTCTTCACGAGCATCAACAACACACGCATGCGACACGCCTGAGTCAAACCATACATCGAGTGTATCTTGCACTTTCATGTATTGTTTAGCGTCTTCTTCGCCTAATAGTGTTTCTGGCTCTAAGTCATACCATGCCTGTATACCTGATTTTTCTACTAATGCGGCAGCTTGCTCAATAAGCGCTTGGGTATTTGGGTGTAATGCACCGGTGTCTTTGTCAACAAATAAAGCAATGGGTACACCCCAAGTACGTTGGCGAGAAATACACCAATCTGGGCGACCTTCGACCATGTTTGCAATACGGCTTTCACCCCACTCTGGTAACCACTGCGTATTTTTAATTTCAGCAAGTGAATCTTTACGTAAGTTAGCCTGATCCATGCTAACAAACCATTGTGGCGTAGCACGGAAAATAATAGGGGTTTTATGACGCCAGCAATGTGGGTAACTATGAGTAAGCGCATGGTGATGCACTAAAGCGCCACGCTCTTTTAATACTTCAATTACGCTCGCGTTTGCTTTAAATACGTGCTGGCCTGCAAATAATTCTGTATCAGGCAAGTACACACCGTTAGCGCCAACTGGGTTAGCAACTTCTAGGTTATAGTTTAAGCCTGCCACGAAATCTTCTTGACCATGACCCGGTGCTGTATGCACCACGCCAGTACCTGAGTCCGTAGTTACATGCTCTGCAACAATTACCGGTACATTAAAGTCATAAAAAGGATGCGCTACTTGCAAGTTTTCAAGTGCAGCACCTTTTACGTAACCTAAAACATGGTAATGATTAAAACCAAAACGATCCATAGCATCTTTTACAAGCTCTGAACCTAAAATTAAACGCTGCTCAGCGCCTTCATCTTCAACTTGTACTAATGCATATTCTAACTCAGCATGCACGGCTACTGCACGGTTTGCTGGAAGCGTCCATGGTGTTGTAGTCCATATTACAGTACCTACACTACCTTTACCTTTATGGCCTTGTGCCATATCAAATGCATTAACTACGGCGTCCTGGTCAGCAAAAATAAAACGCACATCAATGGCTGGCGACTGTTTATCTTGATACTCAACTTCAGCCTCAGCTAATGCAGAGCCACAATCAGTACACCAGTGCACAGGCTTTGCACCTTTGTGTAGGTGACCATTTTTAATAATACGACCAAGTACACGAATTGCATTCGCTTCAAAATCAAAATTCATTGTTAGGTATGGCTTGTCCCAATCGGCAAACACACCTAAACGTTTAAAGTCTACTTTTTGACCTTCAACTTGCTTTTTAGCATAAGCGCGGCATTTTTCGCGAAACTCGCTCGCAGTTACTTTAACGCCAGGCTTACCTACTTTTTTCTCAACCATTAGCTCGATTGGTAAACCGTGACAGTCCCAACCTGGAATATATGGTGAGTCGAAATCTGATAAGGTTTTAGACTTTACAATAATGTCTTTTAAAATTTTATTTACTGAGTGACCTAAGTGAATGTCGCCATTCGCATATGGAGGACCGTCATGCAAAATAAAGGTTTTTTTGCCCTTTTTAGCGCTGCGGATTTGACCGTATAGGTCGTCTTCATACCATGCTTTTAGCATTTTTGGTTCACGTTGTGCCAAATTGCCACGCATTGGAAACGGTGTTTCCGGTAAGTTCAAAGTATGTTTATAGTCGCTCATTTATCCTACATTCCGTCTCTATCGGCTACCTGATTTAAACCAAAACACTGTTTAGCGGCGGCAACGTCTGTTGCTATTTGCGCCGTTAATTGTGTTAATGTCTCGAATTTTTTTTCATCGCGGAGTTTTTGTATCAACTCAACGTGCATAAATTGTCCGTAAATGTCTTGTGCAAAGTCAAAAAGATGAACTTCCAGAAGTGCACGTGTCCCATTAAATGTGGGTTTATTGCCTATATTAGCAACCCCAAAAACCTGTTTCCCTGCAATAGTCGCTTGCACAGCAAATACCCCATTCACGGGGCAAACTTGGCGCTTTAGCGCTATATTTGCAGTTCTAAAGCCAAGTTCACGGCCTCGTTTCCAACCGTGTATAACACGCCCAGAAATCGCATAATTATGACCAAGCATCACTTTTGCATCGGCTAAGTTGCCACATGCCAATGCCTCACGTATTAACGTGCTACTTACTCTAGCATTTAACTGATGAAAACTCGCAGTGCTTTGTACATCCATGCCTGCTTGTTTGCCCATATTTACAAGTAAATTAAAATTACCTTTACGTTGTTGGCCAAATCTAAAGTCGTCACCCACCGTTAACGCTTTAACACCGAGTTTTTTTATTAGTATCTCGTTTACAAACTGTTCTGCATGCATATTTGCAAACCGCTGGTTAAAGCTAATACAAATTACACGTTCAATGCCTAAATCACTTAATAAACGTAACTTGTCGCGTAAGCGAGTTAACCTTGCTGGGGCATTATTTTTTGCAAAAAACTCTTGAGGTTGAGGCTCAAACAACAACACCGTACTGGGTAAATTGTGTGCTTTTGCGTCAGCTAACAAGCCTTTTAATACTTGCGCATGACCTAAGTGAACGCCGTCAAAATTACCAATAGTTAACACACACCCAAAATGGTGTGGGCGAATATTGTGTATACCTCTAATTAACTCCATGCCACCTAAAGCCTTTTTTCAGCAAGTATTATCACGACTTATATCAAGGAAAAGCCACAAGGCTGCCGATTATAATCTTTTTTTTAGTTTGATTCAGTAATTGCTACACTTTTTATCGTATTTAGTCTTACACCCATTAAAAAGAGCATTGAAAAATAGCTAACTCCTGCTAATACAACAAGGGCAATTAATAATATAACTTGTTGTGCGAAAGCCCACGAGGCCCAGAAATAGTAACTACTTACATACCATGTAACACAGCCCATGACTAAACTTGCAACGATGCACTTTATAGTGAAACGCAAACTCATAGAAGAAAACTGATAAACATTTTCTTTTTTTAGCTGCCTATAAAGTAAAAATGCATTACAACTGGCTGACATTGATGTAGCGAGTGCTAACCCTAAGTAACCTATAAAAGGGGCTAACATAATATTAAATACCATATTTAGCACAAGGGTTATAATACCAATGCGTACGGGCGTTTTAGTATCTTGACGTGAATAAAACCCAGGCGCGAGCACTTTAATCAACATAAAACTAACTAACCCAACAGAGTAAGCTACAACACCTAAACTTACCGCTTTTACATGATCAACACTGTCCTCTTTAAAGGCACCATGATCGAATAGGACCGTAATTATAAGTGGGCTTATTATCATTAAGCCAACCATTGCTGGTATACCTAAAAATATTACAAAGCGAACTCCCCAATCTAACGTATGCTGAAAATCGCTCAATTTTTTACTGCTGTGCAATTTAGAGAGTGCGGGTAAAATGACAGTGGCTATACCAATCCCAAATAAACCAAGCGGAAACTCTATTAGCCTGTCTGAGTAATAAAGCCATGCTATAGAACCTGTCATCAGTAACGAGGCAATCATAGTATCTAGTAATAAATTAATTTGGCTTATCGATACGCCAAACAATGCAGGCAGCATAAGCTTACGCACTTTTTTGACGTTTTCGTCATGCCAAGCCCAACGCGGGCGAGCCAACATTTTAGCGCGGAATAAAAAAGGTAATTGAAATAACAACTGAACAATGCCACCGACAAATACACCTATAGCGAGGGCATATGCACCAACACTGAACTTATCATGTAAAAAAATTGCACAGGTGATTATTGATATATTGAGTAACACAGGGGTAAATGCCGCAACGGCAAAACGGTTGTAAACATTCATTACCGCACCGCTCAGCGCGACTAAACTTACAAACAACAAATACGGAAAGGTAAATTTTAATAACGAACTGGCCAGCTCAAACTTTTCTGCATTGGGGCCGCCTTGCCACCAATCAATAAACCAGCCGGTACCAAATAAAGCGGCGATAACCGGCGAAGCCACTACACCAAAAATAGTCACTAACAATAAAATAGTGCCCAGCGTACCTGCAGCTTGGGCAACAAAGAGCCTAACTTTATCATCACCTTGTTGCTCTTTTATTTCACTTAAAACGGGTACGAATGCCTGTGCAAAAGCGCCTTCTGCAAATAAGCGACGTAAAAAGTTAGGAATTCGGTTAGCAAATAAAAATACATCAGCCGCAGCACTTGCGCCAAGTAAATTGGCAACAACTGCATCTCTTACGAGCCCTAAAATACGCGAGATCATAGTCATACAACTAACAATCATACCGGAGCGAAATAAACCTTTTGACACCTTAAACCTACTTAAAAATCCCTAAGATACGCGATTATGCCACAGTCTTTTTTATAAATCGCTTTAAAGCACTAGGCTGGGGGTCTGTGCTTTGTTACAATAGCGTCATTAACTGCTAAAGCGGCAAATTAATGTTCGTTATAAGGAGCAGTTTTTCTTGAATAGTTAAATTTAATTGACATTCATGATAGAAACAGGCATATTCCACGGCCTTTAATTTAAGCTTTATTTTAAGATTGTTAGGAGCAAACCTTGGCTAACATCAAGTCTGCAAAAAAACGCGCTATCACTAGCGAAAAGAACCGTCAGCACAACGCAAGCCGTCGCTCAATGATGCGCACTTACTTCAAAAAAGTAGTTGTTGCTATTGAAGCTGGCGATAAAGAAGCTGCACAGCAAGCTTTTTCTGTTGCTACACCTATCCTAGACCGTTACGCAACTAAGGGTCTAATCCACAAAAACAAAGCAGCTCGTCATAAGAGCCGTTTAGCAGCTAAGATCAAAGCGCTATAATTTGTTTTTGTTAGAATATAAAAAACCGGCTTTTGCCGGTTTTTTTTTACTTAAAAGTTTTTGGACTACATAATTTCTAAATCTGGATAAAACTTTTTAAGCATGGCTGCTATTTTTTTAGGTGTAAACGGTTTTACGATAAACCCTTTAGCGCCTTTATCTATGGCATCTTTTACATTTTCAACAGCTGAATGCGCAGACACCATAATTACATTCGTTTCTGGACTCATCTCGTTGATTTGTGCAATTAATTCTTTTCCGTCTCCATCCGGTAACTCAATATCCAAAAAAATCATACTGTATTTTGCTGCTTGGCATTCACTAATACACTGTGAGGCAGTAGATGCTTCCTTTACATTGTCTATCCCTAGATGCATGAGCGTTTGGCTCAAAAAACTACGCACCGTGCTAACGTCATCCACTATTAAAATTGATAGCTGCGTGTCCATCTTCATTCCTCATAGGCTATAAGCTAACTTTACGTTATTATAATAATTAGCTTAGTATATAAATTTACTATTTGAATTATAAAGACCTATGTAAAAAAGGCCAGATCTGCTTTATGTCAAAAACACCAAAAAAACAATCCTTGCTAGGTAAAACACCGGCAAAAAAAAATACAACACAAAAAAATAAAACTCGGGCAGCTTCTCAAAGGCAGGCACAAACTAAACAACACACTATTGATACAGAGTTAAATAGCCAAAACCCTAAACCTAAAAAAGGGCTGTTAATAACGCTCGCTATTATTGCAGTTATCATTATAGCTTTTCCAAAACCAACTTTACTCACCTATAAAAAATTAGGGATGGTTAGCAAAAGTATTTATTGGCCTGGTGTATTTGGATACGGTGCAACGCTTGTTGACTCGCATTTACATCCTAAGTTTGACGATAAGCGTAAATCTCTTTATTTATGCAGTGATTTACAGAATCCTCAGAGCTGCCAAAAGTATCAAGTTATTGCTGACGACGGTCTCATTTCAGCGATTAAAAGTTACTTTTAGCATTAATAAAACTAATCTGAAAAATGTAAAATTACTTGGTTGAAAGGTGCGCAAAAGATCACCATAATGGCGCTCCTTTTTTCAACAACTGAACTATTGAAACGACCATGCTAAATGAGCTAGATTGGCTTTTAAACACGATACTACTTGCACTAGGTTTAGGTGCATTCTTTATTAACCACATAACATTACTGCGCGTAGCCGCCATAAGTGCATGTGGCCTGTTATTTTTATCATTTAGCTTAGATCTTATGTCGTCGAGTGTTATTTCAAATATGAGTTTAGTATTGATCAATACATTTTATCTGTTTAAGGTTTATACATTTGGGCAACTTAATGTAACTCAGAGCTAACAATTTCCCCTAGAATATTTTATAGCCCAGCATTGCTGGGCTTTTTTATTGTATAAATCAAAATGGTTGGGTAATTAGGTGAACTAAGATAATATTGACCTCGTACTACATTATTTTGAGATTTCGGTATGTCCTTATCTGATTTTGATTTGTTTTTATCTTCTATGGAAGATGTGACCCCTATTAGCAGTGATACTATTAAACCGTTATCAAGCAGCCCTCATTCTTCACTTGCGCAACAACAAAAGCGACAAGCGGCCGAAAATACTCTATCAACAGATGAAAACTACTTAAGCACAGAGTCTGTAGAGCTTGTTGAACCATTTGCTATATTAAGCTTTAAAAAAGACGGAGTACAAGGCCCTGTATTTAAAAACTTACGTTTAGCAAAGTATCAAGTTGATGCGACCTTAGACCTTCATGGCCAGCTACTTAAAAATGCACGCAATACGCTCTTTAATTTTATTAATGACTGTCAGCAGCAAAATGTACGCGTGGTGCTTATTAGGCATGGTGTAGGAATTAAAAATAAAACTAAACCAGGAATACTAAAAAGTTTTGTAAATAAATGGCTAACTGAATTACCGGCGGTTTTGGCATATCATACTGCACAGAGGCATCATGGAGGGAGTGGTGCGACTTATGTTTTACTCAAAAAAAGTGCCGATAAAAAACACGAAAATAGAGAAATCCACAGCAAGCGCTAAACTCGCTGTGGTGCCATTCTATAAAATAGTTGGCTGATTAAACCAAGCAGATACGCCTAATATTATTATAGAAATTACAATTAAGCTTAATCTAGCACCACCCTGATTTGTTTTCATTTCACCCTCTTTATATTTTTATTGTTGAGAACATATACAACATTAATAAAAATTACATATGTTAACAAGCTGTTTCTTTAAATATTTATCAATATCCTTTCGTTCTATCTATTCGATTATTTAAAGTAATACCTTGCTGCAAGCGTTCAACGTTTTCTGCTATTTGTGCTGCAACACTGTTTATATCTGATAATGCTGCACAATGCGGTGTAAGGGTTATTTTATCATGCTGCCAATAAGGGTGTTCTTTACTAAGGGGTTCGTGTTCAAACACGTCAATGACTGCAGCCCGAAGCGAATTCTCTTCTAAGGCTTTAAGTAAATCCGCTTCTATAACATGCTCTCCTCGTGCAACATTAATAATAACAGCATGATTAGGCAGCATACTAATTGTACTTTTATTGATAATACCTTTCGTTTTTTTGGTTAATGGCAACAAACAGACTAGATAATCAATGTTGCTAAGCATATTTTGAAGCCCTTGTTCGCCATAAAATAAATTAACTGTATTACTGGTTTTATGTGTATGAGCCCAAGCATTTACAGTAAAGTTATTGGCAATAAGTCGATTCGCACATGCTTTGCCTAGCTCCCCAAATCCCAAAATACCTACATTGTTTTGTTGATAAGCCCTTTTGGGCTTCCATTGGTGCTGCGTTTGCTTAATAAAGTATTCTTTTAATCGCAATTTTTGCGCTAAAACATGCGTAAGCACATATTCGGCCATATCTTGTGCCAATTTTTCATCAACTATACGCACCACATCTACGTCATCACCAAGCAAATTTAAATCAATACTGTCTACACCCGCACCAAATGACGATACCGCTTTAAGGTTTGGCAACTTTGCCCACATATCATGCGGTGCTTTCCATGCTAATACAAAATCAATAGTTTCTAGGTTATTGCAATCTGGCCACTGCTGTATTTTTGTAGAGGGTAATCGGGCTTGTAATTGCGCTATTAACTTTGTGTTATCTCGACCTGTAATTGCTACTAATACCGACATAGTTACTTCCAAATAAGTTTTTATAAAATCCATACTGACTAATCAACACTTGGCACCCTTTACACTTTAAAAGGTCACACAACTGCAAAATAACTGTCACACCCTTTTTTTACTCTACAGATATGGCAGTCGTGCTAAATTAAAAAGAGGCTTGTATGATCAGTGTTGATAAAGTAATTGCAGCAAACTTACCACAATTAGAAAGCTCACCAAAAGTAAAAAGCCTAGTAAAAAAGGGATTAGGCTATTTACTACATGAACAAGAGTTTGTGGCCTTTGCCGACACCTACCCTCATTTACAAGGGCTAGAATTTGTTGAACAAGTTCTCGATGAGCTTAACTTTGATACACGTTACAAGCCAAAGCAAATAGAGCATATTCCTAGCGAAGGTAAATTAATTATTGTTGCAAACCACCCTATAGGCTCTTTAGATGCGCTTGCATTAATTAAAGTGATCTCAAGCGTAAGAAAAGATTTAAAGGTTGTTGCTAACCGTATGCTCATGTCGGTGACTCCAATGCACGACTTACTTTTACCTGTAAATAACTTATCTGGCACAAGTAAAAAACAAGAGCTTTATAATATTCACCAGCATTTAAAAAATGAGGGGGTATTATTGATATTTCCCGCTGGTGAAGTATCACGGCTGAGCCCTACAGGTATCAAAGATTGTAAATGGAACAGCGGTTTTTTGCGCATGGCAAAAAAAGCCAATTGCCCTATATTACCTATTTATATAAAAGCTAAAAACAGCCCATTATTTTATGGGACTTCAATAATTTACAAACCCTTAGCAAGCTTGTTACTAGTAAAAGAAATGTTTAAACAACGCCAGAAATCGTTAGAGTTTGAAATTGGTGCGTCTATTCCTCCAGCGTCATACCTCATAGAAAATTTAAAAGATAAAGAGATTGTTAATTTAATACGAAAGCAACTGTATCGCCTAACAACTAAAAAAACCTTACCACTTAAAACACAAACTCCTATTGCTGTTCCTGAGTGTAGGAAAGAGCTTAAAAAAGCAATAGATGCGTGTCAGCTTCTGGGGGAAACACAAGATGGTATGCATATTCATTTATATCAATATACGGGTAGCTCACCTATTTTTAGAGAGCTAGGTAGGTTGAGAGAAATAGCTTTTAGAGCTGTAGGTGAAGGCAGTGGAAAACGCCGTGATATTGATAAGTACGATATGGACTATCAACACTTAGTTCTTTGGGACCCAACACAATTAGAGCTGGTAGGCGCGTATAGGCTAGCTTGCGCTAAAGAAATAATTGATAAACATGGCCGTAAAGGGCTGTATACCGACAGTTTATTTACTTATAGCACTGAAATGGGCCCCTACCTAGAGCAAGGAATTGAACTTGGTCGTAGCTTTGTTCAACCAAAATATTGGGGGCGTAAAAGCCTAGATTACCTATGGTACGGCATTGGCGCTTATGTTAAAAACTACCCACAATATCGTTATTTATTTGGCGCTGTTAGCGTGTCTAATACGTTACCTGACCCGGCAAAGGCCATGCTAGTGTATTACTATCAGCATTATTATAAAACCGATGAAGTACTTGCGACTCCAAACAATGAATTCAAACTAAGCGAACATGAACTTGCGCAGTGTGACATGATTTTTTGCAAAAACGACGTTAAAGAAGACTTTGTAGAACTAAAGCATGTGCTTGCTAATATGGGTGCGCAAGTTCCCACTTTATTTAAACAATATACAGAGCTATGTAAGCCTGGTGGAGTAAAATTTTTAAGTTTTAGCGTAGATCCCGACTTTAACAATTGCATTGATGGTTTAGTATTGGTGGACTTGCAAAATGTTAAAGATAACAAAGCAAAGCGATACTTAAGCTAATTGAAGCGAGGTTACCCTCGCCACTATCTGGGTTTTATTTGAAAACTAACATTACCGTTCTATATAAATACGTGAAAGTAAGTCATAATAAATTGCTTCAACTTTTATTAAGTCATCAATAGAGACGTGCTCATTAACCTGATGAATTGTATGGTTTCTTAGCCCACATTCAATTACTTGAGTATGGCTGTTAGCAAAAAAACGACCGTCAGATGTGCCACCACTGGTACTTAGAACTGGGTAGTTTCCAGTTTGACTATGTATGGCCTGTTCAACACAAGTAATTAAACTCCACTTACTCTTAGGTTGGGTATAGTATGGTTCACATGGACGCTCCCAATTAATCGTTGTGTAACGTGAAAATGCATCCAACGAATTGCTCAATATTGATTTAATTTTTTCACTGCTGTACCTATGGCTATAGCGAATATTAAATGTTATTTCGCATTGACTAGGGACCAAATTATCGACCACATTGTCAATATTTATGCCTGTTACTTGCAGTGTTGTTTTTGAGCCTGCGTCATCTAAGTACCACGCTTGTTCACTCAGTTTATTGACTATTTTGGCACTAATATGTGCGGCGTTAATGGTATTTTGAGGATAAGCTACATGACCTGCCCTGCCCTTTACCAGAATACGTGCTGAAAGTGCACCGCGTCGACCGTTTTTAATTGTATCGCCAACATGTGTCGAACTCGTTGGCTCGCCTACAATACATCCGTCTAAAACAACCCCATTTGAAGAAAGCTTATTGGCTATTTGCGCAGAGCCAAACTCAGCCTCGCCTTCTTCATCAGAGGTAATGAGCCAATAAAAAGTCCCCACTTTTGATGATGTGTTATTTATTAATTTTTTTGTGGCAGTTAGCATAGCTGCGACACCCCCTTTCATATCAGCGGCACCTCTTCCGTAAATTACCCCATCAATTATTCTTCCATCAAACGGAGGGGTTAGCCAGTCACCATTATCTGCGGGAACCACATCAATGTGCCCTGAAAAAGCGACACACGGTCCCTCATTGAATTTAATATGCGCAATTAAGTTAGTGACACCACTACTCGTAAACTTTTCACAGCAAAAACCTAGCTCACATAACTGCTCAACCAGCCAATCTATTGCGCCGGCTTGATTCGGCGTCACTGATTTAAATTTGATAAGCGTTTGTAGTTTCTTTATTAATTCGGCGTTTAACCTTTGAGAAGTGACTGCTTGTTGTGAAACAACTAAAGACATTTTTTAACACCTTTATTACTAAGTAAGGCATTATTAAATAGTGAGAGTATGACTAAGAGATGTCAGCTTTTATACATTCTGATGATTATTACTTATATAGATTGTCAATCATTGCTGTTACGAAACAGCGTCAAAATTAATCTAAATCAATAAAATACTTTTCAACGTTCAATCATTTTTGAAACTTTGATCTAGAACAGGTTTTCCATATTTGTTAAGCGTAATAATGGCGTCAATCAAAAAGTAGTTCTTGGAGAACAACATGAAAACCAAAATTAGCATTGCACTATTAACCTCTTTATTAGCACTCTCTCCAGCTGCACACGCTAACTTCAGCGTAAATCTGGGCGCTATTAACGTTAACCCAGATAACAGTGGCTCTGCAATTAACGAAGCCCCTTCATTAGGTCTAAAAGGTGATTCGAATACTCAGCTAGGTATTACGGTAGACTATGCATTTAATGACAATTGGGTATTAGAATTGATTGCTGCTACGCCATTCTCTCATGATGTAAATGGAACAGGCGGCCTGGCTGGTAATAAAATTGCTAACATTAAACACTTGCCCCCCTCGTTAGTGGCACAGTATCACTTTTTAGATACAAGCTATCAGCTTAGACCATTCATAGGTGTTGGTGTTAATTATACAACCTTTTTTGATGAACAGCCTTCGCAAGCTCTTAAAACAACCCTTGGTACAGACGATGTTAAAGTTGAGCTTGATGACTCTTTAGGGTTTTTAGTACAAGTAGGGGCTAATTATAAAATGGATGATCACTGGGGACTCCACGCAATGGTTTCTATAATGGATATTGATACAGATGCAACTGTGTACGCTAACAATGCAAAAGCATTAACATCAACAGTTGAGCTTGACCCTGTAGTGGCAATGTTTGGTGTGAAGTATAGTTTTTAAAGTCTAAGTACGATGTTATGTGTGTAAAAAAGGCGCTAAGCGCCTTTTTTTTTGTGCAACGAAAACAATAACTCGGCCTCAGCCCTTGGTAACTCACACTCGCGAATAACTTCGTCTAAATCTGCACCTAACTCAACCATTTTCACAGCACGGGAATAAATCTTAGCATCAGGATCATCGTATTTTTGAGCCGATTGCTGCTGCAGTAAATCTTGGTTTTGTTGCTCAACCTCTAGAACTCGCTTGCCGATACTGAGTAAACCGGTTCTTAATTCAGCGGCCTCGCTTCTTAAAATATGAACTTGTTCTGCACATTCTTTAAGTTTTTGATGTACATCAGCAACATCGCTGGTGTGTTTATTTTTAAATGCAATAATAAGCGTTAACGATATAAGACCTACCGCTAACGCGCTTACAGCAATACTAAGTAACAGCATAGTTTATCTGGTAAAGCTTATAAATCGCTTAACTCATCCCATTCGTCATCACTAAGTAGCTTATTTAAATCAACTAAAATAAGAAGCTCATTATCTCGATTACAGACACCTTGGATAAACTTAGCGCTTTCTTCAGTACCCACATTTGGCGCACTGTCAATTTCAGAGCTACGCAGGTATACAACTTCAGAAACGCTATCAGCTAAAATGCCTATAACTTGTTCTTCAGCTTCAATAATTAATATACGTGAGTTATCAGTTGCATCAGCTGCTGACAAACCGAATCGAGCACGTGTATCAATAACGGTTACTACATTACCACGTAAGTTAATAATGCCTATTACATAAGAAGGCGCACCAGGGACTGGTGCAATCTCGGTGTAACGCAGTATTTCTTGAACTTGCATTACATTAACACCGTAGGTTTCCTCTTCTAGTTTAAAAGTAACCCACTGTAATATTTCATCATTATTATCTGCATTTTTATTTTCTGACAGTAATTTCTCTTGGTTCATGCTGTTACCCCATAATGGTCATTACTACTGACGGCTATCTAAGCCCTCTTCTAATAACGTATTTAAATTGTCTACATCTATTAAAGCACACATTTTTTCTTTAATAACCCCGGCAAGCCATGGGCGCTTACTTTGATCTGTACGCCATTTTACATCTTCTTTTGTCAATGTAATGTTATTTATAAGCTTCTCAGCTAATAATCCCCATTGGCTATCTCCTAAAGTTATTAAATACTGATAATCAAGTGATGCCTCAAGTTTTTCATCGTACTTCTCTGGCATAACCCAGCGTGCTGTATCTACAACATTGAGCTTTTCATCACGATTAAGCATAACGCCTTTAAACCACTTTGGTTTACCAAACAGGTGATTCACTTCACCTAATTGATGTATACCGCCAAGAGCTTTAAGCGGGACTGCTAGCGTAAGTCCTGCAACTTCAAAGAACAATGCCTGAAATTCGCCGTCAAAGTAATCTGACTCACTGTTATTTGAAAGATTTAATTGTTTCTGTTTTGCTATTTTAAGGTCTGTACTCGTTGTCTCTTTTGGCGTTTCAATGACGTTAACTTTCGGTGTTGTAGCTTCTGCTTCTTTAACTTCATGCGTATCATCTAACGATGATGATCCCTGCTCAGCCACTACTTTAACTTTAGTAACTGGCTTCTGACTTTCATGAGTGGCTTCTTCGCTTGGCAAGTCACCCGGTATACTTTCTAAAAGTTTTGCTACGGGCTCTAAGTCACTGGCAAGCTCTTCTTCGCAAAGTAAGGCACCTAAGTACTGAGTCATTACTTTTTCATTAGCAAATAATTGCTTACTCATTCATTAACCTTGTTCAATTAAATAATCTAATAATGCTTTATAAGCAAATACACCACGAGAGCGAGGACAAAATTCTATGGGTACTTTTTGTGCTAAGCTTGCATCTCTTAGTTTTGTGTCTACGGGAATAACACCTGGCCAAACTCTATTACCGTAGGTTTTTTGTAACGTTTTGTAGGCTTCGAGTGATGCCTTCGTTCTTTTATCGTACATTGTAGGTATTATAGTATATTCGTAACTTTTCGCTTGTGAGCTCTGCATTAATTCCATTGTACGCATCATTCTATCTAAGCCTTTAAGCGCTAAAAACTCAGTTTGAACAGGGACTAAAATGCGCTCACTCGCAGCCAATGCATTAACCATTAAAACCCCTAAAACAGGGGGGCAATCTAAAATAGCATAATCGTAATGTTCGCTTATTTTGGCAAGCGTCTTTTTTAAAATTAACCCCATGCCTGTTTTATTGCCCATGCTTCTATCTAATGTAGCAATAGCCATAGTAGCAGGTAATATATCTAAATTTTCGAGAGTGGATGGGCACAATGCTTGAAGTATTTCCTCACTTTGCATACTAGTTCCACGAGCGAAAATATCGTAAACGCTGACTTCTAAATCTTCAGAATCAATACCAAAGTAATACGTTAAAGACGCATGAGGATCGGTATCTATTAGTAATACACGTTTACCCTGCAGTGCTAAAGTACCAGCAAGACTGACCGCAGTCGTTGTTTTACCAACGCCACCTTTTTGGTTGGCTACAGTCCAAATCTTCACATCATATCCTAGTTACTGTTCATTGCGAGTTGTAATACGAATTCCACCATGTGGTAAACGAATAATTTTTATTGTGTCATCGTCTGACGGTAATTCTACTTCTGGCTCAGGCGCTACTGCCTCAACTATTGGCTCTTCTGCTGAATTATTTTTCTCTTCTGGCAACCCATATTTAGATAACGCTATTACTACTTTTCTATTTTCAGCTCGGCCCTCATCTGTGTCGTTAGGTGCAAAGGGTGAATACTGTCCATACCCTTCAATAGCCATTCGGGCCGAATTTATGTCAAGTGCTTCAAGCTCAACAAGTATTGAAGTTGCGCGAGCGACAGAAAGCTCCCAGTTAGAGCGAAATATTTCATTTTTAATTGTTTCATCATCTGTATATCCACGCACACGTATATAGTTATCCACTGGCGCGATAATATCTTTTACAATTTTAACAACTTGTTTTGCTCTAGAATGAGCAACTGCACTACCACTTGAAAATAACATACCTGAACTCAGTTCTATTATGAGCCAATCTTGATGCAATTCTAGATTGGCTTCACCATCACGTATTTCATCAATAAGCGCTGACTGAAGTTTCGTTAATAAGCTATCAAGTGGTTTTCCTAAATATTTTTGCTGTATATTACTTGTCTCACTTTGGCCGTCTAACAACTCTGGGCCTTGCTCTTCCTTGTTGATACTTTCGCCATACAGCAATTCATCTTCAGGAGTAACCCTATCAGTAAGTATTCCAGTACCATCTACCCCCGTACCTTGCTGAGAATAAACACGAGCCGACTTGTCGAATACTTGCTCTAGGGAATCGGATAAAATTTGGAAGTTTTCTTCTTTGTTAATCGCAATCGCATACATTACAACAAAGAAGGCAAACATAATGGTCATATAATCCGCATAAGATACTAACCAGCGCTCTGTATGCTGGTTTTTATGGGCCGAGCGACCAAATCGTCGACGCATCATTTTTATGCGTCCACTAGGCTTGGCCGTTCAACACGATAAGCTTCTAACTTTAGCTCAATGTTCATTGGGCTTTGGCCATCGCTGATTGCAATTATCCCTTCTGCAAGCATTTCGTGGTAAAGCATCTTTTCTTCTACACGTTGCTTGAGCTTATGTGCCATTGGCAAAAATAATAAATTAGCTAACCCCACCCCATAAATCGTTGCAATAAAGGCTGTTGCAACTCCAGCGCCAAGCAATTGCGGATCGGTAATAAAAGACATAGCCTGAATGAGCCCAAGAACAGCTCCTAAAATACCGATGGTAGGGCTATAACCGCCCATTGCTTCGTATACACGTGCAGCTTCAAGCAAACGCTCACGCTCCAGCATTAAATCTATTTCAAGCGTATCACGTAGCCTCTGCTCTGAACCGCCATCAACAAGTAAACTCAGCCCTTTTGCTGCATATACATCTGAGTGAGTTAGGGCCTCATCCTCTAATGCCAAATATCCTTCTTGTCTCGCTTTATGAGACCAACGTTTAACTTGCTCAATTGCATCATCAATATTGTAACTGGGAGTCACAAATACCCAGTGACTCATTCTAAGCATTTTTTTAAAGGTACTAGTAGACGTTTGCAGCATTACAGCGCCTACTGTCCCACCTAGTACTATAATAAGCGCAGGGCCATTAAAAAGTGCTGCAATCACACCACCTTCTAAATGATAGCCAATTGCTATAGCACTTAGTGCAACAATTAAACCAAGTACAGAAAGCTTATCCACAACCGGTTTCACTTTTTATCCGCGTTGCAATATCGTCAAGCGCTAAACTCTCACTTGAAAGCCCCGCATTAGCAACAGCTTGTGGCATACCATAAACAACACAGCTTTTTTCATCTTGTGCCCAAATAGTGGCGCCAGTTTGTTTTAACATTCTTGCGCCATCTCTACCATCAGCCCCCATGCCGGTTAAAATAATAGCTAAAACATCTCCCTGATAAGCTTTTGCAATACTTGCAAATGTAACGTCAACACTGGGTTTATAAGTGATTCGTTCGCTATTGTCTTCAAAAACGCGCAATGTTTTAGAACCACCTCGACCTTCAACCATCATTTGTTGCCCGCCAGGAGCCAAATAGGCAGTTCCAGCATCAAGACGATCACCTTGCTGTGCTTCTTTTACTTTTATTTTGCACAATCCATTTAAACGAGCTGCAAATGCCGGTGTAAAAGCAGCAGGCATATGCTGGATAAGTAAAATGGGATGCGGAAAATTAGCGGGTAATTGCGTAAGCACATTTTGTAAAGCAACAGGACCACCAGTAGATGTACCGATAGCCACAAGCTTGTATTGCTTGCCACTTGCACGAGTTGGTACGTTGTTTTGTGTTTTTGTTAATGTCGATGCGGTTGTTGAACGCTGAAAACTTCTATCTGGTTGCCTGATTGAAGACCCAGTATTACTGGTTTTATCAGGCACAGAGCGTGCCGCTGGTTTCTGGTGTGTTATTGGCTTAAAGGCTCTAGGAATGCGCTTATTACCAATTTCTTTGACTTTAGCTTGAAGGAGCTTTATCGCATCTTCATTATTACGTGCAATATCTTCAAACTTTTTAGGTAAAAAATCCATCGCTCCAGCATCAAGCGCATCAAGTGTTGCTGTTGCGCCAGCACGGGTTAAAGAGGAAAACATTAAGATTGGCGTGGGGTTACTTGCCATTATCTCTTTAACAGCACTGATACCATCAAGCACAGGCATTTCTACATCCATCGTGATCATATCAGGACGAAGCTGAGCCGTTTTTTCTACAGCCTCTCTGCCATTAATGGCAAAACCTATAACTTGTATGTCGCTGTCTTGTTCAAGGATTTCGCTTACTCTACGACGAAAAAAGCTCGAATCATCAACAACTAAAACTTTTACGGCCATTTAGCTCTCTTATTAAATTTATACGTAGGTACACATCTTGTGTGTACCTACTTTATGATTTAGCCAGCGTAGTGTTTTAACATATTTGGAACATCTAAAATTAGTGCAATTCCACCATCTGATGTAATAGTTGCGCCTGCCATACCTGGAGTACCTTGCAAAAGAGCATCAAGAGGTTTAATTACAACTTCTTCTTGACCTATTAAAGAATCAACTACAAAACCAACCTGCTGAGTACCTATTTGAACAATAACAACATGACCTTGCGCTTTGCGCTGAGTGCGATCTGCTCCTTTAACTAACCAATGCTCAAGATAAAATAGCGGTATCGCTTTCTTACGTACAATAATGGTTAATTGACCATCAACAACATTTGTTTTGGTTAAATCTAAATGGAATATTTCGCTTACACCTGCTAATGGTAATGCAAATGTTTGTTCGCCAACTACAACCATCAAGGTTGGTAATATCGCAAGTGTTAACGGTACTTTTATTTCTAAAATTGTACCAACACCTAGCTCTGACTGAATACTCACTGAGCCATTAAGTTGAGTGATTTTAGTTTTTACAACATCCATTCCCACACCACGGCCTGAGATGTCAGAGATCTCTTCTTTGGTAGAAAATCCTGGTGCAAATATTAAGTTGTATGCTTCAGTATCCGATAAACGACTTGCTTGATCGTGATCTATTACCCCTTTACCAATCGCTATCTTTTTGAGCTTTTCTGCGTCCATACCCGCACCATCATCTTTGATGGTAAGCAAAATATGATCTCCCTCTTGAGACGCTGAAAGTGTTACATTACCCGTCCGAGGTTTACCTGCTGCTTCACGATCAGCTGGCATTTCTATTCCGTGGTCAACTGAGTTTCTAACTAAGTGAACAAGCGGGTCTGCAAGTGCCTCAACTAAGTTTTTGTCTAAATCGGTTTCTTCACCGACAAGCTGTAAGCTAATATCTTTATTGAGGCTTCGTGCTAAGTCACGAACAACGCGAGGGAAGCGGCCAAATACCTTTTTAATTGGCTGCATTCGCGTTTGCATTACTGCACCTTGAATATCTGCAGTCACTACATCTAGGTTAGAAATGGCTTTACCCATTGCTTCACTTTCTGAGTTAGTGGCTAAACTTACCAACCTATTACGAACAAGTACTAACTCACCCACCATATTCATTATTTGGTCTAGGCGTTTTGTGTCAACTCGCACTGTTGTTTCTGCTTGCGGAGGAGCTGGCTTTTTCACAGCTGCTGGCGCTGGAGCCGCTTTTGCTACAGGTTTTGCTGCCGGTTTGTCTGCTGGCTTTTGAACAGGTTTTGGGGCTGCTGCTTTAACAGGTTCAGGCTTTTTGACAGGCTCACTTACTTTAGCCACGGGTTTTGCCGCCGGCTTCGGCTCTGGAGCTGCAGGGCTCTCTATTGATTTAGGAGCACCTGAACCATGAAGCTCGTCAAGCAATGCTTCAAATTCATCATCGCTAATTTCATCATCGCTAGAATCACTTGCAGGTGAACTTGTTGAAGGCGTTGCAGAACTTTCTGCAGAATTATTACTTGCTGTTTGCTCTTTTACAGGCTCACTGGCCGCAACAGCACCAAAGCTTCCAACGCCATGAAGTTCATCAAGTAAGTTGTCAAACTCATCATCTGTAATGTCTCCACTGACATCACTACTACTGGACGCGCTTTCAGCTACTGGACTTTGACCTTTTCCATGTAATTCGTCTAGTAAGTTTTCAAATTCATCTTCTGTTATTTCGTCAATCTGAGTTTCATCATCGCTTTGTTCAACTGTTCCACCGCTAAATAGCTCGTCAAATGCAAACGGATCTTCTTCATCAGTTCCTGAGGCTTCCTCGGCAACTGGGGCATCAATAACCTCGGCTTGAGGTTCTTCAGTTGAATCAACTGGTGAGTCACCAGCAAGCTCTTCTTCTGTTGGAGGTAAACCTAGTTTATGAAGGGTTTCAAGAAGTTCAGGATCGGCGGGTTCTGGTTTGTCACGATTTTGAATGGTGGCAAACATCTCGTTAATCGTATCGAGAGCTTGTAAAATTACATCCATCAACTCTGAATTAACCGTTCGTACGCCTTGCCTAAGCAGATCGAACACATTCTCTGCGCCATGACATGCATCAACGAGCTCGGTCATAGCTAAAAATCCAGCACCACCTTTTACAGTGTGGAACCCTCTAAATATGGCATTGAGTAATTCGGTGTCCTCTGGATTGTTTTCCAGCTCAACTAACTGTTCAGATAAAAGCTCTAGGATTTCTCCTGCCTCTACAAGAAAGTCTTGTAAAATATCTTCATCGACTTCAAACATGCAGTTACTCTCCTCTTAGAAGCCCAAACTTGATAAAAGATCATCGACTTCATCTTGATCAGATACAACATCATTACGTGATTCTTTATCAATAATAGGGCCTTCTGGACCTGCTAAAGTTTGTTCGTCTAATGGTTCATTTGTTTTTTGTTGTTCTATTTTTTCGGCTTTACTTTCGCTTTGATCAGCGAAGGCTGTCAAAAGATGAATTAAGCTTTCTTCAACTTCTCTAACAAGCTCAATAACTCGGCGAATAACTTGTCCGGTTAAATCTTGATAGTCTTGTGCCATAAGTACATTAGTCATCAAACTTTGCAGCTCATCAGTTTTATGATGAGAATTGTTCATAAACTTATCAATGCTGTGGCATAACGATTTAAACTCCCCTAACTCAATCTCTCGATTCATTAGGCGATCCCATGTCGGTTTGATATGAGATATTTCGTCTGCCAACTGTTGAGCAATTGGTAGGCTAGCCTCAACAGCATCCATTGTTTTATTCGCGGCATTTTCTGTCATTTCTATAACATAATTGAGCCGTTTTTTTGCATCTGGAATAGCATCGGTAGTTAAGTCAGATAAGCGAGTGTCTAGCTCAAAGCTTTTTAAAGCTTCATGCAATTGACGGGTTAACTTTCCAACCTCAGCAAATATTTCAGATTGCTCCTTAGAAGCGGTATCTAAAATTAACTGATTGGCTTTGTCTTGCTCACCGTTTTCTAGAAAAACAACGAGCTGACGAGCTTGTTCTAAAGTTATTTGAGGCGCAGCAAGTGCTGACATAAGCCTCTCCCCCTATCATTAGCCTAAACGTTCAAATACTTTTTCTAATTTAGTTTTGAGTGTTCCAGCAGTAAATGGCTTAACGATATAACCATTAACACCTGCCTGTGCTGCCGCTATAATTTGTTCTTTTTTAGCTTCAGCCGTTACCATCAATACTGGAATGTGTTTAAGCTTATCATCCGCACGTATTGCTCTTAGTAGGTCTATACCCTGCATTCCTGGCATATTCCAATCGGTAACAACAAAATCAAATACTTGATTTTGTAGCATTGGCAAAGCGGTTGACCCATCGTCTGCTTCTTGAACATTAGTGAAACCTAAGTCACGCAACAGATTTTTAATAATACGTCTCATTGTTGAAAAATCGTCAACAACCAGAATTTTCATGTTTTTATCCAAAACATCCCCCAGTGAGGTCTTAACCTTGTTTACTTACTACTAATTTATCCAGTCATTGATTTTAGCTTTAAGCTTAATCATCGCCTGACCATGTATTTGACTTACACGCGATTCACTTACATCGAGTATATGCCCTATTTCTTTTAAATTCATTTCATCGTTATAGTACAAAGACAGCACCATTGCATCACGTTCTGGTAAAGATTTTATTGCACCTAATAAAGACTCGTTAAACCGCTCATTTTTAACATTATTAAACGGTTTGTCTAGCGCTAAATCTTGGCCCACTGGACTGATGGCATCTTCATCAACACCAAGGTCTTCAATACCGAGTACTTTACTTGCATTTACATCGTTTAAGATATGATGGTACTCATTTAACGAAATTTCAAGTTTTTCAGCAACTTCTATATCTGTCGGCTCACGGTTTAAGCTTTTTTCTAAAAAAGCAATTGTTTCGGCCACCAAACGGCTTTTACGATGCACTGAACGGGGTGCCCAATCGCCACGTCGCATCTCGTCAAGCATTGCCCCACGAATACGAATCCCCGCAAAAGTTTCAAAGCTAGCCCCTTTGGTTGCATCAAAACTTTTAGATGCTTCAATCAGACCTATCATTCCTGATTGTATTAAATCGTCCAGCTGCACGCTGGCTGGTAAACGCGCTATAAGATGACATGCCACTTTTTTGACAAGTGATGCATGTTTTTCAACAATCACATTTAAATTTTGTGCTGATTGATATCCCATAACTTTATTCACCAATGTTGTCATAATTAGCCGTTTACTAGTTTCTCTATGAAAAACTCCAGATGACCTGATGGTTGATTAGGTATTGGCCATTTAACTGCTTTTGTTGCTAAAGCTTGAAACGCAAGTGCCGCCGGCGAATTAGGAAAAAGCTCTACAATAACTTTTTGGCGACGCGTTGCTTTGCGCATATTTTCGTCGTAGGGAACCGTTGCGACCAGGTCCATTGATACATCTAAAAAACGATCGGTCACTTTGGAAAGTTTAGCAAATAACTCTTGCCCTTCACGCATACTACGGACCATATTTGCAACAATTTTAAATTTGTATACACCATGCTCGCGACTCAACACTTTAATGAGCGCGTAAGCATCTGTAATCGATGTGGGCTCGTCGCATACAACAACCATGACGTCTTGTGCCGCGCGAGAAAAACTCAGCACCATGTCTGAAATACCTGCGGCTGTGTCGACAATTAAAATATCAAATTCTGTATTTAATTCACTAAAAGCCCGTATAAGTCCCGCGTGCTCTGAAGGCGACAATTCAACCATACTTTGAGAGCCTGACGTTGCGGGTACAATCTTTATACCTGCGGGGCCTTCAACTAAAATTTCATCAAGTTCACATTCACCAGATAAAACATGTGATAAGTTACGTTCAACACGTAGTCCTAGCATAACGTCACAGTTTGCTAAGCCTAAATCGGCATCAAGAACCAACACTCTGTTACCTTGCTGGCCTAATGCAATTGCAGTATTCAGAGAAACATTTGTTTTTCCTACTCCACCTTTACCGCCAGTGACAGCGATAACTTTTACGCCGTTGTTATTGTTTTGACTCATTTTGCGCAGGCCACTTGCTTGATCTAATACTGTGTTAATCATACATCCCTACTGTGCTTGGCGCCACTGCTTGGTGCCTTGAATGTTGTGCTTTTGCTCTTTTTAAATAGAGTTGCTCAGCCTTTTTAACTAGTTTTTCAGCATTTGCAACTCGAATATCTTCTGGTACTCGTTGACCGTTAGTAAGATACCCTATTGGAAGGCGATTTTGAATCGCTATACTAATAATCTCACCTAAACTTAAAGATTCGTCTAATTTGGTGAATATACAACCACTTAACTGCACTTTTTTAAAGTGCCTAACGGTTTCTTGCAACACATGTATTTGCGATGTTGCGCTGAGCACTAAATAACTACGAATATCAACACGCTGATTACGCATTAGCGTATTAAGTTGCTCA
This sequence comes from Pseudoalteromonas sp. ECSMB14103, assembly GCF_000813065.1. NCBI lineage: Bacteria > Pseudomonadati > Pseudomonadota > Gammaproteobacteria > Alteromonadales > Pseudoalteromonadaceae > Pseudoalteromonas > Pseudoalteromonas sp. ECSMB14103. The sequence goes on along the minus strand of NZ_JWGY01000001.1, from coordinate 660,873 downwards.
GTTAAGCGCAAGTCGCGCTGGCTCATACCCGCAGTATCAATTAATACTAGTCGTTTATTTCGTAAATGATATAAAACTTCAGCTAATTCATTAGCATCTTTAACTTGCTTAACACCACAACCTATAATTCGGCCATAAGTGGCGAGTTGCTCATAAGCACCAATTCTGTATGTGTCTGTTGTGATTAAAGCGACTTTGTCTGCACCGTATTTTTGTGCGCCAAGTGCAGCTAATTTAGCAACGGTTGTTGTTTTGCCAACACCCGTTGGGCCGACTAAGGCGTATACACCGCCTTGACGTAAAATCTCGTTGTTGGTTGTCTGCATCTGATCTTCAACCATTGTTAAAAGTGCTTTCCAACCTTGCTGGCGAGATACATCGTCAGGTACAAAGCACGCCATTTGCTCAGCAACATCTTTATCTATTCCCATACCGACTAAACGATCAATCATGCATGCACGAGTAGGATCGCGTCTTGCCATGTCTTGTTGCATAAGCCCTGACACTTGATGTTCTAACAATTGACGAATGGCATTCATTTCGTCACGCATTGACGAAATTTGCTCACTTTCAGTATGCTTAGTTTCTTGGCGAGGTGTCACTGAACTGTCAAGATCATCAAAACCACTTTCTAAATCATCAAATCCAAGGCTGTCTGCTTGTGTTTGCGGACGCGCTGAAGCTTGACGTTCATTAGTGAACATAGGACGAGGACGCTGCTCTTGAACTGGCTCTTGGTAGTTGTCTATAGTATCAATACCTGATTGAGAAAACATAGAAGCCAATTCTGCAGAACGAGGGCGTGGGGCTTGACGCTCTAATAATGCCTGAAGACTATCGGCTACTTTCACTTGTGGCTCTGGTTTAGCGCGAAGAGGCTCTGGTTTTACAAAATTATGCACTGGCTGTGTTTTTGTTGAGCTTTGTGCTGGAGCGCTAAGTGCTTGCTCTTTTTTAGGGGCTGCTTTGTCATAATCTACTGCTGCTACAATTTCTACACCGTTAGCTAGTTTTTTATTTGACATAATAACCGCATCAACACCTAATTCGTCTTTAACTTCTTTAAGTACTGTGCGCATATCTTTAGCAAAAAAACGTTTTATTTTCATGATTCAACCCCTTTAAAATCTTATTGTTGGCCCACAGAGCTGACTATCTTGATCTGTCTTTCATCTGGTACCTCTTGATAAGACATCACCCTTAAACCCGGGATGGTGTACTTAACAAAACGAGATAACACAGTGCGTAACATTCCCGACGTTAGCAATATTGAAGGTTCACCGGACATTTCTTGATTTTGATGCGCTTCATTTAGTGACACTTGAAGTCGCTCTGCAAGTCCTGGTTCTATACCGGCACCTTCGTCGCCTGCATTTTGTAGTGACTGATGCAACATCTGTTCCAACTCAGGCGCCAAGGTTATGACAGGGATTTCTGAAGACATGCCTACAGCGTCTTGAACGATTAATCGACGTAATGAAATACGTACTGCAGCCGTTAGCACATCAGGGTCTTGACTACGTGGCCCATACTCAACAAGGGTTTGTACAATTGAGCGCATATCACGAATTGCAACGCCTTCATTAAGTAGATTTTGTAGTACTTTTACAATCACAGTTAACGGTAATACGTCAGGGACTAGACCTTCAACTAAGCGAGGGTGGCTTTTACCTAACATATCTAATAAGTTCTGTACTTCCTCGTGACCTAACAACAGTGCTGCGCTGTTAGTGAGTAACTGGCTAATATGCGTAGCCACAACTGTCGCTGAATCTACCACGGTATAGCCAAGCGATTGTGCTTCGTCTTTTTGATCTGGTTTTATCCATACCGCATCAAGCCCAAAAGCAGGGTCTTTAGTTTCAACCCCTTTAATTGGCCCAAATACTTGACCTGGATTTATTGCTAACTCATCACCATGCTTCAGTTCACCTTCACCGGTAGATACACCCATAAGCGTAATTCTGTATGCATTAGGGTCAAGCTCTAAGTTATCGCGAATATGTACGGGTGGAACTAAAAAACCCAGCTCTTGAGAGAGCTTTTTACGAACACCCTTAATACGATTTAGCAGCTCTCCGCCTTGAGATTGGTCAACCAAAGGAATTAATCTGTAACCCACTTCTAAGCCAATTACATCTACTTGCTGAACGTCATCCCAGCCAAGTTCTTTTTGCTCTTGCTTGTTGGCAACGCCCTTACCAGCAGTTCCATTTGCAGCAGCCTCGGCTTCTGCTGCAGCCACTTTTAATTTACTTTGTTGAGTGTAATAAGCTAAATAACCTAATAATGCACCTAGGCTTAAAAATGCTAAATGAGGCATGCCAGGCACTAAGCCCATGGTAATTAAGATGCCAGAGGCTATAAATAAAGATTTTTCGTTGCCAAGTTGTTTCTTAAACTGGTCGCCCATATTGAGAGACTCGTTTTGGCGTGTTACTACAATTGCGGTACCAATTGATAGTAGTAATGAGGGTAGCTGAGCCACTAAGCCATCACCAATCGTAAGGAGTGTGTAAACTTCCATAGCTTGGCCAAAGCTTAAGTCATGCTGGATCATGCCAACAAATAGACCACCAACAATGTTAATAATTAAAATGACGATACCCGCAATAGCATCACCTTTTACAAACTTACTTGCACCATCCATTGAACCATAAAAATCGGCCTCGCGGGTTACTTCTTCTCGGCGATCGCGCGCTTGCTCGGCACTAATAAACCCTGCGTTTAAATCAGCATCAATTGCCATTTGCTTACCAGGCATTGCATCAAGTGTAAAACGTGCAGATACCTCAGAAATACGCCCGGCACCTTTTGTGATTACTACAAAGTTAATAATAATCAAAATTAAAAACACCACTAAACCAACAGCATAATTACCGCCAATCACAACAGAGCCAAAGGCTTCTATTACCTTCCCCGCAGCATCTCCACCATTATGTCCCTCTAAAAGTACAACACGTGTACTGGCTACGTTGAGTGCTAAACGCATAATTGTGGCGATAAGCAACACGGCCGGAAACATACCAAACTCAACGGGTTTCATGGTGTAAACGGTGACGAGTAGAACCACCAACGCTAACGCAATATTGAATGAAAAAAGGATATCAAGTAAAAATGGCGGTAACGGTAAAATGACCATTCCCAAAGCTGCAAGCACAAGCAAAGGCGTACCTACGCCCTTTGCATATTCTTTTTTATCTGCATTAAGTTGTTGTAATACCGCTTTAAAACTCATAATTCTACAATTTCAAAAAATTGACACTACGTAGAATTAGCAATAACTATTCCAAGTTAATAAAGGGGTAATATTAATACCTGTAGGCATCAGGAATGGGGAGCTTTTTATTAAGCTTAGTCGGGCGTTTTCCGCGACCTTTATTGAAGCGTTTTAGCTGAAAAACATAAGCTAGCACCTGTGCAACGGCAGTAAACAGTTGATCAGGAATTTGTTCTCCCACTTCTGCGGTATGATAAAGCGCTCGAGTAAGCATTGGCGACTCAACAATGGGTACATCATTACCGTTTGCCACTTTTCGAATTTGCATAGCCAGTTCATCCACGCCTTTAGCAAGCACTATAGGTGCTCCTGCTCGCTCAGTGTCGTATTTAAGAGCAACAGAATAATGCGTTGGGTTGGTAACAACTACATCGGCATCGGGCACGTCTTGCATCATTCTTTTTTGAGACATTTGTCTCTGAGTTTGCCTAATACGCGCTTTTATTTGAGGGTCACCTTCAGAGTTTTTGTACTCATCTTTTACTTCTTGCAGTGTCATTTTTAACTGCTTATGGTGAGTATGACTTTGATACGGGGCATCGATTGCTGCAATAATTACCAATGTGCACGACAATGCTAAAAACATCCACGAGAGGATTTCGAGCGCATGGATAATATTATTAGGTGCAGACTCAATACTTAAATGTAATATTTCGTCAAAAAAAGTATTAATCAAAAAAAAGGCAAAACTTGCGACCACTAAAAACTTTAAAATAGCTTTAGTAAGCTCTACTGCAGCTTGTGGGCCAAACATGCGTTTAAAGCCTTTAAATGGAGACATTTTGCTTGCTTTAGGAGCGGCTGCTTGCCAACTAAAATTAAAGCCACCTAGTAAAGTATTACCTATAATGCCCGCAAATAAAATAATGAATACAAACATAGCCATAGGAAAAATAAGCGCGTCGGCAACACTGGACCAAACCGCAAACATTTTAGTGGTGTCGTAGGTTTCATTTCGATTAAGGCTGAGCATTCTGCCCATAATATTGTATAAACCCTTACCAATTTCAGGGCCGTACATTAACAATGAAATAGCTGAAAATATAAGAACAAACATAGTGCCTAATTCTTTAGAACGAGCAACCTGCCCTTTCTTTTTAGACTCTTCTATTTTTTTCCCTGTGGGTTCTTCTGTTTTTTCTTGACCTGAATCTTCAGCCATAACACACTCCTAAGGTGAACAACCAACTAAGGTACACATTAGTTCGATCATTTTAAGCCACTGGAATTCAAATTGCAGGATGAAGTTGCCCAGTGTTGCCCAAATAATGACAAGCCCTGCAACAAGGGTGAATGGAAAACCAATAGCAAAAATATTTAGCTGAGGCGCCGCACGGGTCATAATACCAAATGAAATATTAATAACTAGCATTGCCGTCAATGGTGCAAGTGAGAGCACTAAAGCTGTTGTAAACATCCAACCGCCCCACGTTACAATATCCCAGTAATGATCTACTGACCACCAATTACCATCAATTGGCAGTACTTCAAAACTATGTACAACCATCTGTATCATCATTAAATGGCCATTGAATACAAAAAATAATAGTGTTGCTAAAATAAGAAAAAACTGACCAACAGCCGGAACGCTGGCCCCATTTGAGGGGTCAATGACAGAGGCAAAACCTAAACCGGTTTGCATAGCAAGTATCTGACCTGCCAAAACGAAGGTATTGAGTAACAAGGTAGAAGCAAAGCCAATCGCTATTCCAATAAGCATTTGCTGTATGACCACTAAAATCATTTCAAACGAAAACAAGTTAGTAAATGTAGCTGGAGGAAGAACAGGCACAACCAACAGAGTCACGACCACTGATAAACCCAGCTTTATACGTGTTGGCACATTTTTAGCGCCTAACCCCGCCATTATCATAATCATGGAACTAATACGTACCAAAGGTAGTAAAAAGTCGCTCAACCATTGAATGACAACTGAAAACGGGTACTCCACTTGCTAACCTGCAATTTCGGGAATGAGCAACACCAACCGGGTAAAAAAGTCCATAAGTTCTTGTGTAAACCAGTGACCACCAACAATTAATGCACTTATAGTAATTAGCAAACGCGGTAAAAAACTCAACGTTTGTTCATTGATAGACGTAGCGGCTTGAAACACCGCCACCACTAGGCCAATAATTAAACCTGGAACAACAATAGCCGATACTAACTTAATAACTAAAAACAGTGCATCGCTAAGAATATCAACAAAAATTTCTGGTTCCATGCTGTAATCCTATCTTTCAGTTACATTCAAAAAATACATACTATGTGCCTAAACCAAAGCTTTTGGCGAGGGTTCCCATCACTAAGCTCCAGCCATCAACAAGTACAAACAGCATTATTTTAAAGGGTAAGGAAACAATCATAGGGGAGAGCATCATCATACCCATAGCCATGAGTACAGACGCAACAACTAAGTCGACGATTAAAAAAGGTATAAAAAACATGAATCCTATGATGAACGCAGTTTGCAGTTCGCTTGTTACAAATGCGGGTATAAGAACTATAAGCGGAGTTTCTTCAGGTGACTCTAGCTTGTCGTAGCCTGCTATTTTGGCAAATGTTTCTAAGTCTTTTAAACGAACCTGCGAGAGCATAAATGCTTTCATTGGCTCTTTTGCAAGCTCCAATGCTTGTACCGACGTAACTTGCTCATTTAAATAAGGCTCTATGGCTACGTCATTAACCTTTTGATAAATAGGCGCCATGATAAAAATACTTAAAAATAAAGACATGCCCAACAGTACTTGATTAGAGGGCGTTTGCTGCAAACCAATTGCTTGGCGTAAAATTGCGAGTACAACAATAATACGTGTAAAAGACGTCATCATGATTATGGCTGCCGGAATAAAACTCAGCGCCGTCATAATGGCTAAAACTTGCAATGTCACCGAGTAATCTTGTGTGCCATCTGCGTTTGTTGTGATAGTAAGCGCATCAATACCTTCGGCACTTACGCTTGGAACAAACACAATGGCAAAAATAATTAGCAGCCACTTAGTCATAGGTTCAGTTCTTTTTATTTTGTTTCGATTTGGGGTTTAACAGTTTACTAAATTGCTTAGCAAGTTCTGGGATTTCTTTTTCACTCAGTGGTGATTCTAATTTATGAAGGTAATTAATACTGTGCGGCGTGACGCCTAATAAATGCTGCGCATTATCAATTTCTACCACCATTAAGCGTTCGCGTGAGCCTAAGGGAAGACTTCGAACCACTTTAAATTCATCACTGTTTGCCAAATTAGGATTAAGTTTCTTTACAAAAATAGCCAGAACAACAATGAGCACTAGCACCACAACAAGCGAAAGCACCATAGAAATTAAATCGCCCGTAGGCGTAACTGACTCTGTTTTTGTAAATACAGACGCTGTTAGCGCAAAAAAGGCACTCATCGTAACTTTTTGATCCGCTCTACTTGGCTGATAACATCCGTTAGGCGAATACCAAACTTATCATTTACCACCACCACTTCACCGTGAGCAATTAAGGTACCATTAACCAATACATCTAATGGCTCACCAGCAACACGATCAAGCTCAACTACAGAGCCTTGGTTAAGTTGTAGCAAATTACGAATATTAATTTTTGAGCGTCCAACTTCCATCGATATGGTCACTGGGATATCTAAAATAGTATCGAGCTTGCGCTTTTCTTCGCCTGTTATTTCGCTTTTTTCATCACTTAATTCATCAAGTTCGGCAACTTGCGCTTCGCCAGCATCATCACCGCCTTCAGCCTCAGCAAGTGCGGCTGCCCATTCGTCCATTGTGTCTTGATCATCGCTCATACGTTTAACCTTTTAATCAATTACCAGTCTAAGTCTACACCGTCTGAAAGGTGTAAATCTTCTTCTAATTCTGCTAACTCTGCATCTGAGTCAATTTTCTTGCCGCCTTTGGTAAATACATGCAGCTCAGATTTAACTGAATCAGGACGTTTAATTTTTTCGCTAATTTGCAACGCAACATTATCACGAGAGCGGCCCATTTTAGCTCTAAACGTGGGTAGCTCTTCTACAAATACAGTTATATGCTCTGGCATTTCAACAGGAATAATATCACCTGCTTTAAGCTCCATTATTTGTTGAAGTGTTAAGTCAACTTCTAAAAGCTGAGTTGACATGTCAACCTCAACATCCATTATTTCATCTCGTAATGCCTTACTCCAACGCAAGTCGGTATCTTCAGTATCTGACTGAACACCCGCATCCAAAAGTTCCCTTATTGGTTCGAGCATTGAATATGGCAAGGCAATATGAAAATCACCGCCGCCACCATCGAGTTCAATATGAAAAGAGCTAATAACCACAACTTCAGTCGGGCTCACAATATTAGCCATTGCGGGGTTTACCTCTGAATCGAGGTACTCAAACGACACGTCCATTACCGGTGCCCATGCCTCTTTATAATCTTCAAAGATTATTTTTAGCAACATTTGCACAATTCGGCGTTCTGTCGGGGTAAATTCACGGCCTTCAATTTTTGCGTGGTAACGGCCATCACCGCCAAAAAAGTTATCCACCAAAATGAATACTAACCGTGCTTCCATGGTGATCAGGCCGGTACCCTTTAAAGGTCTGAAACGCACCATATTTAAGCTTGTTGGTACAAATAAAGTGTGAACATACTCACCAAACTTTATCATTTGAACGCCATTAATAGACACTTCCGCTGTGCGGCGCATCATATTAAATAGGCTAATTCGCATATGGCGAGCAAAACGCTCATTAACAATTTCCAGCGTCGGCATGCGACCACGTACGATTCGATCTTGCGAAGAAAAATCGTACTGAAGCGTACTTCCCCCGCCATCTTCACCATCGTTTATATCTTCCTCTTCAACGTCATCAACACCATGTAATAGAGCATCAATTTCGTCTTGGGATAATAAGTCGCTCACGCTAACCCCTTATTGCATTACAAAGCCGGTAAATAATACCCGCTCAATTACTTTGCTGCCTTCAACGTCATTTAAGGCAGTTTGCACTGTCTCTAGCGCAGTAAAACGCAGTGTTTCTTTACCTGCACTGGTACTAAGCTCGTCAGCTGTAGTGGTTGAAAATACACTGAGTAACTTACCTTCAATCAGCGGAATATGCTTTTTAGCTGTTTCTTCATTTACCTCACCACGTACCAAAAGTTGTACTTTAATTTGTACAATTCTATCTCGGCTCGAGCCCGGAACGTTAAAAACAAAAGGTCTTGGCATCGCAACATAAAGTGCACTGCCTATTTCTGCAGATGACCCAGAAGCTTCTGGCGCTTCTTCTGAAAGGGTCGTTTCTTCATCTAATGTTTCAACAGGCTCATCCGAGCCCGACATTAAAAAGAACCCCGCAGCACCACCTACAACGAGCAGTACTGCTGCAATAATAATTATCAGCTTTTTTTTACTTTTCGGCGCTTCTTCTATTTCTAAACTTGTTTCTTCAGCCATCATGATTCCTTATATCGCAAAGGTATTTGTTTGTTTTAGTTATTATAATAGCAGTAGTTAGGCATAGTAATCTATTGATGATGATGTTTGTTGCTCAGAAGTTTGTTCTGGGCTATTTGATGGCTCATCACTTTCACTATTTGCTACTCCATTTTTGGCTAATTGCTCACCCGCCCCCGATTCATTTTGCTCAGCATTTTCACCACCTGATTGGCCATATGAAATAGTGCTTTCACCAAGTTCCAATCCCTGTTGCGCTAACATTTCGCGTAAGCGAGGCATAGATTGTTCGAGTGCTTCTTTGGCCTGCTGGTTTTGTACCACAAAGTTAATTTGTGCTTGTTCTGCATCGCTACGAACTCGTATTTGCATGCTACCCATCTCAGGTGGATCCAGACGAATTTCAGCCTCTTTGTTATTAATGCTTAGCATTGAACTAACGCGCTCTTGTAGTAACTTGGCCGCGTCACTTTTAACTATATTAATCGCCTGCATCACACCAGGATCAATACTTACCTGCTTTGTCTGTGCTGTACTTTGTAACTGCTGATTTTGAATAGTTTGTTGATCCAACAAGCCCATTTCATAATCAACCGAATCATAATAGCTTTGGGCACTGGTTTGGGTTGTATTTAAAGCATTAGTTATATGGTTAAACACCTGCATAACTTTAGCGGGTGACTGCTCAGCCGTGGTATTTTTTAGCCCCTCTTTTTGCAATTGCTCAAGCGCTTTTGTAAGCTCTTCATCACTAGTAGGCTGTGCTGCTAATTTAGTTGGATCAGCGCTATTTTCAGAGCCTGATTTCACACTCACTTTTTGTAGTCTGTTTACCGTATTTGGTGTTTGTGAAGCTACAAAAGTAACTGGTTTTGTTATCTCTTCACCTTTTACCGGTAAGGTAACCACTTTGTCTATTTGAGATTCATTTGTTTGCGGCAATTTTTGTGAGTCATTTACAGCTTTTTGCGATATCGTAAATTTAGTGTCTGATGATTGATTCGCATCTTTCGCAACCAACACTTTTAGCTCACCAATCGCTTGCTTAATAGCCGCTAACTGTTCACCTTTTGGTTGCTCGGCTTTAATAAAGGCATTTAATTGAGTCAGTAGTGCCTGCTTTTCTGTCCCTGAAAGCGTATTAAACTGCTCACTGGGTGACGACTTAACGTCAGTGCTTTGTGTCTGTTTATTATCCGTTATAAATTGGGTAAGAATTTGCTTTAAAACCGTCAATTTTTCAGCTTTGCTTGATGCGTCAAGCATCACTGGTTTAATTTCAGTCTGTAATTTTGTTAGCTGTTCAGGCGTTAGGCTTGCTAATACTTTATCTGTTTTAAATGCATTTACATCTTTAGCAATGAGTGCATTTATCGCGTCTGCTTTTTCAGTTTCAGTTATGTTTGAGTTGGGTAACATTAATGCATTTTCATCTTTAGCAATGAGTGTATTTATCGCGTCTGCTTTTTCAGTTTCAGTTATGTTTGAGTTAGGTGAAGTTGCTGTGAGCGTATTTTCTGCTAGTTCCGCAACTGTATTTTTAGCTATGGTATTTTGAGCTATGGTATTGACGTTAACTTTACCACTATTCTCTACTGTGCTTTGAGTAGTAACTATTTTATCAACATCCGTTTTTAAAATAGTCTGATCAGAATTGACACTCACGTCAGAGAGTACTGAACTTTGTGTAGCTGTTATTTTATCCGTAAAAATGCCTTTTTTAGTATCTGCTCCATTATCTTTTGTATCAAAGCCCTGAGTTATACTTTGCGCCTCTGCAGGGTGTTTAACTTTATCCGATTTTATATTTAGTTCTGCTTCAACAGCCTGAGCAAGAGACGTTTTATTTTGTCTTTGTGAATTTGACGAGTCATTAATATCTACATTATCGACTAAACTTGCCACACCGCTTGCGTTGTTATCAGTAAGTGTTGCATGTGGTCTTATTATTTTACCTACTTCATCTTTAACAGGTAAATCTTTTGCTGGCACAGCAACATAGCCTTTAACCGGCAGTTTCTCTTTTAAATCAGCAATAACAAGCGGTGTTTTATTTGTTGATGTATCTGCAAGGTTTATATCTTTTACTTTTTCACTTGGCTTTGTAACCTCAGTGTTCATTAGTTGAGATGAATTGATCTGCTCCAGAATATCGCTTCCAGACAAATTTATTTGGGCAATGTCTTCATCATCTGAATCACTGTTTAATTTTTCATTAGTAACTGATGAGGAATCTGCTGAGGCGGCAGATAAAGTATCTGTTTCAGGCTTATTAATCTCTTTTTTTATTGGCTCAAATGTAGTGTGAGCATCTTGCAACTGAGTAAAAAATTCAGTACCTGATTCATCGGCAGAATCAGCTAAGCTACTGTCTTTAAATGCTAAAAAAGACTCTTTATCAGCCGAAATTGAAACAGAAATATCATTCATCGCCATAAGTCACCTAATACGGTTACGGCAACATGTCACCGCACATTGCCCAAAATTAAATACCACCCATTAATAAAGCAATAAACGTGCCTAACTTAAGAAAGTTTGCGACGCTGAAAAAATTGATTAGATGTGAACTCATCCAGCATTTTTTGCTCGTTTTTAGCAACCACAGCTGCTGCTTTTATTTTTTGATTTTCAATCAATTTAGCCACCGCTTTAGCCTTTATTTGCTGTTTTAACCACAACGTTTTTCGCTGTGAAACAACTTGCTTTGCCGTATTTACAGTACTTGCTTGTTGCCGAATAGCCTCTTCAATTTTTGCTATAAACGCATGATACTGCCCAAAACCAGCGCTTGATAAACCTGATTGACCTTTTAAATGTAACTGTTGAGAGTATTCAAGCCTAAAGTCATTTAAACCCTGAAGTTTTTGCTGGTTTGCTTGCAGGTTTTGATTAGCTTGCAAATAACTCATACGTAAACTTTCTTCTTTGTCGCTTTCAAGTTTTAACAGCAAGTCAAATTTGTTTTTAGCCATTACCCTTGACCTAATAATTGGGCAAGCCCTTGCAGCCCATCGTCATAACTTATTACATCACGCATACCTTGCTGTAAAAACCCGTTTACTCTTGGCATCATGTTTATAGCTTGGTCGAGCATGGGGTCAGTGCCCTTTTGATAGGCGCCTAATGTGATCATGTCTTTATTTTGTTGGTACATTGAATACACTTGTTTAAGCACTCGGGCTTGTTGCATATGAGGCTCTGAAACCACTTGGGGCATAACACGTGATATGGATTTTTCGATATCTATTGCTGGGTAATGGCCGCTGTCGGCTAACTCACGAGAAAGTACAATATGGCCGTCTAGTATGGCGCGTGCAGCGTCTGCTATTGGGTCTTGCATATCATCGCCTTCACTTAACACGGTGAAAAAGGCTGTTATAGCACCTTGCCCTTCCCCCCCATTACCAGCTCGTTCAACTAAGGCTGGTAGCTTTGCAAAAACCGATGGTGGGTATCCTTTTGTTGCCGGAGGTTCTCCAACTGCTAAAGCAATTTCACGCTGAGCCATTGCGTAGCGTGTTACTGAATCGAGTAGCAGTAAAACATTTAAACCTTGGTCTCTAAAATATTCAGCAATGGTCACTGCACTTTCGCAACCTTTTAAACGCATTAATGGCGATGAATCGGCGGGTGCTGCAACAACAACAGAACGTTTACGCCCTTCTTCTCCAAGAATTTCTTCAATAAACTCTTTGACCTCACGACCACGCTCACCAACCAAACCAACTACAATGACATCGGCTTCGCTGCCTCTTGTCATCATTCCTAGCAGTACAGACTTACCTACACCAGAGCCTGCAAATAAGCCCATACGCTGACCTTGCCCTACGGTGATCACTGAATTAATAGCCCGCACCCCCACGTCCATTGGCTGGCTGATCGGACGTCTGGCTAAAGGGTTAATTGTATTTTGGGCAAACTTTAAAAAATGTTCTGCGTTTATTTTACCAAGTCCGTCGAGTGGACGGCCTAAGCCGTCAACTACACGCCCTAGTAGGCTCATTCCTACAGGTAACCCCAAATTATTTACTTGAGGTATTACTCGAGCACCTGGCAGTACGCCGGAAATATGATCATTAGGCATTAAGTATAAGGTTTGGTCGTTAAAACCAACAATTTCTGCGTCAACAAAACCATTCATGGTTTCAATTTTACATTGACTACCAACAGGCGCCCGCAGACCTTTTGCCTCTAAGGTAAGGCCAACAACACGCGTTAAAATACCCGCCACTGCAGGTGTATAGGGCTTAATGTTTTGTTGATATTGCGACAAGCGTTCGCTCAAAGAAGCAATTTGCACAGACATAGTACGCCTAAAAAATATTTAGATATTACTATTATGCAAAAAGCTATCCAACGTTTCTTTGACGCGTGTTTTTAACGTCATATCGAGCGAGGATTGCGCGGTTTTCACCTCACATCCACCTCTTTCAAGCGTGGGTTCGGGAACTAATTGCCAGTTATTGTCTGCTATAGTTTGCTCGCCATAGCTATCTTTTATAATGTCTAGATCGGTTGGGTTTAGATGCACTTTTACTTTTTCTTGTTGCGCATTTAACGAATCAATACTGTGTTTTAATGTATGTAAAATAACATCTGGCGATGTTTGTACTTCTTGGTATATAACTGCTTCAGCCAACATGCTAGCTAATTGAATAAGTTGCAACTCGGCTTGTTCATCCACTTTTTTTAGCGGTGAATTAAGTGCTTCTAAAATACCTTTAAGGCTAATTAGTTGCTCTTCAATAATCGGTTTTATATCTTCTTGGCCTTGAGTTTTACCGAGCTCTAGCCCCTCTTTATAACCAGCTTCTTTTCCCTCACTAACGCCTTTTTCAAAGCCGTCAATGTAGCCTTGTTCATGGCCTTGTTTAAGGCCTTCTTCATAAGCATCTTGTCTAATGCGTTCAAGCTCAACCATAGTAAGCTTTGGCAGCTCGGGCTCTTCGGGTTCATCAGCGGGCATTTCTTCGGCAAGCTCTTTTTTATAAAGCTCGCCCAATGGGGTGCCATACGCTGTTGAGCGGTTACCAAAGCTTTTTTCGTTAGGTGCTACATCGGGAATCGCCCAATGTTTTAATAATTCATCAGCTTCTTCAGCTCGAAGTGGACGCCCTTTGAGTTTGCTCATGGCTTACAAGAACTCCTCACCACCACCACCGCCTAACTGAATTTCACCCGAATCAGATAAACGACGTGCCGTTGATAGAATTTCTTTTTGGGCAGCTTCAACTTCGCTAATACGTACAGGCGCCATTGCTTCTAAATCATCAGCCAGCATATCGGCAGCACGCTTAGACATATTACCCAGTATTTTGTCTTTCAGACCGTCGTCTGCACCTTTGATTGCTTTCATTAATACATCTTGTTGTACTTCTCGTAGAATGGCTTGAATACCCCGGTCATCCACATCCATTAAGTTTTCAAATACAAACATAAGATCCTGAATTTGCTGAGACATCTCTTCGTCATGTTCACGAATAGAATCCATTAGCTGCCCTTCTACGTTTGTATCTAGGTAGTTCATAATGTCTGCCGCGGCTTTTAAGCCACCCATTTTCGCAGCTTGTGCTCCTGCTTGTCCGGCAAATTGTTTTTCCATAATTTCGTTAAGTTCTTGCAGTGCAGCTGGTTGCACTTCTTCAAGGTTAGCGATTCGCATGGTTAAATCAAGACGTACTTTCTCTGGGAACTGCGCAATAATTTCTGCGGACTGCTCAGGCTCTAAGTAAGACAATACAATCGTTTGTATTTGGGGGTGTTCATTACGAATAATATTCGCCACCTGCTTAGAGTCCATCCATTTGAGAGAATCAAGGCCTTTAGCCCCAGACCCCATAACAATTTGGTCAATAAGGCTGGCCGCTTTATCTTCACCCAATGCAGCAGTAAGCGCCTTTTTAATAAAGTCTTCCGACTGAAACCCTATAGTACTAAAACTTTGAATTTGCTCAATAAATAAGTTGTGAACCGCACTTATTTTAGCCTGTGACAGGTCGTCTAACGCAGCCATTGCCATTCCGACTTTTTGAACTTGTTTAGGCTCCAAGTGCTTAAGTATTTGGGCTGCATCTTCCTCTGATAAGCTCAGTAATAAAATAGCGGCTTTATCTACACCGTCTAGCTTATCAACATCAAACGCTGCTGGAAGTTGTTTTTGTTCTTGATCTTGATCAGTCATCTTCTGTTAACCACGCTTTCACTACTTGTGATGATAGTTCTGGTTCATTGGCTACAAGAGCACGAATTGCTTTGAGTAAGTCTTCGTCGCCATGTAAATCTGGTAACTGCAGTGTACCATCGCTTGAGAAACCAATTGAAGCAGAATCAAAGTCTTTGTTTAGCATATCCAACGTGCTATCGCCAATGTCTACGCCTGCACTTAACGCATCTTCGTCATATTCTTCAAGTGTATCGTCTGGGTAAATTAAGCGTTTAAGCATCGGTTTAACTACCGCCATTATGAGTACAATAATAACTAATGCACCCAGTACCAAGCGGATTATTTTCATAAACCAATCCTGCTCCCAAAGCGGCACGCTAATATCAAAATCAGTTGCTTCGCGAACAAACGGAACCGTTACCACTTCAAGTGCATCACCACGCTGCATGTCAAAACCAACGCCACCTTGTAACAAACGACGAATATTTGACAGTTCTTCCACTGAGCGCGGTGTCATTGTGGTTTCACCGTTTTCACCTACTTTTGGAATGTAGTCAACGGCCACCGACACGCTTATTCTGCGTATCACACCTGTTTGCTGGCGCTTATGTGAGATAGTTGTATCTAACTCATAGTTACGCGTCGCTTCTTTATGCGTTCTTGATGGTGAAGTTGCACTACCTGCGCCACCTTGTCCTGCTACTTCAGGGATATTAGAGTTTACTGGAGGCTGATTCGTCAGTGCACCAGGTATACCTACCGCTAAACCACCTATATTATTTTCTTCGAATGTTGTTTCGCTTCTTACTGCTGGTAAATCTGGGTTGTAGCGTTTTTGCGTCTCCTCAACAGCACTAAAGTCCATACTTAAATCAACTTGTGCAGTGTAGTTTGCAAGCCCTACAACAGGTATTAAAATACTGTCTATTTTTTCAAGATATTCTTGTTCACGCTTACGCTCTATGTCGTACTCTTTGCGTGAACGTGCAGCAAGCGATGTTTGCGAGCCTGAATTTAGTAAGCGACCATTTTGATCCGTTACTGTTACACGAGCCGGCTCTAAACCTTGTACAGCCGATGCAACCATATCAACCACTGAGTCGACCTCTTCGCTATCTAGCGAACGCCCACGCTTAAGAGTAAGTACAACAGTTGCTGAAGGCTTTTTCTCTCTGCGCGCAAATACATTTTCTTTTGGAATGGCAAGCAATACACGTGCACGCGTAATATTATTGAGCTCTTCAATTGTGCGCGCTAACTGTTGTTCTCGGCCATGCTTTAAGCGTTCACGTTCTAAACGCTGACTTACACCAAACCCCATGTCTTGCATGATAATATCTGAACCCGATGTAGGGCCTTGCTCTAGCCCTTCACGAGTCATTAAAAGTTTAATATTTTGGTACTCAGTTTCAGGGACGAGCACTACATTTCCATCTACTTGGTATTCAATTTTTTGTGCATCTAAAAAGTCGAGCGTTTCAATAAGCTCTTCTGTCTGCATTTTACCAAGTGGGCGCATATCTGGCTGACGTGCCCAAATAATAATAAATATAGCAATCGCTAAACAAATGCCTAAAGCAATAACTAAAGTTACTTGGCGCAATAAATCAACGCCATTTAGCGAACTTAAGTAGCCTGATTTCTGTTCTTGTTGATCGTCGCTGTCGCTTTGGTCCATTTCACCAGTAGCAAGAGCCAGATCGGTTGATTGATTAGATTGCGCCACAATAATTCTCCACTACCTAGTTAAACAGGCATGTTCATGATTTCTTTGTAAGCTTCGACAAGTTTGTTACGAACCTGCACTGTCGCTTCAAATGCAACTGACGACTTTTGAGAAGCAATCATCGCTTCGGCCAAAGACACACTTCTGTCGCCCGTTTCTACTGCCACTACTTTTTGTTTAGCGTCTTGCTGCAAACCGTGCACAGTATTAATTGCATCCGATAGCATATCGCCAAATTGAGCGGTTGATGAGGCTTGTGTTTTTACTGGCAATCTTTCGATTTGATTATTACGGCCAGCTTCTAAAGCCATAGATTGCATTTCTTGAAATACAGCGCTGTTTTGAATTTTCATAATTTGTCTCTGACAATGCAGTTAACTCTTAACATGAATAAAGCACAAAGCATGCCAAAAAATTAAATTAACAATTTCAATGAGTTGTGAGAAATTTTACAAGTCAGAGTTTTGACAGCCCTAAATTCAAAGGGGAAATTTAGGGCTAAAAATGATGTTATGCGGGGAGTGAAATACCTAAGTCGCGCATCTGCGCTAGTTTATAACGTAAAGTACGAGGGCTTATACCTAACGTTTCAGCAACATCTTTTCGCTTACCTTGGCATCTTGCTAACGTTTCTAAAATAATGCGATGCTCTTTATCTTTTAGCTCATCCTTATAACTTCCCGTATCAACAGCCAATAAGTCTTGTTTTGTTGGCTCGGCTGGAGATGACTGTTCGTCATAATACGCTGAACTCATAGCGCCTTGGTCAATATCTCTATTAGTAGCATTTACTTGCTGCTGACTAGTATTTTGCGCGCTGACAGATGCAGGCTCCATTACAAAATCTGTCGCCGCTATGTTTTCAATGAAAATAGCATGCTCGTTTAGAGTATCCCCAGTCCTAAGTATTAACGCACGTTGTATTACGTTATCAAGCTCACGCACATTACCAGGCCATGAATGAGCAAGTAATTTTTTCTCTGCGGCACTATCAAGATAAGCCATAGGCTCTTTACTTTTGTTTAAGTGGCGCTCAATTAAATGCTTAGCCAATACAAGGATATCTCCTGGTCGCTGACAAAGTGGTCGCCACATCAAAGGAAACACATTAAGCCTGTAGTATAAATCCTCTCTAAATTGGTTTTCGGTAACCGCTTCTTTCAAATCGCGGTTACTTGTTGCAAGTATACGTACGTCTAACTGGATTGTTTTTCTTCCACCTAAGCGTTCTACTTCGCGCTCTTGCAACACACGAAGTAGTTTAGCTTGCAGCCCTAGATCCATTTCTGTTATTTCGTCAAGCAATATAGTACCGCCTTGCGCTTGCTCAAACTTACCAGGACACGCTTGAATTGCGCCTGTAAACGCGCCTTTTTCATACCCAAATAAGGTTGCTTCAAGCATATTTTCAGGAATTGCTGCACAGTTAATCGCAACAAACGGCGCATCGCATCGGTTCGATTTATCATGAATATACCGTGCAAGCACTTCCTTACCTGAACCACTTGGGCCTAGCACCATAACGCTCGCATCAGAGCGTGCAACTTTACTTGCTAACTCTAAAAGTTGAATACTGCTGGGATCGGCAACAATGGGTCCGTCGGTCTCTTTTGCTTTTTCAGGTAAGTATCGACTTACCATATTGAGTAAAACTTCAGGTGCAAACGGCTTTGCCATGTAATCAATAGCGCCCAAGCGCATCGCTTCAACAGCATCGTCAATGGTAGCGTACGCCGTCATCATTAAAACAGGCAATTCAGGGTGGTTAAGCTTAATACTACGTAGTAAATCAAGCCCACTCATAGTGCCCATTTGTACATCACTCACCACCAGCGAAAATTGCTCTTTTTTCAGCAATAACATGGCTTGCTCTGCACAATTAGCCGCAATACATTCAATCCCCGACATTTCGAGTGTGTCAATTAAGGCTTCGCGAAGCCCTGCATCATCTTCGACAACTAAAATAGTGTTACTCATAATGATTCCTCTAATTTAGATGCGGTGCGAATAGGTAAAAGCAAACTAAAGCATGCTCCACCGCCTTTATTATTAGTCACGTCAACACGCCCCTGATGAGCGTTTGCAACCGAACTCACAACAGCAAGCCCTAACCCTGTGCCTTGGCTTTTAGTGGTATAAAATGGTTCAAATATTTTTTCTGCTTGAGTTAAATCAACACCTGGACCGTTATCGGATACGCTGATACGAACAAAATCTGGATTTTGCTCGTCAGTCGCAGCACTTAATTTTACTTCAGCGCCAGCACCAATGACTTGAATACTGTTATGGATTAAATTTTGAATTGCGCTGGCTATGGCTGATTTATTGCCTGTTATTTGAATATCTGGCTCTGGGAGACTAACAGCTAAATGACTGTCATTTAGTGTCACCATAGCATCGGCACCCGCTTTTACCTCACTGAGTAGCTGCTGCATAGACACTTGCTCAACAACTTGCTGGTCGCCACTTTTGGCAAAAAGTAGCATATCGTTTACTTGAGTTTCTAAATCTCTTAAGCGTGACATTAACTTGCTTTGAAAATTATCGCGAGATGCCTCGGGTAAACGCTTAGAGCCCAAATTAGCAGCATAGAGCATGGCCGCTGAAAGCGGGGTTCGAACCTGATGTGCTAGCGACGCCACCATTTTACCCAAAGCACTTAGGCGCTGCATATGAGCAACTCGCTTTTGTAAACGGCGTGTTTCACTCAAATCGGTCATTAAAATTAGCTGGCCCGGCTCGGGCGCTAACGCTGTTATATCAAGCTTAATTAAACGGCCATCTTTAAGTGATACTTCGTGACCATCGTCTTGATGCGGTCTAAAAGAGCGTTGAATAACGCTAAACCACTTTTCACCTTCTAAAGGTTCGCCTAACATATCAATGGCTATTTGGTTGGCCTTTGCAATCATTCCTTTACCATCAAGCACAACCACACCTGCGGGCATGGTATCAACTAAATGTGAAAGCCAACTTGCTTGCTGACGCAGATCGCTTAACTCACCTATGTACTCCTCTTGAAGTAAACATGGGTTATACTGATTTGCAGAAATAAACTGTGGTTTAAGCACGCTCGCAAGGGCCATAATCAAATCTCGAATTTGTATAGATATAGAGCTTAATGCACAATGTATACCAAAATTTATTTATATTATTTTCATTAACTTACAATAATAATAGCGCGACATAAAAATGACGCGCATAAAAAGGAATATGTATGAGTGAACAAATAAAATGCCGATGTGCTTGGTTAGACGCCACCAAACCCGATTACGTTTTATATCACGATTTAGAATGGGGCGTCCCTGTTTACGATGATCAAACACTGTTTGAATTTATAACGCTAGAGTCGGCTCAGGCAGGCTTAAGTTGGTATACCATTTTAAAAAAACGACAAGGGTATAAAAATGCATTTGCTAATTTTGATGTAAATAAAGTCGCGTTGTTTACCCAAGACGATGTTGAGCGTTTAATGCTTGATGAAAAGATCGTACGAAACCGTTTAAAAATTAACGCCACAATAAATAATGCCAAGCAATTTATAGACATTCAAAAAGAATTTGGCAGTTTTAGCGCGTATCAATGGCAGTTTGTTGATAACAAACCGATCGTAAACAATTTAAATTATACCGAAGAGACGCCCGCAATCACCAAAGAATCAACAGCCTTCGCAAAGGATTTAAAAAAGCGCGGCTTTAAATTTTTAGGCCCTACCACGGTATACGCTCATATGCAGGCCTGCGGTATGGTTAACGATCATAGTAATGACTGCTTTAGAAAAGATGAAATTATACAGGCTTTTTGTGGTGAGTAAGCAGCCAAACAGGTAGGTAATTAAAAGCTTTGCTTTTCACGCGAGCAAGCTCGGCGTCTACCGCCATGGTTTAAGTTTGTGTTTATCTTGTAGACGCCAAGCTTGCTTGCGTGACGGGCGAAGCCCGTAAATTAATTGCTCAAAAATGAATAAAAATAACAAAGAGTATTTCACCATTTTCGTACTGCTAATCTCGTGAAAGGTTATACTTTTTCATTTTTTCGACCAATGTTGTACGCCTTACACCTAATATTTCTGCGGCGCGCGCAACAACGTAATCAAAACGCTCTAAAGCTTGGGTAATTAAGCTTATTTCAAGCTCTGCTAAATACTCTTTAAGCTCAATGCCCTCTTCGGGTAATGCGCCTGAGCCAGCTTGGTTAAATTCAGGCTCCGGCTCATTGTCATAATCACTAAAGCCTGTGCTGAATATATCGTTAAAAGCATCTTTTTCCATAAGTTCTTCAGGGTATTCAGGCTCATAAGCATCTACCTCAATGTAACGATATTTATTGGGTAGATCAGGGATGTCCACTACCTTTTCAGGGAACATTATAACCATGCGCTCAACCAAATTCGCAAGCTCACGGATATTACCCGGCCATGCATGCTCTTTTAAACTTTCGATTGCTCGCTCAGTAAATTTAGCTGTCGTGCCCGTTTGCTCGTTTACGCGACGCATTAACTCCTTAAGTAGTAACGGAATGTCATCAGCACGCTCACTTAACGACGGGTTCTCTATAGGGAATACATTTAACCGGTAATATAAATCTTCACGAAAGCTGCCTGCTTCAATCATGGTTTCGAGGTTGCGGTGTGTTGCAGCAATAACACGTACATCGGCTTGAATCGCCTTAGTTCCACCTACACGCTCATAGCTTCGTTCTTGTAATACGCGTAAAAGTTTAACCTGCATTTGTAGCGGCATATCACCAATTTCATCTAAAAACAGCGTACCGCCTTGCGCCAACTCAAAACGGCCTTTACGCGCAGAAATAGCCCCTGTAAACGCCCCTTTTTCGTGGCCAAAAAGTTCACTTTCTAATAGTTCTGCAGGTATGGCTCCACAGTTTACAGGCACAAATGGTCCTGTACTTCGTTTAGAAAGTAAGTGAACGTTACGTGCAACCACTTCTTTACCAGTACCTGACTCACCTAAAATTAAAACGTTTGCATCTGTTTTTGCTACTTGTTCAATTAAAAAACGGACCTCTTTGACAGCTTGTGTTTCACCTACAAGGCCATCAAAAGATTTATGTGGCTGAGTATTTTTGTGCTCCCCCGGCAACATACGATGATACTGCTGGCAATCATGAAGCAACTGTGTGGTCACTTCGTGATTAAATGGCTCACAAATAAGTCCAACTACATTAGCAATGCTAAGTAATGGTCTTAACGTTTCACCTATTAATAAAAATGGAAGTGTTGGGTAGCGCTTAATTAAGTTTTCGTGATCGAGAGACTGTAAAGCCCCTAAAATGACCATGCACTCATGCTGCTGATATTTTGCACACTCTTGTTCAAAGTTGTCTTCATCTAAACGATGAGTAACCTCACCGATAAAACCAAGTGATGCGTTTAACCCAATAGAGCGATTGTTATTATTATCTAAAATCAGGATCATAGTTAGCGAGCCGTGCTTCACTCTTTAATGTAATTAACTAAATTGTAAGCCAGTTAAGCACGGATGCAAGTGATAGCGGCAGTTTTTTGACATAAACGCCAAAAAACAGACGCACTCGTTAATTCAGTCATACTTAAGAATTAACTATTAAGTATTAATATTTAAAGTAAGCCTAAAATAGACTCTGCAGATTGGTTAGCCTGGCCACGAAGAGCAACTGATGATTGCGCTAAAATGTCATTAGACACTTGTTGAGAAATTGCTAGGGCGTAATCGGTATCTTGAATGCGGCTTTGACTGGCTGCAATATTTTCTTGCTGCGTCCCTAACCCTTTAATTGTGCTTGCCAACGTATTTTGAAATGCACCTAACTCAGCTCGTTGTGCATTTATTTCATCATTTGCTTGCTTACTGATGTCAATAGCCGCTTGAGCACCGGCTTGGGTTGAAATATCAATGGTTGATAACGCAGAGGCAAAACTACCATCTGTAGAGTTTACCGTTTGGTTTGTATTCGCATCAGCACCAACTTGAAACGTGACAGCTTGACCATCAAATAAAGGCTTACCACCGAATGAAGCATTTTCGAACGTTTCAGATATTTGGCTTTGCAATTGCACGACTTCTTCTTGCAACGCAGCACGATCACTGTCAGTCAATGCACCGTTACCCGCTTGAATTGATAACTCTTGAATACGCGAAACGGCATCATTCACACCACTCAAGTTAGCTTCGCTTACTTGAGTATATGAAATCCCGTCGTACGCATTACTTACAGCTTGGCTAAAACCATTTTGCTGTGAAGTAAGCCTATCAATAATTTGCAAAGCCGCTGCATCATCTGCTGCGGTATTTACTTTTTTACCTGTAGCAAGTTGTTCTAAAAGCTTATTACCCGTTTGCTGAGTTTGGTTTAAAAATGAACTTGAGTTATCAATTTTCATAGCTAACTCCTAGAATAGTAATTAGCTTAGTATAGACTATTTAGACAGCAGTCCAACCTCCATCTAAAAATAAGCACTGTCCAGTCATATAACTTGAAAGTGCTGAACTAAGGTAAGCAATTGCACCTTTGATATCTTCTTCCGTTGCCATTCTTGCTAATGGAACCTTAGCATTATACTTTTCTAAAAAACTCTCCGGTTGGCCACGCTCAATACCACCTAACACGATATTATTCACCCTTACATGAGGTGCAACTGAGGGCGCCATCCAACGCGTTAATTGCATTAAACCTGCTTTACTTGCAGCGTACGCTGCAGGGTTACCCATATCTGTGCCTTCATATAAATCCATTTGTGGCCCAACAACACCATATATAGACGAAATATTTATGATACTGCGACTACCATAGTGTTGTTTTTTCATTAATTCATACGCCAATTGGCTTAATAAAAACGGCGCAGAAAGATTCACATTTAAACAATCATTGAATGTGTCAATTGATTGCTTTTCAAAAGGAACGCACCACCCAGTAAGTTTATCTGTGCCGACAAATGCCGCATTATTTATTAATACATTGAGCTTCCCACCCGAGATTGTTGCTACGCTCTCCATAGCGCCAATAATGGCTTGTTTATCAGCTAGATCACAAGCCAAAGTGTGAACTTTTGTACTATTGCTATAAGCCTTTTGGTGAAGCTCGTGCAAACTTTTTTTACTACGATCTAATAAAATGACATTCGCACCGAGCTCTAGCAAAGTATCTGCAGCGGCCTTACCTACATGCCCACTGCCACCAGTGATCAAAGCCCAACATTCTTGAAGATCTTGTAACTGTGCTAATGTTCTCATTTTTGCTCCAACTTATTAGCTAGTAATTGTGCAAAGTCAAAATCTATTTGATTATCAATATCTACCGCTCTTTCTCTAGGCACACAGACACTAGTGACTTTACCAGCCATTACACTATTACTTTCACGTATATATGCCGGCGTTGTAACATAGGTAACAGTAGTAATATCAAAAATTTCAGGGGAGTCTTGTCGCCTTGATACTTGTTCATCACTTTTGATCACCAACTCAACAAGATCATCTTCTGTGTATTTGACCATATTAAAAAACGGGCTACGATCTGATGGGGTCACAGTGATACAAACATCTGCAGATGTTGACTTTAATTTATCAATTGCAGCCTCAACATCAGCCTCATTTCTCAAAGGGCTCGTTGCTGGTAAACTTATAAAAAAATCAAACTTACCATATTTTTTTTCTACCCACTCAACGGCATGTTGCCAAGATAGCCACTCAGCAGAAGTGTCTGAAGCCAGCTCTTTGGGCCTATCAATAATTTCCGCCCCCACAGCTTTTGCTACATTAGCTATTTCAATATCATCGGTTGAAACAAAAATACGGTCAATAATCGGAATAGCTTTCGCGGTATCGATCGACCAGTTTAATAGTGGTTTCCCTGCAAGAGGTAAAATATTTTTCCTTGGTAGCCCTTTTGAGCCACCTCTAGCAAAAATAAATGCATAATGACTCATCATGTACTCTTTTTAATCATATCTATTAATTTTAATGTCTCAGCAGCTTGCGCTAAATCTACTGTTAAATGCTTTTTGCCTAAACACAGGTTTTCAAAATCTTTTATTAAATCTAAGTACATATCATTAACTTGCCAATCATTGAATGCAAAGTGTTGGTGTTCTTGATGATTTAAAAAAATGTCTACTGTACTTTTCAATAAATCCCAATGAATACGTCCATTTTCTCCTTTAACTGTGCAAAAACGCTGTGGTTGCTGTTGTAAAAAATCAAGATGCACATGGCCCTGAGCACCACTTTGCGTGCTAAATACAACATCAACTAAATCTTCAACGTCTAAGCCCAACTCTTTTGAGCTTCGTAAAACCGCGTGTTCAACATTGAGCGGGCCAAATAACCATTGAGCGTAGTCAAACTCATGGCTGAGCTCTAATAAGGCACCGCCGCCAAGCTCCCGTTGTGCCGAAACAGAGTATCGGTAATCTATCGTTCGACGCCAATCTGGTAAGTATTGACCAACCTCTATAGTAATATTATAAATTTCCCCAAGTATTTTACTCTTAATCAGCTCATGCATTTTTTTTGCAGCCGGCATGTACCTTAAGCAGTAGCCAACAGCGGTGGGAGTTAACTCTTTCTGACTCAATTTAAGTAAAGATTCAGCTTCGCGAAAATTAATACATAAAGGCTTTTCAATCAGACACGGAATTCCCGCTTGTATTAATTCCTTCGCATGCTGAAGGTGCATACTCGCTGGTGAAGCAACGATGACAAAGTAAGGCTTCAATCTAATTAGTTCAGCAACCTCTGTAACAATCAAATCGGCACTATCAGGTAACTCAGTCAATACCTTACCTCTTGCAGAAAGAGTGATCACTTTTGATTCTGGGTATAGGATCTTAAGATTCTTTCGATGGCGAAGAGAGATATTACCAAGCCCAATTACAGCTAAGCATAGCATTAACTCATGCCCAAACTGCGAATATCAACTTGCGCACGGTTGAAATCATCCATGCGACCAATATCAAGCCAATATTCATGAATAGGAAACATTAAAACATCTTTTTCCTGTGCGATTTGCTGTTCTAAAATTGTTGGCATATCAATATTTAATTCTCGGGGCACCGCGTTAACAACACTTGGCGATAGTACATAAATTCCCGCATTTACAAAAAATCGTTGAATCGGTTTTTCTACCATTTCAGTTATACGATTTCCTTCTCCGCTAATCACACCATACGGTATTTGATATTCGTATTCTCGGACACACATCGTTGCATCGGCACCGTTATCACAATGAAACTCTAACAAACGTGTAAAATCTACCTTAGTCAGTACATCCCCATTCATCAAAATTAACGGAAGTTCTTGAGAAACATCATCAGGTAATAAACCCAGTGCACCACCGGTACCAAGAGGCTTATCCTCATGAATATATTCAATATTGACTCCCCACTTACTGCCATCACCAAAGTGACTCAAAATTAACTCTGGCATATAATGAGTCGATATATAAAAGTTTCTAAAACCAGCTTTAACAAAGCTTTTCAATACTGTTTCAAGTATTGGTTTATTGCCAATTTGTAGCATGGGTTTTGGGCAATTATCGGTCAATGGCCGTAAGCGAGTACCAAAGCCACCCGCCATTAGAAATACTGGATTGTCATATTTTGGCTTGCTAAGAAAGTGCTTGAGCATTTCCAAGCCAACTACTTTGCCTTTATCGACCAAAGGGACAGATAAAATACTCTTGCGTTCCATCAGCTCAATTAATTGCTCTTTAGCGGTGCCTCTTTGTGCTGTAATTGGGGATAAATTCATTATTTCTGATAATGCAACCTCAAGGCCGAGATTTTTCAACAGTGCCCGCCGGATGTCACCATCAGTAACAACACCTAATAAATGGTTTTCATCATCAACTACAAGCACAACTTGTGATGCTTGTTCGTTAATAACTTCCAGTGCGTCTCGTAAGGTTCGCGTTGGTGAAATTAAGATATTTTGCCATACAAACTTCATCTGTAATCCCCTATTTAATATTGCCACGACAGCCATAAATAGTCGTGTTTTCAGGAATATCCTTATCAACTAATGCATTTGCACCAATAATTGAGTTACTTCCAATATTTATGCCTGGTAGTACAACTGCACCAGCGCCTATAAAGACATGCTTGGCCACATTGGCGCCACCACAAATTACAGCACCAGGGGCTATATGAGAAAAGCTACCTACAATGCAATCATGTTCTATAACTACTCTAGAGTTAATCACAACATGTTCGCCTATTTTTGCTCCTGCATTTATAATAGCGCCAGGCAAAACTTGCACGCCTAAACCCAACATAGCATAGTGTGAAATAATAGCGCGCTGGGATAATACATTAGTAAATGTATAGCCTTTCGCGACAACCATATCAATTATATTAAGACGTTTTCTATCATCAAGCTGTGGTCCTATAGCAACCACAACACCATATTGCTTCGTAGAAAAAACCGCTAAATCATCATCACGTTTATACAGTTTTATACCTGAAAAAATTTCATTTGAGGGGCTTACAGGACTGATTATTCCAGCTACCGTTTGCTTATTTTCTCTAAGAATATCAGTCAGCACACTCGCATGCCCACCGGCCCCCAAAATTACTGTGGGTTTGCTATTCATTAATTAATTGACCTGCTTTATAGTGGCGAGAAGCATTACACCCCATAATTTTCCAAAAAAGACTTGGTGACATACCGTTACCTGGTCTTTTAATATCAATGTTGTGCTCTGAGAAGACCGTACCAGGTGAGATATCGACAGCAGCGACTAAGCTTTTTCTTGCTGCGATTTTATTTGCGACTTCGCTTTTAGTAGGAGCTTTAATTTTACTGCCCATAGCTTGCTCTGTCTGCCTGACCAAGTTGATCATCTCATTTAACTGTGCAGGGTTAAGGGATGCCTTATGATCTGGTCCAGCCATGTTTTGATCCAAGGTAAAGTGTTTTTCGATAATCTTGGCGCCACAAGCAACGGCAGCTAAAGGTACTAGCCACCCTTCGCTATGATCGGAGTAACCCGTTGGTAAATTAAACGCGTTTTCCATACTTGCCATAGCTGACAAATTTATTTCATCAAGTGGGGCTGGGTATTCGGTTGTACAGTGTAATAATGTCACTTTACTTTGCAATAAAGCTTGCCCTTGAATGCTACTGTAAGCTAATTCAAAATCCCCTTCACTAGGGACCTGCTTCTTAGGAAAAATGTAGCCATAAGCAATCACAGCAAGAGCCGTTTCGATTTCGCCTAATGTCGCCATGCCTGTAGATACAATTAAATCACAACCAGATTGAGCGTGCTTTAACACCAGCGGGAGGTTCGTGATCTCTCCTGAAGGAATTTTTAACCTAGTTAGTTTTAAGTCGTCGATTAAAAAACGCAAGCTTTGTATATCAAATGCTGTTGATAAAAATTCGATTCCTAATTTTTTACATTCAGCTACTAATGTATGATGGCTTTCATAACTCAATTCCAAACGTTCTAACATTGTTAATTGTGATTCAACCATGCCAATATTGGTGCTTTGATAACTTGCTTGAGCTGCGTCACTAGTTACAATGTTCTTTGCTTTAAAGGTCTGAAACTTAACTACGTCTGCTCCTGCACGATGAGCTTCCCTTACCAACTCAAGAGCCAGCTGCTCATTGCCATTATGATTAACGCCAGCTTCAGCAATAATTAATGTTTTTTGGCTCATGCATTATCTCTGTCATAAAAAGGTTTACTTTGGCAGTTGCTCAAATCAACCTCACTCAATATTTTAACTATTTTTTCAGATGCATTGCCTTCCCCATAGGGATTAATAGCCTGTGTGCATTGGAAAATAAAGTCAGTATCTAGGGCTTTATCAATCGCATTCATTAATGCAATATTGTTCATACTAGTATCAATGACACTGCAACTTTTAGGCCGACCTTTTTGACGGGTGCCAATATTTATCGTGGGGATCTTAAAACTAGGAGCTTCAATTAAACCACTTGATGAGTTTCCTAGCACACAAGCTGCTTGTTTCATTACAGCTAAGTAGCGCTTAAAACCGAGCGAAGGATAAAGGATCACGTTGTTTAAGTTCGCCAACGCAAGCCACTGTTTTATCATCAGTGCGCCTTCACCATCTGCATTTGGATAAGTGACAAGAAAGTTGATATCGTCTCGTTCTTTAATAACATTTAATAAAGGATTAATGTCATTTTCTTCTGCACAACCTCTAGTAACAGGATGATAAGTAACAAGAAATATAGGGAGATCAATATTTTTAAACGAGACTATATCGTTTAAATTTATATCGCTTGCATTTGAAGCATGAATGATGTTGTCGATACCGGGTGCGCCAGTGACAAAAATTTGACTAGGTTGCTCACCTAATTGCATTAGTCTTTTTGCAAAAGACTCCGTAGCAGGGAAGTGGATACTGGCCATCTTGCTAATACTGTGCCTGAGAGCTTCATCAAACGCTCCTTCAGTTACTTCGCCACCGTGGATGTGAGCGATGGGTATATTTAAAAATAATGCAGCTTGAGCAGCTGCAAATATTTCAAAGCGATCACCTAAAATCAAAATACAGTCTAAGTTTTGGTACGCGAATCCATCTGTAAAGCTTATCGTCGCTAAACCTGTTGATTTGGCAATACCAACTCTAGTTTTTGATGAAAGTAACATCTCGACTGGTATAATGTTTTCTACACCTGATTCTTCAAGCTCACTTATAGTGTAACCATATTCAGGCGACAAGTGCGTACCGCAAGCAAAAACGACTGAAGCTATATTTTGTGCATTTTGCAGTAAACAAATCGTTCTACTTAATAACCCAAAATCAGCCCTTGTTCCTGTTACTACACCTATTTTTCTCATACTTGCTCACTTTATTGATACAGAACTTGGGATGTTAACTAAACGTTCAGCTAGAAAAAGCGAGTTGTTGAGAGGCCCACACATTGACTCTTTAAACATCGGTAATGTATGCATTAACTGCCATACAGGCCTTGTCATTACTCCAGCTTTATTAGTGTTTGAGAGCAACTCATCTCGGTATTTTTTCGAGGGGCATAATACGGCATTGAGCCAATAATTTGAACGAGCACCTTTCGGCTCAACGATAAACTCCACATCAGATCTTTCAAACTCCGTATGATAAAGTAACGCCAGTTCTCTTTTATTGTCTATATACTCTGATAACCTTTCGAGCTGAGCACAGCCTATAGCAGCATTGATATTAGGCATACGATAGTTAAATGCTACTTCGTCGTGGTAAAACTCGTAAGGGTGAGGCTGTTTTGCAGTGGTGGTAACATGCTTTACGCGGTGAGCTAAAGCATCTTGATTACATAAAACCATTCCACCACCTCCTGTAGTAATTATTTTATTACCATTAAAACTCAGTGCTGACATGTTTGCAAAAGTTCCTGTATGTGAGCCTTTATATAAAGAGCCCAGACTTTCTGCGGCATCTTCGATTAACTCAATACAGAAGCGATCACAAACCTCCCTTAATTCATCGACTCTAGCAGGATGACCAAATGTATGCATTACCACAGCAGCGCTAACACGAGCACCTTTGTTGTGATAGCACTCTTGATCACGGACTTTACAGTTTTCTTCTAAATAACTTAAGAGTGCATCAGGGCATAGCCCGAGCGTTTCACGGTTAACATCAACAAAGACAGGCTCAGCTCCTAAATAATTAATCGCATTACAAGTAGCTACAAACGTAAGTGGTTGAGTGATTACTAAATCCCCGGCTTTTACGCCACTCACATAAAGCGCAGTATGCAATGCAGCCGTACCATTTACTGTAGCTATGGCATGCTTAGAGTTGGTATAGCCTACAATTTTTTGCTCTAATTTATCAACATACTGACCAATGCTTGATACAAAGGTTGAATCTAAAGTATCTAAAACATATTGACGTTCCTTCCCTTCAAAAACAGGTGCATGCAGGGGAATAAAATCATTCGTTTTATAGTAATCGCGGATAAAGTTAATGAGTTGACTAGTATTCACATGAACCTCGACTACATTTTACTTTCAAGGTACTTGCCTTTTTCTTGGTGAGCAAAGTCAGGTAGCAGCGTATAGAAGAGGCCAACGATTTGCTCTTTTGTCCAATGCTGCTTTCCTATAAGATTATCTATTAGTTTAGAAAATTCAACCAATTTCATTTCATCAAATCCCAAAGAACTTTTAATAACACCTAGCCCATCAAACCGCATCATCTCAAGTACTTCTTGAGCGGTATAAAACTCTTCAACATCTTTTTCACCAGTGGTATCACTTTGTGTAAATAAACACGGCCAACTTCCTGTCTCAGGTAGTGTTAAGATTAATGCTCTCGCTTCATCTTCATCTGAGCAAGCGTGAGCCTTAAAGCCACGAGAGTTCAAATAACGTTCTGCAATTGTTGAAAATTTCAAAAGGTGTACATCATCATCCAGCTTGGGGAAAAAAATATCTCCATTTTCCCCTAACAAACATGAAAACAAGCATATTAAACCTGACTCTTCCGGTGTGACGAAGTAACGTTTAATATCATTAGGGGCCACTATAGGTTGTTTTTTCTCGATACGCTGTTTGAATGAATGAAGCAGAGAACCATCACTAAAAGCAACATTAGCAAATCGGGCCATGGATACATCAATTTTTGAGCTGGCTCTTGCAGCGAACATTTCCATTATTTTCTTTGATGCCCCCATCATATTTACAGGGTTAGCAGCCTTATCGGTAGAAACACAAAAATACTTTTTTATTTCTTTTCCGATACATTGTTGTAAGGTTTTTTCAGTATTGAGTATGTTTGTGCGCACCATGCGCATCAGCGTGAAAGGATCCTTTTCATTTCTGACATGTTTGAGAGCGGACAAATTAAGAACATAATCATAACCACCATCAGCGTTGAAAAATGCATCATATTCTTCACTGCCAATATCAAGTGTGAATGTTTGAAAATCTCCCTCTATATATCCTATCGAAGAACGTAAATCACGTACGAGTTCAACAAGGTTATTCTCACTTATATCAACAATATGAAGTTTTAAGGGAGACCTTTTAAAAATCTCTTTAGTAACAGCTTGCCCTATCGTCCCTGCCCCACCTAAAATCAGGAAACGAGAGGTTGAAATTTTAGAGACCAGCTCATGCTCAAATTGTATTAAATCACTGTTAAATAAAGATAATGAGCGCTTTAACAAGTTTAGCATCACAGTCCATTCCTTCTAAATTTAAAAAACGCAATAAAGATAAGTACCCATGATAAATCAATACCTTAAAAGCTTAAGCCTTCTTTTGATATTCAGGTTTTGTCCAATCACATTTTGACTTCCAATTTTTTCTGAAATCAGCTTTAGCTGCTAACACAAACTCAAGCCAAAGTTTATGTGCTTCATTAAAATATACTAGCATTTCTTGCTCTTCTTCAAACTGATATAAAAGAGAAACAATAACACAATGGAAATAATGCATTGTCCCTTTGAGAAGCTGGAATAAATGAGGTGTTTTTGATTTTTTGTAAGCAAAAATAACGCGTTGTTGAGCTATTAAATTTGCGTTAGCTGCATCTCGAGAATTTATCTCTCTAATACCTATATTATAAATATAATCGCAAAGCTCATCAAACTCATCAAAATTAAGAACTTCCTTTATTTGACTATCATCAACTGGAGCGAAAAAATGCGATTTTATAGACTCAATGAGTTCTGCTTTATCTTTGATCACCTCGCCAAGTAACAAATCCCCTTCACGAATAGGTACCGCACCTCTTAATTTAGCACCTTCACCAACATTAAATACACTTATGTTTTTTGCAAAAGCCGAAATTAATCTATCAAAGCTATTTTTTGACATTGCCATAAGTGGAGTGGCCATTACATCATTATCAAAATTACCATCGAACCTAATGCTAGCACCTTCAAGTGCCTTAAGCTCTGTATCATTGTATATTGATAAATTTGAGTGAGTTTTACCATTTAAAGTGTATCCGTTGTCTACACCTATTAAATATATTTGCTTAAAGCCAAGCGTCAAAGCATAAGAAAAAGCGGTATTTGAAACAAACGGACCACTAGCAGGTAGCTCGGATACTTGCTTGCCACACATAATATAACTGTAAAGAGACATGAAGGCAGTGGCCGCTTCAGGGCCCTTCAATCCTACGCCCGACCATTTATACAAATCTAAAACATCTGGATACATAACGTCGACGGTAAGAAGGTTTAAATCCTGATATCCCTGCTCGGGCTCAACGAGCTTCAAAATATCGTAAGTTGCCTTTGTGCGTTCAACTAAAACATGAAAATCAGGAACAATCCCAGCTTTAAGTAAACTTTGTAAGGCGGTACCTGCAGCAAAAATAATTGCCTTATTTTTATATGCTTTGATTAATTCAATCGCGTTGTCTAACGATGGTCCGTTACCAACAACAAATACCGGAATATCTGCTAGCATTTTCATTTCTTCAGGTGAAGAAAATAAAAAATCAGCCTTCTTTTCTATATTTTTAATAACATGAGCCAACCCTGTTATTGCATCATTATAAAAGCCATAACCTTGTTGTAATTGATAATAGTTATCAAAAAAAGATTTAATTAGTTCGTTTACTTTTTGCGAAGGATAATGCTGATAACAAAAGCTATTTATTGCGCTAAAAGAGCCTAACTCATTAGCTATTCTGTATATCTCATCGAAAAATTCATCATAGTCAACCCCTATACTTAGGAATAAACAGGCACCTTTTTTATCTAAACCCTCAATTATTTTAAACCAATCAATACAATATAAACTGGCAAAAAACAGCTCTAAATCAGGTTCACAAATGAACATATAATCAAAAGAGTGCTCTTCTAATAGCGCCTGTATATGATACCCCAAACCAACACCAAAAATTAAAGCTGTTGGATAATGTTTTGGTAATGAAGAAATTGGTGTAAATTTGTTGGCGCCAACTTTACTTAAAACAGTACTTAAACGCTGCATATACTGCATGTGTAAACGAGAGTCATCACTTTCCCATTCTTGTGTTCCTGTATAATCCGTGCGCCCAAAAGTTGCTTTTTTCGTATACTTTTTAACTTGTTGAATTGTCTGCGATAGCGGGTTATCACTGTATAAGGGCACATGCTCTCCATCAGGGATAAAATTTCCGTGACCTGATTTAGTAACATGAATACAGAAATCATCGCGAATTTGATATTCTGCTATAGATTTAGCAATATCAGGGTAGTATTTATCGAAAGCTTGTATATTTTTACTAAAACGATAGTTTGCTTCATCCGCAAACTTAAGCTCACGCAGCTTTTGTTCTTGATGGTCTTGAATTGATTTTTCAGTTTCTACGAGTAACGACTGGAGTTGTTCTTGCTGGTTTGTCATAAGTTAGCCACCACTATTGCGAGTGTATTATTCATTCAACCACCTGCAATTAAAATGCCAATGCTGTAGGTTATTTAGAGTAAGCTGAAAGTTTTTTAGAATTGCTTTTAAACTGAAAAAGCTGCTTTTTCATATCGTCACGATGTGATGTATAAACTATAGAAATTTCTATAAGTCTCTTATTTAGCAGAGTAAATGATTGCTCTTCAGCAGCTAAATCCTCTTTAGTTAGACTTCTTAGTAGCTGGTCTATTTCATTAAGGTAATCTTGAGCTTCAATTTGATTAGAGTTTTTAAGCGCAACCTCCATCGCATCAAGCAACTCAGCTAATTTATCCGTATTAGCCTGCATTAACAGTCGCCTGGCTTCCATTTGTACCTAAAACTTGGTGACGAACATCCACTGGAATTGCATCCCATGCAGATTTTATTTCTTTTAGTAAGTTTGAAACTTCATCTACAATATTGACGTCATTCTTTACACTTGCATCAATTAAACGTTCGTTCATGTATGAATATAGGGCATAAAGATTTTCAGTAACTTCTCCGCCGGCATTAAAATCCAAACAATCTCTTAATGCTGAAATTATTGCTGAGGCTTTAGATAAATGCTCACTCTTTGCCTCAAAATTTTTTTTGTCGATAGCCACTTTTGAAAGAACCATTTTTTCAATTGCACCAGACATTAGCATTTGGATTATTTCATAACGATCAGCCCCTGCAACACGCGTTTTTAAGGCTTCTTTTTGATAATTTTTTACTCTAGCATTGTACATAGTTCACCTGATTATATTGTTACCAACTTTGATTCATATACTAACTGTCTGAACGTGTAAATCCAGGCAGGCTAGCTAACTGAGCACTTAAATAACTTTGCGTAGATTGCATTTGCGCAAGCAGTACATCCAACCCCGCATACTGTTCTCGAAGTCTACCTTCCAAGGCCTCCATACGATATTCATGATTAGCCACATCATCTTCTAAATCATCAATCTGGGAATTTAAATTATTCTCGCGTTGTTTCATTATCCCATCAGAATTAACATAGTTATCTAATAAACTTTCCAGATTTTTAGCTATACCGTTATCACCAGCAAAAGCCTTGCCAATATTGTCATAATTTTCATCTATTGCGTCGTTTAGGCTGCGAACTAATGATGACTTCTCTAGGTAACCGTCTTTATCAATCCCTAAACCAATATCAAAAATACTAGTAAATGGTCCTGCGCCTGATAATGGTGTTGATAAACCATTAACTAGCTGAGAATCGAATGATCTTATCGTAGAATCACTATTTAAGGGCTTGCCGATCCGTGTTTGCAACCCTATCTGTCCAATTAGGTTGTTATAATTGGCGATAAACTCATCAACTAGCTCTGTTACACTTTCTCTATCAACATTAACTGAGAGTTTGGCTGTTTCCCCGTCAATACTTTGACGCTTAGCAGTGATAGTCATATCCTGAACAGCGTCTTTAAAGGTGTTTGTGTCGTTCGTTATGGTAATGCCATCAACTTTAATAATTGCATCTTTTGCAGTGTTTTCTGCTGCTATTCCAATGCCGCCTGCACCACCTGCATTTGCTACAGTAGATACGTTATCGAGTTCAGCATTATCGTTTGTTATGACAAGATCGTTCCCGGTACCAGTGACAGTTGAAGTCAAAACTAGTTTAGCTTCCGAACCCGTATTAATAATATTCGCTGTGACACCAAAATTACTATCAGAACTATTTATTGCATCGCGTAAATCTGAAAGAGTAGCACCGGTATCCAAAGTCAAATCAAAAGATTTATCAGGGCCTGCTGAAAAGGATAATGTACCGCCTGAAGCACTCACAACATCTTCATTAGTAGCAAATAAACCATCTTCAGATAAAGCTCTACTCCCTTGGGCAATTGCAACCACTTCTATCTTGAAGTCACCTGGAGAAATATCTGACGTTGGAGTTACAGAAATCAGATCTCCATCATCGCTTGCTGGTTGAGTTATATTGGCAATTCTTTTGTTGAAGTTATCTGGGTCTGCTAATTTTTCAATTGTATCTTGAAGTTTAGACATTGCCGATTTGACTTCACCTATTGCTGATAATTCAACCTGAAGCGCCTCATCCTTCGCTGCAAAGGCATTCATTTTAGGTACATTTTCAGCATCAACTGACGCCGAAATAATACTTTCCAAATCAAGACCTGAACCAATACCCGCAGATGTAATAAGAGGCATAATATAATCCTAAATAGCTGAAACGGCTTAAACTGTTTTATTAAACAGTAAACCTTTATTAGTTAGTTTATCGGCAAATTCATCTAAAGCTTTAGCTATTTCCCTAAACTCTTCGGTAGGAATTTCTCTAATTACTTCATCGTTGCTTTTATCAAGCACTTTAATGATAGGTAGATCTCCACCATCATCAAACTCAAATTTTAAGTTAGTTGATGTTACTGGGATGTACTCATTTAGCTTCTCTAGATTGTCTTTAACTTCGACAAACAATTCTTTATCTTCTTTATCTTCTTTACCTTCTTGCTCTTTAAGGTTTTGAGCATTCTTCAAATCAACAGCTTCTCTTGCTGTTAAAGCTGTACCCTTTTCAAGCTTTTCTTCTTTTACCGCATCTTTAGCAATAGATGTATTTACAACACTGAGCCCATCTATCGTTTTTTGTGAAGAATTTAAATCAATCATCTCGGCTACCCTCGAAACATATATTAAGACTATAAGCCACATTTGGACTATTTGCTTAGTCTAAAGTGGCTCATAGTTCAAATCAATTAGCCTAAAAGCGATAACGCTGCTTGTGGACGCTGATTTGCTTGGCTTAAGATTGTTTGGCTAGCCTGTTGTAAGATCTGCATCTTAGTTAAGTTAGCTGTTTCTTGTGCGAAATCCGTATCTTGGATACGTGATTTTGCAGCCGATAAGTTTTCTGAGATATTTGACTGATTTCGGATAGTTGATTGGAAACGGTTTTGAACAGCACCTAACTCCGCACGTTTTTTATCAACTACTGCAATCATTGCATCCATACCTGCTAAAACCGCTTGCGCATTACCTTGAGAAGAAACACTAATACCTGTTTCGGTAAATTGAGCTGCAAAATTATATGAAGTAGCTGCAGCGGTACCACCAGCCTCACTTACACCCGCTAAGTTCGCAGACAATGCTTTACCTGACACAGCAGATGCAACACTTGCAATACCCGACAAAGTAAAACCTCCGTCCGCAGTTATAGTATTAGTAGTCGCACCTACAGTTTGCATACTAAAACCTATAGTTTGAACAGCATCCGCGCCAACTTGAAAATTAGCTGAAAACGTACCATCTAGTAAATTCTGACCGCCGAATGTCGTATCTTCTGCAACACGGTTAACTTCAGCTGACAAAGAACGGATCTCTTCTTGAAGTGCTAAGCGGTCTTCATCTGTGTTTGAACCGTTAGTAGCTTGCTGTGCAAGAGTACGAACACGCTGGAACATTGACGTTACTTCATCAAGTGCCCCTTCCGCTGTTTGTGCAAGTGAAATACCATCGTTTGCATTTCGGTTACCTTGGTTTAAACCGTTAACTTGTGATGATAAACGGTTTGAAATCTGCATACCTGCAGCATCGTCTTTTGCACTGTTGATACGCATACCTGACGATAAACGTTGAAATGATGTATCTAATGCGTTACTTGATTTGCTTAATTGTCTTTGTGCGTTCAAAGAACTCACATTACTATTTACGTATAAAGCCATGATAGCCTCCGCTTCAAAGTTCGATAGACAATAAC
This sequence comes from Pseudoalteromonas sp. ECSMB14103, assembly GCF_000813065.1. Lineage (NCBI taxonomy): Bacteria > Pseudomonadati > Pseudomonadota > Gammaproteobacteria > Alteromonadales > Pseudoalteromonadaceae > Pseudoalteromonas > Pseudoalteromonas sp. ECSMB14103. Next base: position 623,170 of record NZ_JWGY01000001.1, on the reverse strand, counting down.
GGGATACCCCTACCCTGTTATTATCCGTGATTTAGAGTCCTGGATTTTTAGTCCTCTAAATCATATATCGTCCATTGAAGCGAAAGCTTTAGCTTTATTTGTATTTAATTTCTACTAGCTGTGATCTTATTAACCCTGAAGTAAACTAAGTGCTGCTTGTGGGCGCTGGTTAGCCTGCCCTAAAATAGTTTGACTTGCTTGTTGTAAAATCTGATTTTTAGTCAAGTTAGCCGTTTCCATGGCAAAATCAGCATCTTTAATGCGCGATTTAGCAGCAGATAAATTTTCAGAAATATTAGCTTGATTACGAATTGTTGATTGAAAACGATTCTGTACCGCACCTAATTCAGCACGCTTTTTATCAACTACAGCAATCATAGCATCCATACCGGCTAAAACCGCTTGCGCATTTCCTTGAGAAGAAACGCTAATCCCAGTTTCAGTAAATTGAGCTGCAAAATTGTATGTAGTTGCTGCTGCTGTTCCACCAGCTTCACTAACCCCTGCAAGGTTAGCTGATAATGCCCTGCCTGATACCGCAGATGCAACACCTGCAACACCTGATAGAGTAAAACCGCCATTAGCTGATAATGAATTTGCTGTTCCGCCAACATTTTGCATACTAAAACCTATAGCCTGTACAGCATCAGCGCCAATTTGAAAGTTTGCAGAATAGGTTCCATCAAGTAAGTTTTGACCACCAAAAGTAGTATCCGTAGCAATACGATTTACTTCTGCCGATAATTGACGAATTTCTTCTTGGATTGCTAAGCGATCTTCATCAGTATTAGAGCCATTTGCCGATTGTTGTGCAAGCGTTCGAATACGTTGGAAAGTAGAGGTAATTTCATCCATTGCACCTTCAGCAGTTTGCGCTAAAGAAATACCATCGTTCGCATTTCGGTTACCTTGATTGAGGCCCAGTATTTGCGATTGTAAGCGGTCTGAAATCTGCAAACCTGCGGCATCATCTGCTGCGCTGTTTATACGAAGACCTGACGATAAGCGCTTAAATGACGTGTCTAAGTCACCGCCGCTTCTATCAAGCTGTCTTTGTGCATTAAGCGCACTTACATTGGTATTTACATATAAAGCCATAATAAACTCTCTTCTTATCTGTCAAAGTTAGGTCACTATCTCATTCAAAGAAAGTGGGTATTTGACAAAGTGACTAGATATGTAGGCGGTATATTCTGCCTAGGGGCAACTATCTGCCACTTTGTAAGTTAATAATAAACTTACAAAGATAAAAGCAAGCATTAGGCCAACTTTATTTTAAAGACTATTAAAGACTGGAAATCCGTTATACGGTGTGTTTTGATTTAAAATTGGGCAGTTAAAGGTAGTAGTAGTATAATTGAGAAATAAGGCCCGCTAAGGGCCTTATGATTTGATAAGTTTGAGAGTGGGTGACTAACACAAAATAATGGCATAGTTTGTGCTAATACATATATGTTCTACAAATGTTAGAACAACTTGGATTAAGGCCTCCGCTGGCAAAATCCTATAGCGCCTTTGTTAATACCCCATTAAGCAAAGGCGCTTTCATTTCTTCTTCGCCAATAAATTGACTAATCTAATTGTAAAGCTTTATTAACCTAGTAGGCTAAGTGCAGCCTGTGGACGCTGGTTAGCTTGTCCCAAAATTGTTTGACTTGCTTGTTGTAAAATCTGCATCTTAGTTAAATTTGCAGTCTCTGATGCGAAATCGGTATCTTGAATACGTGAACGTGCCGCAGATAGGTTTTCAGCTATATTTGACTGGTTACGAATTGTTGATTGAAAACGATTTTGAACAGCACCTAATTCAGCACGTTTTTTATCAACTACTGCGATCATTGCATCCATACCTGCTAAAACCGCTTGCGCATTACCTTGAGAAGAAACACTAATACCTGTTTCGGTAAATTGAGCTGCAAAATTATATGTAGTTGCTGCAGCGGTACCACCAGCCTCACTCACACCCACTAAGTTAGCTGATAATGCTTTACCTGACACTGCTGATGCAACACTTGCAATACCCGATAGAGTAAAACCTCCATCCGCAGTTATAGTATTAGTAGTAGCACCTACAGTTTGCATACTGAAGCCGATTGTTTGAACAGCATCCGCACCAACTTGAAAGTTAGCTGAGTAAGTTCCATCTAATAAGTTTCGTCCGCCAAATGTGGTATCTTCAGCCACACGGTTAACTTCAGCTGATAAAGAACGAATTTCTTCTTGAATTGCTAGACGATCCTCATCTGTATTTGAACCGTTAGTAGCTTGCTGTGCAAGAGTACGAACACGCTGGAACATTGATGTTACTTCATCAAGTGCACCCTCAGCTGTTTGAGCCAGAGAGATACCGTCATTCGCGTTACGGTTACCTTGATTTAGACCATTTACTTGTGATGTAAGACGGTCAGAAATTTGTAGACCAGCCGCATCATCTTTTGCGCTATTGATACGCATACCAGATGATAAACGTTGGAATGATGTATCAAGTGCATTACCTGAATTGTTTAATTGTCTCTGCGCATTTAACGCGCTAACATTTGTATTTACATATAAAGCCATGATGTCTCTCCTAAAGTAAACTTATCATTTACTCTCAAACTTACTAGATTAAGCAGTGGTTGTAATTTCAACGCTGTGCTTGGTTAATTAAGTTATCGGTCTAGAAAAAAAATCCTTTAGCTTTTTTTTAAAAAAATCAAATTTATTTTCTAACTTATTGAATTTAATTAATTAAAATAAAAACAATTTAAAGTCATCGCTAAATAAAAACATCATTGTAAATGTTTTTAAAGTGCTTTTATTGGTGAGGTAAGTAATTTATTTAAAAGAAGTATTTATTCAAAGCGAAGAGTTTTACAGAGTAAGGCAAAGTATTGCCTTACTCTGAGTTTAATTATAAGTAATCAAACAACGAAAGGTTTGCTAAACGGCCAAAGGTTGCCTGTGATGCCTGAAGTGCTGTTTCTTGTTTGGTTAACTCAGTTATTGCTTCTGTTATATCTATATCAACCAAGTCAGATCGTGCTGATTTGTTATTAATATCTAAATCTGTATTTGATTGCAGTACTTTTTCTGCTGTATTGATTCGTCCACCCAGTCCAGCTTGGGTTAGAGACACATTATTTTTTGCATTCGTAATTTGAACAAGCGAGTCAGCAATGACTTGCTCATATTCTTCTTCTGTTAACGCAGGGTTAGTCAGGCCAGCTATTAGCTCACTCATAGAGTTAAGCACATTTTCTTTTTTAGGCGCTTCAAGCGTAATATCAATTTGGCCTGTCGCAACTGGCGTAACACTTATCTCCATACCTGCAAACTTAATAACAGAGTCGTTGATGTTACCGGTTGCTAGTATTGTCCCTGCTTGCTCTATTTGATAAGTATTAGGTGATCCCGCCGTTGTGATCACGTTTAGTGTATTAGCACCTGCGGCAGCCGCCGGATCTGGGTTATAGTTCTGTTTATGGAACGTATCAAATTGACCTTGTTCCGTTACATACACCTTAGAACTTGTAATACCGCCTGATACAACTCCATCGTTAGAAACAACATCTAAACGCGCATCCACTTTTTCAAAGGCATCAAACCCATTATCACTTGATTTAATATCAACCCCTTCAGCTATCTTAATCATATGCTGACCTTGGTCGCCACCATACACATATAAGCCGGTGGATGAATCGAGCGAGTAAGTCTGTGTATTATCCTGATAACCAGAAAAAATATATTTCCCGTCTTCCGTTTTAGAGTTCATTAAATCAAGTACTGTACTTTGAAGCGCTTTAATTTCTTCGGCAAGCCCTTCTCTGTCAGCAGCGCTATATGCACCGTTACCTGACTGAATGGTTAAAGTATGCGCTCTCTCTAATGCGCCTTTTATGTTTTCAAGTGCACCTTCTTCTATATTCAAGCGGCTATTAAGCATGGTTATATTTTTACTGTACTGCTCATTACTCTGTATTCGATCGGTATATTGAAGTGCGCGGGAAGCCGCTGCAGGATCATCCGATGCCGTTAACACACGCTTTTGAGTATTAACTTGCTCTTGAGCCTTACTAACATTTTGTTGATTGTTCAAAATTGAATTTAAACTACTTTGGTACATCAAATTGTTTGATAAGCGCATAATTACCTCGCAGCACTTAATATAGTGTCAAAAACAGTACGAGCAGTTGCAAGTACCTGTGCAGAAGCCGCATAAGACTGTTGAAAACGTAATAAATTGGCAGCCTCTTCATCAAGGTTTACGCCAGAAAGCGATTCATACCAGGCTTCAGATTGCTGAGCAAGCGCTTCAAATGCTTCCCCATTCGTTTTTGCTTGGTTAGTTACCACACCTATATCGCTTACCAATCCTGCATAAGCTTGGTTAAATGTTTTGTGGTTGTCTGAATTTGTACCGCTAACAACATTTTGACGCACTAATTCACCTTGCTGTAACCCCGCTAACTTTTGACCATTACGGTTATCATCAAAGCCACCTTGGTTAAACTCAAGTGTGAATGTATCGCCAGTTTCAGGGCTGCCTTCAATATCAAAGTCAAAACCATATAGTTCAAAGCCATTACCTGCCTGTTGTAACATGTCTTTTGCTGGCAAAGTTGCTGTAAAAGTACTGGTATTTACACCATCACTTATTGTGTATTCATTTAGATTAGCGGTTTTAACAACACTAATAGGGCCATTTGTAAGACCTGCCGGTGACGTTGTAAAGCTACCAGTAGTAACATCATTTACCTCACCAACCGTAATGGTGGCATTTCCTATGTTGTTAATGTCGTTTGCTGTTCTTATTGGTGCTGCAAGCGCTAAATCTTCACCACGAGTGGTTGCTAAAGACATATTTGCCGCCGACTCAGAGTTAAGCTTTATTTGAAACTGATCACCTGCATTAGCAGCGCCAGCAACATTAATTTCTAAACCAAACGATTCGCCACTAGTAATTGTTGATGAATCAATGACGCCAGCGGTTATATTTGCTGTCGATGCTGTGCCTAGCGGCTCACCTTTATTATCTACTGGCTGAATTTCAACCGTTGAAGCACTGGTATAAGTAATTATAAAGTCACTTGCAGGCAATTCACTGCCCTTACCAGCTTCAAGGGTTGCAGTCATACTTGAACTACCCGTATTAGCGGTATAAGCATAGCCACCAACCGTAGGAATATTAAAAATATTACCCCCTAGCTCTCCGTTAGCGTCCATACCCAGCTTGTTTTGTTCATTAAAAGAATCGGCTATTGCTAAGCCCATTTGGCCAATTTGATTTTGAGCAGGGACTAGCACATCGTCTCTAAATGCCAGTAATCCACCAATTTTTCCCTTTAATTTAGATACATCAACTTCAAGCGGCACTGCCTTGCCCCCATTTACATCTAACCTAAGTTCTTTAAAGTTTGGATCAGGATCGCCACGCATAGAAAACAAATTAAACGAGCCATTTTGCATTACAACCGCTTCACCGGTGCCCATAAATACAAGTTTTTCACCATTTGGGCCATCCAGTGTTTCTATATCAATAAGTTCTGATAAATCACGGATTGCCTTATCGCGTTCATTATAAGTAGAACTTGCATCAGCCTGGTTATTAGTGCCGTTAACAGCAGCAATATCTTGATTTAATGTACCAATTTTTTGAATTAAGCCATTTGCCTCTTCTGTAAATACGTCTAGCTGTTCATTTACAATATTTTTCTGATCGAAAACAATGCCTGAGAGTCTGTCCATTTGATTCACTAAGTTTTCAGCATCCGTCATTACCAGCGAGCGAGCAACGGTAGACGAAGGCTGATTTAACGACTCCTGAACATTATTAAACAATGAATTTATACTAGTAGATAAACTATTAGAATCTTCTGAAAACAAACTATCAACGCGGTTTGACTCTGTAACAAATTGATCAAAAAACGTTTTATTAGAAGTGTCTCTGTTGAGTTGCTCTTGGGCAAACTGGTTTAACAAGCGATAGGTTTCTCCTTTTCCTACCTGGTTATCGACCATAGTTGTATGCTCTGTGCGCTCTCGCACATAGCCTTCGGTATTTACATTCGCTATATTTTTACTTGTCGTTTGCAGTAGTTCCGAATTTGCTCTAACCCCAGAACTGGCAATGTTTAATAAGTTAAACGACATTTACTTTACTCCTTGGCGAATAACACTGGCTGCAACATCTTTTAATTGAGCACTGTTAAGCACTTTTTTTATTTTACTAGCGTAATTAGGATCCGTTGCATAGCCGGCTTTTTGTAATGAATCTAAAAACTCGCTTGGCTTAGCTGTATTTTGTAATGCTTCTTGGTAGCGTGGGTTTTGGGTTAAAAAATCAACAAAGTCGTTTACGCTCTCTTTTATTGAGTCATAAGCTCTAAAGCTTGCTTGTTTTTTAACAGGCGTTCCTTGTTCAAACTCTAGGGTTACTTTACTCGCTTTTTCGCCATCCCAGCTTTTATCTGATTTGATATTGAATAAGTTATTTGAACTGTTACCGTCGCTTTTATTAATAATGTGCTTACCCCAACCTGTTTCAAGTGCGGCTTGTGCAACCATAACAGCAGGGTTTAAGCCAATTTTTTGTGCTGCTGTTTTAGCGTGTTCCCATACTGTAGTTACAAATTCTTCAGTACTTTCGAATGGCGCTGAAGGAGCTTCAGGCACTTTAGAATCGGTTTTATCGTTTTGAACATTAACAGCAGCTTTTTCTTCATTTTGGGTATGAGGAAGCGAAGAGCCCGCACGCATATCACTTAAAAAGTCATTGGTGGTTCTCAAAACAGAACCCGGCATAAAAGTTTTGCCGTCTGGCGATAACTGCTGAACAATTAAATCAGCAAGGCCTAAAGACCCATTTGATGAAAGCTCAGTAGATAACTGTTGATCATGCATGTCTTCAAAAAACTTAACGCTACTTGAGTTAAGTGGACTTTCTTTATCTTCAAACGCTTCGTTAGCTTTACGCATACTTTTAAGTAGCATTTGGGTAAAAATAGCTTCAAATTGCGCAGCTGCTTTTTTAAGAGCGGCTTTAGATGCATCGGTCGATGCATCACCACCGCTTAAGGCTTCTTTACGAAGTGAATCTAAATTGCCTAAATCAAAAAAGTTTTGTTTGTCTAGATGATTAGTTTCCATCAGCTTTTTGACACAATAATGAATAATACAAATTAAAATGCAAAAATTAAGCCAGATTGGAAATATGAATGAGGGAGTAAACGGGAAGCTTTAGCAAAGTTTTTAGCAAAGGCTTTGCTAAAGCTTAATAAATATTAAATAACAACAAGTTGGCCGTTTATTGCTCCGGCTTCTTTAAGGGCCTCTAAAATAGCCATTAAATCGCCAGGCGCTGCGCCGACCTCATTTATAGCACGAACTAAATCGTCTAAACTAACACCCGGGTTAAACACAAACGCACGCGAGTCGTCTTCATTTACATCTATAATTGATTGCTGCGTTACAACGGTTTCGCCCTCAGCTAATGCATTAGGTTGAGCCACATTTTGTTGCTCTGAAATGGTTACAGTTAACCCGCCATGTGTTATTGCTGCAGGCTGTAACTTAACATTTTTACCAATCACAATGGTGCCTGTACGCGAGTTAACGATAATTTTTGCAGACATATCTGCAGGTTTAAATTCAAGATTTTCAAGCGTTGATAAATAAGACACACGTTGAGAAGCATCTCTAGGGGCAATCACACGAACAGACACAGAATCAATTGCTTTTGCACTATTAGGCCCGACTAAATCGTTAATTGTTTTTTCAAGGCGCTTTGCCGTTGTAAAATCAGGGCGGTTTAAGTTAAACGTAATAAAATCGCCTTGCATAAACGGACTTTTAACTTCACGCTCTACTGTTGCGCCATTTGGAATACGGCCAACTGTTGGGGTATTAATAACAACCCGACTGCCGTCAGCGCCTTGGGCACCTAAGCCCCCCACTATCAAGCTACCTTGAGCTACGGCATATACATTGCCATCAGCCCCTTTTAAAAACGTTTGTAATAACGTGCCACCGCGCAAACTACCCGCACTACCAATAGATGAAACGGTTATATCAATTGTTTGTCCTGGCTTTCTAAATGCGGGTAATTCAGCATGTACAGCAACGGCAGCAACGTTTTTAATTTTAGGGCTTAAATTTGCAGGTAGCGAAATACCAAAATTGCTTAACATGCCTTTAAAACTTTGCTGAGTGAAGCGGCTCTGCTCACCCGTGCCAGGCAAACCTACTACTAAGCCATAACCTACCAACTGGTTCGATCTAACCCCTTCGACCATAGAAATATCTTTAATACGCTCAGCATGTGCCGAAAATTGGCAACCTATTAGCGTGATTAAACAAATTAATTTTAATACATTCATAATGAATGCCCTCTAAAAAGGAAAAATCGAGCTGCTGAAAAAGCGTGTTAACCAACCTGCACTTTGAGCTTCTTGTGTTTGCCCTTTGCCAGAGTACTGAATACGCGCATTGGCTATTCGGTTTGACTCAACCGTATTATCAGAACTCACATCTTGCGGGCGTACTAAACCTTCCAAACGAATAAATTCTTCGCCAGTGTTTAATGTTAACCACTTTTCGCCACGAATAACTAAGTTACCATTAGGTAAAACACGCATAACATTAACCGAAATATTGCCAAACAAGCTGTTTGATTGATTTGATTTAGAATCCCCCGTAAAAGAGGCGTCACTACCAATACCAAACTGAATACTATCGCCACCTATATTCACAGGGAGGCCACCAAGTCCTATGACTGGGTCTAGGCTTGCATCAGATTGCTTATCGGTTTCGGTTTTAGCTGCTTTAGTTGCTTGAGTAGACTCTTGTAAATTTACAGTAATAATGTCGCCAGTACGCAGTGCTTTTCTATCTGCGTATAAGTCGTTTGACACATTAGTATTAAATAATGAACCCGTTGCAACTACGGGTTCCATACTTGGTTCAGGATACATTGGCGCATAATAGGGGTCATCTTGAACAACATCACTATTTTGTGTTGAAACACAGCCACTTAAAAATAATGTACCTACCGCAAATAACATATAATGACGCATAACTCCCCCTATACCTTATAATTGCTGATTGATGTAACTCATCATCTCGTCAACAGCCGAGATGACTTTTGAGTTCATTTCGTAAATACGCTGCGTTTCAATCAGGTTAACCAACTCTTCAGTTACATTTACGTTTGATGTTTCAAGTGAGCCCTGAATAATTGTGCCTAAGCCTTCAACACCCGGGTTACCTTGAACCGGCGCGCCACTTACTGCCGTTTCGGTATAAAGGTTTTGCCCTACAGGCTCAAGACCCGATGGATTAATAAAATCACTAATTGTAAGCTGGCCAATCACAACATTATCAGCTTGACCTGAAATACGAACAGATACCTCACCATCTTGTGAAATAGTAATTGATTGAGCATCATCGGGAACATTCATTTCTGGTTGCACTACATAACCAGAACCAGACGTTACAATTCGGCCATCGCCATCGGTAGTAAACTGCCCATTACGCGAATAAGCAATATTGCCATCGGGTTGTAATACTTCAAAAAAGCCAGGCCCTGAGATCATCCAATCCAATGAATTTTCAGTGGTTAGCATATTACCCTGAGAAAAGTTTTTTTGGTTAGCCACTACTTTTGCACCAGCACCTAACATTAAACCAGAGGGCATTTCAGTGTCTTGCGACGATCGCCCACCTGGCTGGTTAATATTTTGATAAAGTAAATCTTCAAAAATAGCGCGGCTTTTTTTATAACCTACCGTACTGGCATTCGCTAAATTGTTTGATATAACCGAAATATCGGTTTGCTGAGCGTCTAGCCCCGTTTTACTGATCCACAATGCTGGATTCATAATCGTGTCCTCATTTAAAGTTAAACTATGCGCATCAGCTGATCTTGTGATCTATCCAGATCTTCAGCTGTTTTCATCAGTTTTACTTGTAACTCAAATTGACGTTGATGGCTGATCATATCGACCATTTCGTGAACTGGGTTCACATTAGACATTTCTAAGGTTCCGCTTAATACTTTGACATTGGCAGAAGTATCAACAAGCTCTCCTGCCTTAGGCCTAAATAAACCATCATTCCCTTTTTCTAGTTGAAAGCTATTAGCTTCAACCACCTTTAAGCGGTCAACTTCTTCTAAAAACGTAGCAGGCGCCCCCTGCGGGCGAACTTGAATTGCGCCGTCTTCACTAAATTCAATTTTTTCAATCGGTACTGGTAAAATGACAGGCCCGCCTTCGCCAATTACTTGACGACCATGGCTGGTCATTAACATACCTTCAGCGGTAATATTTAATGTACCCACCTTGGTGTAAGCTTCATTGCCTGAGGCATCTTGGACGCTTAACCATGCGTTATCACTCATTGCAATGTCGAGGTCTCTACCTGTTTCAACTATGCCACCAGAGGTCATATTAGAACCTGGGCGCTCTTGCATAGAAAACACACGTGATGGCAACCCTTCACCAAAAGCCTGCATAGAGCGAGCTTGTGCAAAGTCTGACTTAAATCCAGTAGTATTCGCATTCGCCAAATTATTGGCTTTGAGGGCTAGCCCCTGTAGGCTTTGTTTAGCGCCTGAGGCCGCAATGTAGACCATTTTGTCCATAGCATCGACTCGTTTCAAAAATCTCTATACACAGGAAATGCAAAATAGATGCCACAATAGGAAACGATGTGAAATGGTTATAAAACAAACTAAATGAAGTAAAAGTAAAAAGGGCCACTTTAAAAAGCAGCCCTTAAAATGGTGTTAAGTATTAAATTAACGAATCTGTAAAATTGCCTGTTGCAGTGTTGAGTTAACCTCAAGCGCACGAGAGTTAGCCTGGAAGTTACGCTGAGCACTAATTAGGTCAACCAACTCATTCGTTAAGTTCACATTAGATTGCTCTAGTGCTGATGAATTTATTGAACCTAATGTACCTGAACCAGGTTCACCCGCAATTGGCTCACCTGACGTTAAGCTTTTTTTCCACGAGGTATCACCAACTTGAGATAAGCCCTGTGAATTAGAAAAACGAACCATCGCTACCTGACCTAAGAAAGATGTGTCGCCATTACTGTATGAAGCCACTATTTTTCCGTCGGTACCAATATCAATACCCGCTAAACGACCAACCGTAGCGCCATCTTGGTCTAGCGCTTTAACTTCAAATCGACTTGCGTACTGAGTAGGCTGCTTATTTGTAGTTGCAGCCTCATCTCGCCAATTAAGCTCCACGCCCGTATCAGGAAATGACGCGCCGTTGGTCAGTAACGAAGATAAACCAGTCCCAGCACCCGCAGGTAAAACTAACTCATCGAAACTGCTTGGGTTTGCATTAGCAACCCCATTTGTTGTTTCAGGTAAACCGCTTGAGCTAAAACCTAGGGTAGTTAAAGGTGTATATGGCGCAGTAGTTTGCTCAGCGCCCGTTGCTGGATCAACAACTAAACCATCGAGCGTTGCATGTATATCCCACTCATTAGGGTTTGTCGTCGGATCATTTTTTACAAAAAAGTATTGTAAAACATGTGCCTCACCCAGTGAATCGTAAACAGTGGTTGAAGTTGATGAATTATACGAAGCACTTTCTGTTGGATCAAATGGCAGCGAAGGCGCATCTGCACGTGAATCTAAGTTAAATGAACTGTATACCGTTGCCGTTGCACGAGGTGACCCAGACGAATCAGGGATTTGAAGTGCCGACGAAGTACTCAAACTGACTGAGGTAGTATCTCCGGTAGCTTCATCAACAGGGAAACCTTGTAAGAAGTTACCTTTGGCATCTACGATAAAGTTATCTTTATCTAATTTAAAAGCCCCAGCTCGCGTATATGTAAAGTCTTGCGCGCCCAAGTCTTGGCTCATTGCAAAATAACCCTCGCCTGTAATCGCTAAATCAAGTGAGTTATTAGTAAATTGCAGCGAACCTTGGTGAAATTGCTGAGCAACCATAGTGGTTTGAACACCGTCACCATTTTTAGTTCTACCTGAACTAAACACTGAAGAAGCATATACATCTGCAAACTCAGCGCGAGACTCTTTAAAGCCGGTTGTATTAACGTTCGCAATATTATTTGCGGTAACGTCTAAATCTTTTTGTGCGGCAGCTATGCCTGTTAATGCAATATTGAAGCTCATAATTGACCTCTAACCTATTAAATACAGCCTGCAAACAGGCGAAATATTATCAAACTCTATTACGCGATCTCTGCGACATCAGTCAGCCTAACCGCACCTTCTTTAGTGTTAATAATGATGCCATTGGCACCGTTTATATTTACACTTTCAATATTCTTGAACGTAGCAATGGGTAAGCTTGAAAACTCACCATTTGTACTGCCTTCAGCTACAATATTGTATTCACCCTCAGGCAACCGCTCACCGGCTTCGTTTTTACCATCCCAAGCAAAGCGTATTGCACCAGCAGACTGTGAACCTAAATCAATACTGCGAACTAATTGACCTGACCCATCAGTAATACGAAGCGTTAAGCTATCTACTGGGCTTTCTGCAACGACTGAACCTTTCGCTTCACCCGTTGCATTTAAATCTAAGGAATCCGACTCAAGTAATGCTTGCTTACCAACCAATGTTGATGCCTGCAAAGCAGAGTTAGATGTCATCGAAGCTGCTAGCGACTCAAAATTACTATTGAGATTTGAGATACCTTCAGCCATCGTGAAATTGGTCATTTGTGCAATCATTTGATCGTTATCAGCAGGTTTACTCGGATCCTGAAACGATAATTGCTGAGTTAACAACGAGAAGAAATCTTCTTGAGTTAACGCATCGCTTTGCTCTTCGGTTGTCGTTGGTGTTGTATCCTGCCAACGCAAAGAATCTAAATAGGATGAAGATGTACTAATATCGTTACTCATAACCTACCCTCGGTTAACGCTGACCTAGCAGCAGAGTTTTACTTAACATTTGCTTAGCTGCATCAGCAACTTGCACGTTTGTTTCATAAGAGCGAGAGGCAGAAATCATGTTCGCCATCTCCTCTACAACATTAACGTTGGGTTTGTAGATATAACCATTTTCATCCGCACTCGGGTGATTAGGGTTGTATTCAATCTGCAGTGGTGCACTGCTTTCAACAATGCCCAGCACTTTAACACCAACAGAAGAGCCCTGATTATTACTTACCGACTCAGAAGCTTTGGTAAGCTCTGCAGCAAATACAGGTTGTCGCGCTCGGTACGTTTTGTCTTGAGAAGAGCTAATTGTATTAGCATTCGAAATATTACTCGCAGTGGTATTCAAACGAACATTCTGTGCGCTCATACCAGAACCAGCAATATCAAAAACGTTATATAAACTCATAATTATTATCCTTGACTACCGAGGGCTTTATTCAGGCCTTTAAATTTGCCGCTTAAAAATTGTAAGCTAGCCTGATACTCCATAGCATTCTGTGTATACAAGTTCCGTTCCACCTGTACATCCACTGAGTTACCATCACCTGTATCTGTTTGATTTGGCGTACGAAATAATTCATCACCACCCACACTACGGGTACCACCACCAATGTGTTTTTCATTAGTAGTTACCATTGTATTGCCGCTTTGCTGGTGTGATTTTGCCGCTTTTAATGCTGAGGCAAAGTTAATATCTTTTGCTTTGTAGCCCGGCGTATCAGCATTAGCAATATTACTTGCTAGCACTTCTGCTCGTTGTGAACGGATCAACATAGTATGCTGATGCACACCTAAAGCTTTATCAAAACTGATAGCCATAACCATCTCCAAAAAATTGACTTAACTTGAATAAAGCAATAAATAAGCCATTTATAATTGAGTGATTATATTTTTTGTAATCGAATGATTTAAAATGAAAAACGACACATAATGTGTCGTTTTGAAGGAAAGAAAAAAGGTTTATTTCTTTTGGTAAATAATGCCAGGGTTGCATCTAACCATATCAAATTCGTCACTCAACCCGGCCATTGACTCCGAAGCCCCTAAAAATAAATAACCTTTAGGATTAAGCGCTTGTGCAAATTGTTTAATAATTTTTGCTTTTACCTCTGGAGAGAAGTAAATAAGTACATTGCGGCAAAAAATAATATCGAATTTACCCATTAATGCATACGAATCTAGTAAATTTAAATGCCTAAAGCTCACTTGTCTTTTCAAAGTGTCGTTAACTTTTGCCATACCATTGCCGCTGTCTGTAAAAAACTTTTTTCGACGTTCTGCAGACAACCCGCGCGCCAAGGCTAACGCGTCATACTCGCCATTTTTACACATGTCTAGCATAGTGTTAGAAATATCAGTACCAATGATCTGAGCACCCATTTTTAAAACGTTAGGCTGCTTAGATTGAAACTCAGCAACCGACATAGCAATAGAATAAGGCTCTTGACCAGACGAACTAGCTGCAGACCAAATTTTTACAGGCCGCCTCAAATCTTTAAACTCAGGAAACAATCTGTTTTGAAGTAGCTCAAAGGGGTATTGGTCTCTGAACCACAAGGTCTCGTTTGTAGTCATCGCATCAACAACAGCCGCGCGCAATTGCCTCTCATGCGGCCCGAGTGTTTTGCTAACAAGTTCAGATAACGACCCTACATCAAAACGAGCCATAAGGGGCGCAAGTCTACTTTTTACCAAGTATTGCTTGTTTTCACCAAGAACAATACCGCATTGCTGTTCTAAAAACGAACGGAACTGATCGTATTCATTTTGCTGCAAGTCTTTATTATTCAAATTAGTAGCACCTGTTTTGATTATTCACAATGAACCCACTTTTTAACCGCCGTGGCTAATTCATCAGGGTTAAATTTGGCAATAAAATCGTCAGCCCCAACCTTTTCAATCATTGCTTGGTTAAATACACCACTCAGTGATGTATGCAAAATGACATGCAAAGGGGCAAGTTTAGGGTCTGCTTTTATTTCTGCAGTTAGTGTATAGCCATCCATTTCAGGCATTTCAACATCAGATATAAGCAAAGCAACACGTTCTGTAATATCTGTTTGACAATCAAGCTTCGCAATTTCTTTTAATCTTACGAGTGCTTCTTTGCCATTTTTAGCCAACTCAGTTTGTACACCCAGCGGCTCAAGTGCTCGTTTTACCTGATTTCGCGCAACCGCACTGTCATCAGCTATAAATACAATTCGTTCACCTAAATCTTTTTGAATGTCACCACTTTCAGCAACTTCAGAACTTACTTCTGTGTTAACAGGGCAAATTTCATTTAATATTTTTTCAACATCTAAAATTTCTACTAGCTCGTTTTCTATTTCAGTAACGGCGGTTAAATATGAATAACGTCCGGCACCAGAAGGTGGTGGCATTATTTTTTCCCAGTTCATATTAACTATACGTTCAACACCACCGACCAAAAAACCTTGCACTGAGCGATTATATTCAGCAATTATGATAAAGCTGTCTTTGATGTTATCGATTGGACGTCCACCTACCGCCATAGATAAATCTATGACAGAAATAGTTTGTCCACGAATATGAGCTACACCACGAATATAAGAATTCGATTTTGGCATACTAGTAAGCGGAGGACATTGAAGGACTTCTCTTACCTTAAATACATTGATCCCAAAACGCTGGCGCCCTCTGAGTTTAAATAATAGTAATTCTAGGCGGTTCTGGCCAACCAACTGAGTACGCTGGTTTACTGAGTCTAAAATGCCTGCCATTAAAATCTCCTTTAGAAAACAAATAATACGGAACGATAATTGCTTCCTACATATACAAAGCTACACAACATCGTGGGAGCGTCTTAATTTTGACGCAAAATATTTATACCCTGTTTGAAACCATAAGCATAGTCGAAACATTATGAGTTTGTTAAAAAAAATCAAAAGATACAGTGTTTTTTATTTTGTTACTAGCCTAGGAATGGCATTCCCTGTATCTGCACAAGTATTTAGTAAAGCATCACTACAAGAAATGGCTGTAAAATACATTGCTGAGCAAATTGGCGAACACGATAGTGAGCAAATACACCTCAGTGCATTGCCATTAGACAGCCGTATACCTGATCGTGCTTGTTCAACGACACCTGATATTATTTCATCAAGTGAACCACCGTTTAACAGACAAATTACAATACAAGTAAAATGCGACGATCCACAAAGCTGGGCACAATACGTACATATAAAGGTGCTAAAAATGGCACCTGTTGTTGTAACAACTGATAATATTGCGCGCGGTGAAGTAATAACCAGCGCTCACCTAACCGTTGAAATGAAACCGACACACTTTGTAAGAGTGCAATATCAAGACGATCCTAAAGCACTTATTGGCAGTCGAAGTAAACGCAACATTCGCGAAGGTATGCCAATATTGCTCAATCAAATATGTATGGTATGCAAAGGTGATGCTATTAATATTTATGCAAGCACAAAAGGCTTACAGATAAAAACGACCGGTGTTGCGCTTGAAGATGGCACTCTGGGCGAACAAATACTTGTAGAGAACAAAAAAACAGGTAAAGTTTTAAATGCGCGTGTAGATGGTGTAGAGTCTGTACAAGTAAATATTTAATTGAAAATAATATTAAAGTTTACTAAAGATATGCCGATATACTGGTATTAGTTGGGTAAATTATGGATTTTTATTATGGTTAATCAAGTCAATTCAGGTAATCAACAACCAAGCGCTTTAGCTAATGCTAAACAACAAAAGGTTGATTTGCAAAGAGATAATGCAAATACACAAGCGGCTCAATCGGCTACGCCTAAAGCTGCTAGCGATTCTGTAAGCTTAACACCACAAGCACAGCAATTAAAAACACTGCAAGAAAAAGCACAGCAATCTTCTGGTTTTGACAGTAATAAAGTTGCTGAGCTAAAAAAAGCAATCACTGAAGGCAAGTACCAAATAGACAGTGAAAAGCTTGCCAAAAATTTAGCTGACTTCGAGTTTGATGTCTATGGCTGATCATAATAGCTTAATTATTGTTAAGCTAAACGAGCAAGATAAGTGTTTAGATTCTCTCGCTGTTTTATTAAACGACGAGCTAACAGCTATTGCCTCAAGAAGAGGTGAAGGTTTAAAAGAAATTACCCAACAAAAAATGACTTTTTTAACCAAATTAAATAGCCTAGACCAAGAGCTGAACAAGTTACTTGATAAGAATGACGAGCAGTCTGAAGAGCTTCCCGAGCTTATAGCCCAAGTTCGCAGTAAGTTAGAGAAATGCCAAAAACAAAACGAAGTAAACGCGCATGCAGCACATCAGGCGCAGCTTAGTGTAAAACAACTAAAAAACATTTTAATTGGTGCCCCATCGTCCACCACATATAATCAGTCTGGCGGTGAAGTTAACACCAACGGTCAGCTTGTCAGAAATTTAAAAGCATAAATTCAAAACGCTTCAGTCAAATTATATACTTTTTATAATATTTAAACCTGCTAGTTACCGGTATCTCAAACTTGAAAACCCAAAAATTGAGCCAAGCTGCGTCAACCTTTTTGACTGAGGTTTATTGTACTCATGTGGGAGTGTTTAGTTGGCGCATTGTAATATTTAAACTGCTGTATACTTAAAACTCTAACTTGCCTAAATACTAAACGTACAGCTGTAAAATTTATTGCGAACGTCAATTTATCAGTAATACGTTACTTTTTTTACTTCACGTGGTTTTATTTCGCCAATATATAAATCATGCACGCGCTTCATATTGAGTTCAAGCTCAGTGACGTATGTGTCGTCTACTGCATACGTTTTTATAATTTGTGCACCTTTAATAACGCCCTGCACTTTGCTTTCTAGATAATCATCCTTAGCGACGGCGTTTTCAACGCTCATACCCGCAGTTACCTTTTGCCCATATACTTGCTCTGTAAGCTCTCTGTATGCTTCAAGTTTAGAGGCTTTAATAGCCATAAGCTGCTTTTGTGAAGCGCTTGCCCCTTTTTGTAAACTAATAGGGGCATAACCTACCGCTTTTAATACCGGGTAATTATTAGGCTCAACATATTTGTACTCAACATGCTTATCAAACACGCTGCTGCACCCACTCAAGGTTAAACACCCAAGTGTAATAACTAATGAAATTGCTCGCATAACTTTGTGCCCTAGTAAATTAATTACGGTGGTATATGCATGTTTAATGCCATTTATAACGTTATTTTCATTGATTAATAACATTGGTACATTCCTTGCTGCCTCAAGATAAAGCTAACGTTTATTTGGAGCAAAAAGTATGAAATCGTTTTTATTAAAGGCATTTGCAGGATTAAGCGCAACTGCGTTATTTACGTTTTCGACTTTTTCAAATGCGCAGTGGTATGAATCTACAGGGCACGCACTTATTCAAAACGACGACATAAGCGCGGCCAAATCAGCAGCTATAAAAGATGCCATAACTCAAGCGTTGGTTTTTTCTGGGGCGCGTGTCAGCTCAGTACAAACCTTGGTAGACGGCGTATTAATGCAAGATCAGTTAAAAATTAGTAGCCACGGCGAAATTCAAAAAATTGAACTTGTAAGTGAAAATAAATACGACGATAAATTTGCCATTACCCTGCGTTTAGATATATTTGCGCAAACAGAGCAATGCCCGCAAAGCAGCTTTAACAAGTTTGTTGCCGTAACACAAAGTCAGCTAGCTCATCGAGAGCAAGCTAGAATGGGTCAAATATTTGACGTAAATAAAGCAATTAGCAAACGAATATTCACCACCTTACAAAAATCAAAAATGAGCGCCCTACCCGTTGCTTATTACAATATGCCTTTAAATGTAGATAATTACTTTTCGCAGCAGTACGACTACTCGAAAGTTCAGCTAGAAGAAATATCATCTCGCACCAACGCTCAGTACGTGTTACTAAGCCAAATTACAGACCTATCAACAAGCGATAAACTCAATAGCGATTATGCTTTTTGGCAAGACGATAGCTACCAACGCAACTACAAAATAGAGTTTAGCCTTTTTAATGGCACAACCTATGAGCAGCTTTGGAGCAATAGTTATCAGGGCCAAGGCACTTGGCCATTCGAAAAAACCGCCATCATTGATGTAAACAGTGATAGATTTTGGCAATCACCCTACGGTCAAAGTATACAAGATATAAATCAAACCCTAAGTTATGACTTACAAGCTGTATTAGCCTGCTTTCCAACGCAAGGTAAAATAATGCATATGGAAAACAGCAAAATAGTAATTAATTTAGGTAAAGCACATGGCTTAAAAAAGGGGCAAATGCTGAGTATTGCACACCATAACTACCTAACTGATGCAGCTGGTAATGTAATGCCTCACACCACTACAACACTTAACAAAATACGTGTAGAGCAGTTATATCAACAAACTGCGGTTGCAGTAAGCATTGACGACCAGCCCTTACCCGGCGTACAAATCAACGATGTAGTTGAAGTAATAAGCCAAGATCTTTAAAACGCTTTAGCAAGCTGTGTTTTTAAATTAGGGTGAGCCGACAACCACTCACCCAACTGCTCAACCCCTGCCAAATGCGGATAATGCTTTCTGCATGCAAACACGACATTACGCTGCTGATTGGGAAATATAGGCATATAATCAATACCCGTGCGCTGTGTGCAAGCTAACTTTGGCACAAAAGTAACGCCATCATCCATTGCCACCAGCGCAAGTAATGTTTCTAAACTATTGCCTTTATATTGATTAGACACATCAACACCTGCTGAAAAACAAAACTTTTGGGCTTGATCTTTAAAGCAATGGCCATCACTTAACATTAATAGGCTGCAACCCTGAAGATCGCTAAGCGCGACTTTTTTATGCTTAGCCAGCGCGTTATCTTTTGAAACAGCGACTAAAAAGTCTTCTTTATAAAGTGGAATAGTGTGGTAATGATTAAGCTCAGCTACATCGGCCAAAATTGCAAAATCAAGCTCACCATTGTTAAGCGCATCTAATATGGTGGCTGTTTGCATTTCAATAAATGCAAATTGGCTATCTACAAATGCTTCTTTCATTGAGGTTAACAAAGTTGGCAATAAATACGGCGCAATAGTTGGAATAATACCAATTGTTATCTTACCTTGTAATGGTTCATTAGAGGTAGAAGCCAGCTCTTTGAGTATTTGAGTTTGCTCTAAAATAACCTCTATTTGCGCTAATAAACGTACACCTTTAGCTGTTAGGGTTACTTGTTTGGTTGAGCGGTCAAATAAAGTAACACCTAATGTTTGTTCAAGTTTTTTAACCTGCCCACTCAGTGTAGGTTGGCTAACAAAGCACGCATCGGCTGCTTTACGAAAATGTTTATGTTGTGCTATGGCTTTAACGTATTCAAAGTCTTTTAAGTTCATGTTCAGCTCCACCCTGATAGCTTTTGACTATCAGTTTAATACAAACAAACGATTAGAACTATATTTAAATTTTCGCCATAATGGCTTTAACAAATCAAGAGGAACTAAACCATGTTAAAGAATATTGAAGGTCAAACAATCCCAAACGTTACATTTGCAACACGTCAAAACGACGAATGGAAATCGGTAACAACAGACGAGATTTTTAAAGGCAGAACCGTTGCTGTATTTTCACTACCGGGTGCATTCACCCCAACATGTTCATCTACTCACCTTCCTCGCTACAACGAGCTAGCTGGTGTGTTTAAGCAAAATGGCGTAGATGAAATTGTATGTTTGTCAGTTAACGATACATTTGTAATGAATGCATGGGCTGAACACCAAGAAGCGCAAAACATTACTTTACTACCAGACGGCAACGGCGAGTTTACAGACGGCATGGGCATGTTAGTAGACAAAAACGATTTAGGCTTTGGTAAGCGCAGCTGGAGATACTCTATGCTAGTAAAAGATGGCGTAATTGAAAAAATGTTCATCGAACCAGACCTACCAGGCGACCCGTTTGAAGTGTCTGATGCAGACACAATGCTTGATTACATCAACCCTAAACAAGCTAAACCTGAGCCAGTAAGCGTTTTCACTAAGCCCGGTTGTCCATTCTGTAAAAAAGCAAAAGAACTACTTACAGAAAAAGGCTTTGCCTATGAGGAAATTGTTATGGGTGCAGGTGCATCATTAACAAGCCTAAAAGCAATCTCTGGCCGCGACACCGTTCCACAAGTATTTATTGGTGGTAATCACATTGGTGGTTCAGACGACCTAGAAAAATACTTTGCCTAATAAGTAAATTTAAATGGGGGCCAAGTGCCCCTATTTATTAAAGGAAAATACAATGAAACAATTGCAAACCGACGTAGTAGTTATAGGCGCAGGTACAGCAGGCTTAAGTGCATACCGAAACGCTAAACAGTTTACCCCTAACGTACTTATGATCGAATCAGGTCCTTATGGTACAACCTGCGCACGCGTAGGGTGTATGCCAAGCAAATTATTAATAGCTGCTGCAGAAGCTGCGCACGCTATAGAAATGGCACCTGCATTTGGTGTGCATAGCTCAAAGCCGGTAATAGACGGCAAAGCAGTTATGGCACGCGTTAAAAGTGAACGCGATCGTTTTGCTGGTTTTGTAGTAGAAGCCGTTGATGAACTACCAGACGAAGACAAAATTAAAGGTTACGCTAAATTTTTAGATGCAAACCGCGTACAAATAGATGACCACACCATTATTACAGCCAAGCGGTTTGTCATTGCTACAGGCTCTCGCCCTTCTTACCCTGGCGTATTTAATAATTTTGGTGACAAATTAATCATTAACGACGACGTATTTGAGTGGGATGACTTACCAGAATCTGTTGCCGTATTTGGCCCGGGCGTAATTGGCCTTGAAATAGGTCAAGCACTTAGCCGTTTAGGTGTTAATGTAAAATTATTTGGTGTAGGTGGTGCAATTGGTCCACTCACCGACCCCGTAGTAAAAGACTATGCAAATACAGTTTTTGCAAAAGAGTTTTTTGTTGATACCGACTCAAACGTATCAGACATGATGCAAGTAGGCGACAAAGCGCAGCTTACTTACACCGACAAACAAGGTGAAAAACACACCGAACAGTTTGACTATGTACTAGCCGCAACAGGCCGAGTTCCTAATGTAGACAAGCTAGGCCTCGAAAACACAGGTATAGAACTTGACGAACGCGGCGTACCGCATGCCGATCCGCACACAATGCAATGTGGCGAATCAAACATATTTATAGCCGGCGATGCAAGCAACATGATCCCGCTACTTCATGAAGCGTCTGATCAGGGAACCATCGCAGGGCAAAATGCAGGGCGTTTCCCAGATGTACGCATTGGCCTACGCAGGGCCAAAATTGCCGCTGTATTCAGCGACCCACAAATTGCCATGGTAGGTGAAAGCTTTACCCAAATAACAGACCGTTTAGGCTCATGTGGCTGTTTTGAAGTGGGCGAAGTCAGCTTTGAAAACCAAGGCAGAAGCCGCGTAATGCTTAAAAATAAGGGCCATATGCGTGTATACGCAGAACAAGGCACCGGCTTATTTTTAGGCGCCGAATTTATTGGCCCACAAGCCGAGCACATAGCGCATCTGCTTGCATGGGCAGTACAAAATAAAATGACCGTACCACAAATGCTTAATATGCCGTATTACCACCCGGTTATTGAAGAAGGCTTACGCACCGCACTGCGCGACTTAAACGCCAAGCTTAAGTTTGGCCCAGATATCATTAACCACTGTATGGAATGTGGCCCAGGCGCATAACTTACAAAAAATAAACACTTGCTATCAAAAAGCCAAAACGTCTGTTTTGGCTTTTTTATTTATATAATTTTTAAGCACTGGTATCTCAAAAAATAGTTTAGCTGTTACACTTAATACGTAACTTAATTAAAAATATGGAATAGCTATGCCCAATAATAAATTTAGACTAGTCACTCGTAGCGATTTTGATGGCCTTGTATGTGCTGTACTACTAAAAGATTTAGATCTAATTGATGACATTTTGTTTGTACACCCAAAAGACATGCAAGATGGAAAAATAGACATCACCGCTAACGATATTACCACTAACCTTCCCTACGTAGCGGGTTGTCACATAGCATTTGACCACCACTTAAGTGAAACCGTTCGAAACGCAAGCGACATTAAAAATCACATAATTGACCCTAAAGCGCCTTCAGCTGCGCGAGTCGTTTACGACTACTACGGCGGCGCCGAAAAATTTCCTAATATTTCAGTAGATATGATGGACGCTGTAGATAAAGGCGACGCAGCTCAGTTTTCTAAAGATGAAATACTCAATCCAACCGACTGGGTGTTAATGAACTTTATAATGGATGCCCGCACAGGCCTAGGCCGCTTTCGCGAATTCAAAATATCAAACTACCAGTTAATGATGAAGCTCATTGATG
The DNA here is from genome assembly GCF_000813065.1 of Pseudoalteromonas sp. ECSMB14103. Lineage (NCBI taxonomy): Bacteria > Pseudomonadati > Pseudomonadota > Gammaproteobacteria > Alteromonadales > Pseudoalteromonadaceae > Pseudoalteromonas > Pseudoalteromonas sp. ECSMB14103. The sequence continues at coordinate 599,913 of NZ_JWGY01000001.1, read as the reverse complement.
CATGTAAAGATCAAAGCATCGACGACATTTTGCAAATGGAAGATGTCGCAGAGCGAGTTGCGCTTTATAATGAGCACAACGAAAAAGCAAAAGCACAAATAACACAGTGTGCAACAGTGCATAAAAACCTAGTGGTATTAGATCTAACTCAAGAAGAAACCATTTACGCCACCAACCGTTTTGTAATTTACGCCATGTACCCCGACTGCAATATTTCAATTCATAAAATGTGGGGGCTTAAAAAGCAAAACGTAGTGTATGCAATTGGTAAGTCAATTACTAACCGTAGCTCAAACACAAACGTAGGTGAGCTATGCCTAAAATACGGCGGCGGCGGCCATTTAAATGCAGGCACCTGCCAAGTAGAGACCAGCCAAGCTGACAGAGTACTCACTGAGCTGATCGATAAAATTACTAATGATGGTTAATTACTAACGATTAAATATCAAAATAAAAAAGCGAGTAAATTTTCATTTACTCGCTTTTTTATGTGTAGTTATAAATTTTTAGCTATAAAAAACTGTTTTGCTAACGCTTCAACTCAATAGTTATTAATATCTTAGGTTTTTAAGGGCAGGTTTGAGAGAAACTGTCAGTCAAAATTTATGATGTCTGAAGTCAAGATTTGACCCTCGGCTCTTCTTTAAATAAAATTGCAGTTAAATTCAACATTTCAAATAGCTAAAGCACTAAACTAAGCTTCAGCTCATATCAAATACTAAGACAAAGCCAAAAATCTCCTTTAGCTGACCACTTGCCAGAATGGCAAAAAGGGTCTTACTTGGAGTTCTGTAAATAACTGTACTAAGTAATTCTTTTAAACGAATAGCTGACTTTTGGTTTGAGTTATAGACTCTAGATACACATATAAGTAAAGTTGAGGACCATTAATTACATTGTTTTTTTTTTCTATCGAAGTACGATGTACCAGCATTTTAGATTTATGCATTAATTTACTTAGTATTCAAAAAATCAATAATGGTGAAAATTATACAATGACGGAAGAAAAACACACGATAGAGATACTCCACCCTACAATCGTAAAAGGAAAATCTATTATTGAGGTTAGGGTTTATGATGATGGGACAAATGGAGTATTCATAATTCCTCAAGGGTCGACTCCTGTTGATACTGGAGTGAGTATTGAAATCGAAAATAAAAAGTTGTCAATTAAGTGTCGTATACGTAAGAAGTTACTTAAATATACACCTGAAGAGGTAATTCGACAAAAAGTTTTAAATTGGCTCATTGATGAACTAAATTACCCTGAGGAACAAATAGGTGTAGAAGTAGGTATTATTATGGGCACCACGGTTCACTCTAAACCTGCTGATATTGTTGTCTTTAATGACGAGAGTAAAGAGCAACATTGGATTACTATTGAAGTAAAACAACCCTCTAGAAAAGATGGTCGGGAGCAATTGATTTCTTACATGAACCCTACTGCGGCAACCTTTGGATATTGGTCTGATGGTATAGATGAATTTTTTCTCTTGCGATCAGGAGCGAATGACTTCTCTAAACCAATTCTAAGAATCCCCAGAAAAGGTGAGACACTTACTGATATTGATGAACCTCTAACTAGGAAGAAGCTTATTCCAGTTAAAGACCTTCATGGTGTTTTTAAAGATATGGAACATGAGATTTTAGCCCACCAAAGTGTTGAGACTTTCAACGAAATTTTTAAGGTTGTTTTTGCTAAATTATTAGATGAAAGAGTTAATCTATATAATGACGATGCGGAAGCACAATTTAGATTAGGACTTACTGAAAACCCGGTTGACGCTATAAAATCAGTTAAAAAGTTATTTGAAGCGGCTAAGAAAAAATGGAAAGACGTTTATGATCCAAGTGAGAAAATACAGTTAAATGATGAAAACGTTGCTTACTGCATTAAAGCTTTACAAAAATATCACCTTATTCGCTCAGGAGATGTACTTGGGGTAGCCTTTGAGCTATTAGTCAATCAAGAAATGAAAGGAGAAATGGGCCAGTTTTTTACACCCCGTCAAGTAGTGCAAATGATGGTTAAGATGATGAATCCAAAAATCGATGAAAGTGTCTGTGATCCCGCTGTCGGTTCCGGAGGTTTTCTTATATATTCAATGAGGTCAGTTTTTGATTTTATTGATAACCGATGGTCTGACGCAGATGACAGAGCAGAACAAAGAAAGGATTATGCACAAGAGTTTCTTATTGGTATGGATAATGACCCTCGACTAGTTCGTGTTGCCAAAGCGTACATGATTATGGAAAATGATGGTCGCTCAGGTGTTTTTTGTGTTGACGGACTAGATTATAAAGCTTGGGATAAAAGACTAAAAGAAATGGTATTAGGGAGAGACTTAAAAAACTCTGAGATGGTGCCTAGTTCTCTGGTTAATGAGAGAGTTGATGATGATGGCGTAGATATTATTTTGAGTAATCCGCCTTTTGCTGGGGCAATAAAAACTCCAACGACCTTGAGTCAATATCAATTAAGTAAAGATCCTAACGGTAAAGCTAAAAAAGGGGTTGTAAGAGCCGTATTATTTTTAGAGAGATGCATTGATATGTTGAAACCTGGAGGACGGATGGGAATAGTTTTACCTCAAGGTTTATTTAACAACATTACAGATCAAAATATTAGAGATTTCGTTGATAAAAAAGCAAGAATTCTTGCTGTTGTAGGCCTACATCCATTTACTTTTAAGCCATTTACTCTTGCGAAAACTTCCGTTCTATTTATAGAAAAGTGGAAAAATGACAATTATTTAGATGATTATCCTATTTTTACTGCTGTATCAATGAAGCCTGGAAAAGATAACCTCGGCACTCCTATTTATTTAGATGACCAACAAACTGTTGATACTGATATGGATGAAATCGCTGAAGAATTTATTTTGTGGTCAAAAAATGAAAATTTAGGATTGCATTAATGATTACTCATATTGTTAACAAAGCTTTCTTTAAATCACCAACAGGAACTTCAAGGCTAGATGCTGAATATGCTGAACTCTCTTTATATAAAGTAGAGGCCTTGTTATTAACTAAAGGTAATGCAAAACCACTTATTAATTACTGTTCCTCGTATTCTGGACCTGCGATTAGTAAGGATTACTCAAAAGCAGAGTCTTTATTTCGATACATTCCGATTGATGCTGTAGATAATCAAGATGGTTTGATTTTTCCTGACGAGCTCATATTTTCTGAAAGGCCATCAAGAGCAAAGTACGAGGTCGCTGAGGGGGATATTATTGTCTCTAATGTGCGCCCAAACAGAAATACAGTGGCCTTAATAGGAGATAGGGAATCTAAGAGCATAGCTAGTTCAGGTTATACTCTTTTAAAGTTAAATAGAGCTGCCCCCTTTACTCCTGAATTTCTATTCGTATATTTAAAAACTAGTTATGCAATCAAGCAACTATTACGAAGAAACAGAGGCTCAATGTACCCAGCAGTAGTTGCAGAAGATATTTTTACTACTGTTATTCCTAGTTTCTCTAGCCAATTTGTCAGTAAAATAACAAAAAAAGTAAAGAAAGGCTTAATAGAAAAAGCTGACTTCTTTCAAAACTTGGATAAAGCGGAGCAAAAATTAAATAAGTTTTTGAAAACATATGGTGCACCTCCAAGTCCTTTAGAGTCAAATAAAACAGGTTTAGATTGCACTATCGTAACAAGAGACTCTTTTTATAAAACTGATGGAGCTATGAGATTTGATGCTGAGTTTTTCAGAAGCGAATACGTGGAGTTTAACTCTAGAGTTATAGAAAATGGATCGCACTTTTTATTGGGTGAATATTATGATTTATCTCCTGGAAGTGGCTTAGGAAAAGCTAAAGGAGAGGTTGTATTCTTTAAACAAGGTTGTTTATCAAATTATGGAATAAATTGGGCTTCTGTAGGCAAGGAGCCTGGCCAACTGTTAGAAAATGGCTCAGATGTACAAGAAGGAGATATTCTTTTAGCTTGTACTGCCCATGAAATATTTTATGTAGGCCGTAAAGTTGATTTGGTAAGAGGGCTACCCGACGAATTGAAAGATAATAAAGCTGTTTGTGATCTATTAGTTATCAGAGCAAAAGTAGATAAACCTGCCAGTTTACCAAATTCTTATGTAGCTTCGTTTCTTCGCTCTGATGCAGGGCGCCATCAAGTTCAACGATGTATTCGTGGATTAAGAGGTGGGCATGTTTATGCTAGAGATTTGGCAAGGTTTGTCCGTATTCCAATCCCAGATAAAAAATTATTAGTAGAATACGAGTCATTAATTTCGGTAGCTGAATTAAACAAAAACAAATACACTGCAACTATTAAAGGTTGTATTAAAGATATCGAGAAGCACTTAGATAGTCTATAGGGAAAGTGTTATTTTTTAAAAGCCAAACATTGCTTAACTAGGTGTTGAATTTAAATTAAAAAAGGTTCTTAAGCTAACATGTATGCGTTAGCTTTCCCCTTATTTCAGCTTTGCCTTAATTAATTTAAATACCAACCTAAATCATTGTTATTAAATGACAATATAGATATGACATAATAAGCTGTTAGTTTATATTTGAAATAGTTACAGGTTATTAGCTACATTTTTTAAATTTTAGTTTTTTGTGTTTAATGGTTTTTTTTAATGAACTTATTAAGGCGTTACCAATGTCAATGGTTGACACAAAGCAGCCTGAATGCAATTTGACAATTTCAATAAATGGACATCACTAAATTCTTTATATTTCAATTTAGAATGCTACATATGTGCTACACAGAAAGACAAAAAGAAAAAGCAAAAAACCTAACTAATTGATTTAATTGGTAGCCCCTGCAAGAATCGAACTTGCAACTGCCCCTTAGGAGGGGGCCGTTATATCCATTTAACTAAGAGGCCACAGCGATGTGCTAGAGCTAAATTATAACGGCATCTGATTTTTAATATCAAGTTTTAAATCAAGTGGAATTTGAGTTAATTACTTGATAAATATATATCTTCTTTGCTTAGTACGTATTGCGGTATAAACTCTCGGCTGCTGGCCACTATTTGCTTGGTGTTGACATTTATAATGCGTGTATTAATAACAATACCGTTTTGCCTGTAGATTAAAGTGCCCGCGAGTATATGACTTGCCATGTGATCTTCACTCAGCTTTTTGATATTTCGTGAAAACACAAAATCACCGCGTCTGTTTACGTCTATTGTGCTGGTGGTTTTAAAATCAACCACACTGTAACCAAACTTTTGTAATTGATGGATTAATGTTTCGGATATTTGGTTACCTAACTGGTTACTTTTATTGAGTGACGAGTCAAAGTTTACCAATGTACTAACAGCAATATTAACCTGTGTATCGGATTCTGTGTCGTACTCTAGCGTGTCAACTAAGTCTAAAGCCATTTGTTCTACGTAATTAACGAGGGTTTTATGATGCTTTACTGGCTTAAAGGGTTTTGACGCATCGTAATCATTGTTTGGTTGTACAGTTTGGTTGTGTGTTTGAGTATCGTAACTGCCATTTAGTACATAGCTGGTACTTGCTTGCGTTTTTGTGTGCGAATTTGAATCATGCTCATGGTGATGCGTTAGCGAGCAACCAGATAGAGCAACGACTAATCCAGCTAGTGATAATGTCCGTAAATTGGTGTTTAGTGTAAAGCGCATACTCACCTCACTCACTCGCTTGTTTTAGCATAATACCATCGGTACGGTAGTTACCATTTAACGCATCAATAACTGATTGCGGTAAAAACCCTTGCGCCGAACCAACAACCGCTTTACTTGTTAAGCCAACAATTCGTGCATTAACTAAAACTCCGCCTTGGTGACTTACTAGCGTGCCTGCCAGTACGTATTGAAAGTTTTGCTCTGGGTCTAATTCAAGATAGTCTCGGCTAAAAACAAAGTCGCCGGTTTGTGTTACACGCACATAATCGGTGGTTTTAAAATCAATGACCGGTACACCAAAATTGTGAAGCTCATGCATAAAGCTTTCAGCAATTTGATTTCCTAATAAGCTACCATTACTGTAATCGTCGTCTAAAAATACAAAACTTGATACCGCTAGTGGTGTTTTATCATTTACGTATTGTAAGTTTTCGACCATGTCTTGCATTATTCCGCGCACATAGTGGTTTATATTTTTATGCATTGGCGGCGTCGATTTTGTGTAGTTAGTTTGCTGAGCTAATCCCGACTGAAACATGTTATCGTGATTAACTGGAGCACTCACTTTGCGTTGGCTTGTTGCCAGTTGCGCTCCTTGGTTACTTTGCTCAACAGCTGGGTCGGCGCTAGGGGTGTTCATAATTTGTGAACAACCAAAACCTAGTGGCAAACATAGCGTGATTAATAAGTTTCTCATTGTGTACTCCTCGTTAATATTCACTGCGATAGAGTGAGCCATCGCGCTGCTGAATTTTTTCATTTCCCCACATTACATTGATTGGGATCTCGGTACTGCCAGCAGATAAAACTTGCTTATTGCTAATGTTTACCATGCGCGCATTTACAATGTATGCATGCTGTTGACGTGTCACGGTGCCGGTGATTATAAGGTCAATATTTTGGCGCTCTCGTAACTGTTCTAAATTACGGGTCAGCGCACTGTCGGCATTATGAGATAAGTGTAGGTTATTTGCTAAGCGATATTCGACCGTGTGATAACCCATTTGCGTCATTTTGGTTAATATACTTTCTTGTATTTGTTGGCTTAAGCCCGACGCTTGCTGCGTCATTAGCTTAGTGTCGAGCGCATCTGCAAAATAAAAGCTACTCACACCTATGCGAGTATTGTTGCTTAATGGACCTTTTAAATGACTTAATTGCACAGTTAAGTTGTGTACATAGTCACTTACTGTATAAGGTGCCATCGCTGCTTTTGGGGCATATGTGCTTATACTTGGCTCGGGTTCAGGAATTAAACTGCACGCGGCCAAGTTAATAAATAATAAGGGTAGTAAAAGGCGCATAGTTGCCATCCTCTTGTGATCATACAAGAGACTAAGCAATTATTATGCCTAGAGGGTTGGTTGTGGTTTTTCCTGCGTATAATAGGTGACAAAACAATTAATTTTTTGCTGTTTTAATGCTTCGCAAGCGGTTGTTGCTTGTTTATTTGTTCTGTATGCGCCTAACTTTAAACGATAAAACGTATTGGTTTTTATTACTTTAGTTTCAATATTAACAGCTATATTAGTATCAAAAAACGTCGGTATTTTACGTTTTAAATTAGCCAGTGCCTTGTTTAATTTAATTTTACTGTTAAATGCTGCTACTTGAATAGCGAAAAATGCTTGGTCGCTTTTTAAAATACTTTCTGTTGGAGTGGTTGTTTGAGCGTTGTTTGTTCCAGCCGTATTGGTTTCGTCAATGGCTTTTAAACGAGTAGTCAGCTTTGATAGCTGCCCTTCTAGCTCAAGCAGATCGTTAACTTTAGGCTCAACTGTTTTCCACTCATTTGCAGACTGTTTGAGCGCTTTTAAATCCTCGCTTGAAATAAGGACAGTGTTTGGTGTTGTTGAACTCGGTGGCGCTTTTTTATATGAAGTACACCCTGTTATAACGAGCAGAACCCCAATACAAAATAAAGTGTTTATAAATTCCTTTTTAATAACCATACTTTTTACCTACCACCCTTTTGATTATGGTCAGGTATTTTATGGATAAAAAAATTTTTAGCAAGTTTCTATTTTAACTACAGCTTTACAGGTTTATCTGTGTAGTTACTCACTATGCAGTCAAGCTTATACACTTTAAATACTTCGCAGTCTGCTTTGGCATTTTTTAGATTTTGGTACGAACCTAATTTAAGCCTGTAAAACGTTTTTTTGTTAATTTTTGCGGTTTCAACATTGGTCAGTATTTTTTTTCTGAATAAGGGGGCAGCTTTGGTGTTTAGCTCTTTCCACGCTTTTGCGATGTCTTTTTCTGAGTCAACCGATGCCACTTGCAGAGCAAAAATATGCCTAGGTGTATTAAGTTTAACTGTCTGCTTTTTATTTCTGTATTGATTAACACTTTGGCTACGCGAACGTGCAGCTTGCTGATTGTGAATTGTGCGCGTGCTGTACGAGCTATTTGTAGGCTTATTAGATTGGGCTATTGCCTTACTGTTAATAATATCTATATGATTAACAAGGTATGTTATTTCTTTTTCTAGCTTTAAAATACGCTCTATACCCGCCCTGGCTTGCTGCCATTGCAATGCTGCATCTTTTAACTGAGCCAGCTCTAATGCAGTAATAGGTACATACTCAGGCGAATTAGTTTGTGTTTCAGGTGCTTGCACTAATTTAGCTTCAGGCGTAATGGAGCATGCTGTACCAAATAGCAGTATCAGCAGGCTTAAAAGTAATCCTGTTATTTTTTTGTTATTTATTAACATTTATTCGTTGTCCTGAAAGCAGTGCTATCACACTTACATTTCAATTAAACATTCTCTTTAGAAAGCGTTTAACCTTACTTTAAATTTTCGAGCCACACCCTAGCCCTTTGTAAAAATAAGCGTATTTAATTCAATAAGCTTATGTTTTTTTGACTCCTCCATGAGAGCACATTTCAATACAATTTTAATGCCACTTAAAACAAACATTACAACATAAATTACATTATGTCTGTAAAGTAATCAAAACTATTCTAATTTTTACATTAAAAAAACAAGTTATGCAAAAAACAATAAAAAAAGCGCCTAATTAGGCGCTTTTTGCTGATTAAATGTAAACGGTTATACAAGTGTTTTAATAAACGTTTTTAACTCATCGGCAAATTCGTCACGACGAAGTGCAAACTCAATGGTTGCTTTTAAATAACCAATTTTACTACCACAATCGTGGCTTCGGCCTTTCATTGCGTAAGCATCTACTTTTTCGCTTTGCATCAACATAGCGATGGCATCGGTCAGCTGAATTTCATCGCCAGCACCTTGCGGCGTTTTTGCAAGTAGTGGCCAAATATTTTCACTTAACACGTAGCGCCCAACTACGGCTAGGTTTGAAGGTGCCTCGTCAACCGGTGGTTTTTCTACCATGCTAACAATTGGTGAGCTTTCACCCTGTGCTATTTCGGTGCCACCTAAGTCCACCACACCAAACTTATCTACTTCCTGCATTGGTACAGGCTCTACCATAATTTGGCTGTGTTTAGTTTGTTCAAAGTGAGCGATCATCTCCGCAAGGTTGTCTTTTTTAAGATCGCTCTCAACGTCATCTATAATCACATCGGGTAAAATAACGACAAACGGTTCGTTACCAATAATTGGCGCGGCGCAATTAATAGCGTGGCCTAGCCCTTTTGCTTCGCCTTGGCGCACATGAATTATTGTTACGTCTTTAGGGCATATAGCTTGCACTTCGGCAAGCAATTGCCGCTTAACACGCTTTTCAAGCGTTGCTTCTAACTCAAAGCTGGTATCAAAGTGGTTTTCGATAGAATTTTTACTTGAGTGCGTGACAAGTACTATTTCTTTTATACCTGCAGCAACCGCTTCGTTTACTACGTATTGTATTAAAGGTCGGTCTACGACAGGAAGCATTTCTTTAGGGATTGCTTTTGTGGCTGGTAGCATGCGCGTACCAAGTCCCGCTACTGGGATCACTGCTTTCATGTTGTTTTCCTTAATCGGTTATTATACTGAAAATGGATATTGAATTGCGTCATGGCATTGATAGCCAGTTACTTCAAAATCGTCTCGGGTAACCCACGTTTCTATGTCTTCAAGTGACTTTATATTTGGATTAATTGTAAGTGTAGGCGATTCAAATGGTTCGCGCTTGAGCTGGACGTCGCGCATTAATTCGAGCTGATTTTCGTAAATATGAGCGTTAGCTATTTTATGATACGCCTTACCCGGTTTGTGGCCGGTAATCTGAGCGACCAATGCAAGCAATACAAAACATTGAATTTGATTAAAATTTAGCCCCAACGGCACATCGCAGCTGCGCTGATAAGATGTTAAGTAAAGCGTGTCACCTAATAGTGAAAACGTATGCGTGTGCATGCAAGGTCTTAAACAACCTAGTTCAAATTCACCTGGGTTATAAAACGTGATTATTTCACCACGATCATCAATGCCATTTTTTAAATTGTTAATTACTTTAGCTAACTGATCGAGTGTTGAGCCATCAGGGCGTTGCCAGCCGCGCCCTTGGACGCCGTAAACGCGGCCCATATCGTCTTCACCTTTACGATTTGGGTTATTAAGCCAAGCTTGGTTATCGTTGGCATTAGCATCCCATGTTTTACAGCCAATTTCACGAAATTGCGCTGCGCTATCGTAGCCTCGTAAATAGCCAAGTAACTCTGCAATGGCGGCTTTATAGTAACTTTTACGCGTTGTGATCATCGGGAACTGATTGTTTGCTACATCATATTCTAAATCGGCGTTTATAACGGTTAAGCAACGTGTGCCTGTGCGTTTGTTTTCTACCCATTGACCTTCGTCAACGATACGCTGACATAATTTTAAATATTGTTTCATGCTTTTATTATGCCTTTGCTGCTGTTACTTGCTGCGGGTTTTTATAAGCCCAAATTAATAAACCTAAACCACCTATAATCATAGGCAGTGACAGTATTTGTCCCATAGAAATAAAGTCGGCAAATAAGCCTAGTTGTGCGTCTGGTTGGCGGAAGTATTCAATACCAAACCTAAACACACCGTAACCTAATAAAAATACACCGCCAACACTGCCCGCAGGGCGTGGTTTTTTAATAAACCATAGCATAATTAAAAATAAAACGAGCCCTTCAAAAAAGGCTTCGTATAACTGCGAAGGGTGGCGAGCAAGCGGCCCGCCGGTTGGAAATACCATAGCCCAAGGTACGTCTGATACACGCCCCCATAACTCACCATTTATAAAGTTACCTATACGCCCTGCTAATAACCCCACTGGCACCAGTGGCGCTACAAAATCGCCAACTTGTAGGAGTGATTTTTTGCGTGTCCACGAAAAAATAGCAACGGCTGTAATTACGCCCAGCGTACCACCATGAAACGACATACCGCCCTGATCGATGCGGAATAAGTAAAGTGGGTTTTCTAAAAAATAACTAAATTGGTAAAACAATACATAGCCAATACGACCACCAAGTATGACCCCTAACATGCCATAAAATAATAGATCACTTACCTGCTCTTTGGTCCAGCCAGAATTAGGCTTTGCCGCTTGACGATTTGCAAACCACATCGCAAATGCAAAACCAATTAAATACATCAATCCGTACCAACGTACGCTCAGTGGTCCAATCGAAAAAATAATTGGATCGATTTGAGGAAACTCAAGTGCCATAAAAATAAACCTTTAGCTAAAAACCATTTTAATTGCGATAACAACAAGCAGTACCGCGAAAACTTTCTTTATTGTATTAACAGGTAAATAATGAGTTGCTTTAGCCCCGTAAGGCGCCACAAACCACGACGTAATAACAATACCAAATAACGCAGGTAAATATACAAACCCTGCAAAACCATGTGCTAAGTCGGTCACCTTCCAACCCGCGCTAATGTAGCCAATAGAGCCAAATAAGGCAATTACAATGCCCGAAACGGCAGCGCAGCCAATGGCTTTTCTTATATCAATAGAAAAGTAATTGAGCATAGGCACAATTAACGCTCCACCACCAATACCAATCAAGCCCGATAAACCACCCATAATAGCGGAAATACACCCTAAAATAGGACCCGGTGGGAGCGGCTTAGTTGATGAGGGTTTATTACGTGATGATAGCGCCATTCTAGCTGCAATAAATACAACACTTACTGCAAATACACTACGAAGTAACTGCTCCGGTATTAAGCTTGCGGCAAAGCCACTAATTAAAGCCCCTACTGCTACACCAGCCATAACCCAAGGTGCAACATGCCAAGGCACATTATCATTTTTATGATGAGCCAATGCTGAAGACGTAGAAGTAAATAAAATAGAGGCCAAAGAGGTCGCAATCGAAATAACTACAACATGTTCTGCAGATGTAACATTAAATAAAATCAGCAATGTGCTCAGTGCAGGCACAATTATTAATCCGCCGCCAATACCTAATAATCCTGCTAAAAAACCAACAATACAGCCTAGTAGTGCGCAACATGCGACCAACAAACCTAAGTCATACATAGTTATCTCAAATGCCTTTTGAAGGCTTATATGTTAAAGGATTATAAAACGAATAGCATCTGCGTATTAAAATTAATTAAGTCAGTACTTTTTACTTTGGGGTATAAAATAGGTCACCTAAATTATGTTCTAACATAAAATTGCGCGTTAAACGCAGAACCTGTTTAGCTGTTGATTGTGCTAAACACTCGCTCAACAACTGCTCCATGTCGGCAACGCTCAAACGCCTAAGCACCCATTTTACCTTATTTAAAGACGATAAGTTCATACTCAATCGTCTGTAGCCCATAGCTATTAGCAATATGGCCCCTTCTGGGTCACCACCAAGTTCACCACATAAACTAAAGGGTAATTCGTAATTTTCACACTCACTGGCTATTTTACTTAAAACTCTGAGCACCCCTGGATGATAAGGATTAAAAAGCTCAGCAACACGCGCGTTGGCTCTATCTACTGCCAATAAATATTGTGTTAAATCGTTACTGCCTACTGAACAAAAATCTACTTTTTTAGACCATTCAGGCAACATAAACACACTGGAAGGCACCTCAAGCATAATACCAATATCGGGACGATCTATTTGCTGCTCAGGAAAGTGTTCGTTGAGTTCAAAATAAGCTTGTTCAAATAACCCTAATGCTTCATCTACTTCTTCAGTGCCGCTGATCATCGGCAGCATTATTTTTAAATTGCCTAAACCTATATTTGCCTTAAGCATTGCTTTGAGCTGATCTAAAAATAACTCGGGGTGATCAAGGCTAATACGTATACCGCGCCAACCCAAAAATGGGTTTTCTTCGGTTATATTAAAATAGTCGAGCACTTTATCGCCGCCAATGTCGAGCGTACGCATTACAACGGGATTTGGGTAATAACTAGTGAGCACTTCTCGATACCAATTCTCTTGCTCTAACTGAGAGGGAAACTGGCCTTTTTGCATAAACCACGCTTCAGTCCGGTATAAACCTACGCCGTCGCACACATGAGCGTTGTTTTGATCTGTTTTTAACTCTAGTCCGGCATTTAACAATAAACTGACGTGTTCGCCATCTGAAGTAATAGACTCATACTCTTGCTCTGCTAAAAAGCGATTATTTAACAGGTTATCTTGATGTTGTAAGTCTGCGTACTCATCTAATAACATCTGTGAGGGTGAGATATACAAGCGCCCTGCAAATGCATCTAAAATCATTGGTTTACCATCAAATTGAAGTAATGGTAAATCTTCTATCCCCCAAATAGCAGGGATCCCCATTGCGCGAGTCAAAATAGAAGCATGGCTATTGGCAGAGCCATTAACACTAACAACCCCTGCTAAATGCCCCTTTGGTACTTCAGCAAGCATGGCGGGGGTTAATGTATTAGCAATCAAAATAGTATTTGGGGGGTAATCTTTTATTGCGTGTTCGGTATTAACTAAGTGATGCAATACGCGTAAGCCTATGTCTTTAACATCAACAGCACGCTCTTTTATGTATGGGTCTTGCATCGCATTAAATTGCGAAATTAAACGCTCAATCACAATTTTAAGTGCGCTTTTTGCACACCATCCCTCGAGTAACTGAACCTCTACATTGTGACCTAAACTTTTAGCATCCAATAACTGTTGGTAAACATCAAATACGGCTAACGCCTCTTGAGGAATAGAGTCACTCAACGTCATCGAAAGCGTGTTAAATTCTTTTCGTGTGGCGGCCACCGCTTGAGTAAATAGCCGCCGCTGCTCTGTTACATCACTATTTTTTTGAAGCTCAATTGATTTAAAGTCAAGCTTTGGTAAAAGCACAAAAGCAGTACCTATACCTATACCCGGCGCACTGGATACCCCTTTTAAAACGGATGTTTGATGAGATGACTCGTCTTGGCGAAGTACTTCTTTAATTTCGGCATGTGCCAATTGTGAAGCAAGCTGAGCAGAAAGCGTTATTAAAAATGATTCTTCATCTTGGCTGAAAACACGGGCCATTTTTTGTTGAACAACAATAACGCCTAACACTTTTTTTTGATGTACCACAGGCACCGACAAAAAAGCATTATAGCCTTCTTCGTTTACCTCAGGAGAGAGCTTAAAGCGCGGGTGAGATTTAGCAAAGGCAATATTTATGGGCTCTTCGCGTTGAGCAACTAATCCTACTAAGCCTTCTGTAAAGCCAATTCTAAACTTACCAACCGCATCAGGATTTAACCCTTCGGTAGCCATAAGCACAAAGTTGTCTTGGCTATAATCAGCAAAATAAATAGAGCAGCACTGGGTTTTCATGGCGTCTTTAACCATTTGCACAAAGCACACTAATGCAGTGTCTAAATTCGCTTGTTGCGATACAGACTCAGCAATAGACCTCAATGTTGCCAGCATGTCCTGCTCCTTTATTTTACTATAATGTTATTACCTTTTACTTCGCCAGTGGTCTTTATGTTGTTCTCTTTTATTAAAAGGCATAGCGAAAGGAGCAAACTCCTTCATTACACGTCGGTAAACATCCCGTTTAAACGACACAACCTGCCTTACAGGATACCAATAGCTCACCCAACGCCAGTCATCAAATTCTGGGTGATGAGTTTTAAGTAAGTTTACATCTTCATCTTTACAACGAAGTTTCAGTAAAAACCATTTTTGTTTTTGCCCAATACACACCGGACTTGAGTCGCGACGAATTAATCGTTTGGGTAATTTATAGCGTAACCAATGTTTTGAACTTGCGACAATTTCTACATCTTCTGGTCGCAGTCCGACCTCTTCGTGTAATTCACGGTACATAGTTTGTTCTGGTGTTTCACCATCATCAACACCGCCTTGGGGAAATTGCCAAGAGTGCTGACCGTAGCGCCTGGCCCAAAATACTTGTCCCTGATTATTGCAAATTACAATTCCGACATTGGCACGAAAACCTTCGGCATCAATCACCTTAGTGCCTCATTTGTAAGTCGATTTTTAATGATTGTTCCACATTAGCCGCAATACGGCAAACACTATTATAAGCGAGCCAGTGGGTAAGTGTAATTTACACTCAGCTCAGAGATGAAAATACTGAGATACGAGTAAAAAGATTTAAAAAAATGTATGAAAGCTATTGCAGTTATTATTTTGCTCTAGTTACTCACAGTTTGTGCATAACTTTTAAAAAACACGTTCATTTTGCAAACAAATCCACAATAAAAGATCGAAAACGTGTTGTTCTCCACAGATTCTGTGGATAAACATGTTCATATAGTTGTATTTATCCCTGTAACTTTTATTACGCCCAATACAATCAATACTCGCCAACAGAAAAAAGCCAAGTTAGTCAGCAACTTAACGAATTAGATGCAATTTTCACAATGTATAAAATTAACACACCCAATCACCGAACAAAAAACACACAACCCTAAAGATATCCACGGCTTAGCTGATTTGCTATCATGAGCATGGTATTTATTCAACTCAAATTAGTGCTATGCGTCCAACTAAACCACATTCAATTAATGACCTTATCCAACGTGTTAACAATATTGCAGGCCTTACGCTTGGGCAACTTGCCGAGCAATATAACTTTAAAACCCCTGATGACTTACTAAGAGAAAAAGGCTGGACGGGTCAATTAATTGAGTACGTTTTAGGTGCAACAGCAGGTTCTAAACCCCTTCCAGACTTTGAGGATTTAGGTATTGAACTCAAAACGCTGCCTATTTCCTATAAGGGCAAACCTCTTGAAACCACCTTTGTATCGGTAACACCACTAATAAACGTAACGGGCATGACATGGCACACTAGTGCGGTTCGTAAAAAGCTTAACCACGTTTTATGGCTTCCGGTTTTAAGCGAGCGTGATATAGCACCGTTTAATAGAACCATTGGCAGTGGCTTTTTATGGCAACCAACGCCTGAGCAGGACGCTAAACTACAACGAGACTGGGAAGAGCAAATGGAGCTTATTGCGCTTGGTAGAGTTGATGAAATATCAGGCCATTTAGGCGATGCAATGCAAATTCGTCCAAAAGCCGCTAATAGCAAAATTGTGACAGATGCCATTGGCCCAAACGGGCAAATAATAAAAACCCTGCCCCGTGGCTTTTACTTAAAAACCAGTTTTACAGGTGAAATTTTAAAGCAGCAATTCACTTTGTGAGCGTTTTATTATCAGGGACTTCGTTGAGCACTTTGTTAATAACGTAAAAAAAATGAAATAGACCTAAAATGATATTCACAAACGTCAAAACCAAACTTATACCTATACTACTTTTAGTATTAGAGTTTTTATTTAGAAAAAAAATAAAGCCTGAAAAAATAAGCAAAAATGGTAAGACGAGAATGTAATAAAAAGATGAGTGAAAATACATTATTTAAAACTCCTAAAAAGGGGAGTTCCCCCCTAAATTTAAATTATTGAGCGTTGCATTTACGCTTTTTTATTGATGTATAAATACACCAAATAAAATGTGCAAACCCAGCGGGGAAAAATAACATCGTTAAAATAAAGTTAAGTATAACGTTATGTTTAACGTTTGTTTTTAATGTCGCTTTTTTTAATAAATAAGCCATTGTTAACGCTATAGGCAATATTACTATTAAGTAACTGTAATCGTTGACTGAAATATTCACTTTAATTAAAGCCATTAAGTTGTGTAAGGATTGATAAGGAAAGCGCTGCAGAAAAAATGAAATGTTTTTTCACTACAATTCCCTGTAAGTTGAAGTCCATACTAACAAAAAACACCTAAAAAACATAAAAGAGAAATAAAAAATCCCCGCATTGGCGAGGATTTTATAGCTTAAAATTTAAAATCAGCTTCTAAAAAATTACTGACCTTTAACTTCTTTTAAACCGTTGTACGGTGCTTTAGCGCCTAATTGCTCTTCAATACGAAGCAATTGGTTGTACTTAGCTACGCGGTCAGAACGACTTAATGAACCCGTTTTGATTTGACCTGCCGCAGTACCTACTGCTAAATCAGCAATTGTTGCATCTTCTGTTTCACCAGAACGGTGAGAGATAACAACAGTAAAGCCAGCGTCTTTCGCCATTTTAATAGCTGCTAACGTTTCAGTTAGTGAGCCGATTTGGTTAAACTTAATTAAGATTGAGTTAGCAATACCGTTGTCGATACCACGTTTTAAAATCTTAGTGTTAGTTACGAATAAATCATCACCTACTAACTGGATTTTATCGCCCATTAATTTAGTTTGGTGAGCAAATCCATCCCAATCAGACTCATCTAAGCCATCTTCAATTGAAACAATTGGGTATTGCTGAGTTAGCTCTTGTAAGAAGAAGTTAAATTCTTCAGACGTGAATTTTTTGCCTTCACCTTTAAGATCGTAGATGTTTGCTTCTTTGTCGTAAAACTCAGAGGCAGCACAATCCATTGCAAGCGTAATATCTTTACCTAACTCGTAACCTGCATTTGCTACTGCAACTTTAATTGCTGCAAGTGCTGCTTCGTTAGACTCAAGGTTTGGCGCAAAGCCACCTTCATCACCTACAGCTGTTGAGTGACCATCTGCTTTAAGTACTTTTGCTAGGCTGTGGAAAACTTCTGCGCCCATACGTAGGCCTTCGCGGAAGTTTGAAGCGCCAACAGGTTGGATCATAAATTCTTGAATATCTACAGAGTTATCTGCGTGTTCACCACCATTGATGATGTTCATCATTGGAAGTGGCATTGAATAAACACCCGGTGTGCCATTTAAATCAGCAATATGCTCGTATAGCTCTACTTTTTTAGACTGAGCTGCGGCTTTAGCTGTTGCTAGTGATACTGCTAAGATTGCATTTGCACCTAATTTTTCTTTGTTTTCAGTGCCGTCTAAATCTAGCATTACTTTATCAACTGCACTTTGGTTAAGTGCGTCTTGGCCAGCTAGCGCATCAGCAATTTCTTTATTGATGTAACCAACCGCGTTTAATACGCCTTTACCTAAGTAACGCGCTTTGTCACCATCACGTAACTCTAATGCTTCGCGAGTACCAGTAGATGCGCCAGAAGGTGCTGCCGCACGACCCCATGAGCCATCAGCTAAATGTACATCCGCTTCAACAGTTGGGTTACCACGCGAGTCCATGATTTCGCGACCAATTACTTTTACGATATTTGACATCTTGTTTCCTCTATATTCCCAAAATGGTGAGTTTTGTTTACTTTACTATGTTTTGCATAGTTTAGTCAGTCTTAAAACAAAAAAGCCGTGCAATATATGCACGGCTTTTTATAAATTACGACGACGCTTTTTGGTGGATATGCGCTGCTGCTACAAATCCTTCAAATAGCGGGTGACCATCACGTGGTGTTGACGTGAATTCCGGGTGGAACTGCGCGGCAATAAACCAAGGGTGATCTTTATTTTCAATAATTTCTACTAGCTTTTTATCTTCAGATAAACCAGAGAATGTTAAACCTGCTTTTTCAAGTTGGTCTACAAAGTTGTTATTAACTTCATAACGGTGACGATGACGTTCTACAATTTCGTCGCTACCGTAAACTTCGTGTACCTTAGAGCCTGGTGCTAAGTGACATTTTTGAGCGCCTAAGCGCATTGTGCCACCAAGATCTGATTTCTCGTCACGAACTTCCACTTTACCTTCGGCGTCTAACCACTCAGTGATTAAACCTACAACAGGCGCTGCTGATTTAGCATTAAATTCTGTAGAGTTTGCATCGGTTAAGCCTGCAACATTACGTGCATACTCAATAAGCGCCACTTGCATACCTAAACAAATACCTAAGTAAGGCACTTTATTTTCACGTGCGTATTTGGCCGCTAAAATTTTACCTTCAACACCACGACCACCAAAACCGCCTGGTACTAAAATAGCATCAAGGTGAGAAAGCAGCTCTACACCTTTGCTTTCTAAGTCTTGTGAATCAACATATTCAATGTTGATAGTTAAACGGTTTTTAAGGCCCGCATGTTTTAAAGCTTCGTTAACAGACTTGTATGCATCGGGTAGTTCAATGTATTTACCAACCATGCCAATGGTTACTTCACCCGTAGGGTTAGACTCTTGGTACAATACTTGTTCCCACTCAACTAAATCAGCTTCAGGTGCGTCTAAGTGAAAACGACGACATACAAAGTTGTCTAGTTCTTGTGATTTTAACAGTGCTGGAATTTTATAAATACTGTCTACATCGGGTAGTGAAATTACCGCTTTTTCTTCTACATTGGTAAACAATGCAATTTTTGCACGCTCATTGTTAGGTAACTTACGGTCTGAACGACAAATTAGAATATCTGGCTGAATACCAACAGAGCGAAGTTCTTTAACTGAGTGCTGTGTTGGTTTTGTTTTCACTTCGCCTGCAGGGCCTAAGAAAGGCACTAACGTTAAGTGAATAAAGAGTGCGCGTTCGCGACCTATCTCTGTGCCCATTTGACGAATTGCTTCGATAAACGGTTGTGATTCTATATCACCTACTGTGCCACCAATTTCAACAATTGCTATATCATGGCCTTCAGCGCCTTCGTAAACACGCTGTTTAATATCGTTAGTGATATGAGGAATAACCTGAATAGTTGCGCCTAAGTATTCACCACGACGCTCGCGACGTAATACGTCTTCATATACGCGGCCTTGTGTGAAGTTATTTCGGCTAGTCATTTTGGTGCGAATAAAACGTTCGTAGTGACCTAAATCAAGATCAGTCTCTGCGCCGTCTTCTGTAACGTATACTTCACCGTGTTGAATTGGGCTCATTGTGCCTGGGTCAACGTTGATGTAAGGATCCAGCTTTAAAATAGTAACATTTAAGCCACGGGCTTCTAAAATAGCCGCCAACGATGCTGCTGCAATACCTTTACCCAACGAAGAAACAACCCCGCCAGTAACGAAGATAAATTTTGTACTCATGCGAACCCTAGAATATCAGGAATTAAAAGGAATATAACACCCAAAAAAATGGCTATGGGCATATCATCAAGACGGGGCGAAATTGTACCAAAACACGCTTTAGCAATCCAGCTAAAATTAGCGAATGGGCGATTAAAAAACGTGCGCTATTTTATTTATGTTTTTTGATTGCTTCCCATGCATTATCCATTTCTTCAAGGCTTGCCGTGTCTAAGCTTTTACCTTGTGCTTGCAAGTACGCCTGTACCTTTTCAAATCGGGCAGAAAACTTATCATTTGCATTTCTGAGGAGCTGCTCTGGGTCGCGTTTAACGTGACGCGCTACATTAACAGTGGCAAACAGTAAATCGCCAAGCTCTTCTGCTGTGTGATCCGACAAGGGGTTTTGTGTTATTGCTTCTTTAACTTCAAGTACTTCTTCGCTTACCTTATCAAGCGCACCATGATAGGTGGGCCAGTCAAACCCCATTGAGGCTACTCGCTGTTGAATTTTTTTAGCCTTGCTAAGGCTTGGCATATTTGCAGGAATATCTTGCCATAACAGTGGTTCTTCAGATATTGTTTTTTCGCTTCGCTCTTGAGCTTTAATAGCTTGCCACTGAGCTGATAACTGCTCATCATTGAGGGCTTTTTTATCGCCAAAAACATGAGGGTGGCGACGTGTTAATTTTGCATTTAGTTGTTCTATTACGTCGTTAAAGTCAAACAAGCTTTGCTCTTGAGCTAATTGGGCATAAAACACTATTTGAAACAGTAAGTCTCCAAGCTCATTTTTAAGCTCATTTAAATTACCCGATTCTATACAGTCGGCAACTTCGTAGGCTTCTTCAAGTGTATGCGGCACAATTGATTTAAAGTCTTGTTTGAGATCCCAAGGGCAACCACCATTGGGATCTCTTAGTGTTTGCATAATATTCAGTAATTCTGTTAATGCTGAATGGTTAGCCAAAGCTACTGCCCTCGCTTAGCATGGTGAACACCTTCAATTTGGTGCAATTTAGACAGTACACGATTAGTGCCCGATAAATCATGTACTTCTATTTGCATGGTAAATACTGCTAACTGGTCAGCGCCCACCGTATTTACATTCATGTTAAGTACGTTTACTTTTTCGTTAGCCAGTACAGAACTGATATCGCGAATTAGTCCAGATCTGTCGCTTGCTTCAATTTTTATACTGAGCGCGTATGATCCATTTATATCTTCAGACCAACTAACTTCAACAACACGCTCTGGGTGCTGCGTTTTCAAATTATTAAATGAATCACAATCATCACGATGTACACCAATACCACGGCCTTGCGTGATATAACCGATGATCTGATCACCTGGAACGGGGCGGCAACATTTAGCAACGTGGCTCATTAAACTACCCACACCATCAACCACTATGCCGTTTTTATCGCCCGTTACTTTGCTTGGTGCTTTAAAACGAATAACAGGTTCGTCTTCTGTACGGTCAGTAACAAAATTAAGCATTTGGTTAAGACGCACATCGCCTGCTCCAATTGCGACCATTAAGTCATCAAGCTCTTTAAAGTTAAATCGCTTGATTGCTGGGGCTAAATCTTTGTATGTTAAATCAAGCTTTTGCAGCTCGTTATCAAGAATTTCTTTACCCGCACTTAAGTTTTTGTCGCGGTCAAGTTGCTTAAACCAATGGTGTATTTTGGCACGTGCACGAGATGATTTAATATAACCCAGTGACGGATTTAACCAATCTCTACTGGGATTTGGCTGTTTTTGTGTGAGGATTTCGACCTGATCGCCCGTCGTTAATTGATGCGTAAACGGCACTATTTTGCCAAATACTTTTGCGCCAATACAACGATGTCCCACATTAGAATGAATGTAGTAAGCAAAATCGAGCGGCGTGGCCCCTAATGGTAGATCAAAAATATCGCCGCGCGGGGTAAATACATATACACGGTCTTCAACAACTTGGTTTTTTAGCTCTTCAGCTAAATCGCCGCCATCCACCACTTCTTCCTGCCATTGCAGTAATTTACGTAACCAGCTAATTTTTTGCTCGTAACCCGAGCCACGCCCAGGTAAAGCCCCTTCTTTGTACATCCAATGAGCGGCTACACCGAGTTCTGCATCTTGATGCATATCTTGCGTGCGGATTTGTATTTCTACGGTTTTGCCCTCAGGGCCAAAAACAACGGTGTGAATTGACTGATAGCCATTTTGCTTAGGCGTTGCAACATAGTCATCAAACTCTTTGTTCAAATGGCGCCAGTTGGTATGCACTATACCCAGCGCACCGTAGCAATCTTGCAAGCGGTCAACCACAATACGCATAGCCCGTATGTCAAAAAGTTGATCAAACTCGTAGTTTTTTTGCGCCATTTTTTTGTAAATACTGTAGATATGCTTAGGCCGACCATATACTTCGGCGTCTATACCTGCTTCACTTAAACGACTTTTAACCTGTTCTACCATGTCTTCCATATAGGCTTCACGGGCAAGACGTTTATCATCTAGCTGTTTTGCTATTTTTTTGTACGTATCTGGGCGTAAATACCTGAACGATAAATCTTCAAGTTCCCACTTTAATTGGCCAATACCAAGTCGGTTTGCTAAAGGAGCAAAAATGTCGGCCGTTTCTTTGGCGGCAATAACACGCTCTTCTTCACCTGCATTTTTAACGTTACGTAAATGACATACCTGCTCAGCAAGTTTAATCACCACAGCGCGCACATCCTCAACCATGGTTAATAACATTTTACGAATATTATCGACTTGAACAGTGCCTTTACCTTGGTGCGACAAAGTACTAATAGTCGCCATTTGAGAAACCCCCGTTAACAACAAAGATATATTGCTTCCAAGCTGCTCTTGAACGGTTTCAAGGGAGACCACATCATTTAAAAAATAAGGTGTTAGATACGCTGTAGCTAACGACTCAGCATCGAGGTTTAACTCGACTAAAATTTCCACCATTTCTATGGCTGTATTTTGCCAGTCTTGGTTATCACTTTTAACACACAGCGCTTGCGCCTTATTAAGCAACTGAGTCTTTTCTGTAGATAGGTCGAGTGCTTTTAACCGTGTAAAAAGATCACCCGTTTCATCTTGTTGATGTGATTGACGTGTCGCTACCATAATGCGCTTTACCTCCGTTGAAATAACGCCATAGTTTCAATATGCCCAGTATGAGGAAACATATTCATTAGCCCAATTTTGTTGAGCTCAAAGCCTGCTTGCGAAATAATAGCGCTGTCACGGGCTAGGGTAACAGGGTCGCAAGAGACGTATAAAATTGTTTTAAATTGCTTTAAAGGTAATTGCTCTAATATAGCCATTGCACCAGTACGTGAAGGGTCTAATACCAACACATCTAGGTTTTTATTAAACCACTGCGCATTTTGTATTTTTTGCGTTAAATCAAAACAATGAAACTGCGCGTTACTGATAGAGTTAGTTTGCGCATTTTGCGCGGCCATTGCAACCGCAGAAGCAACACCTTCTATACCAATCACCGTTTTTGCTTGTTTTGCCAGCACAAGTGAAAAGTTACCAATACCACAAAATAAATCTAATATATTTTCATTACCACTTAAACCAAGCCAATCTACCGATTGTTTTAACATAGCTTGATTAACTTGAGCATTAACTTGAATAAAATTATCCAAACCAAACTCAAATTTTAGTTTAAATTCATCTAGGTAATAGTAAGGCATAGTAATATTAGTATGGTCAATTACATCACTTTCGCTTTGCCAAATAACTGAGTATTTGTAAGGCGTACAGGCTTTTATTACCACAGCTTTTACTTCATCACTAATTGCTTTAGTGTGACGAATAACTACAAAGTTATGCGTTTCACTTTGGCATAATTGCAGGTGGCTTATACTGTGTAATGACTTATTGTGATTAATTAATTCATCAAAGAGTGTAAAAACAGTTTCATAGGCGTCAGTCAAAACTGCACACTTATTAATACTTACAATATTTTTTGAACCACTCGCTCTGTACCCTATACGCATTTTTTTAGCGGCCTTATCAAACATAACCGCTATCCGTGCACTTCGCCTATAATGCGTTGAACTACTTAATAATGGAGCTTGCCAGTTTAAATTTGTTTGCTTGGCAAATTTTTCGAAAAGCTGTTCAACTGCGGCTTGCTTTTCAACTACTTGCTGGTTTACATCTAAATGCTGTAATTGACAGCCTCCACAATGGTTATAATGCTCACAAAAAGGCGCTACTCTGGCTTCACTTGCTTTAATCACCTTGTGTGTAATTGCACTACTGTAACGCGCCTTATCATCAACAAGGGTCGCTTTTACTTTCTCGCCCGGTAATGCGCCTGCGACGAAGCACACTTTATTGTTATATTTTGCTATGCCACGGCCTTGGTGATCCATATTTGTTATATCGAGCACCACTGACTTTTGTTGAAGAGGTTTTTTTTTCGCTTTAAAAATTTGCGCCATGTGGCATTACCTTACATTTATTTAGGTTAAAACTCGTAACTAATCACGTGTAGGTGAAGCTTTGAGAATAGGCATCGAAACGTATATACTCAAAACATACTAATAATGATAATAATGCTCCCACTATGACCAAATTAGGCTTACGTGATTCTGTTTTAACTTTGACCCTGATCCCCACTGTGATCATTGGATTGCTGCTTGGTGGTTATTTTACAGTAAATCGTTACATTGAGCTTGATGAAATTTTATATCAGCAAGGTGCAACTATTTCGGAGCCTTTAGCAATTGCCTTAGAACAACCGCTTCTTGATAAAAATAAAGTATTACTAAATCGTTTAATCAGTTTTACACATAATCGGCACTCCCCGTCTATTAAGTCAATTGCTATATTTGACACTAACAACGAGCTGTTGATGACGAGTAATTACCACCGATCATTCGATGAATTAATCAATCAAGCGTCTCTTGCATCACTTAAAGCCACAAAAATAGAATCCTCAAAAGATATAATTACCTTCTATACGCCAATTGTTGGTCATTCTTCACCTAATACTCAATGGGACGCTTCAGCCTTTCAAACATCGTTAGGTACGGTCATTTTACAGCTAAACAAAGATAAAGCCGTTATAGGCCAACAACGCGCCTTACTTATTAGTGGCATAGTTATTATTTTATCTTTGGTATTAGCGGCAATTATGGCATTTAAACTTAGCCGCATGTTCATGACCCCTTTAAATAAGTTAGTGCTTGCAACCGACAAACTCGTTGAGGGAAAAAGAAGTACTGGCCTTACTGATACCATGTTGGGTGAATTTGATATTCTTCGCGAAGGGTTAAACACCATAGCCGATACTATGGTAATGCAAAAAGACGAAATGCAAAAAAATATTGACCAAGCAACCAGTGATTATCGTGAAACGCTTGAACAATATGAAACGCAAAATATTCAGCTCACAATGGCAAAAAAAGAAGCACAAGATGCCAATCGTGTTAAGTCTGACTTTTTAGCAAAAATGAGTCACGAGTTGCGTACACCACTTAATGGTGTAATGGGGTTTACCCGCCAGCTGTATAAAACACCACTGAACAAGCATCAAAAAGATTACCTCGATACAATCATGTTATCGGCTAATAGTTTAATGACCATTATCAGCGATATTTTAGATTTTTCTAAACTAGAAGCTGGGGCGATGGAACTTGAATCGATTCAATTTCAATTGCGCGATGCAGTAAATGAAGTAATGACATTACTTGCCCCAAGCGCCCATGAAAAACAGCTTGAGCTCTCTATTTATATAAACCCGCAGGTCCCTGACGACTTGACTGGCGATCCTACTCGCTTTAAACAAGTACTTATTAATTTATTAAGTAACGCAATTAAATTTACCGAGCAAGGTTCTATAAAAGTAGATATTAGCTACCGCTTACTTGATGAAGAGAGTGCCTCTGTTTTAGTGTCGGTAACAGATACCGGTGTGGGTATACCAATGGATAAGCAAGATTCATTGTTTACTCCTTTTGGCCAAGCAGATTCAAGCATTACGCGCAAATTTGGGGGTACCGGCCTCGGCCTGATTATCACGAAACATATTGTTGAAGCGATGAATGGTCGAATATCGTTAAACTCAGCGCCTGGTAACGGAACATGTTTTACATTTAATAGTGTTTTTAGGCTGCCTAATCACGTATTTACAAACGATCTACCAAGTAAGTCACTCATTGGTAAGCGTATTTTATACCTTGAGCCGCACGAGCATACGCATCATGCTGTACTGTCTTTATTGACTGAGTGGCAAGCAAATGTAACGCCATGCTTTAACGAAGCCAGCTTTTTATCGGCCGTAGAAAATACCCAAACTAAATTTGATATTTGTTTAATTGGTCACATGGCATCGGTTGATCACATGCAACTATTAAAAGGCTATGTAAAAACAGTAAGAGACTCGACCGACTATTTATATTTAATGCTTAATACCGTTTCACATAATATGCGTGAGGCGTTTATTGGCAGCGGTGCAGATGCTTGCCTAAGTAAGCCCCTTAATCATCGTAAGTTATGTGAAGTGCTTGCCGCACCATATAGACTCGACCACCCTGTTCATAATATAGAACAGAGCGAGCAAAAATTATTACCGCTTAAAGTGCTGGTCGTTGATGATAACGATGCTAACTTAAAACTTATATGTACATTGCTCGATGAACAGGTTGAAGTAATTGATACCGCTCATAATGGTTCACAAGCTTATAGTTTAAGTAAAAGTCATAAGTATGATGTTATTTTTATGGACATTCAAATGCCGATAATGGATGGCATAACCGCATGTAAACTTATCCAAGAGTCATCCCTTAATGAAGATACACCTATAATTGCAGTAACTGCGCATGCCCTGCATAGTGAAAAAGAACAACTACTGAAAGATGGCTTTAAAGGATATTTAACCAAGCCTATTGATGAAGATACACTTAAACAAATTATTAGCGACCACAGCCCACAAACGCCAATAAACCGTGAAAAAAGCAAAAATGAAATACCACAAAGTCCAGCGCCTTTTGAGAGTAGCCGAATAGATTGGCCCCTTGCATTACAACGCGCTGGCGGAAAAAACGAATTGGCGCTTGAAATGCTTAATATGCTGCTTTTAAGCGTACCAGAAACGCTTAATTTACTAACTAAAGCTATTGATAATGAAGATTGCGAACAAGTACTCAGCATTGTTCATAAATTTCATGGTGCGTGTTGCTACACCGGTGTACCGAAATTAAAATCGTTAGCTGAAACTATTGAGACTTCACTTAAAAATGAGTGCGTGCTCGAAAATATAGAACCTGAACTTTTTGAGCTACAAGATGAGCTTGAAAACCTATTGGTTGACGCAAAAATGGATAGTAAAAACAAAAAAGACGTGCTTTAAGCGCGTCTTTCAATTATGCCTTAACACTCATACTTGATAGTTAAGTTAAAACAGCTAGTTATAATTAAAGTTAAATCCGCGCTTCAATCATTAGGCGCTTCATATCACGCACCGCTTTATCTAGGCCATCAATGGCGGCACGCGCAATAATAGCGTGGCCTATATTTAACTCATAAATTTCTGGCATAGCCGCTATTGGTTTTACATTATGATAATTTAAACCATGCCCTGCATTTACAATTAAGCCTAAACTTGCAGCGTATTGTACTCCTTGACGAATGTGTTCAAGTTCTTTGCTTAAGTCGCTATCGTTTGTAGCGTCTGCGTATGCACCGGTGTGTATTTCTACATAAGGTGCGCCACAGGCTTTTGCAGCATCTAATTGTGCAGTATCCGCGTCAATAAATAATGAGACTTTGATACCTGCATCAGTAAGGGTTTTAGTTGCCGCTTTTATTTTTTCTATATTACCTGCAACATCTAAACCGCCCTCAGTGGTCAATTCCTCTCGTTTTTCCGGCACTAAACAAACATATTCAGGCTTCACCTCTAAAGCAATAGCAATCATTTCATCGGTTACTGCTGTTTCGAGGTTCATACGTGTTTGAATGGTTTTTGCCATTACGTACACGTCACGGTCTTGAATGTGGCGGCGGTCTTCACGTAAATGAATGGTAATGCCGTCTGCACCGGCGTGCTCTGCAACGCTTGCTGCATGCGCTGGGTCAGGATACGTTGTTCCTCGTGCTTGGCGAAGCGTTGCAATGTGATCAACATTTACACCCAAAAGAATATCTTTCATTGTTTTACCTGTAAAATTACGTTTATTGAGAGGCCGTAAATAACTCACGACTTTTTAATGGCTTATTACCTAACAAAGGTTTTAGTAAATAGCGACTTAACTGTTTTGCCATATATAACACATCTTTTCGGCTAAAGTCATGATTTGCTATTGCTTGAAGCTGTTCTCCGCTAAAACCTGAGCGAGTATCTTCTTGGATAACAAACCCAAGTTCAGAGAAATAACTATACGTAAGCGCTTCATCTATTGGCTCACCGTTGGTATCAAAACTGAAATCAACACCGTAACCTAATAATTCTAGTAATTGAAATTCGTACGAACGCAAAACAGATTGCAAATTGGTGCCACGGTTTAAGTTTTCTAAATGAGATTTATAAAGCTCATAAGCTTGTTCAATAGGCTCATTAACAGGCACTATTCTATTTGTTAACTCGTTTAAATAAAACCCACAATAAAGCTCGTCACCAGATAGAAAAAGCGGTGCCCCTTGCAGCTCAAATTTATTAATGTATTTTAAATCGTACTTACCACTATAGTGAACAAGTAGAGGTTGAAAGGGTTGCAATTGCGCTTTGTGTTTAGTGGCCTGGCGGCCACTAATTCGTGCGATCATTCTAAGCTGGCCAACGCTTTCTACTAGCATATCGAGCATTACTTGTGAGTCACTATAAGGACGTCGGTGTAATAAATATGCGGTATAGAAGTCACTATCCATAAAGTAGGTTACTTACTATTTTAGTCTTCACCATAGCCTAGGCTTCTAAGTGCGCGTTCGTCATCAGCCCAACCAGACTTAACTTTTACCCAAAGCTCTAAAAATACTTTGTTATCTAGCATTTCTTCAAGGTCTTTACGGGCTTCACGGCCAATTACTTTTAGCTTTTCGCCTTTATTACCAATAACCATGCGCTTTTGTGTTTCACGTTCAACCAAAATTAACCCATTGATATGCCAAACACCGTTTTCTTGCCATTTAAACTGCTCTATTTCAACAGTAACCGAGTAAGGTAACTCTTCACCCATAAAGCGCATTAGCTTTTCACGGATAACCTCTGCAGCCATAAAGCGCATCGAACGATCGGTTACGTAGTCATCAGGAAAGTAAAACTCACATGGCGGAAGACGTTTGGTTACTTCGTCTTTTATAAGGTCAACATTTTTACCTTGCTTAGCCGAAACGGGCATAATGCTCACAAAGTCAAACTTATCGCCTAATAACTTCATGTGCGGAAGCACTAAATCACGGTCTTTCACTTGGTCAATTTTATTAATAACCAACATCACTGGCTTACCGCTTTGCGATACTTTATTTAGTACCATTTCATCATCAGCAGTCCAGTGTGTTCCTTCAACCACAAAAATAATCAGTTCTACGTCACCAATCGAACTAGACGCAGCTCGATTCATTAAACGGTTAATTGCGCGCTTTTCTTCTATGTGAAGTCCCGGCGTATCAACATAAACGGCTTGATGCTTACCTTCTGTATGAATACCCATAATACGGTGGCGCGTTGTTTGCGGCTTACGTGAAGTAATACTGACTTTTTGCTCAATAATCTCATTGAGTAAAGTCGATTTACCTACGTTAGGACGTCCTACAATGGCAATCATGCCACAAAATGTATCAACATCACCTTCATGAGGTTGTATTAGGGTATCAAGATTCATTTTTAATTATCTTCAATGCTTTTTCAGCAGCTTTTTGTTCGGCCTTACGGCGTGAGCTACCAACAGAAATTATGCTATCCATTCCATCAACAATACATTCAACCGTGAATGTTTGATTGTGCGCTTGGCCCTTTGTATCAACCACAGTGTAGCCTGGTAAAGGAAGTTTGCGACCTTGGAGATGCTCTTGCAGCAGGGTCTTCGGATCTTTTTGGTTAAGCCCTGGTGAAATAGCATCTAACCGTGATTCGTACCACGATAAAATAAGCTCGCTGCAACGCTCAATACCTGAATCTAAAAACGCGGCACCAATGATGGCTTCTACTGCATCGGCAAGTGTTGATTCGCGACGGAATCCACCACTTTTCAGCTCACCTGGGCCTAAACGTAAGTAATCACCTAAACCAAATTCAACGCCAAACTCAGCAAGTGTTTGACCACGTACCAGTGTTGAACGCATGCGGCTTAAGTCGCCTTCACGTGCTTTAGGGAATTTGGCATAAAGTGCATTAGCAATAACAAAACTCAAAATTGAATCGCCTAAAAACTCCAAGCGCTCGTTATGCTGACCTTTGTGACTACGGTGCGTCATTGCCTGTTCAAGTAAACCTTGATCAGAAAACTCGTAGCCGATTTTGTTGTATAACTCTGTTACATTTTTTTTCATTGTTACTGAATATTACCTAGGCGTTCAAAGCGAACACCAGTTGGAACCCATCCTGGTAAAACATCATCAGGGCCATTCTCAAATTCAAAACTCATCCATATAAAGACAGCTTTCCCCACCAAGTTTTCTTTTGGTACAAATCCCCAAAATCGACCATCTTCACTATTATCTCGGTTGTCACCCATCATAAAATAGTGATCTGCGGGTACAACCCACTCATCGGTGCGAGTACCAGCTTGTCTAAAGTAGCGACCTTTTTTCTCTG
Organism: Pseudoalteromonas sp. ECSMB14103; assembly: GCF_000813065.1. Classification (NCBI taxonomy): domain Bacteria; kingdom Pseudomonadati; phylum Pseudomonadota; class Gammaproteobacteria; order Alteromonadales; family Pseudoalteromonadaceae; genus Pseudoalteromonas; species Pseudoalteromonas sp. ECSMB14103. The sequence goes on along the minus strand of NZ_JWGY01000001.1, from coordinate 569,259 downwards.
GAACCTCAGGGTAAATTAAAATATCGTGACCATCTTCTGTTAGCGATTCATTTATTCGAACCGATTCCATGCCTTTAAGCATAAACTCGCCTCTATCTTTCACTTCCATGTCAATTTTGTTGTACTCACCACATTGTAAGTTACTGCGGTTTACTTCACCCTCAGCACACTTTGGCTGAATGTATAGGTGCTTATCGCGGTATACAACCTTATCGCCAGGTAATCCTATTGTTCTTTTGATGTAGTCAATTGTTTCATTACCAGGAAACTTAAAAACAACAATATCACCACGTTCAGGCTCGTCCATCTCAACTAATTGAGTGCGCCAAACAGGGTCTTTTATACCGTATGAATACTTTTGTACTAAAATAAAATCGCCCACGAGTAGTGTTGGCATCATTGAACCTGACGGAATTTGAAAAGGTTCAAAGATAAACGATCTGAAAATAGTAATAGCAGCAATCATCGGAAAAATCGATTTTGCAGTTTCAGTTAATACTGGCTCTGGTGCAATTAATGCTGCTGTTTCATCATCTAACTTTGCGCCAGCAGAGGTTTGTGCTAACGCTAAACGCTCTTGCCTTTTTGGTGCATACATTAAGTGGTCTATTAACCATATTAAGCCTGAGCCTAAGGTTAACAGCACCAATAAAATTGAAAAGTAACCAGCCATTTATAATCCTTTGTTGTTATTTGCCAACTTTCAAAATAGCTAAAAACGCCTCTTGAGGTACTTCTACATTACCTACTTGTTTCATGCGTTTTTTACCATCTTTTTGTTTTTTGAGTAGCTTTTTCTTACGACTCACATCACCACCGTAACATTTAGCAATTACGTTTTTACGTAGCTGTTTTACAGTTGTACGCGCAATAACATGCTGGCCAATCGCGGCTTGAATTGCAATATCAAACATTTGGCGCGGAATAAGCTCTTTAAGTGCATCAGCAAGTTGACGTCCACGCGATTGCGCACTGTCTCTGTGAGCAATAATTGCAAGCGCGTCAACACGTTCACCATTAATTAAAATATCAACGCGAACCATGTCTGAGGTTTGAAAGTGCTTAAAATTATAATCTAGCGATGCAAAACCACGACTTGTAGATTTAAGCTTATCGAAGAAATCCATTACCACTTCAGCCATTGGTAACTCATACGTTACTGCAACTTGCTTACCGTGATAAGTCATTTTGGTTTGGCTACCGCGCTTTTCTATACATAGGGTAATTACATTACCTAAGTACTCTTGCGGCACTAATATATTTGCCTCAACAATCGGCTCACGAATTTCTACAATGTCATTTACTGCGGGTAAGTCAGACGGATTATCGATTTGGAAAGTGCGCTCGTCCTTTGTTACGATTTCGTAAATTACCGTTGGTGCGGTTGTAATCAAATCAATATCGTATTCACGCTCTAAACGTTCCTGAATAATTTCCATGTGGAGCATACCCAAGAAACCACAACGAAAACCAAAACCAAGTGCCGTTGAGTTTTCTGGTTCGAAGAATAACGACGCATCGTTTAAGCTTAGCTTGTTAAGCGCATCACGGAATGACTCATACTCGTCAGACGCAATTGGGAACATACCTGCATATACTTGCGGTTTAATTTTTTGAAAGCCAGGTAAACGCTCTGGTGCTGCGTTTCTTTGATGCGTAATAGTATCACCAACGGGGGCACCGTGAATCTCTTTAATACCTGCGATAACAAAGCCTACTTCACCGGTACGTAAGATACCTGTATTGGTTTGCTTAGGTGTGAATATACCCACTTGATCGGCTGTATGAATGTGCTCGTTAGACATGATTTTAATTTTGTCACCCGTACGTAGCTCACCATGCTTAATGCGCACAAGCGATACAACGCCTTGGTATGGGTCAAACCATGAATCAATAATTAGCGCTTGTAGAGGCTCATCTTTTTCACCAACTGGCGGCGGGATGTCTTTGACGATCATTTCAAGTACTTCGGCAATACCAACACCTGTTTTGGCACTACACTGCACAGCGTCTAAAGCATCAATACCAATAATTTCTTCGATTTCTTCAGCAACACGCAATGGATCTGCTTGTGGCAAATCGATTTTGTTTAATACAGGAATTACTTCTAAGTCCATTTCAATTGCGGTGTAACAGTTTGCTAAAGTTTGCGCCTCAACGCCTTGTCCTGCATCAACAACTAATAATGCGCCTTCACATGCAGCTAAAGAACGCGATACTTCATAGGTGAAGTCAACGTGCCCTGGGGTATCGATAAAGTTAAGTTGATATGTTTCGCCGTCATTTGCTTTGTAGTTCAACGTTACACTTTGCGCTTTGATGGTAATACCACGTTCGCGCTCAATATCCATTGAATCTAAAACTTGTTTTTGCATTTCACGGTCGGTTAAACCGCCACAAACTTGAATCAAACGATCTGAAAGGGTCGATTTACCGTGGTCAATATGGGCGATTATCGAAAAATTACGGATATGCTTCATAAACTGAGTTCAATACTTCTTATTTAAAGGACTAAATATGGATACCTAAGTGACTTGCAAATACTTGTTTTAGCATGCTTTTGTTAATTAATTTAAAACATACATAATGACGAAAAATGATATAAACAATCAATAAAGGCTCACACAGCAACCATGCTGATTAACTTTTATTAAATTGTTTTAAATCACAGCTTCCTGTATTTCCAAGTTACTTGGGTATAAAACGCCAATTTTACATTTAATTGGCGTCAATCACCATCTATTTGAGTTAAAGGGATACTAATTGGGTGAATTTTTACTACTTTTATATCGTGCCTGAGCGATTTAACACGTGTTTTTGCAATATAAAACCCCAAAACACCGCCCACCGCAGCTGCAAATATTTGCCACCCTTCGCCCATTAGTAATAACTCAGACGTAGCAAGTGCAAAAACAAGACTTAAAAAAAGCGGCAGCATATACACAGCAAATGCGTGTTTTACCATATGGCTATCATCAAGGGATAAAGTGATTTTCTGGCCTATTTCGACAGGGGACTCAAATTTATAAGGGAGTGTTTTTTTTGCAGTGCCAAATAATTTACTAAATACTTGGGAACCGCAACGACCGTTGCAGCCAGCGCAAGCTTGCTTTTGCTCGGCTTCTAAATGAGCCGTGTGGCCACTAAGGGCCACAACAGTGAGGGTTTGTTCAATCATAACAATCCTTACGAATCGTTTATAAAGCGCGCGTAACAGATTCGGCTATTGCCTTTGCAGTTAGGCTTGGCACATTACCAACAACCGATACATCAAAATTACCGCCATTATGCACATAAACCGTTGTAGCGCCAGAGGTGAGTGCACCACTTAAACGTTTACCAGGTAGTGGTCGCTGAATAAATACCGACACTTCAACAAACCCATCTGAATATAGATAGTAATCCGTAAGCTCGTTATTCAAATCTAGCTTGTGCCTATCAGATTTGAGTAGCTCAAAACCGGCAGGTAACCAGCTTATTTTCCAGTTAGTTGACGAACTATCAACCCCTTCCAATTCGTTTTCAGGTAAGGGTGTAGGAAAATTTCGATTTAACACTTCTAACAGCATAGGTGCTGGTTGTTCAGTCACACTAATATGGGTTAGCTGAAGCTGCTCAAGAGCCTCTCCTTGATGGTTTACATAAGCAGCTTTTAATAGCAGCGCCGATTCCATATCAAGCCAAATCCAGTAGTTATATTTGTGCTCATCTTTTGATTCTATACGTACAAGTTGTGCAGCACGCCCAGCAATACGCCCTTTTCCGCCAAGTACAAAATCGTAGTGCTCACTTAAGCGCTGTATGTCTTTAAAAAGTACTTCTGGAATAGGCCCTGCTATAGAGTCTGTTTTTAGTGAATAAGGTTCAGACTGAGGTTCAAAGTAAGTTACCTGGTCGTTGACTCTAATCATTTCAAGGCCTGCGCCATTGAGCAAACTTAGGTGTTCGAGTTCAATTTCACCCTGTTTGGCGTGCACCCATCGATAGGGTTCCATTGATTTACCTTTAACAACCACAAACGAGGCATCAAAGTTACGATTATGAACAGCATTAGCCATTTCTAATAATAGCGTTTTGGCAGGATTTGAGTCGTTGGCAACTGCAGTAAAGCTCAATACCAACGACAGAACAAAAGTGATTACTTTCATTTAATTAGTTTTTTTCCTCTTGCGCTTTTGTTTCATTTTGCGCTGTTTGAAGAGAGTTAGCAACACGTGCTTGACGTTGATGCTCTAATACTAACGCGCCAATACGCTGTTGTTGCAATTCACGTAAGCCTTGCTCTGCGTTTTCAAGAGCGGGCGCTGATGAGTAGCTCACTGGTGACGCCATACCTGTTAACGGTGTTGTTTGCAGTAATGGGATTTCATTTTGCTGTGGATCACTTTGCGGTAAAGTGCTTACTCCCACAATCGCAAACATTGCCACACTTGCAGCGATTGCAAGCTGAGCAACAGGCTTACGCCAATTAAATGCCACTACGTTATTTTGGTCTGGCTTATCGTCCACTTTAGACTGCTTTTTCGACTGGGTAAAGTCAGCATAAACAGGCTCGTTTTCAAGTGCTAGAGCAACGCGTTCGCTAATATCAATATGGATGTCGTGGTTATTTTTTTGAGCACGCATTGCATCACCAATTAACGCATAACGACCAAACGTAGAAACATCTTGCTCTGCAATTTTTGCATCAGCTAGGTGCTGCTCGCCATCAAGTAATGCAGATAACGATTCGTTATCTAACTTGTTAAGGTGTGCTTTTGTCATACTAAGACTCGCCTATTAATGGGTTTAATTTGTTATCAATTGCTTCACGGGCACGAAATATACGCGAACGTACTGTGCCTACAGGGCAATCCATTACCACAGCTATTTCTTCATAGCTCATACCCTCAATTTCTCTGAGAGTTATTGCGGTTTTAAGGTCTTCAGGCAAACTATCAATTGTATTAAAAATTACAGCGCGAACCTCTTCACTTAATAAAAGGTTTTCAGGTGATGCGTTTGAACGCATCGAGTCACCACAATCATAAAATTCAGCTTCTTCAGCGTCAATATCATTAGCTGGCGGCTTACGCCCCTGAGCAACTAAATAATTTTTAGCACAATTAACGGCAATACGGTATAACCAAGTATAGAAAGCACTGTCGCCTCTAAAGTTGGGAAGTGCACGGTAAGCTTTTATAAAAGCTTCTTGCGCTACATCAGCAATATCGCCTTGATTTGATACATAACGAGAGATCAAACCTGCAATTTTGTTTTGATACTTCTTTACTAATAGATTGAAGGCATTTTTATCGCCCTGCTGCACTCTTCTTACTAGCACTAAATCCAATTCCTGCTCGCTCATTCGAGCCGGTACTCCTATGTCTGGTTTTTGCTTGTTATTCATATTATCGCCATTGTTCACAAATACTCTGACCGCGGCATGAATAAAAAGTTCTGCTTAATATTATTTTTATATAAAATAGTTCATAAATAACGGCGCTAAGCCATTAAAATCACTACATAGTGGTATGACAAATATGATACAACTACAAATATTAAAAACAAATACTGCTTTATTTAAGCATTGTAACCGCAAAGTACCCCTGACATGAACCAAAATAAACATCACATCGCAGATGTCGCTATTATCGGAAGCGGCGCGGCTGGCTTATCTCTTGCCTTATCATTAGCTAACTATTGTAACGTTACCGTTATTAGTAAAGGCGCGCTTACAGAAGGCTCTACACTTTATGCACAAGGTGGAATAGCCGCAGTATTTGATAAAAAAAATGACAGTATTGAATCGCATGTTGAAGATACTTTGGATGCTGGCGGCGGCCTATGTGACCGTGAAGCTGTTCACTATACAGCAAGTAATGCACACGATTGCCTTCAATGGCTAATTGACCAAGGTGTGCCTTTTGACATGGAATTTGATAGCAAAGGCAAAGAGCGTTTTCACTTAACGCGAGAAGGCGGTCATAGCCATCGTCGAATTTTGCATGCCGCTGATGCGACTGGTAAAGCAGTTCAAACAACATTAATAAGCCAAGTAAAATTACATAAAAACATCACTCTACTTGAGCAATACAATGCAATTGATTTAATTACTGATAAAAATACTGGCAAAGCAGGAACACACGTTGAGGGTATGTATGTGTGGAACAAAAGAGCTAAAAAAGTCGAAACTATATCAGCTAAATTTGTAGCACTTGCGACCGGTGGAGCAAGCAAGGTGTACTTATATACATCTAATCCTGATGTATCAAGCGGTGACGGTATTGCTATGGCTTGGCGAGCTGGCTGTAAAGTGGCTAATATGGAATTTAATCAATTCCATCCCACCAGCTTATACCACCCTGAATTACAAAACTTTCTAATTACCGAGGCAATGCGCGGTGAGGGCGCGTATTTAAAACGCCCAGATGGCACTCGCTTTATGAAAGATTTTGATGAACGTGAAGAGCTAGCCCCTCGTGATATAGTCGCTCGCGCAATCGATTTTGAAATGAAGCGCATAGGTGCAAATTGCGTTTATTTAGATATTAGCCATAAAGATAAAGAATTTATTATTGAGCACTTCCCTACCATTTATGCAAAATGCTTGAGTGTTGGGTTAGATATTACAAAAGAAGCGATTCCGGTTGTCCCTGCCGCACACTACACTTGCGGTGGTGTAATGACTGACTTTAACGGTAAAACAGATTTAGATAATCTATATGCAGTTGGTGAAGTAGCTTACACCGGCCTGCACGGTGCAAACAGAATGGCAAGTAACTCATTATTAGAGTGCATTGTGTTTGCCCATGCTGCAGCGAAAGATATTTTAAGCAAAATTGAACATGCACCAGAACCCATGACCTTGCCGCAATGGGATGAAAGCCGTGTAACTAACTCGGACGAAGAAATAGTCATTACGCATAATTGGCATGAGTTACGCCTATTTATGTGGGATTATGTCGGTATTGTTCGTTCAACTAAGCGTTTAGAGCGAGCACTACATCGGGTTGAGTTGCTGCAACAAGAAATACACGACTATTATGCTAACTTTAGAGTAAGTAACAACTTACTCGAGCTACGTAATTTAGTGCAAGTAGCAGAGTTAATAATTAGAAGTGCAATGCAAAGAAAAGAAAGTAGAGGGCTTCATTACACAATTGATTACCCTGAGCAAAACGAAAACCCAACCCCCACTATTTTGACCCCTGAGCGCCATTAACCGCACTCAAAACAGCTCGTTTTAATCGGGCATAGCTTTGCTTATCAACACCATTGGCTGAAATAATAAGCCAATGGTTGTTATTAAATCCTTTTATAAGTAGCCAAACACTGCCCGTAAACACTTTGCTTTTTGGACTTATTTGCCCTTCTATTTTATGTGCGTCATTTTCGAATCTAAACAAACTAGGCTCTAAAATAATCACGCCCATTTGCGGTTGGCAAGCTTTTACTTTACGCCAGACTAAAACCCCGGTTATCAAGTTGGCAAAAATACATATTAGGATTGCCAAAAAAGAGCTTAAAAATAAACACATTATTAAAGTAAGCACACAAAAAAAGACCACAATGGGTTTGTGGTCTGCTTTATTATTTTTTACAGTGAACCTATACACGAACTCTGTTTAATATGAGTTGTACCATACTATTTAGCTGCTCGTCTTTGCATTTTTCATGGCCCATAAACCATGCAAATAGATCAGGATCTTCTTGTGTTAACAAGCGCTGAAAAATAGCTTGTTGCTCTGCATTTAAAGAATCGTATGCTTCTTCTACAAACGGCATAAACAAAACATCTAGCTCTAACATACCACGACGACAAGCCCAACGAATACGTGCTTTACTATGAATTTCAACCATTTTAAACCTCATACTGAATTGACTCGAGTTTAACAAACACAAGCCGGTTTAGCAGCTATTAATCAACTATAAAATAAATACACCCCTGCGGGTGCTTGTCTGTACCATACGTAGCAACTGCGTTATTATGTCACTTCATTTGTATTGCAAAGAAGGTTTTTATGTCTAGCGTTTACGCATGTCCGTTATCTCACCAACTTATTAGCCTTACAGGTGCTGATAAATTATCTTATCTGCACGGGCAAATTACTCAAGATCTAAATAAACTAACCAACAGCAATTTTTTATGGACCGGCCACTGTAGCGCCAAAGGAAAACTTTGGGGCGTATTTAAGCTATTTTCTCACCAAGACAGTTACTACTTATCTGGCAGTAGTGCTGAGGTAGAGCAATCGTTAGTTGAGCTAAAAAAATACGCAGTATTTGCAAAAGTAGACATAAGTGCGTCTTCAAACCGGTTAATTGGCCTTATTGGTGATGACTTATCTACGATTTTAACAGAGCTGGGTATTTCTTTTGACGACAATATAATAGCGTGTGACTTTGATAACGGTAAAGCATTGAAGCTGGCTGATAACCGAGTGTTGCTTATGGTTGACAGTCAGTTTGCAATCCCGGATAGCGTTTTAACGCTTGATAACGATGCACCATGGCAGCAAGCAGCAATTTTAGCTGGCGAGCCACAGCTGAGCAGTGATGCAATTGGTGAATATGTGCCGCAAATGGTTAATTTACAAGCCATTGGTGGAATCAGCTTTAAAAAAGGCTGCTATACAGGGCAAGAAACTGTAGCCCGTATGAAATACCTTGGTAAAAATAAGCGAGCCATGTATATCGTATCAGGGCAAAGTGAAAGTATGCTGGACGAACCCGAACTTGAAGTACAACTGGGTGAAAACTGGCGTCGTGCTGGTAAGCTTATTGCGCAAAGCTTTGATGAAAAAACAAAGATCTTAACTGGCCTTGTTGTGTTGCCAAACGATACTGAAACAACGCAAGTACTTCGTGCAAAACACGCGCCTCAGGTAGAGCTAAACATTCTGCCTCTGCCCTACTCTTTAGATGATGAATAAATAGGAATGACTATGATCGTTGCGGCAAACAAAGTGGTAAAAATGCATTATTCAGTAATGGATAATGATAACAATAGCATTGATAACTCGTTCGGTGGTGAGCCGCTACATTTTATTGTAGGTACTGGTTACCTCATTTCAGGGCTTGAAAATGCGCTACTAGGCAAACAACCTGGTGATACGCTTAGCGTAAAAGTTGAGCCTGAAGATGGTTACGGTGAACGCCATGACAACCTAATGCAAGCTGTACCAAAGTCGATGTTCGATGGTATGGAAATTGAAGTGGGTATGCAATTTCGCGCATCAACAGATGATGGCGACCAATCAGTAATGATTATTGATATTCAAGATGAAGAGGTCATTGTTGATGGCAATAACCCGCTTGCAGGTATTACGCTTAACTTTGATGTAGAAATACTTGAAGTGCGTGACGCAACAGAAGACGAACTCACTCATGGCCATGTTCATGGCGAAGGGGGGTGTGGTCACGACCACTAACTTACAGATGTAAAAAAGCGCCTAAGGCGCTTTTTTTATATCATGTTATTGCGTTTGACCTCTTTGGGCTCGCTTTGTTGCTTTTGAGGCTTCGCCATTGTTACGTTTTGTTTTTTTAGCGCGTCTAATAACCCTTGTTGGTCGTTTGTACCCACTCTATACAAGGTACCATCGTTAAGCGTTAGCTGAACAGCACTAAATCCAGACACGGTATAAACCCACCCATCGTGCGTTATTCGAATACCAATACCATGTCTGTATGAGTTTTGAACCGCTTTTGCCTCTGAAATATCGCTGAGCATAATTTGCTGGCCAGCCACGCCCGGGCCAAATCCCCAGCTAATTGTTTTATCGTCAACTTTAACTGTTAAGCCATGAAACAAAAAGCCCACCAGCACCAACACCCCTGCAAAAATAATTAACGGCCAATCTGCCCCTATTAAATTCCACGCAAGTGCTACAAAGCCACCAATCCAGGTCAAAACAAAAAAGATAAACACCGCATACTGTTTATGCTGATACATATTATTCTCTAATTAAATAAAATACTTAAAAGCTATACACTAAAGTAGCACTGAGCTCAGAATCAAACTTAAGTTTATCATCTTCGGGTTTTGAATTATAACGATACATATAAGCAAACTTAAGAGACACCGCCCCTATAACCTGACTAATCAGCGCAGTTTCAGATTTTAATCGTGAATTTAACCCTGACAATGACTGCTCTATACTCACATCTTGATTAAAACGAGTGCGTTTTGAAACCAGTCGTTCCCATTGCATAGCAACACGAAGTAAGTAACCGGTTTTATTTTCTTCGCTATCACTTACCGTTGAGTCTTCATCAGCCACCGAACGATACAGACCAGGCCCTATATCAATATCGACTTTGTTCTTAGTGCCCTGATAAACACGTGCGCCATACCCCGTTGCAATGGTACTTTTGAATTTAAGGCCACTAAACTGATCTTCCTCGTAATCGCCATAGATAAAGAACGATGAGTTTTTAACGCCTACTTTATAGTTACCTTGTGCAGATACAAATACACGGTTTGCAGTTACGTCGCTGTCTCCAGTGTCGTCATTTTCGTCGCGCTTATAGAGGGTGTCAATTTTAAATTGGTTTCGCCACTTTTCAAAATCTTGGTACAGGTTACCTTTGAGCTTAAAGCTGGTTGAATTAATATTTCCCCGAGACAAAATAAACCCAAACTCAGTATCGCCGTATAGCATTTCACCTTTGTGCAAATCATGGATTTCTTCGTCAGAAAGCTGCCCATACTCATGAAAATCTTCAAATGGATCAACAGCCCAGCAAGAGCTACTAATTAAAATAAAAATTATAAATAAATACTTACGCAACATTCTCTCTCGCCACTTAATAAAAAATAAACAAGCAGTGGGGCTTATTCACTTTCTTTCCATAAAATATGGCAAAACGGAGCGTCTTTATCACGGCTAATTAAAATTTTTGCAAATAGCACATCTTCATTATCAAACTCTAAACCCACTAACACTTGAATAAAGTGTTCTGGCTCAATTTCAAGCGCAACAAAATCTTGCCACTGGTCGTCAGGTTCATCTTCTTCAATAAAGCCAAGGTCTTCTCGATATTCATTAAAGTTTTCAACGTCGTCATCACTTAAGTTACTCGGTGCTAACTCTAAAAAAATATCATAAGCTTGATGTGTTGCTTCTTCGATTGTAAATAAACGTGGACCCGACATAGTTGCGTAACCTTAACCTTAATAATTGGCGGTATGTTATCAAATCTGATTAGCTATTTGATAAAAAAGCGTTTAAAAACCTGACTTTTTTAACCTCAAACCACACTTTGTTAATTATCAAAATAAAACCAAGTCATTCAGACTGCTCATTTACAAATAAATTCAATCTATTTTAAAAACTACATCACTTTACTTCACCTTTCTAACCGCATAAGCTCAAGCAAAAGGTCAGAGGAGTTAATAATGATAAAACTAGAAAAGCAAGAAGGTATTGCAACGGTTACCTTGAGTCGAGCTGATAAACAAAACGCATTAAACTTTGCCATGTTTATGTCGTTAAATAACACGATTAAAAATATAAAAAAGGATCGTACTATTCGTGCGGTAATTATAAAGGGGGATGGCGATCATTTTTGTTCAGGGCTTGATATTGCCGCAGTTATGGCCTCACCTTTAAATATCATAAAATTACTGTTTAAGTGGTTACCCGGCAACCAAAACTTAGCCCAAAAAGTAGTACTGGGCTGGCAGTCGTTAAGCGTACCTGTTATTGCACAAATTAATGGCAATTGTTTAGGTGGGGGTTTACAAATAGCGTTAGGAGCTGATTACAGAATTGTTCACAATGACGCCAAGCTAGCTATTATGGAAGCCCGCTGGGGGCTTTGTCCTGACATGGGAGCAAATGTAATGGTGGGCGGACTAGTTAAACGCGACCAAGCACTTTTACTTGCAAGCCATGCGAACCCTATAACTGCAGAGCAAGCAAACGAGCTTGGACTGGTCACACAACTAACAAACAACACCGAACTTGCAACCCAAACACTGCTGAGTACATTGCTTGAACGCTCACCGGATACCCTAGCTGCCATTAAACGTATTACTCAATTAAGCTACAAGTCACGGCAACGAAAAATACTCGCAAAAGAAACCTGGAGTCAAATTCGTTTACTAGCAAATCCAAATACAAAAAAAGCCATTGCAAAAGCAAAAGGTAAATCCGATATAAAATACAAAAACGCCAAACGGTGGTAATGCATTAATAGCGGTAATACTAAGGCACAATGTACACGCTGTTATTGATTGTTAAACTAAATGCACCCTATTAAATTGAGTAATAATGATGAAATACCTTTTAAGTAGCGCAATCATTTTGCTGTGTTTAGCCTGCGCTAAACTTACTATGCATTATACAGGAGGCAGCTTTCCTGCCCCTTTACTCGCTATGGTTATTTTATTAGCGTTGCTGCTAGCAGGCATAGTAAAAGAGCAACACCTAAAGCCTTGTGCCTCCCCAATTTTAAATGTTATGCCTATTTTTTTTATTCCCGCTGGCGTTGGCTTTATTGAACACCTAAACCTTATAAAATCTAATTGGCCTTTTTTAATGTCTGTTATTTTTATTGTGCCAGCTAGTACATTATTACTAGTTAGCTCAGTGATGGTTTTTTTCAAAAGCAGAAAAAACAATGACTGAATTAAAGCCTGACATTTGGTGGTTGTGTGTTCCTATAATTATTGCTTTGTTTTTACTGCTTAGGGCGTTTAACGTACGCATGAAAAGCAGTGCTTTAAAGTCAATTACAAACCCTGTTTTTTTAAGTATTGCCGTTATTGCTTTGCTATTGATTAACTTTAACCTACCTTATTCTGAATTTGCTTATCATAGCCAGCTACTAAGCTGGCTTTTAGAGCCCGCCATTGTCGCATTAGCGCTACCTTTGTATCAGCAGTTTATTCACGTACGTAAAAATCTATTACTCATACTAGGTACTTGCAGTTTAGGTATTGTAAATGCAACTTTTGTGGCTTTTTTATTAAGTGTATTTTTTAAGGTTCCTTCTGAGCTAAGTGCCTCTGTGGCGGCACTTAGCGTCACAACGCCTATTTCTTTAATTGTTACAGATTCGTTGGGGGGGATCAGCTCTTTGGCCGCCGCTATGGTTATTTTTATTGGCTTATTAGGGGCATTATTTGGTTTCGTGCTGTTTAAATTAGTAAAAATAGGCAGTCATGAATCCCAAGGTGTTGCTATGGGGACGGCCTGCCACGCTATTGGGACAGCAGCGGCACTTGCTGAACACCCTAAAATAGGTGCATTTTCATCAGTAGCTATGGCGCTCAGTGCATTGCTAACGGCCATAATAGTCCCACTCCTCTATCCTTTTTTAGTAAACAGTTTGCTATAGTTTACAAAAATTTAATTACACGAGTTAAGAGCCCATAATGATCAGTTCTGAAATCGAACAGTTTGAAAAGTATTACAATATGCTCACTGAGTATTTAGTTACCTACAGCATGCAAATTGTAGGGGCTGTTTTTATATTGTTGATTGGCCTTTGGATAGCACAAAAACTATCTAAAATAGTCGCCAATTTAATGACTCGCCATAATGTGGATATTACGCTTACAAACTTTGTTAGTAGTGTTGTAAAAGTACTGCTTATTGTTATGGTTATTATTATAGCGCTTGGCAAGATAGGGATAAGTGTTACTCCCTTTGTGGCGGCAATAGGTGCAGCTTCTTTGGGTGCAGGTTTAGCACTACAGGGCATGCTGTCTAATTATGGTGCTGGCCTTGCCATTATCGCTACACGCCCTTTTGTAGTTGGCGATACCATTGAAGTTAAAAATGTAAGCGGTCAAGTTAAAACAATAGAGCTTGGCTACACCATTTTAATAGATGAAGAAAAAGTAGAAATCACCATCCCTAACAAACATATAATGGGCGAAATAATTCATAACTCATTTAGTTACTCGTTAGTTAAGGGTGAAATAGATATTGCCTATAGCGCATGTGCTGATACCGCAATTAATCTTATTGAAGAGGTACTCAACGCACACGAGTTAGTTGCTCAAAACCCGCACTCGCAAATAGGCATTGAGCGCTTTGCCGATAGCGGTGTTACCCTTAGCTACCGATACTGGGTACCCACCACGAAAATTATAGAAACAAAGTTAGCTATAAACGGTGGAGTGTACAAAGCCATTAACGACGCCAATATCGAAATTCCTTTCCCGCAACGTGTTGTTACCATAAATAAAAACGACCTATAACTGTAAATACAACGCTGGTCTAGCCAAGGGCTGGCGTTAAAATAACTCAACACCACTGACTAAAAGCCATATTGGTTTGCCATTTTTTCTGTACTATTAAGTTACAGCTTAACAAGCCGATACATATTTAGATCAACAAAAAACAACAATGAGTCACTATGAACCTCAGCCCATTTTATTTAGGCGATTGGCAGGTAAGCCCCCTATCAAACAGCATTCAACATGCTGGTAAAAACAAGCAGCTAGAACCAAAAGCCATGGATGTTTTGATCTATTTATGCTCAAAAAAAGGGGAGCTTGTAAGCAGTGACGAACTACTTAACCACTGTTGGAAAAATATTGAAGTAGGCGATAACCCGCTACATAAAATAATTACACAGTTGCGCAAAGCTCTTGGCGATAAAGCAAGTGCACCACAATACATAGAAACAATAAGAAAACGTGGCTACCGTATTATTGCAAAGTTAGACTTTCCTTTAAGTGAAGAAGCCCCCAAAGTAACAAGCTGGCAAGGTGGATCTCCATTTTTAGGATTAAGCGCTTATAATACAACCGATAACCACCTGTTTTTTGGCCGAAATCAGGCTATTACCACTTTATTGGAAAGAGTGGCTAGCCAAGTGAATTTTGGTCGCGCTTTTTGCTTAATTTTAGGTCCAAGTGGTACCGGAAAATCATCCTTAGTGAACGCAGGCATTTTACCTAAACTGCTTGATGAGCGCGGCTACAACGGGATTGGTGTTGTTTCGTATACTCAACTAGATTTTGCAGATATTGACCACAGCCGGCTTTATTTAGACTTAGCGTCTGCCATGCTTGATTGGGATATAAATAACCTGCCTGTCTTTGATGGTTTAAGCGCCGAAACACTCGCCCAGCAATTAACGCAAAACACTAATAACGTTATTCATACTTTAACAAATGCCCTAACTAAAACAGAACCAACGCTTAACAAACCGCAATTATTTTTGTTCATAGATCGTTTAGAGGTCCTACTTTCATCACCTTTATTTGATGATGAAACACGTAGCCAATTTTTATCAGTTATTGAGCGCTTAGCAACGTCTAAAGCGGTGATTGTATTTAGTGCGTGCAGAAACGATTTTTATCCTTTAGTGGTTGAGCAGCCAAGCCTAATGGCTGGCAAAGCTAATGGCGCGCATTACGACTTAACACCACCGAACAGGCACGAGCTTCAACAAATTATTCGCTTGCCAGCAATAACCGCTAATTTAACGTTTTCACACGACCCACAAACCCAAACACCACTGGATGAAATACTCTGCGCCGATACCGCCAACAATCCCGATGCACTACCCATGCTGCAATACACACTGCAAGAGCTGTATTTACAGCGCAGTGATAATAATGAGTTGTTACACAGTGTGTATAAAAAACTTGGCGGTATTGAGGGCGCCATAGGCAAAAAAGCAGAAGATGTATTTATAGGCCTTAGCAACAAACAACAACTGCAACTAAAAAGCGTGTTATCACAATTAATAACGCTAAACCCTGATGGTAAAACTATTACTAGCCGCGCAGCCCGCTGGAAGGCATTAACTAACACTAGCCAAATAGAACTTGTACAAGCCATGGTCGATAGCCGCTTATTTGTATCGCACTTACAAAATGGCGAAGCCTGTTTTAGCCTTGCGCACGAAGCATTATTGCGTCAATGGCCACGCGCAAAGCAGTGGATAAGCGATCACAAAGATTCATTAGCAATAAAAAGCCGTTTACAACACCAAGCACAAAATTGGATAGATGAAGGTAAAAGTAATGCTTACCTCCTTGCGACAGGAAAACCGCTGCAAGAGGCCGTTACCTTATTGAACGATAACACATTCGAACTAGGCGATGACGAACACGCCCTTATAACCAGCTCTCTTAAGCATAGTAAAACAAAAACAACCATAAAACGTGGCACTGTCGCTTTGCTTTGTTTACTTACCTGTGTTGCCCTATTAATGAGTGTTACCAGCTTTCAAGCGCAGCAACTAGCACAGCAAAAACGCCAAGAAGCCGAAAGCTTACTCGGGTTTATGGTCGGCGACTTTGCGGATAAATTACGTAGCGTTGAACGTATGGACTTACTTGATGGTATTAGTAATAAAGCACTTGAGTATTTTACTGATCAAACTGACGATTCAAGTTCACTTTTTAGCTTTAGCAATAATAAAGCACAATTTAACAACCGTTTTCAGTACGCACAAACCCTTGAGGCCATGGGGGAAGTGGCCTATTCGCGCGGAAAAACCATTGAGGCCTTCACCGCCTTTGAAAACGCCCGCATTCGCCTTGAGGCATTATTAAAAATTCAGCCAAACAACTTAGAGCTACTCACGCTTGCAGGCGCCAATGCCTTTTGGCTTGGTCAATTAGCTTATGATCAAAATGATCATCAAGCTACTGAGCAAATGTTTAAAAGATACCACGATTACAGTAAAAAAATGTATGCGCTGGCAGCCAATGATTTTAACTCCATTATGGAATTATCGTATTCATCTAATTCTTTAGGTTCTTTATACATAAAAAAATCTAACTACAGCGCTGCAAAAAAGAACTTTGCAGAGTCACTTTTACTTAAGAATAAAGCGCTTGAACTGAAACCTAATAACAAAGACTTACTTCGAGATAAATCCGATACAATTAGTTGGCTTGCAAAAACAGAAGAGAGGCTAAGTAACTTTAATGAAGCAGTTAATATATTAGAAGCTGCAGTTAAAGTAATCACAAAATTGATTGCTAACTACCCTAGTGATGCAAGCCTTTTTTACACATCAGCAAACCTATATATGCAACAAAGTTATTTACTGAGCTATTTGAGTGATAAACGGATGGCACATAAAAAAGCCAGCTTGGCTAATCAAGTTATCAATGAAGCTTTAGTACAAGATCCAAAAAACAATAAATTTCAGCTTATGTATTATCGCTCTTTAGCACTTTCACTAATGCTATCTACTGATGAAGCTACTGACTCAACAATTGAAAAAATAATTAATTTTTTAAAATCTCAAAATTTTAAAAATACCAGCACTATTAATACACAAATTACACTGATTCAATATTTTATAAATAGACAATCATCACTCAAAGCGCAGAAGTTATTAACTGAGCTTGAGAATAATGAAAACTACAAACATCAATTATCCAACCTAACTAAAACTGGTGATTACTTAGTATATACAAGAATAAACTTAATCAAAGCAAACTTAGCTACAAATAATAAACAGCGAGAGCAATTTTGCTTAAGCGCTATCAAAGCTATTTCTGAAGCTGCAAAAATAAGTCAGAGCGTAAAAATAACATACCCACTAGTACAAGCTTATACCTGTTTAAACAGGGAAGACGAGATATCAGAAATAAAAACAAGCCTAGTTAAATTAGGCATTACGAACTTCCAACTATAATTACTCATAAAGGAAATAATATGAATAACACCCTAGAAAATGTCGACTTTCAAGTAAATATTAAACTTAACAACAGTGAAGCTATTTTTAGCTATACAAAAAATGGCGAACCCGCTACTGGCGGTGGTGTTGTAAGAACTGAAACCGCTGGCAACTATAATTTAGACGACGCCACAATTCAAAATGGTTTCGTATTTACTGGCGCTACTATCACCGATATCGACACACAAAAACCATGCGCCCAAGACTTCAGCTATAAAGTAAGTGACAACGGCCACACAATTATCATTACCGACACAGATGAAAATAATGGCTCTGTATGCTTAATTTTTAACGTTGAATGTAATGGCAATAAATATGAAAGCGCTGATCCACAAGTTAAGAATGAAAAAGAACTCTAATTAGTAATACTTATTTTTAAATTGCACAGGACTAATTTATGCCTGTGTAATTAATTTATAACCCCCCTTAGCTATCAACCAATAATAACCAATAAAACAACAACTTAAAAAAGAAGATTACCGAAAGGTTTAAAACCCATAAATTGAATACACTGCTAGACATCAAGTTTCATTAACAATAAAAATGAGCAACTGCCATGTCTAACAATAATCAACACAGCAAACTAAATAACGAAAATATCGCTGTATCAACATTAGTAAACAGCCTTTCTGAGCGTGTTAACAATGAAAAAATAAGCGCGATTATTAATGTCACTAACGTGATGGCCGATGCTATATTTATTGTGAATGCACACGGTGTTTTTGAATCGGTAAACCCGGTAGCTGCACGATTTTTTAATGTTCCTTCAGATATATTAATTGGTAAAAAGTGGCAGCATTTTTTACAAGAGCAATACCGTGACGATTACGAATACATGTTTGAAAGTTGGAAAAACAATTATCAAACGCCGCTAAATCATGGCCCCAAAGAAGTAAAAATAATTAAAGCTAATGGTAACTTTTTAGATGTAGAACTTTCGGTTTCATGCATTCCACCAGCAACAACTAATAATACTCCTTTATTTATTTGCATCATGCATGACATTTCTAAACACATAAAAAAGTATAAAGTACTCGAAACACTTTCAAAGCTCGATCACCTAACTGGTATTGCAAATCGTGGAACGTTAGAAAAAACAATCCACAAAGATTGGCAAACATGTCTAATGAACAAGCAACCATTAAGTTTTATATTGATTGATATTGATTATTTTAAATTATTTAACGATAACTTTGGGCATGTAAAAGGTGACAAATGCTTGCAAAAAGTAGCAAAAACAATTGAAGAATGCCTGCCGTCAAAAGACAGCTTAGTTGCCCGATATGGTGGAGAAGAGTTTGCCGTGGTATTACCGCGATCTCATATTTCAAACGCTGAGATGATAGCCAAGCGTATTCAAGATAGAATTTTAAATTTAAACTTTAGAGAAATAGGCCTACCTGACAACGTTAAAATTAGTGTTAGCCAAGGCTTAGCGTGTGAATACAATAACCAATATAGAACATCTGAAGCATTAATGTGTGCCGCCGACAGCGCTTTGTACAGAGCTAAATCGCAAGGAAGAAACATGATTTGTATTAGGTAATGATTAATATTTAAAACAATAAACTTTTTAAAGGCCATTTTATAAGCGAAATGGCTTTTAAATTTATCCAGAACTGACAATAAAAACTTACATTTCTTTACAAATTTCGTTTAAAATCCAAGCCTTTCTTAAAGGTTTTATTTATTTAAATTCATTAACTTGCAATAATAACACCACCTAAATAATAGATTAATTTAGTATAAATTTAAAACAACATGATAGACCTTTTATTTTTGTTAACATATAATAATACTTAATAACTAATACAAAATAACTAGAAAAGCCTCGAAATGCTTTCCTTTGAGCAATAGTTTAAAATTAATATAACGAATCATAAATGAAATATATTTTATGGCTTTTGCTTTTAGTATCAGCACAATTACTAGCAAAGCCCGTTAATAACAGCATCGCTTTTTACTATTCAGCCCCAATGCCTTTAGCTGAAATGACTTTTTACTCACGCGTTGTTGTGCAACCTGAGTTAGTGACTGAGCATGAATTAAATTGGTTTAAAGAACGTGACATTGCTGTTTATGCTTATTTGAGCATTGGCGAATCATATAATAAAAGTGACTATTCACTTACTACAAACCCAAATTGGAATAGCTACATTTCCGATTTAACTTCAACACAATGGCAACAACAATTAAATAGCTCGGCTGTTATATTAAAAGAACGTGGCTTTAGTGGGTTGTTTTTAGACACCCTTGATAGCTATCAATTATTAGATAACGAACGTTACGATAAATTAGCGCAGCAAGCTGGATTAGTTTCAATAATAAAAGATCTGTCTTTAGTATTTAAAAAGCAATTAGTGCTCAATCGTGGCTTTGAGTTACTCCCTAACCTACAAAACCTTGCAACCGATTTAGTCGCTGAGGGGTTATTTAGCCATTTTAATCCGCTTGATGATAGCTACAAATTTACCACTGAGAGCGATCAAGCATGGTTAGCTGCCCAACTTAAAAAAGCGCAAAGTTTAGGTTTTAACGTTCAAGTTATTGATTATGCAAAACCTGATAAACGTCTTGTAATGGCTGAAAAAATTATTGCTTCAGGGTTTAATGCTTGGGTGACCGATGGGCATTTACAAACCTGGGGAACATCAGCTATTAGCCCCGTACCTAGGCGTGTGCTTATTCCGTACAATAGTGACTTAAAACCTCTTATTTATTCTACGGTTCACTTAAAGCTGGCCACTCTTATTGAATATTTAGGTTATATTCCTGACTATATTGATATGGCCAAGCGAGACCTGCCATTAGTTGACCCAAGTTTACATGCTGGAATTATTTCGTGGACCAACATGGGGGGCTTTTACTCCCCAAGTGTAATAAATTGGCTCGAAGCTAGCCTAGGTACAGTGCCTCAGTTAGTGGTAGGCGAGCTACCACAATCAGCTAAATTATTAGCCGCATTAGGCGTGGAAACACTTAACAGCTCCCCTCCAGGGCCTTATGAACTTAACTATTTAGCACCATGGTTAAAAGGTGAGTCAGGCTCTTCACCAGCCATTACCAAACCTTATTTATTAAAATTAGCGCCAGAAGCCACCACTCTTATTGATATAAAAGCGGCTGATAGCAGCACAATTGTACAAAGTGCCAAAACCAAATATGGCGCGGTTATTGTTGCCCCGTGGCTAATTGATACGCTACCAATGGAAGGTAGTAATTGGGTTATTGACCCAATTACACTGCTTACTAAAGCCATGGGGTTACCCACAATACTGGCTCCAGACACAACGACCGAAAGTGGCAGACGTATGCTTACTATGCATATAGATGGGGATGGCTTTACCAGCATTGCACATTTTGATGGCAGCCCTTACGCCGCAGAGGTAATACGCGATGATATTATTAAACCTTATAAACTTCCCATAACATCTTCCATTATTCAGGCGGATATAGAGCCTGGAGGTATTCATGCTAAGCACAGTAAAAAACTAGAAAAAATTGCGCGCAGTATTTTTGAACTTCCCTATGTAGAGGTCGCTTCGCATACTTATAGTCACCCTTACTTTTGGACCGCGCTTTCTGGCCGAAAAGAAATTGACGAAGAAGATACTGACTATGGGTTTCACTTAGATGTACCTGGCTATGACACAATTAGCTTAGAAAAAGAAATTACCGGCACCATTAATTATATTAATGAAAGACTAGTACCTAAAGGAAAAAAAACGGTGCTTATGTTGTGGTC
Source organism: Pseudoalteromonas sp. ECSMB14103 (assembly GCF_000813065.1). Lineage (NCBI taxonomy): Bacteria > Pseudomonadati > Pseudomonadota > Gammaproteobacteria > Alteromonadales > Pseudoalteromonadaceae > Pseudoalteromonas > Pseudoalteromonas sp. ECSMB14103. The sequence goes on along the minus strand of NZ_JWGY01000001.1, from coordinate 547,865 downwards.
GGGCGATGCTACACCCGGTCCAGACGCATTAAAAATAGCGCGTAATGCTGGTGTACTAAACGTAAATGGCGGTAATACTGATGTAAATAGTGATAACCCTAGCCTTTCACATATATCGCCGATTGCGCGCCCTGAGGGTGATTTACTGTATCAAATTTACGCGCCAATACTGAACGAAAACGTATACACTAATTTATGGCATGGTCCGTATTACGGATTTAAGCGACTAACAGAAACCTTTGAAATAACCGAAAAGCCATACAGGTTAAAGCCCTATACTATTTACTATCATTTTTATTCTGGCGAAGTTCCTGCAGGGCTTGACGCCCTAAAGCATAATATTGACTATGTATTACAAAGACCTAATACACCGGTGTACTTAAGCCACTATGCAAAAATTGCGAAAGATTTCTACTTTTCTGCTTTAGCTAAAAATAGTAAAGGAGATTGGCTGTTTAGCTCAAAAAATATTCGCACCCTTCGTATACCAAGCGACTTTGATATTGCAAATATATCTCAAAGCGATGGGATATTAGGAGTAACGCAGCAAGGCGATTACGTACATACTATAAAGGGTATTTCACGTATTAGTTTTGACCATAGCCAAAAAAATAATACCCCTTATTTAGCCTCTGCCAATGTAGTAATAGATACATGGCAAGTAAATGGCGCTGTTAGTTTTAAAGCGTGGATACCTGCAACACTTGATTTAGTGAATGCCCGCTCATGCCAATTTATATCTCACATGGGAAAAAGGTATAAAGGTATCACTCGCGGAAAAATAACCCACTTTAAACTCCCTGCAGGTGATTTTTTTGGTTATTTAAACTGCACAGGGGTTGCTAAGTAATGAATACCAAAAAGCGCCCTCATTTAGTTTCAATAAAAACAATTTTAACAATACTCGCTGTTAGCTGTTTTTCATTGTATGCGCTATTTCCGCACACCCTCTTCTTTGAAAACGATGCACTTTCGCAAGACTACACGTTTGAAAAGTCATACTTGCATGCTGCACTTAATACAGACCCTAACAATGAAAAGCTGCGCGCTAAATTGGCTGAACTTCATATAGCATTGAGTGAATATTCAAACGCAACTAATGAGCTTGAAAAACTGCCAAAAAGTAAGCGAAAAACAGAACTTGAAATAAAGTTACTTTACTCATTATGGCTTGCAAGTGGTGCCAATGTAGATGACCGATTTGAAGAACTTTCATTAAAGGTTAGTGCCTATAAACCATGGAACGAAGACATTCTTACCATAGCTAAAGCACTCGGCTTGAATGTAAAGCTTGCACAATATTATGAAACACACAAAAAGCCGTTAATTGCCGCTGATTATTGGTTAACCGCAGGCCAACCTGCAAAAGCGTTGCTGCTTTACAAAAATAACATGAGCGAAACAATAGCCGAAAAAGCCATTGAAACCGCACTGGGTGCAAACGAAGCGATGCAGGCTTATGCGTGGTGGAAGCAATATGGAGATCAATCAAATATAAAGCGCACACTTTATCTTGCTGACTTAGCAGGCAATAAAGAAGATGCAATTATTGCAGCTACAAAACTGCTGCAAAAAGAACCTAACAATATTAAGTATTTAACACAGGCAATGCAGCTTCACTTAGCCAATGGCGATGCTAACGGCGCTGAATTATTGCTTTCAAAACTACTAAAACAAAAACCTAACGATAAAGAGCTTCATTTACTAAATTGGAAAGTAAAGCGCTGGCTCAATAAGCCAAGAGCTGCACTCAAAGAATTTAAATGGTTAATGATAAATAAAGCTGTTACCGCATCAATGCTTACAGACAGTATTAACGATGCAACGGCATTATATTTGTACCAAGATGCTAACGACATTTACGCTTACAAAGCTAAAAATAGGCAACTAAAAGGTAATGGCTTTTCTAAATGGATGCAAACCAACGAGTTTATTGGCGATGCCAAACAAGAGCTCAAGCATATAGAGCGTTTTGAAAGCATAAACGGTAAAAGCGTATTATCACAATATTGGAAAGCAAAAGTATTACATGACACAGGTAACTTGAGCGGTTTACGTAATTTATGGCCTATTTATCAGGGCCCCAAAAACGAAGAAGATTTAATGTGGCTAGCCCGTGCGTTTTGGTTAAATAACGACTTTAACACGGCACTAACCATTTTAAAGCAAAAGCAGCAAAGTACCGACGACGAGTTTTGGAGTGCTCGCGTTGACATGGCGCTCAGGGTAAATGATAAAAAAGAACAGCTTTATGCCCTTGAACAACTTAAATCACTGGGTAAATTAGGCGAAAGCGATTTATTGCAGTACCAGCAAATACGCTTTGAAGGCAACCCCAAAGCGTTACTTGCGCATTTATGGCAGCAATCTTCGCTGAGCGAAAATCAGCTAATTGACATTGCTAATTTAAGTACGCAAATAAACGATTCAAACGCCGTTGAACGAATCTATAACGAACTGAACAAGCAACGCTACAACAAGGCGCTATACCCTGCTTGGTTAACGCTTGCTAGCTGGTATCAAAATCAGAGCGATTTAAATTCAGCGTATACAACACTCAACCGCGCTGCAAAACTGAGCGAATACAGCCCCGATGTGGTGCTTGCACAAGGTTGGTTAGCACTGCAAATGCACGACAGCATCATGATTAAACGTATTTTAAATAACTATGCTGACAACAACCCAACATATGCGTGGGGTCAACTTTTAGCGAGCTTATCTATTTATGAAAAGTCATATAACAGTGCTTATTTTTACTTACGTAAACTAGCGATAGCTGAGCCTAGCGACTTAACCACATTAGTAAACTTAGCCGATGTAATGAAACAACTCGGCTATTACGCCAACGCCACAGAGCTTAATCATTATCTTCTTCAGAATTTACCTAAAGATAAATATGCATATCGAGGACTTATGTTTAGATGGGCTGGCGCTATGGCTATGCCACATTTAATGCAGCTAAACACACTCGATGAGTTAGCCCCTGAAACCATAGGCACAGCACAAGCAAACTGGTGGTTATCACGCCGTGCTGCGCAAAAACTTGAGCCGTGGCAAGCACTTCAGCTGTACATGACTCAAGGTGAGTTTAGTAAAATCAAACAATTAGTTAATAAAAATACACTTGGCAAAAACGATCAGTTAAGTGCGCTTTTATACTTAAACCAACCTTATGCAACTATGCAACGTTGGTATGAAGAGCTAATTAACGAGCCAAGTGAAGCTCAGCTAGGCTTTTTAAGAAACGCGCGCACAGCTTACTTTCGCGCATTTGAAGTAAATCTATCACCGCAAGCAGGGCTCAATAGTACGCAATACGACATAAATGTGTATTTTCCTTATGCAAAAGGCCAGTGGAAACTGAGCCTTAGCGATCAGCAAAACCTTGGTAATAACGGACTGCTGTTCGCAATAGAAAATACAATGACGTTTGGCCGGTGGGCTTTTAATGCAAAAATTGATACGCATCAGGGCGATATTGTTAGCCGACAAGGCTTAAGTTTAGACTCTCGTTATCAATGGGATGCGCGTACTCAAGTTGGCGTAAACTTACAATACAACGCCGAAAACCGCCAATCTGAAGTGTTACTAAGCTATGCACAACTTAATAAAGCCACGGCTTATATAAATTATAATATTGATAACAGGCAAAGCCTGCAGCTATCGGCTGCTGCCATGTCGTTCACGCGTAGAGACAACAACAGCACACTCGTTAATGGACAAGAATATAACGCACGCTACCAATATAGTATTTTAAAAGATCGCCCCATTTGGAACGCCTACTTTAGTGCGCAATGGCAAGACTTTGACCCAGTAAATACTGCTATTAATACAAATAGAAGACCCAGACGCATAGTTATTGAACCTTTTAGGCGCTTTGCCCTAGGTACTTCGTTTGCCTCAACAGGCTCATTAACGCCCCCATACTTGGGTGCCAGTCCATCTTGGTTATTTGACATAAGTACTGGCTACCAAACACTGAACGATACAATTGATGTGTCTGTTTCCAGTGGTGCTGGATGGTCAGTACTTGGTGATGATTTATTTAAATTACAGCTCGGTTACCAAAGTAGTAATAAGGTCGGTAACTCAGATACACAGTTACAATTAGGATATTACATACATTTTTAATGTTAGGAGAGAATATGTTTCGCTTAGTTATACTTAGTTTGGTTTTGCTCTTGTCGGCGTGTACTACAAGTCGAATTGCTGATGATATCGAAATTAGCCCAGCAACTACCGTGGCTTTATTACCGCTTGTTAATCATGCACAAACACCACTGGCAGGTGAGCGCGCTGAAGATATTTTAGCAAGTATTTGGCAACAAAATAAGCTTCCTAAGTTACTTCGTGCACCAAGAAATAGCAGTAAAGACCTGCCACCTTTAGACGATCAATACCGTTTAAACAACGCAATGCAATGGCTCAATACTCAACAAGCTGACTATGTACTTAGTGGCAGTATTGAAGAATGGCGTTACAAAGCAGGTCTTGATGGAGAGCCTGTGGTTGCACTTACTTTATTGCTTACAAAAAACGGTGAAACAACGCCAATTTGGACCGGCACCATTGCAAAAAGCGGTTGGGGACGCGATAGCATTGCAGCAACTGCGCAAGATGTAATTGCCGATTTAGTGTCTTATATTGAGGTTAGTGAGTGAAAACACATTTCTTACGCCCAAGAGACGTTCCTGAGCTACAGATATGGGCTGAGGTATGTTTTTTTACCGCTTTAGCTTTAGGGCTGCCTGTTCTATTTAATGCTGAGGACCCCTATTGGACGCAAGGAGGGTTTTCTTGGCCAGTATTAGGGCCGTTGCTTGTTGCTCTACGCTATGGCTTTTCAAAAGGTTTTATTAGTATTTTAACCTTACTAGTAGGGCAATTATTGCTAATACAAAGCAATATATTAGACCCTCAAAGTGAGTTTAATATTAACGCCATGATTGGCTACATTATTGTAGTTATGGTGGCAGGTGAATTTAGAGATGTATGGGAGCGAACTAATCAACAGCAAAGCATTCAACTAGCCTATGTATCAGACCGACTTGAAAAATTTACGCGCCAATATCATTTAATTAGCTCATCACATGACCGAATCGAACAAATGCTTGCTGGACATACACTTAGTTTACGTGAGTCATTACAAGCCGTACGAGAATCAATTGGTAAATTAAAAGAAAGACGCTTAGACAGTGCCGCTGAGGTTATTTTAAATCTATTTATAGAATATGGCTCGATAGAAAAAGCAGGCTTATATAAAGTTGAAAACGATAAAATACAAGAGCCTGCACTAGCTAGTGTAGGAAAAATGAGTGAGCCATCTAATTCAGACCCATTAATAGCTGCCATGTTTGACGAAAAAGAACTGGTGTCACTTAAAAATCCAAAAGCCTCATCGGGTGATAGCAAGTATCATATTGCTATTCCATTGATTGATGTGAACGACACAATTTATGGGGCTATTTTAGTTGAAAAAGTGAAGTTTTTTGCTCTCAAAGAAAACACCCTTACTTTACTTGCCGTTATGGCCGGACACATTGGTGATTTATTGCGTCACGAAATCACTAATCCAATAATGACCCGTGAAGAGTCGCCATACTTTAAGCGCCAAGTTAAACACGCAAACAAAGAAGCAAAGCGTTATAAAATTCCTTCACACTTTTTAAAGGTGAACGCGCTAAGTATTAATGATGAATCTCGACGGTTGATGGAGTATTTAACCGAGGCTCGCCGAGGGTTAGACATCTATTTATACGATAATGAAAAACAAGTTCTGTTAATACTGATGCCGCTTGCCGATGAGCTTGAAAAAGATGGTTTTGTAATGCGAATGAATAGCTGGTGTAAAGAACGTACCGGTAAAACATTACAAGAACTCGATATTATTATTGAGCAAGAAGTGGCGTTTCCAGTCAATAAGGATGAATTATCTAAACTGGTAGCCCTACATGATTAAAGTTGTGATAGCCGCCTTAATTGCATGTTTATGCGAGTATTTTGCACTGCAAGAAATTCTTAGTACACCAAACTGGTTTAGTGTAATTTTACTGCATGCCATTGCAAGCATACTTTTTACCTTTGTAAGCTACGTTTTAATTCCTAAAAAATATAAAACAACGCTTGTAAATGGCACGCTATTATTATTCTTATTACTGTTTAGCTTACCTGTATTTGGTATTTTAGGTGTTGTGATGGCGCTTACGTTTGCGCTATGTAAGCCACTTAAAAGTGATGATACCGAAATAATAGAGCATGAAATTCCAGAACTCCCCTTTGAAGTCCCTGATATTTCCGCGAACCCTACTTATTCAATTGGTGGTGTAAAAGCCATTTTAAAATACGCAAGCGAACCTAACAAACGCTTAACTGCAGTAATGGCTGCTCGCCACATGCGCGACAGCCAAGCAATCCCAATATTAAAACTCGCACTCAAAGATTTAGAAGACGATATACGCTTACTGGCCTACTCAACACTTGATGCTAAAGAAACAAAATTAAACGAAAAAATTAGTGTTTATCAGCAACAAATAGCTAACACCACAAAGCAGCCTGAGCTGAGTAACTTACAACAACAATTAGCACACGTATATTGGGAGCTTAGTTATTTAGGGCTTGCACAAGGCGCTCTAAAAACATATGTATTAGAAAAAGCTGAAGCACTCAGTTTACAAAGTATTGAGTACGCACAAAAACCAGCCAGTTATGTATTTTTAGGGCGTGTTTATTTAGCGCTTGGTTATTACGAACGTGCGCTTGATTTTCTTGTACAAGCAACTGAATTAGGTATGGCGCGTCGCCATGTTTTACCCTACAAAGCCGAAGTTGCCTTTTGCATGAATAAGTATGATGACTGTAAACGCTACTTAAAAGAGTTACCTGAACAACCTAAAGGGAGCGAACTTCGCCAATTACAGGAGTATTGGAATGCCTAAACCCAATGCCGATATATTATTATTATTAGAAGGTACTTATCCTTATGTTCGTGGGGGGGTATCAAGTTGGGTTCATCAAATTATTGAAGGGCTACCTCATTATAACTTTGAGCTTATTTTTTTAGGCGGTGCTTCTGAGCACTATGGCGATATTAAGTACACACTTCCAAAAAATGTTACAAAATTGCATGTTCATTATCTAGTAGAGCAAAATAATACTGATATAAAAGCAAAGCACGGCGTTAAATATAAAAAAGAGTTGTTTGAGTTTTGGCAGCAACTGCAAAGTTATTTTAGAGACTCAAAAGAGCCTATTCCCACCGAGTTACTTGAATTTGCATTTGAACAACTTGGGCAAAAAAACGGTATAAACGAAGCTGACTTTTTATATAGCGAGTCATCTTGGCAGGTATTGGCTGACTACTATTTAACATTTTGCGACGAATCATCTTTTATTGATTTCTTTTGGTCGTACCGTAATTTGTATAAGCCTTTGTTTAAAATTGCAGATATTGCCCGCCAATTACCGAATGTTAAACTTATACACTCTATTTCTACAGGCTATGCTGGTTTTTTAGGTGCAGGTGCAAGCGTAATTAATAATACGCCTTACCTATTAACAGAGCACGGCATTTATACCAAAGAGCGAAAAATAGACTTAATTCAAGCCGATTGGATAAAAGAGTCTGAAGCTATTTTAGGTAAAAACTTAAACACCGAAATGGGCTTTATTCGCCGAATGTGGATCACTTTTTTCGAGCAAATTGGCCGCACGAGTTACCACCAAGCCGATAGAATAATTTCACTATACGAAGGTAATAGGCAGCGCCAAATTAAAGATGGAGCCTGTGAGAAGCGCTCTTTAGTCGTACCAAACGGCATTAAAACCGCTCACTACGCTAAAGCACTGGCTGCACGTTCTAAAACTATTCCATTAACAGTAGGCTTAATTGGGCGTGTAGTACCAATCAAAGACATTAAAACCTTTATTCGTGCCATTAAAGAAGTGCAATCAAGCATGCCCGCAATAGAGGGATGGATCATAGGTCCTTTTGAAGAAGACCCAAAGTATTACAAAGAGTGCCAGTTACTGGTGGGCAGCCTTGAGTTACAGAACAGCGTGAAGTTTTTGGGTATGCAAAATATTGCTGAAATACTCCCTAAGTTAGGCCTTGTTGCATTAACATCTATTTCTGAAGCCCAACCCTTAGTGTTACTAGAAGCAATGGCAGCAGGCGTACCTGTTTTAGCCAGTGATGTTGGCTCGTGTCGAGAAATTATTGAAGGTGCCACAGAACAAGACAAGGCTTTAGGTAAAGCAGGTGAAGTTGTTTCTATTGCATCGCCAAGCGATACAGCCGTACAAATTACAAACATACTTAATAACGACGATAAATGGCATGAGTATCAATCAAGCGGCTTAAAACGTGTAAAAGCATTTTATGACGAAAGCCACATGTTTGCCCGATACGACAAGCTTTATAAGGATACAATGTCATGGCCGGAATAGGTTTTGAGATACGGAAAATTCTCAAAAAAAATACCCTCCTCTCTGTTTTTGAAGCCTATAGCTACGCTGGTCTCATCGGTTCAGGCCCTTGGTTATTGTCGATCATCGCTCTAATGCTTATTGGTATTTTAAGCCTTGGAATAGTATTACCTAAGCTGTTAATTATTCAGTTTCTAACCCTGATAACTTACATGATGGCGGCCTCGTTAATATTAACTGGCGGCTTACAGCTTATGCTAACGCGCTTTGTGGCAGATTTATTTTTTACAAAAGACGACGACTCAGTACTCCCCAATTTACTTGGTGCACAACTTATTACAACGATTGGTGCATTACTGGTTGGATTTGCTGTTTGGCCATTTTTACCTTTACCCGTTGTAACCAAAATTATTATTTTAGGTGGCTTTGTTAGCCTTTGTAATCAATGGCTTGGTGCTATATTTTTATCGGGTATGAAAGAGTATCGGCTTATTTTAATCACTATGCTCAGCGGGTACGCGTTTATGGTGCTACTTGCATTATTACTACGTGACTGGCAATTAGATGGACTCTTTTTTGCTTTTTTTGCAGGTGAGGCACTGTTATTTTTTAGTTTTTTATTCATGATTATTCGTCGCTACCCAGGTAATAAACTAATAAGCTTCGACTTTATGAGTCGAAAAAAAGTCTATTACATGCTGTTCTTTTGCGGGCTATTTTACAATATTGGCGTTTGGGCAGATAAAATTTTGTTTTGGTTTTCACCAAGTACATCCATACATATTATAGGCCCCCTTAGAGCTAGCCCAATTTACGATCTCCCCATATTTTTGGCCTATTTATCAATTATCCCCGGCATGGCGGTATTTTTAGTAAGAATGGAAACTGACTTTGTAGAACAATATGACCGGTTTTATTCTGCGATAAGGGGCGGCTCCTCGCTCGAAGAAATTTACTTTTTAAAAGACAACATGATCACAACAGCCCGAGGTGGCTTGTACGACATATTTAAAATTCAAGGCATTACTGTTGCGTGTTTACTATTGTGGGGCGAGCAAATACTTACCTACATTGGGATTGATCCTAACTATAAAACACTACTTTTTATTGATGTAGTAGGCGTAGGCGTGCAGGTAATATTTTTATCTATTCTCAATATATTGTTCTATCTTGATAAGCGCTTTACTGTGTTAGTCCTTTCGGGCCTATTTTTAGCATTAAACATTGTGCTCACGTATTTATCTATTGCACTTGGGCCACAATTTTATGGCTACGGATTTGCCCTTTCTACAATAATTACTTCTGTAGTTGGCTTGTTTTGGTTATCTAGGCAGTTTGAAGACCTAGAATACGAAACATTTATGTTGCAATAAAAACACTTACACCTAATAAAAAGTAGCCAATATATTTATTGTTTATTAGGTGTAAACTTTATTTACTTACCCAGCGGGCTTTAAAACCACGTGTATCTACATGTATAAATGCCCCTCGGTGCGGTTTAGGGCCATAAACGCCCAACCCACCTAATAAGCCTTTAAATGATTCGCGTTTGGCTAACGACTCTACAATATTTGCCATCACTTTTGCGTCTTCAATAGTGTATTTTGCATCTTTATTAATATCATCCATACGGTAATTTCCATCGTTATCGATAAAAATATCTGCTGCGTCTCCAAACACATGACGGCTCAGTTTCACATTCCCAATGGCTTTATTGTAATAAGGTGTTCGGTAACCACTCATCACCACCATGTTACTAACTGGAATGCCTTCTAAAATTAGTTCCTTACGAATCATTTCTAACTTTAGCAGCAGTTTATTTTGCAAAAAAAGATACTTGGGATGATTACTTTTTTGCTTACTCACAAATTCTTTTAAAGAAAAATGAGGCGATAATTTGGTACTTTCATTCTCTGGGGTCACTTCAACAAACCCGTCAGGAACAATATAGTGCTTTGAATCTTTTATTTGCGATGGCTTTGGGTAATGCCCTATTTGGTAATATTTTAGCTTTCCGCCCTCTACTTTATCGGCAGGTATTTTTACAAACACGTTAATTTTCATGCGCTGTTTTTTATTTGGCGATTCAATTATTACCGATGTTAAGCCGGGAGTATCCGGTGCCTGCCATTGCCAACGGTTAGTATCAGTTAGCATGAACTTTTCATCGCTAATTAATGTGTAAGCATCGGGTGATTGCGCATATAGTACTTCAAATTCAACCTGCTCATTGGGCATTACAAACACCGAAAAAAGTGAGTATGGCATGACAATATCGTTAATTTTTAAACTAAATTCTGCGTCCTCAAAAGCAGGTCTGTTTTGTATATCAACAACCTGATGAGCCGTTTTAGCAGGCTGAGAAGCAAATAAATGCGTACTAAGCAGAGTAGTCAGCATACTGATTAATAAAATACCGATTAATTTCATATTACCTCTCATTATTTACTTTCTAATAATGCTGCAATAACCGACTGGTTATCATTTTTTAGGAGTGCTTTTTGATCGCGTTTGTAAATATCATCTCTAAAATTAACGAGCTTGTTTTCATCCACCCACGCAGTCCAATAAACTAAATGAATGGGTAATGGCTCGTCCAAATAAAATGTTTGTGTGCTGTTTTCATTTCGTGCATCGTTAACTTGTGCCAATGCATGCTTTTCACCTTGGTGTTTAATTATTTCTTGAGCAAGTGAAAAAGGGTCTTCAATTCTTATGCAGCCATGCGATAACGCACGTCTTGTTTGGCTAAATCGCTGCTTTGCAGGTGTATCATGTACATATATAGCCTCAGGGTTAGGGAACAAATATTTTACTTCACCAAGGGGATTTTTTTCACCCGCACGCTTCACTAAAAAATGGTCAAATTGATAAGGCTTAATTGAATCCCAATCAATATTATTTGGGTTAACTGTTTGTGAGTCTATGTAGCTGTTTTTTCTGATTTCAATATTGTTTTTAACAAGGTAATCAGGATCTTCTGCTACTTTAGGGGCTATTTCCCTAGTAGCAATTGAAATAGGTATGCGCCACTCAGGGTTAACAACAAATTTTTCTATTTCGTCACTAAATGCCGGTGTTTCCCAGCTAGGTTTACCAACAATCACGTTGTTTTGAAGTTTTACATCACCTACTTTCACATAACGCAACTGATACTCAGGAATATTTACATACACGTACTGTTCATCGCTCGAACCGGCAAAGTTGGTAATGCGATAAAAGTTTAACTTTAACTTATTGAGTTTTTGCTCAGCTGAAATATTAAGTTTAGCAAACGTGTTTTTGCCAACTCGTCCATCAACGTTTAAGCCATGGCGATGTTGAAACTGCTTTACAGCGCGCTCAATATGTTTATCAAAAATGCACGGCGCTTTAGTGCATACGTTAGTGAGTAAATCTTGTTCTTGAAATAAACGCATAGCGAGTAAACTTACCGCTTTACTGTTACTACCTAGTTCAAGCAACTCGCTGGCGGGTAAAGAAATAAACCCACCGCGATTCACTATTTCTTGGTACCAATTAATCGCTTTTTCAGTACGCTTTATTAATTGGGCTGAGTATTGATCAAAGTAATAGCTATCTTTAGTTTGCGTGTAGCGCTGCGAGCTGTAGGTGGTCAGTGATGAGCTGGCAAGTAAAACACCATCAAGATCATCATTCGCGAGTAAAGGTGAAGCAAACATGCTTGCTAAGCTCACAAACAAAGCCCCTTTCAAAGTAGCTTTGTTTGTTTTGGTAAAACCTTTTTTTGTAAATAATCCCTTCACGGTGCGCCCCTCGCTAAATAGTGTTGATAAATGCATGTGTACTTGCCGTTTAATTATCAACGAGAGGTGCAACGTCAGTGCCAAAAACAAACTCAACACTAAGGCACTGAAAAGGTTAGGTTTATTAAAATAAAATCATTTCATTTAAGTTACAATACAAACTACTTGTGTAATAAATATACTCAAGTGTGTAAAGTTGCTATGTCGATTAATCGCTTAAAAACGCTAAAAAACCACGTTCGTATCTGCTTAAATACTTAGTCTTGCGAGGTAACGTAAGTGACTCACGCCACGCATTTTGAGCTGCTTCATCTTCTTTACACAGTGTAATTAAATCAGGGTGAACATAAGATTTGCGTGCTATTGCTGGGGTATTACCTAATTGCTGAGATACACAATCGAGCATGCTTTTTAAGGTAAGTGCGCCTTTGGCTTTAGCTAGCTGCTTAAAAGCAATAACGCTTGCTCGCCAGGTTCTAAAATGTTTTGCACTAAACTCCTCCCCCATTATGTGCTGTATATATTGGTTTATTTCGCTCGATGTTACGTTAGTGTGCTCACCTTCACTTATATACTGAAATAGATGTTGCCCAGGTAAATCTTGTAAGTCTTTAATTACATGGCTTAGTACTCTGTCAGTAATGCTGACCTCACGCTCTTTTCCAGATTTAGCTCGGTATTTTAACTGAATATTTTTCCCAGTCAGCTTTGCGTGTCGGGTGCGTAAGGTTGTAGCGCCAAAGCTTTTGTTTTGTTTTACGTTTCGCTCGTTACCGACTCTAAGTGCCCCTAAGTCCATAAGCCTAACAACCGCTGCTAATGTACGTTCTACATTTAACTCACTGCCTTGTAAGTCTGACTCCAAGCGAGCTCTCAATAAAGGAAGTTTATGGCCAAATACACCACAGGCTTGGTATTTTTTGGCTTCTTGCTGGGCTCTAAACTCTGGGTGGTATCGGTATTGTTTTCTCCCTTTACTGTCAAATCCTGTCGCTAAAATATGTCCGTTTTCTTCGGGGCAAAACCATGCGCTTTTATACGCAGGCGGAAATGCTAAGCCATTCAAACGCTCAATAACCGCTTCATCTTTTATTACTTTGCCAATAGGATCGAAATACTGCCATTGCTTTTTTTTAAGCTTTCGAGTGATACCAGGTAAATTATCATCCACATAAATTAACTTCATAATCACTGCACTCCGTTTTGATCAATGACAACCTATAAAACATTTAAACTAACATATTCAAATAACCTTAAACTGAACACTATTATTGATATACAATCAAAAATTAAGCAATAATGTTTAAAGTGCATACGTTATTGTAACTCTGCTGATATTCCCTTTTTTGGATGTGCTATTTATAAGGAGCATTTAATGGCTTTTGATTACGGATCAATCGATCTTGGACTAAAAAACCCTTTTAAACTAGAAGGTAAAGTAAAGGCTGTAAGAGGGCTGGTTGAGGCTGTTGTCGGTGTTAGCCTGTTAGTTACCGCATCTAGCTCTGTAAAAGACGATGCTACCGCAGGTTGGATTTTGATGATATTTGGCATGTTAATACTCGCGCTAGGTATTCGTACCTTATCTGGCGGTATATATGCCACACTTAAGTACTTTGTAGGTAGAAATCACCCTACATCGCTGGCGTTTAACTTTAGTAAATCGCAAACCTCAACTGCACAAGAAGAAAAAAACGAAGTAGCCTACACAGCACAAACATTAGAGGAAATGCTTGTTGGGCGCAAAAACAGTACGTTCAAAGAACCAAACGGCTTTTTATCTCGCTTACTACACAGCTTAATACCAAAACTATTATTTCTACCCTATCCAATACGTAATGTTGCCCAACGTTTATTTGGCTCATGGGTTAGCACGCTGGTTGCACTTATTGCTTATGCGTTGGTTGCATTTGTATCACTGTCAGGCTTTACAGGCGAAGCGGGAGAACTTGCTTTTCCGATATATAGCGCAATTTTAATGTTTTACGTGCTGTTTTCTTGGCGTTCGTCTGGTAAACCCATTTCACGAAATGCCGAAAAAAACATTGAAGCCTTGGGTACGGGTGCGCTTGCTAAAATCATTTCCTTATCGTTTATATTACCCATTGCTATAGGGCTTTCTATGTCGTGGCTAATGCAAGAGCAACGCATTAGTAAACAACAAATAGACAACTGGCTAGAACAATTACCTAGCCTTAATGCTGGGCTGTATTTAACAGCCATTATTATACTCGCTACACTAAGTTGCGCCCTTGTGTTTGTAATGATTAAAGCTCGTTTAAATATTGTGACCCCCACTGCCGAGGTATCAGAACTGAGAGAGAACTGGCAAGAGTCTGTTCATCCCGATGAAATTTTTATAAACCTTGATAATTTAGTGATGGCAAACCGTCGTTACAAAGAAGTACCTAATAGGGTTTACCGTGAGCTAGATCCTAAATTACAAGAGCAAATTGAAGGTAAAGGCGGCTTTAAAGGTGAAATGATTCAAGAAATTCAACCTAAACTGCACACAATGGATTTAGGTAAGCATTTTAGTCTTTCGCGTTTAATTGCGTTAATTAGCGGTAACTTGCTTTATATTGTAGCGCTTACTTTTACCGTATTGCTTGCCTACTCGTTTATTAATATTTACCACTATATTGATGCAGCAAATATAAATAGCATTGAGCAAGCGTTTAATAATCAAAATATTATTGAGTTTAGTGAACTGCTAATGGCAAGTGTTCACTTATTACTGATTGGTGTATTAATTAAAGCCTTTGCCCAGCTGCTAAGCAACAGTGCACACTTGTTTTTTGCCGAAATGCAATTTGAATCTTTACTGGTATATTTTAAATGCGAAGGCACATTTACTGAGTCAAAAATATCAACAGGTACAGGTATTCACGATAGCACTCGTTCAGAAAACACCTTAGTGCGCAGCAGCATAACACCTTGGGTGATTGTTTCACGTGTCGTTTCGACAACCTTTGCCGCAACAGGTATGAAAAACCTTGAGCATCCTCGCCATATTATGGAAATGCACAAAGATGAAGGTCAATTACAAGCAATCAAAAAAGATGTAATCGCCTTTTTGAAAGACCGCGAATCCATAGCCTCTATTACGAGTGAACGCGATTTAGGTAATGCATCTCAACTACATCAGTTGAATCAACAAACTCGCGCAATGCCTATGCAACCTACTCTAACTAAAGACGATGAAGAAGCCGCTGGCTTTTTACGTCAAGAAGACGACTTGGCGTCTGAGCCTAAAAACTAGAATTTTCAGATAAATGCCACCTGTATAATTGGGTGGCATTTTTTATTTACCTAAATATGCCCCACCGCTATGTAACGTCTAAATTAAACTAAAAGCGTGCAATAACATGATTAATATTTGATTAGCCCACAAAGCCCTTGCTTTATGTGTTAAAACACAAATAATGAAACATTAATCACAGGGTAAGAATGAGGAAAATGAGTTACATACTAACCACCCAATGTGCCGACGATGTGGGCTTAATTGCTAAAATCACCGGGCTTTGTCATCAAAATAACTTGAACATTACTCGTAATAACGAATTTGTAGACAAAGACGCCAAACGTTTCTTTATGCGCACTGAGCTGACGGGGCAACCACAAAGTGACTTTTTAGAGCAGCTACGCGCTTTATTACCTGAAGGCGCCAAACTTGCATTGCACGACGATGCAAAAACTAAAGTGGTGCTGCTTGCCACCAAAGAAGCACACTGCTTAGGTGGTATGCTATTAAAACAGTTTGAGCAAACACTTAATATTGAAGTGCTAGCTGTTATTGCTAACTACCCTGATTTAGAACCACTTGCGAAAGGGTTTGGTGTGCCATTTCATGTGGTATCGCATGTTGGGCTAAGCCGAAGTGAACATGACCAACAAGTAGGTGACTTAATTGCTAGTTATAACCCAGATATTATTGGTTTAGCCAAATATATGCGTATTTTAAGCCCTGAATTTGTAGGCCGATTTGACGGTAAAATTATTAATATTCATCACTCTTTTTTACCCGCATTTATTGGTGCAAAACCGTATCATCAGGCATTTGAGCGCGGCGTAAAAATTATTGGTGCAACGGCTCACTTTGTAAATAATGAATTAGATGAAGGCCCAATTATTTTACAAGACGTGACAAGTGTGACTCACGCTAACACAGCTGAAATGATGGCAAAAATGGGTAAAGACGTTGAAAAAACGGTTTTTTGTAAAGCGTTGCAACTCGCTTCAGAGCACAAGCTATTTATAAATGGCAATAAAACCGTTGTATTTAGCTAGGACGCGTTAACCTTTGTGGTTATACCACGTTCATTTTAATAAAAAAGCCAGCTAAGCTGGCTTTTTTATTGTTCGCGTAAAATAAGTAATTACGGTGTGTAATACGTAGGAGACTCAGGCCCTACAGGCATACCCAGTAAAAATACCCAAACATAAAACAAAATAACCCAGCCAATAAAAAATACAATACTGTATGGCAGCATGGTAGCAACCAGCGTACCTATACCCATGTCTTTTTTATACTTAACAGCCACGGCAAGTATTAAACCAAAATAACTCATCATCGGGGTTATCAAGTTTGTTACCGAATCACCAATACGGTAAGCGGCTTGAATTGTTTCTGGCGCGTAGCCTATTAACATAAGCATAGGAACAAAAATAGGCGCTGTAATAGCCCATTGTGCTGACGATGAGCCTAAGCTTAGGTTTACTAACGCACACATTAAAATAAACAGAACAAATACTTCAGGGCCTGTCAGGTTTAAAGCTTGCAAAAGCGCCGCACCGTTTATAGCTAAAATGGTGCCTAAATTAGTCCACTTGAAAAATGCGACAAATTGCGCCGCAAAAAAGACTAGCACAATATATAACCCCATTGAGCTCATGCTTTTACTCATGGCATTAATAACATCTTTATCGTTTTTCATAGTGCCAACAACACGGCCATACACAAAACCAGGAATACTAAATGTCACAAATATAATAACCACAATCCCTTTTAAAAAAGGAGAACCCGCAACTTCACCGGTTGCAGGGTTTCGTAAAATGCCATCGTCAGGAACGATGGTCCAAGCAAGTAATAAAGAAACTACTAATAAAGAAACGCCAGCCCATTTTAGACCCGATTTTTCTTGTTGAGTAAGGGTGTCTATGCTGTTTTGAGACAGATCAATACCGGCTTCGTCTGGGTTATATTTACCTAAACGTGGCTCAACTATTTTTTCAGTCACCAAAGTACCTAGTACTGAAATTAATAGCACCGATATCATCATAAAATACCAGTTTGCCTCTGCGCCAACAACATAGGTTGGATCGATCATTTGAGCCGCAGGAGTTGTAATACCAGCAAGAAGTGGGTCAATAGTTCCTAATAATAAGTTAGCACTATAGCCACCCGACACGCCTGCAAATGCAGCGGCAAGGCCAGCTAAAGGGTGACGTCCTAAACTGTGAAAAATCATCGCTGCGAGTGGAATTAAAACCACATAACCTAGCTCTGAGGCGGTATTAGACATAATAGCGGCAAACACCACCATAAACGTAACTAAACGTTTAGAAGCGCCCATTACCATGCCTCGCATGGCTGCAGAGAGCAAACCCGAGTGCTCAGCAACGCTTACACCAAGTAGTGCAACCAACACGGTACCTAAGGGTGCAAACCCCGTAAAGTTTGTGACAAGCCCAGCCATAATGCGCTGTAAACCTTCAGCGCTTAATAAGCTTACGACTTCAATAACGCCATCAGCGTCGCGCCCTGGCGCACCTACCGGGCGAGGGTCTATCGCACTTAATCCAAACCAATCTGCAATACCGCTAAACACAACAATTGCCACAGCAAATATTGCAAATAGTGTAATTGGATGAGGCAGCATATTGCCTAAAAATTCGACGGTGGCTAAAAACCGATTAAACAACCCCTTATTTGGGTTGTTGCTAGGTGTGTGTGTGGAGTCTGTCATACCCTGCTCTTAAAGTTATAAAATTGCCGTAACCTAGCATTATTTGTAATTTAGATCATGTATAAAAGGTGAATGGTTTGTGAGTAAAGCTAAATAACACAAAAGCAGGAATATGTTGACCTTTTGTAATTAATTACGCCGTTTAATGTTAGACAAAGCAAAAGGGATAGGTATTAAGCGTGTTTTTCATAAGTGAAAGATAAAAAAGCATAAGTGCTAAGCAGACGCTGCCTAAAGGGGTTAACCTACGCCTGCCCTAAATTAAATGCGTTTCAGATCATAGCCGTCAATATGCCCATGCGCTAAAATGCCAATTAAAAATAGCGGGTAAAATATAACGGTAATAAATCGCTTCAAAGCCCTTAAACTATTATTGAGCTGGCTCAATAGGCTCTAGTTGTAATTTAGCAGCGATCAGTACGGCTTGCGTGCGGTTATAGACACCGAGCTTTCTAAAAATCGCGGTAATGTGTGCTTTTACTGTTGCTTCTGAAATATGCAACTCATAAGCAATTTGCTTATTGAGTAATCCTTCATGCAAATATTGTAAAACGCGGTATTGCTGAGGTGTAAGAGAAGCGACTTGCGCTGCAATTTCTCTGTCTTCACCTTCAATTTCGGCTACTTTGTTTTTAAGCTCTTTTGGCAGCCATGTATCACCTTCAAGTATTTGGTTAATTGCATTGGCAATATCGTCCGATGACGATGATTTGGGAATGAACCCCATAGCACCATAACCCATGACTTTAGAGACAATATTAACATCTTCACTGCCTGAAACCACAGCAATCGGTAAACTTGGGTACTCTTCTCGGATACGAATAAGACCATACAAATCACCATTACCTGGCATATGAAGGTCTAGCAGTAATATATCAAGATCTTCTTGCTCGCTTAGCACTTGCAATGTGCTATCAAAATCTGACGACTCGAATACTTCTAGCCCTTCAAATTTTACGCTCAGTGCGCCCTTTAGTGCTTCACGAAATAACGGATGATCGTCCGCTATTAAAAACTGACTCATGGTTCACTCCTAAAAATTCGGCTGATACTTATTACTAAGTAACAGCCGATATACTACGTTTAGAATTAACTTGTAATCAAGCTTTTAACGCGTATTTATCGATTTAATCGATTATCGATAAGTTCATCCACTACCGACGGATCAGCAAGGGTTGACGTATCACCCAATTGCTCGTGCTCATTGGCAGCAATTTTGCGCAAAATTCGACGCATTATTTTACCTGAGCGTGTTTTAGGTAAACCCGGAGACCATTGAATCATATCTGGAGAAGCTATTGGGCTGAGCTCTTTACGAACCCAATTACGAACCGCTGTTGTAAGCTCATCACTCACCGTGACCCCTTCGTTAGGCGTAATATAAACATAAATGCCTTGGCCTTTAATATTATGCGGGTAACCTACTACTGCAGCCTCTGCCACAGCTTCATGGGCAACTAATGCGCTTTCTATTTCAGCAGTGCCTAAACGGTGCCCCGATACATTGAGTACATCATCAACACGCCCTGTTATCCAGTAATAGCTATCTTCATCACGACGACAACCATCACCGGTAAAGTAAACGCCAGGGTATGCACTAAAGTAAGTTTGTTCAAAACGCTCATGGTCGCCATAAACGGTACGCGCTTGTGATGGCCAGCTATCTAAAATAACTAAATTACCGTCAACCGCGCCCTCTAGTGTATTTCCCTCTGCATCATAAAGTGCCGGAGCAATACCAAAAAATGGATGGGTTGCAGAACCCGGCTTCGTGTCTGTAGCACCAGGTAGTGGCGTGATCATAATGCCACCTGTTTCTGTTTGCCACCAGGTATCCACAATTGGACAATTAGATTTACCTATACTTTCGTAGTACCAGTTCCATGCCTCTGGGTTAATTGGCTCACCTACGGAACCCAAAATACGTAAACTATCGCGATGTGAAGTTGCGGTAGGCTCATCACCTTTGGCCATTAATGCTCGAATCGCTGTAGGCGCAGTATATAAAATAGTGACACCATGCTTATCAACCACCTCACCCATTCTTCCTGCGCTTGGGTATGTAGGTACGCCTTCAAATACAACTTGTGTACACCCATTCACCAGCGGTCCGTATGCAATATAACTGTGCCCAGTGATCCAACCTACATCGGCACTACACCAATACACATCATCATCTTGTAAATCAAATACGTACTCGTGAGTCATTGACGCATAAACTAAGTAACCGCCAGTTGTGTGTACAACCCCTTTAGGTTGGCCTGTTGAACCTGATGTATACAAAATAAATAGCGGATCTTCTGCGTTCATTGGCTCTGGTTCACACTGTGCTGGTAAGTCAGCGACTAAGTCGTGCCACCAAATATCGTGATCGTGCCAATCAACTTCACCACCTGTTAACTGATGTACAATCACGTGCTCAATAGTGGTTACAGAATCTTGTAATACGGCTTCATCAACATTCGCTTTTAATGGCACGCAGTTACCTGCACGTCGGCCTTCATCTGATGTAATGACCACTTTAGCACCAGAGTCTTTAATACGGTCAGCGATTGCCGAAGGTGAAAAGCCACCAAATACAACTGAGTGAATTGCACCAATGCGAGCACACGCCTGCATAGCGTAAATAGCCTGCGGGGTCATTGGCATGTAAATAGCAACTCGGTCACCTTTTTGCACACCTAGCTTTTTTAAACCATTAGCAAATTTGGCCACTTCGTCGTGTAATTGCTGATACGTAATGTTTTCGCTTTGTGACGGGTCATCACCTTCCCAAATAAGTGCAATTTTATCGGCTTTGGTTTTTAAATGACGATCAATACAATTATAAGAGGCATTTAAGAATCCATCTTCATACCATTTGATACTGATGTGCCCTTTATCAAAAGAGGTGTTTTTAACTTTAGTATAAGGAGTAGACCAATCGAGGCGTTGCCCATGCTCTCGCCAGAAGCTTTCGGGGTCATTAATTGACTGCTGGTACATCGAATTATATTTATTTTTATCAACGAGTGTTGTGTCTTTTATATGATTAGGAACAGGATAGATACTTTGTGACATCTTAGTCTCCGTTTAAATTACTTGCCTTAGGCTCTTAACAAGGATTACTCAGCAGTGCTTTATTAAGTATTAGACCTTAGTTGTACTCGCCTCCATATTACTAATTTGTACTATATAATTAATAAGCTTAAATATTTTTACCTAAACAATACATGATGTTAAATAAAAGTAGCAAAAGATTACTTCACTGTTAAACCTTAGTCTTATAGACCAATAGATAATTGAGTAAACACTGCACATATCTAAAGTATTTGTGTTGAACAATTAAGCAAATCTAAAAACTATTGCATGCATTGTTTAAAAATTAAAAAAATATTTATTAACACTGAACACACTTACACTATTTATTTTTATTCGTAATTTATACCTGTAGCAAGTATTGGCAAAAACGAGTAAAAAATTATAAACAACAAGTAGCCTAAACAAGGGATACCAGTATGAAAATAACTCCATTAAAAACACTCGCAGCAAGCGCTGTTTTATGTGCACTATCAAGCACTACTTATGCGGCTACAGCTGCAAAGATTGGTGACACAGAGTTCACTTACGGCGGATATATTAAACTCGACACGATGTGGAGTGATTATTCAGCGGGTGCCTCTGCTGGTACAAGTGTTGGTCGTGACTTTTATGTACCGAGTACTTTAACTGTAGGTGATGATGACAGCTCAGACGCAGTGTTTGATATGCATGCGCGTCAATCGCGTTTTAATTTTGGTACGTCGACCTTGCTAGATAACGGTAAAAAAATTAACAGCAAGATTGAAATTGATTTTCTTGCCTCAGCCGCAGGTGGTAATGAACGCGTATCAAACTCTTTCGCTCCACGCATCCGCCACGCTTTTATAACCTACGACGGATGGTTATTTGGCCAAACATGGTCAAACTTTCAAAACGTAGGCGCTCTTCCTGAAACGTTAGACTTTGTAGGCCCTGCTGAAGGCACAGTGTTTGTTCGCCAAGCTCAAATTAAATACACAACAGGTGCGTGGTCTTTCTCATTAGAAAACCCTGAAAGCACAATCACAACAACAGGCGGAGCACGCGTTGCAACTGATGATGCGTCGCTTCCTGATTTTACCGCACGATACACACACAAAGCAGACTGGGGTAACCTTGTTGTAACCGCACTTGCTCGCCAATTAACGTATAAAGTGGGCGGTATTGATGCTGATGAAACGTCATTTGGCGTAAGTGCATCGGGTATGTTTAAAGTAGGCGACGACAACATTAAATTTATGCTGACACAAGGTAAAGGTTTAGGCCGATATGTAGGTTTAAATGTTGCTCATGGTGCCGTACTCAATGGTGATGAGTTAGATGCAATCGACTCAACGTCTGGCTTTGTTGCTTATCAGCATAAATGGAGCAGCCAATGGCGTTCAACATTCCTTTACTCATTCTTTTCAGCTGACAACAACACTGATTTGTTGAGCATTTCAGGTGATCCTACTGAATCAACGCAAAGCTATAGCGCAAATATTTTATACTCTCCGGTTAAACGCCTAACATTTGGTGCAGAGTTAAAACATGCTGAGAGAGAAACTCAGAGCGGTATTGATGGTGATTTAGACCGCTTACAATTCTCTGTTAAATACGCTTTTTAGTTTAAAGTCTACTCCATAAATTAAGCGGCTTAGGCCGCTTTTTTTTATGCGTATAACTTTAAATTTGGTTAATAAACCTCTTAATTAAACCCTACATAATTTTAAAATAAACCTAAGGGTATTAATTAAGCTGGCCCAAATTAGTTAAAAGATAAACAAACCACAACAATGCAATTGCAAATCAATATCATTTAGATTAGCATAAGTTCCAATTTTTTAACGAACTGGAACCGATATGTCGTCCCCTACTATTTTGCGTTTGTCTAAACTAAGCATTGTTACTTCTTTAATTTTATCTGGAAATACGTTTGCGCAGGAGTTAAAAACTAACAACGAGTCATTAGAGAAAATAGCCGTATATGGCCAGCATCATAAAAACTACATTACCGAAGATGCGCAGTCTGCAACTAAATTAGGCCTTTCAATAAAAGAAACCCCGCAAAGTATTTCGGTTGTTTCGCGCGCATTAATGGACGATTTTTCGTTAGATGATATTAACTCCGTTCTTGAAAGCACACCCGGTGTAACGGTGGAGCAAATTGAAACAGATCGGACTTACTTTAAAGCCCGTGGATTTGAAATCACAAACTTTCAAGTAGATGGCTTGGGTATTCCACAAAGTTCGGGGTCAATTCAAGGCTCACTAGATACCTCTATTTACGACCGTGTTGAAATTGTTCGTGGGGCTAACGGTTTAATGACCGGTGCAGGAAACCCTTCTGCAACAGTGAACATGGTACTTAAAAAACCGACCTACATAACACAAGCACATGCATCGGTATCTTATGGCTCATGGAATAACAAACGACTAGAGGTTGATGTTTCGACTCCAATAAACGATGAGCATGCTGTACGCGCGGTATTTACTAAGCATAAAGCAGAATCTTACTTGGACCGTTACGAAACTGACAAAACAATAGGTTACTTAGCCTATGGAGGTAAATTAACAGATGATACAACGCTAAGTCTTAACTACGTTAATCAACAAAAAGATGCTGATAGCCCTCTTTGGGGAGCATTACCCCTTTACTACACTGATGGCTCAGCCACTGATTACGATGCATCTACTAGTACTGCATCAGATTGGTCATACTGGGACAACAGTGCTGAACAGGTTTATGTAACGCTTGAGCAAAACTTATCAGCAACTTGGGTAGCAACCGCCCGTTATGCACATATTGAAAACGAGCAAGATTCAGAGCTTTTTTATGTTTATGGCACACCCGATAGAGAAACAGGCCTAGGTCTTACTGGTTACGCAAGCCGTTATGATTACGAGGATAAACACGACCTGTTTGATTTATACGCTAGTGGTAAGTTTGATTTATTTGGTCAAGAGCACGACCTATCATTTGGTGTAAGCCAAGCAAACATGGATTATAACGAGCAGTCACTCTACGATTACACAACGGGTAATGGCTTTCCTGCCATGCCATCGCTTGATACATGGAATGGCGTAGCGCCAGAAGCAACACTTGCAGATGGTTTAAACGGCAGTGATATTGAAAACAAGCAGCAATCTGCTTATATATCTACTCGCATAAAACTAAGTGACCCACTAAGTGTGCTTGCAGGTGTTCGTTACACCGACTGGGAAACAAAAGGCACTGCATATGGGGTAGTACAAACACGAGATGATAGTGAAGTTATTCCTTATATTGGTGCGGTTTACGACTTTACAGATTCACTCTCAGCCTACGCAAGCTATACCGAAACATTCGTGCCACAAAAAGAGCTGGATATAAACGCTGAGCAACTTGCCCCCATTACTGGCAAAAGTAGCGAAATAGGTTTAAAAGCACAGCTTTTAGAAGACCAAGTGTTTTTAACGTTGGCGTATTTTGATGCTAAACAGGAAGGCCTTGCAGTTGCACTACCTGATTCATTACCGAGTGATACGCGCTACTATGCTGCTGATGGCATTAGTAGTGACGGTTTTGAGGTAGAACTAAGCGGTAAACTTACTGAGAGTTTAAGCACTAGCGTAAGCTTTAGTAATCTAAGCATTAAAGGTGACGATTTAGTAAAAGACTACACACCAGAAAATCAATTAAAACTTGCCGCTACTTATCAGGTACCGTTTTTTGAAGGCTTAACATTTGGTGCAAACTATCGCTGGCAAGATTCGGTGAGCCGTGTACAAGTCTTTGACGCAACGGGTACAGCACTTGTAACAACAAACCAAGGTGCTTATGGTATTCTTGATTTGATGGCCAACTACAAGATTACTCAAAACGTAGGTGTTACTTTTAACGTAAATAACACCACCGACGAAAAGTATTTGCATAGCTTATTTTGGGCGCAAGGTTACTATGGCGCGCCGCGTAACTATGCCTTATCTGTTAACTGGCAACTGTAAAGTTAATTATAAGTATATTTTAATCACACAATTTAAACGACACAGTGTCTGTGTCGTTTTTCATTTTTAAAACTGTAGTTACAAAACCGCCATAGTGTTAATACAGTAAACCCAATACTATTAAGGCTTTATAACCTAAAAACAGCACGTTTAGTTAGGTGAATTAGTAACGACTTAATAAATGCTTTCACACAAAAAAACGCTAACCATTACTGGCTAGCGTTTTTGTAAAGCTCGGGTCAAATCAAGCTTGAAGAACGTTTTAAACCTTAAAGGTCAGCGTCAGCACCAAGTACATCTTCACCATCTTCTGGTTCAATTGTTGCTTTAAGCAATAACATATCGCGTAGTTTGCCTTCAATCTCGTTTGCAATTTCTACGTTTTCTTTTAAGAATTTAATTGAATTGTTTTTACCTTGGCCTACCTTGTTACCATTGTAGCTGTACCAAGCACCTGCTTTTTCAACAATTTTGTGCTTAACACCTAAATCAATTAGCTCGCCTTGCTTAGAAATACCTTCACCATACATGATGATAAATTCGGCTTGTTTAAACGGAGGCGCTACTTTGTTTTTAACGATTTTAACGCGCGTTTCGTTACCAACAACTTCATCACCTTCTTTCACCGAACCAATACGACGAATATCAATACGAACTGATGCGTAAAACTTAAGCGCGTTACCACCGGTTGTTGTTTCTGGGTTACCAAACATTACACCAATTTTCATACGAATTTGGTTAATGAAAATACATAATGTATTTGAACGTTTAATATTACCCGTAAGCTTACGTAATGCTTGCGACATTAAACGTGCTTGTAAGCCCATGTGCGAGTCGCCCATGTCGCCTTCAATTTCAGCTTTAGGTGTTAGGGCTGCAACTGAATCGACAATCACAACATCTACAGCACTTGAACGTACTAACATGTCACAAATTTCTAACGCTTGCTCACCCGTATCTGGTTGAGAAACTAACAGCTCATCAATGTTAACACCTAGCTTTTGAGCGTATACAGGATCTAGAGCATGCTCAGCATCAACAAAGGCACATGTTTTACCTTCTTTTTGAGCTTGTGCGATAACTTGCAAAGTCAGTGTTGTTTTACCTGAAGATTCAGGACCATATACTTCAACAATACGACCCATTGGTAAACCGCCTATGCCTAAAGCAATGTCGATCCCTAATGAACCTGTAGATACTGCATCAATGTTCAGGGCTTTATTGTCGCCCAGCTTCATGATTGAACCTTTACCAAATTGACGCTCAATTTGTGATAGTGCAGCGTCTAACGCTTTTTGTTTGTTATCGTTCATTTTGTTCTCCAAATCCGGCTAATGCGAACAAGTATACTGTATGAAACCACAGTATCAAGCGAAATTTATAAATTTATCTTTTCAATTGTATTTTTCAAAGCAAATTCAATAGCCTGCATTCTAACTTGGGCTCTATCACCACTAAATATTTGCTTAAATGTAAATTGTTTATCTGCAATTTGTAGGCAGAACCATACAAAACCCACTGGCTTATCTTGTGTTGCTCCACCCGGCCCTGCTATCCCCGATATAGCAATAGCAACGTCAACATTGGCAAGATTTTTTGCCCCCAACGCCATTTCTTTTACGGTTTGCTCGCTCACAGCACCATACTGCTCTAACGTACTCGTCGCTACATTGAGTAGTTCGTGCTTTGCCTCATTGCTATAAGTAACAAATGCACGCCCTAAATAGCGCGAGCTGCCAGGTGTTTCTGTTAGTGCATAACTCACTCCACCACCTGTGCATGATTCAGCAGTAGTGATCCATAAGCATTTATCCGTTAAAATAACACCTAATTTCGCAGCAAGTGTTTTAATCTCTTGATGTAAGTCCATATTCAGCCTTTGGGTAAATACATGTCGTTTGATCTTTTTGCACCACACACTATAAAACAACAAACCCCTATGATGCAGCAGTATCTAAAAATAAAATCAGAGCATCGCGATATTTTATTGTTTTATCGTATGGGTGATTTTTATGAGCTTTTCTTTGACGACGCAAAACGTGCAGCTCAATTGCTCGATATTTCGCAAACTCAGCGCGGCAAAGCCGGTGGCGACCCTATTCCTATGGCAGGTGTGCCTTATCATGCCGTAGAAAACTACCTAGCGCGTTTGGTACAAATGGGCGAATCAGTTGCTATTTGTGAACAAGTTGGCGACCCCGCAACCAGTAAAGGCCCTGTTGAGCGAAAAGTAGTGCGCATTGTTACACCGGGCACTATTTCAGATGAGGCGCTTCTTCAAGAACGACAAGACAACTTACTGGCCGCTGTTTGGCAAAATAAAAAAGGCCAATACGGTGTTGCGTATCTTGATATAAATTCTGGGCGTTTTAACGTTGTTGAAGTCAATACTGACGAAGCGTTAAGCTCAACGCTACAACGTTTATCGCCAGCAGAATTGCTTTATAGCGAAAATTTTGAAAACACCCATCTAATCGAACATATTAAAGGCGCTCGTCGTCGCCCTGAATGGGAGTTCGACTTAGATACGGCTCAGCACTTATTATGCGATCAATTTGGAACAAAGGATTTAGTTGGATTTGGTGTAGAAAAAGCTCACTCAGCGCTCGTAGCTGCCGGCTGTTTAATGCAATACGTGAAAGATACACAGCGCATTGCTTTACCTCATATTCGCGCCATTACGCTTGAGCACAACGAACACGCTGTTATATTAGATGCCGCAACCCGTAAAAATTTAGAACTAACGGTTAATCTGTCGGGCGGATTTGAAAACACGCTTGCACAAGTACTTGATAAAACAGCCACTGCAATGGGCTCACGCTTATTAAAACGCCGCATTCATACACCTGTTCGAAATAAAGACGAGTTGAATTCTCGTCTAAATGCTATTAGCGCAATTTTAGACGCACAACTATGTGGCGAATTGCACGAGTCTCTAAAAGAGATTGGTGATATAGAACGTGTAATAGCCCGTTTAGCATTATGTACTGCACGCCCAAGGGATTTAACACGCTTACGCAGTGCACTACAAGCACTTGCCCCCCTGCATAATTTATTAAGTGATGCGAGCGACCCACGCATTACAAGTATTATCAAACACTCGCCTGAATTACCTGAGCTACAAGCATTGCTAGAGCGAGCTGTTATTGATAACCCGCCAGTACTTATTCGTGATGGGGGCGTAATTGCGCCGAGTTATAACAGTGAACTTGATGAATGGCGTAACCTAAGTAAAGGGGCAACTGATGTACTCGAGCAGCTTGAACAACGCGAGCGTGAACGTACTGGGATTAGTACGTTAAAAATTGGCTATAACCGAGTGCACGGCTTTTTTATAGAAGTGAGCCGCGCTAATTCACATTTAGTACCTGCTGATTATATTCGCCGTCAAACGCTTAAAAATAATGAACGCTATATTATTCCAGAGCTTAAAGAGCATGAAGACAAAGTACTTGGTAGCCAATCAAAAGCACTCGCGCTTGAAAAACAACTATACGAAGAGTTGTTTGAATTTATCGCCCCACACATTGAGCAGCTGCAAATAATGGCTGCAGCGCTTGCTGACTTAGATGTATTAAATAACTTAGCAGAGCGTGCCTTTGCACTTAATTATGCTAAACCAGAGCTTTGCGACAACGACAACATTAGCATTCAACAAGGCCGTCACCCTGTTGTTGAACAGGTAATGAAAGACCCATTTATTGCAAACCCTGTAGAGCTTAATAGTCAGCGCAAAATGTTAATTATTACAGGCCCAAATATGGGTGGTAAATCAACCTATATGCGCCAAACAGCGCTTATTGTATTAATGGCGCACATTGGCTGTTATGTCCCTGCCGATAGCGCAAAAATAGGCAATATTGATCGTATATTTACGCGTATTGGTGCAAGTGATGATTTAGCCTCTGGCCGCTCAACCTTTATGGTTGAAATGACCGAAACCGCCACTATTTTAAATAATGCGACAGCGCAGTCGTTGGTATTAATGGATGAAATTGGGCGTGGTACAAGTACCTATGACGGGCTTTCGCTTGCATATGCCACAGCGAATCATTTAGCATCAAAAATATCCGCTAAAACCCTGTTTGCAACTCACTACTTTGAATTAACTGAGCTTGCAGAGCAAACGCAGGGCCTTGTAAACGTTCACCTTGATGCAATAGAGCATAACGACACCATTGCATTTATGCATACTGTGCTAGACGGTGCGGCAAGCAAAAGCTTTGGTTTACAAGTAGCCGCGCTGGCAGGTGTGCCTAAAGCGGTAATTTCACAAGCTAAACAAAAGCTTAAGTTACTTGAAAATCACCAAAGTGTTACTGCACCTAATGCTGAGCAACACGCATTTTCATTTAATAATGGCACTGTTATTGAACCTTCATTAGTGGAAGAACAATTAAGTGCAATTGACCCAGATAACTTATCGCCTCGTCAAGCACACGAATTGCTCTATAAATTAAAAGCGTTGCTTTAACAAAAAATGCCGAAGAATAATTTCTTCGGCATTTTTTATTCAAGCCTTGTAAGGCCTTACATTTATTATTAAGAAAATTGGTTAAATAAACTATCTGTGCTTAACCCTTCTTGTTGCAAAATATCTTTTAAACGACGTAGTGCTTCAACTTGTATTTGTCTTACTCGCTCTCGTGTTAGCCCTATTTCTCTACCTACATCTTCAAGTGTAGATGGCTCATAGCCGAGTAATCCAAACCTACGCGCCAGTACTTCACGTTGCTTAAGGTTTAATTCTCCTAACCAATCAACAATGTGTTTATTAATTTCGGTGTCTTGCACTTCACCTTCAGGGCCGTTGCCTTTTTCGTCAGGTAAAATATCAAGCAGCACGCTGTCGTTTTCGCCACCAATTGGCATATCAACCGACGCTATTTTTTCATTCAAACGTAACATTTTGGTTACGTCTTCAACTGGCTTATCTAGGCATTCAGCTATTTCTTCTGCAGTTGGCTCATGGTCGAGTTTTTGGGTTAGCTCTCGCGCTGTACGTAAGTAAACGTTTAGCTCTTTCACTACGTGGATGGGCAAACGAATAGTGCGTGTTTGGTTCATAATGGCGCGTTCAATTGTTTGACGTATCCACCATGTTGCATAGGTTGAAAATCTAAACCCGCGTTCAGGGTCAAACTTTTCAACAGCACGAATTAACCCTAAATTACCTTCTTCAATTAAATCGAGTAGCGCTAGTCCACGGTTATTGTATCTACGTGCAATTTTAACAACTAAACGTAAGTTGCTCTCAATCATACGTTTACGAGAGGCTTCACAGCCTTTGAGGGATTTACGCGCGAAAAATACTTCTTCTTCAGCGCTTAATAATGGAGAGAAGCCTATTTCACCTAAGTAAAGTTGGGTGGCATCAAGGTTTTTAGTCACCTCTTCTTTGGCAAATATGTCTTCGTCATCTACTTTTTCAAGTAGCGGTGTTGCTTCTTCAACGGTGTTTTCATCAAACTTGTCGTCATTGCTGATATTTTTTTCAATCTTTGCTGCGCTAGCCATAAGCCTTCTCCAGAGCAATTATCAATACCTAAAATCTAAGGAAGGTATTTAGCAGGATTGACAGCTTTCCCACGGTAACGAATTTCAAAGCGAAGCGCGGTAACCGAAGACTCTGAATTGCCAATTTCTGCTATTTTTTGTCCTGCCTTAACTTTTTGCTTTTCTTTTACAAGTAATTTCGAGTTATGTGCATAAGCACTAAGATAATCATCATTATGTTTCAAAATGATTAAATTACCATAACCTCGAAGCGCGTTACCCGCATACACCACCGTTCCTTGTGCAGCGGCTAAAACTGTAGCCCCCATTTTATTAGTAATTTGTAAGCCTTTATAGCCGTTTTCCTTATTAGAAAAGCGTTTGGTAATTTTGCCCTTTGCTGGCCAAAACCACTTTAATTTATCGCTCGACAACTGCTTTTGGTTACTAACTTTATATTTGGCTTGTTTTTGAACATACTCTCGTTTTTTTGGCTGATCAAGTCCTTTCTTTAATTTTTTGTTATTATTTTGTATGTTTTTTCTAGACTTTTTACTCGAATTCGTATAGTTTTTTGAACTTTTAATTTTTTTGACAGTGGGAGAGAGAGAGATTGACTGGCCTGGATATATAACATAAGGACTTGAAATTGAGTTGTTTTTAGCAAGTTCTCTAAAGTCTTTTCCTGCGCTAAATGCGATTGAATAAAGTGTATCCCCTTTTTGTACTGTATATTTGCCATCTACAATGTTAATTAAATGGTTTGATTCATTAACATTATTATTTAAACTACTAACGGGCGCTGGAACATGGCGAGATGAACAACCAAAAAGAAAAACACTAATGAAAAAAGCAACATAAAGCATAAATTGTCTATTCATCGTGCTTTTCTCCATGTTTAAGTAACATTATTTTATATAGCTTAACGCAACAAAAAGTACGCAACGGCTATTAATATTACTAATCCCCAGCCAAGCACTTCAATATACTGACGTAATTTTTTCTCCATTTGCGCTCCGCCCCATTTCATAAGCGCAGCAACTAGAAAAAACCGAGCACCGCGCCCGATTGCTGAAGCAATTAAAAATGGTAAAAACGCCATCTGTAAAACGCCCGCACCAATTGTAAATACTTTATAGGGTATGGGTGAAAAACCAGCTAAGAACACCACCCAAACGCCATACTCTTTAAACCAATTTAATGCTACATCAAACTTTTCTTGCCAATGCATCTGTGCAATTAGCGGCTCTACAACAGGTTCAAAAAGCCAAAAACCAAGAAGGTAGCCAATTACCCCGCCCAGCACAGATGCAATCGTTGCGAAGCTTGCAAAACGCCACGCCTTACTAGGTTGAGCCAGCGACATTGGCGCTAACATTACATCGGGTGGGATAGGAAAAAAAACAGACTCGGCAAAACTCATTCCTGCTAAATAACGCTCCGCATGGCGGTGCTTTGCCCATACTAGGGCCATATCGTACAACTTAGTAAACAACTTCAAAGTGAATTCCTATTCAATATCACCAGGTACCAAAGGTACAAATCTTACTGGTGCAATAACATGCTCTGTAAAGCTTTCGCCCTTTCGAATAACCATTATTAATTTTTGATCAGCTTCGCCAACCGGCGCTAATAATACACCGCCATCAGCGAGTTGACTTAACAAACCTTGAGGTAAGGTAGCAGCCGCAGCCGTAACAATAATGCCGTCAAATGGTGCTTGAGATTGCCAACCTTGCCAGCCATCTCCATGTTTCATTGTTACATTGTATAAATCAAGCTGCTGCAGACGCCGTTTAGCCTGCCATTGCAAAGCTTTGATCCGCTCAACAGAATAAACGTTAGTAAACGTTTTAGCCAATACCGCTGTTTGATAGCCAGAGCCCGTGCCAATTTCTAATACTTTATCGCGCACACCGGCCAACCTCAAAAGCTCCGTCATACGGGCTACAATATAAGGCTGCGAAATAGTTTGCCCTTGCCCAATAGGTAGCGCTGTATTTTCATAAGCTTTGTGCTGCAACACGTCGTCAATAAATAAATGACGAGGTATACCTGCAATAGCATCAAGTACGCCTTGATCCTCAACACCTTCACGTTTAAGTAAATCTGATAACGCTTTCGCACTTCGCGTATAATTAGCGAGCACGATTTATCTCCAAATTAGATAACCAGTCCCCAACTGCCTTAATGCTATTGTGTGCGGTCATATCAACACTGAGTGGTGTCACCGATGCAAAGCCATTATTAATGGCGTAAAAGTCAGTTCCTTCACCTGCATCACTCTCTGTGCCAAGCGAGCCATACCAGTAAATACTTCGACCCCAAGGGTCTGTTTGCTTGGTCATAGTTTCAGCTTTATGCCGAGCGCCTAAACGCGTAACCTGCACACCTTTTAATTCACTTAGCGGAACATCTGGCACATTAACATTAATAATTTGGTCTTTTGGTAATGGGTGCGATGCAAGTTCTTTAATTATATTAACTGTTACCGCGGCCGCTGTTTCAAAGTGCTCGCCATTGTGTGAGCAAAGTGAAACTGCAATAGCAGGCAACCCCAAATGACGACCTTCGGTCGCTGCAGCAACAGTGCCTGAATAAAGCGTATCATCACCTAAATTGGCGCCATGATTAATGCCTGCCACAACTAAATCTGGTTTTTGGTCAACAAGCTGATTAACACCTAAATGAACGCAATCGGTTGGCGTACCATTAACTGACATAAACCCATTTTCAAGAGTTGTTGCACGCAATGGATTCATTAATGTGAGCGAGTTACTTGCACCACTGCAATTGCGATCGGGTGCCACCAAAGTGACGTCTGCAATTTTTGTAAGCGCGTTATATAAGACCGCTATGCCTTTAGCATTAACGCCATCATCGTTACTTAACAGTATCTTCATTTATGCCATTATCCTTTTCTTTTCGCTCTTTTGGACTTGCATCTGTATAGTCCACCAGTTCACGTAGTAATGCGGTTGCAAAACATCCTTTAGATAAACCAAAGCTCAGCTTAAGTGTGGTGTTATCAAGTGTTTCTACAGCCAAGTTATTAGGAATCAAACGCAACATTCTACGCTCGTTTTTAAGCCCTAATTCACCCAGGCCTTCACACCATGCCTGATAGGGTTTAAGCCATATTTTTTCTTGCTCAGTTAACCCTTTATCACTTTTGCCTGCCATTGGTGCCGACATTACAATATCGCCAGAGGCTAAACGTGCTATGTTTTCGTCGTTAATTGCATCTTCAAAAAATGCATTACTGCCGCTGAGCATAAATACTTCGCGGTGCATAGTTTTAGCTAAACCGTGTTCTTTTACACGTAAACTTACAAGTTGATTAAAAATATGTGAACGCGCAGCTGAAATAATAATACCGCGTAACTTCTTATCGCGAATACGTTCGCCGGCAAACATTTTTTCGGCCATTACTAAGTTATGGCCGCCGTGCCCAAAGCGCTGCTCACCAAAGTAGTTTGGCACACCAGCACGCACAGCATTTATGCGGCATAATATATCAAGCGGCTCGGTAACATTACGAAGGGTAATGGTAAATTTATTGCCCTTGTGGCAACCGGTGCGTAATTTACGCTCGTGGCGCTGTTGCGACACTATAAAAATGCTTTCGCTATTTAACTCTGTAAAATCTATATGCTTTTTAATAGGCACTTTTACACTAAACCATTGGCTACATACACCATGACGATCTTTCATGCCCGCGTAGCTTACATCGCGAGGGGATACACCGGCTTTTTGCGCGATAATTTTAGCCACGTATTGTGTGTTTTCGCCTTTTTTAACCACCTGCAAGCATACATGCTCACCGTTACCTGTAAACTCTATACCTAGATCTTCATCTACCATAAAGTCTTCTGCTGTGGTTTTAAAGTCAGCTTTTGAAAGCGGTGCGCCGTATAAATAATTTAAGTCGCTCATGCGTTTTTTGTACTCGTAAGCTCTTTACTCATAATAACCACGGCATGACTAGAAATACCTTCTTTACGTCCTTCAAAACCCAACTTTTCAGTTGTCGTAGCCTTAACATTTATTTGGCTAAGATCGCAGTTTAAATCATTAGCTAGATTTACACGCATAGCCTGTATGTGCGGCAGCATTTTTGGTGCTTGCGCCACAATAGTGACATCACCGTTACCCAATACATAACCTTGCTCTTTAGCAAGGCCTACAACGTGGCGAAGTAAAATGCGGCTGTCTATATTTTCATATTCGCTCGCTGTATCAGGAAAGTGCTTACCAATATCGCCCATAGCGAGTGCACCTAAAATAGCATCACATAATGCATGAATAGCTACATCGCCATCTGAGTGTGCTAAAAAGCCTTGTGGGTAATCAATTTTTTCACCACAAATAGTTAACGGGCCTTCGCCGCCAAATTTATGTACGTCAAAACCATGGCCAATTCGTATCATACTGCACTCTCGTTTTGTTGTTTGTTTAATATAAACCCTGCCAAAGCTAAATCTTCTGGCGTGGTTATTTTAATATTATCGCTACGACCCGCTATAAGTTTTACTGGTTTGTTTACCCACTCAATTGCACTGGCTTCGTCGGTAATAGGCACCCCACTTTGCAGCGCATTTTGCAGCGCATTTTTAAGGTCACTGTACTTAAAAAATTGAGGGGTAAGCGCTTGCCATAGGTCGTCTCGGGGGACGGTTTGCTTTGAGTGTGTATCGCCGCGTTTGATGGTGTCTTTTACTTTAGTGGCTAAAATTCCGCCTTCATTTTCACGAAGGCACTCACTGATAAGGCGCTCTATGTCTGCTAGGTCAACCAATGGGCGCGCTGCATCGTGCACTAATACCCAATCAGGAGGATTGGGTGCTAAAAATAACAAACTATTAAGTACTGAATCAGCACGTTCTTTGCCACCACTTGAACGAACAATGCGCGCATCGGTTAATGGTAGTTCACCAAAGTATGGGTCTGTATCGCTAAGGGCAACAACAATAGTTTGTAGTTGTGGTAATTGAGATAGTTTTGCTAGGGTGTGCTCTAAAATTGTTTTACCCGCTAATTGTATATATTGTTTAGGTGCATTGTGCTGCATTCTGCTGCCTACACCCGCTGCGGGTACAATCGCGACTATGGTTTGTTTATTTCTCATATTGGTTACCCGGTAAAACACGAATAAATGTTTCGTCCGGCTTAATCATTCCTAATTCGTTTCGGGCACGTTCTTCAATGCCTTCAAGGCCTAGCTTTAAATCTTCTATGTCGGCTTTAAGCACTTTATTGCGTTTTATCAACTTTTCGTTAGTGTCTTGGTGGGTTGCCACCGCGCCTTTTAAGCGCGAATAATCTTGCACACCATTTTGACCAAACCATAACCTGTACTGAACAAACAGTGCTAAGCACAGTAAGCACACTTGAAAAACACGCATTTAACACTCCTTATTTAATAATTTAAAAGTTTTAACTTAACTAAGCTAATGGGCGTTTTATATTGCGCCAATTAATATTCCCTGCCAGTAGCATTTCACGTAATGATAATACACGTGGTGTGCAACGCTTTGAAAACTGCCACTGATGCCCACAGCACGCTGCAGCTAAACTCAACTTACTTGGCTTTAAAAGTTGTGCATATTGCTGCTCTAGGCCGTTGCCTAAAAAATCAAACCACCCTAGCTCGTTGCAATGCAACTTGTTTTCAGACACCTGATCAATACTGTCTATCCTAAGGTGTAATTTGTCATACTGGTTTACTATCACCGGAACAATTAGTCCCACTTTGGCATGCGCTTGAAAAAAAAGTTCATTGGCTTGTTTATTTACATCGGGCGGCGTTGCTTTTTGTTTTTCGAGCCACGAGCCATTTTGTGCATCAAGCGCAAATGGCGAATGCCCGTTTACTACAAGCGATGCAGCTCGTTCAATGTAATAAGGCAAACTTTTTAACTGCCTACGCAGCTTATCGGCATTAGGTTCGGCGACTAACCGCTGAACTTCTCGCTGATAAAATGCATTGCACAACTGCGCATATAGCGCCTTTTGCGCATCAGTTTGCCAAATTTCAACTTGCTGCTGTTCACCAAGTGACTGATTTTTCGCGACCAATTGCTTTACTCAAAAACATTCAGATAACTGTTTTATAACATAGTACTGAATAGTTTTTAAGCACACATAATAAATTAAGCGCTTGGTTTTTCACCTAACTTAGCTTTACCCGACTCTAAAAATTGCACAACACTGTTGCGCTTTTTACCAACTAGTAAACTGCCATCGGCTAAAAACATAAAGTTTTGCCAATTACGTTTAAATACGTCAAACGTTGTTTCAATAACATTATCGCGCGCCATACAAAAATATACCGTGGTATTTGCTTCCCACCCTAAAAACTCTAAAATTTCTTGAGGTGGTAAAGCATCGCCATTTTCCCAAGCTGCTTCCCAGTTAACTTCATCACTAAAACTTTTATCTTGACCGCACCACATACTGTCATCAAAAAAGTCGGGGTGGTCAAACTCCCGGCTTACCATTGTGCTCCAAAGCACAGCAGCGCGCTCGTCGCTCATTGGTTTTATTTTAGCTGCGTCATCACTTGATACCGGAATGTCTTTATGGCGAAAAACCCACGCTTTTCTGTAATCATCTAACGAAATATAGTTCATAATATTGGCAAATTAGTTAGCATTAAAAGTGCAAACACAAATTATACAAGAGATTGAAGCATGACTACAGCACTAAAACTGGGTTTATATCAACACTACAAAGGCCCGCAGTACAAAGTTTTATATCAGGCAACACATAGCGAAACAGACGAACAATTGGTGATATACCAAGCCTTATATGGTGAGTTCGGTATTTGGGCACGACCACTTAGTATGTTTTTAGAAACCGTTGAAAAAGAGGGCAAAACTATACCTCGTTTTGCCTACCTTGGACCTGCAGATTAACTGTGGCATTATAACCCCATTCAATACTGCTCAGACCAGACAAGGGTACACCGTGCAATTTAATTCTACTGAAAATTACATCGCAAGCAGCTCGCTAAAACAGGCTGTAAATGCTGCTATTATGCTTGAAAAACCATTACTTATTAAAGGTGAACCTGGTACAGGCAAAACGATGCTGGCCGAAGAGCTTGCGAAAAGTTTAGATACCGAGCTTATTCAGTGGCACATTAAATCGACCACCAAAGCACAGCAAGGTTTATACGAATACGATGCCGTATCGCGTTTGCGTGACAGCCAGCTAGGCGATGAGCGCGTGCATGATATTGGCAACTACATTGTTAAAGGTAAGCTGTGGCAAGCATTTACCTATGCCGAGCTTAACGGCAAACGCCCAGTTTTACTCATTGACGAAATAGACAAAGCCGACATTGAGTTTCCAAACGATTTACTGCTCGAACTTGATAAAATGGAGTTTCACGTTTACGAAACAGGTGAGCGTATTATCGCAAAAGAGCGCCCTATTGTGATCATCACTTCAAATAACGAAAAAGAGCTGCCTGATGCATTTTTACGCCGCTGTTTTTTTCATTATATTGACTTTCCAAGCAGCGAGGAAATGCAGCAAATTGTTGATGTACATTACCCTAACGTTAAACAAGATTTAGTACGCCAAGCATTAGAAGTATTTTTTAACTTACGTGAAGCCAACGGCCTTAAAAAGAAGCCCTCCACCAGCGAATTACTGGATTGGTTAAAACTTTTAATGGCAGAGGATATAGACGCTAAAACATTACACGACAAAAGCCAAAAAGGCGGCTTAATGCCGATGTTTGGCGCACTGCTTAAAAATGAGCAAGACATAAGCCTCATCGAAAAACTTGCGTTCATGAGCCGCCGTTAATATGTTGATTGCGTTTTTCTTCAAATTACGTGAATACCGTTTACCGGTAAGCCTGCGCGAACTACTCGATTTAATTAACGCCTTAAAAAAAGGCGTTATATTTGCCGACGTAGATGCCTTTTACCATTTGGCCCGCACCATAATGGTAAAGGACGAAACCCATTTTGACCGCTTCGACAAAGCCTTTAGCGACTACTTTAGCGGTATTGCCGACTTAGACCTACTCGAAAGTTTAAAGCAACAGCACAACTTACCTGAAGATTGGCTACGCAAAGAGTTTGAAAAAAACCTAAGCGATGAAGAAAAAGCCCAACTAAAAGCGATGGGTGGGCTCGACGAGCTTATGAAAACCCTGAAAGAGCGTTTAGAAGAGCAACAAAAACGCCACGCAGGCGGTAATAAATGGGTAGGCACCGGCGGTATATCTCCTTTTGGCGCGTATGGTTATAACCCTGAGGGCGTGCGTATAGGACAAGACGGCAACCGCAATCGCCAAGCGGTAAAAGTGTGGGACAAGCGCGAATACCGCAATTTAGACTCAGATCGCGAAATTGGCTCACGCACTATAAAACTCGCCCTTAAAAAGCTACGCAAATTTGCCCGCACCGGCGCAAGTGACACCCTGGATTTAAACGAGACCATTCGCGCAACCGCCAAGCAAGGCGGCATGCTAGATGTAAAAATGGCACCCGAGCGCCACAATGCGGTAAAAGTATTAATGCTGTTTGATATTGGCGGCTCAATGGATGACTACATTCATACCTGCGAAGAATTATTTAGCGCAGCCCACAGTGAATTTAAGCATTTAGAGTTTTACTACTTTCATAACTGTTTATACGAACACGTTTGGCAGGATAACCAACGCCGCCATTCAAACGTAATAGACACCATGACGCTGATTAATAAATTTACCAGCGACTACAAAGTCATATTTGTGGGTGATGCCACTATGGGCCCATACGAAATAGCCTACCCTGGCGGCTCGGTAGAACATTACAACGAAGAGCCCGGCAGTGCATGGTTACAGCGTATAACAAACCACTTTGATAAAGTCGCCTGGCTCAACCCACAACCCGTTGAACACTGGCCGTACTATCAATCAATTGGCTTTATAAAAGAGCTAATGAACAATCGCATGTACGCGCTGAGCTTGGATGGGATAAGTAGAGCGATAAAAGATCTGAGTTAATACTGAGTATTAATAAAATGCATTCTTAAATTATAAAGATATATTCTCAATAAAATGGGGGGGATTTTGTTGAGAAATCTAATATGACTAATTTACTTTAACCGTGAAATACCGACTAGAACACAAATAGCGCCACCGACCATACCAGCCCACGCTTCCATTGGCGTATCGCCGCTTAATGTTCTGCTGATTTGCGACGCAGCTGCATCGTAAACATTGTAGCCCCACGTAGCTAATGCTGCGCCAACTACTACAAGTACTATTCCTAAAATTTTATTATTCATTTTTTCTCCAAATATTACTACTATTTACCTGAATCAGTTAAGTACCAACACCGCTATATAGTTAACGCACACCTTAGGTAGTTAACGTAACTTGAACAGATAATATAGAAAGTCATAACTATTTTTTAAGTGTAAAAAATACAACCTTTGAAGTTATTATTTACATCCAATATATACAGATTGCTAACCAACAGTACCCTCTGAATAACTCTACATTTTAATCATCGCAAGTGTAGTCAGGTATAATAAACAGAGTTATAACAATCAATGTTAGTTTACGGTTTCAATTGCGCAGTCGAGGAGTTTATTGAAAATAAAGGGCTATATGAGTTAAATATTTAGAAGCGAGCCCCTTAATAAAAGAGGCTCGTAAATATATTACTTAGCGTAATACTTACCAGTTATCAGTTTATTATAAATGCTTTCATAATACTTAATTTTTGGCTCAATATTAGAGTTTGGAACTAAAGAGTTACTCGAATAAAAGTAATAAGGTTCAAATATATCTACCTTATTGACTTGCACATTCCCTACTTCACTTACAATTAAATCAAAAACATGCCACATTTCATCTGCACCTTCACTAGGTGGAGTAAACACATACCTACGGTCGTCAATTAATAACTCAACCTTAGTAGTATCAGAGTCAATTTCTGGAGTACCAGAATAATTATGTACTTTGTAAGAGTATGTTCCTGGTAAAGCAAACTCTGGTATAGAGATCACCTCAGGGCCATAACTAGTGACATCGTCAACGTCTAAAAACATAACTACGTCGTTTACTATTACTTGCTCATTTCCAAAATAAATATGGAACTGTTCGCCGTTCGTACTTGAAGGCCCCCATAAATGAGAATCCAAATCAGTTGGCATTAATCCCCAATTTAACTTTATCTTAGTAAATGCTTCATTTAAAACAACACACTCACTTAGAGTAATATCAGTATTAAAAGTATCAATAGAAAATGTACGACTTTGAATACCAGCCGAAGATGAAATAAGAACAGTACTATTCATCTTTGCAGGTATTGAAAAGTCGCCATTTTCATCAGTAACCGCTGATGACGAACCTATATAGTCCCTGCCTTCTGAATTAATTTGTACACCTTCAAGTCGATTTTGATCCTTGTCTTCAATACAACCATTTATAAAAATAGTTTCATATATCCGATCAGCATTCCATGTAGTAAAGTGGGAAACCATTCCGGAATAGTAATTTCCTTGTGGTCCAGATACTAACTCAACCTGCCCCTCTTCTATCCAAAGGCCAGAGTTATTGTCAAAGTAATATAAAGGAACCGTTCCATCTAGCTCACCAACAGCTGGAATATTTATTTTGGCTTGCATATTTTCAGTCAAATTAAGTTCAACGCCATCAGCATCTTCAAAAGTAACCGTTATCGCTCCAAAAGACTCAATAGGTTTAATCTCTCCATTAACATCTTTAGTAATCATTTCACCGGGCATAAGGTTAATATCAATAGCAGGGTTTATAATTGTGAGCTCTGCATTGACCAGTCCTGTAGCTAAAGTCCCATCCGCTCGCTGCAAGCTGTTAGCAGGTAACTCTACAAGTACAAAATCCTCAACTGAAAGATTATTCTCGATAGTTGGATCAAACGATATCTCAGCCTGAACAGGTTGTAATAAGATATTATTAGACAAGTCTATTTGCTCTTCATTTAAGCCTACAGCCATCTCAGCAAAGCCAGAAGCGTCACTGATAATAGACATGCGTTCAGTAATGTATATATCTTGGATAGAAAATGTAACAATCCCATTTTCATCAGAGACCGAATCAGCTAGGATTTCATTACCATTCGTCAAAAAAGCATCTGCATTTGGAATTACATCTTCAGTGTAGTAATTTTTTATAACCGCTGAAATACCTTGAAAGAATTGCTCATCAAGTATGAATGAAGCTCTTACAGGTAATACTCCATCTTCTTGTCCATCTCTCACTTCAACTGTTAAGTTATACTCAGTTGTCTCTGAAGCTCTGGCTTGATAAGTAATTAGACCGTTTTGATCTATTTCCATTCCTTCAATTTCAGGGGAAACTGAAAACGAGAAGTCACCATTTTCTATATTATCGTCAGGATCAGTCAAAACTAATTGAAAACTAAAATCATCCCCACTTTTAACTGTTTGATTTGGTATGAGGGATAATACAGGGGTATCATTAACCGGAGTAACGACTACTTCAAATGATTGAATTACATTATCATTTTCCCCGTCATTAACGGCAACAACTACTTCACCTGAGCTTAATACTCCTTCGGTAGGAAGCCATTCAATTAAGCCTGTTTCAGATATAGACATACCCTCTGGGAATGAACTGAGTGTAAACGTCAAATCATCTCCATCATCTTGAACTTCAACTAAATAAGTATAAGTATTGTCTTCGATAGCAGAGGTTACCGCTTCAGATGTTATTAGAGGCGCATTATTTACAATAGCAACTTCATTATTAGTCGCTTTCTCATTTGAATCTGAAGAGCCACATGCGGTTAAAATAGTTACAAGAGGTAAAACAAGTAGGGATTTGAGTTTAAATTGATGTTCCATTATATTTCCTTATATTTATCAACGGCAAAGATATTAATCATAAAAAAACATTAAAACAACCTTTATTTAACAAGTAGATATGGAAAAATGAGATCTTTGTAAATAAGTTTAGCAACTTAAAAGCATTGAAAGAAAAGGTTAAAGGTGATTTCTCTATCTACGAAATTTTTTATACTATTTAAAAAAACTTACACATTCCAAACCCTAAACTATCGCCATCACGTTTTATATAACCATAATGTGTATAAAAGCTTTCTTTACCGTGAGCACTTAATAAACCTACTGTAGCGCCATTAGAACAAGTGTTGGTTAAGTAGTTTTCAATGTGGGTCATAACTAAATGACCAATGCCTTGTTTTTGATAGCTTGGCGCAACAATTATATCTTGAATATAAAAATACATTGCGCCATCACCAATCACTCTCCCAGTGCCTATTAACTTATCAGTGTCGTATACAGTGACCCAAAAAAGTGAGTTTTCGATGCTTGCTTTTAATGTTTTATAGTCAGGGTTTTGCCACTTTACTTGTTTACGTAAATTAGCGAATTCATCCAGTGCTGGAGCTTTAAGTTCAACTTTATAAGCCATAATATCCTCTACTCACTTTAAAGGAATTTACTCATAAACAAGCTATACGGGTCTAACTCATAATTACCAAACGGTTCGCACTCTTTAAAACCAAATTGGACGTAAAGCTTTTGTGCGGGTAAAAATGCCTTAGCAGTGCCGGTTTCTAAGCTAAGTTTTTTATACCCTCGCAGTGTTGCTTGCTCAATAATATGCGTGAGTAACTTAGCCGCTATGCCTTGGCGTAAATAGCTACTTGAGGTGCGCATTGATTTAATTTCGCCATGCGCTGTATTTAGCGCTTTTAATGCGCCGACACCCGCTAAGTTATTATCAATCCATAAGCTATAAAAGGTTATGTCGGGCTGAGTGAGTTTAGTTACATCAAGTGCATGTATGCTCTCTATGGGGGAGTGTTTTAGCATATCGTTATGATGCGCTTGTAGTAGCTTTATAACGTGAGGGTTTGAAAGCTCGCCTGTTCTAATATCCATTTATGCCTCGTTTAATCCTTGAATTTAATGCTTTAGGGCTTAAATTAAAACCCTAAAGTAAGTGGCTATATTTAGGTTGCTAGCTTCCACGCCACAAACGCAACAGCAAAACCAACTAAATACACTAAGCCTAACCACGTCAAGCTGTGCAATAGTACGCTGTGTTTAATGGCGGGCTCTGAGCGAACTAGGCTAAAGTTAAGCCATGCAAAAACGGGGG
Organism: Pseudoalteromonas sp. ECSMB14103; assembly: GCF_000813065.1. Taxonomy (NCBI): domain Bacteria; kingdom Pseudomonadati; phylum Pseudomonadota; class Gammaproteobacteria; order Alteromonadales; family Pseudoalteromonadaceae; genus Pseudoalteromonas; species Pseudoalteromonas sp. ECSMB14103. Next base: position 504,042 of record NZ_JWGY01000001.1, on the reverse strand, counting down.
TGGTTACAAAAGCAAGTGTCATGGCAAAGGTAAGCATGGGGCCAAGAGCTGATTTAAAAAATAAAATAACGGCCATGCCAGCTAGTGCTTGCAGTACAAGCCAAATATTTAAGCTGTGTTTTGATTGCTTAAAACCAAGTAATTTGTGTGACTCGTTAAGTGTACGTGCGTAGCCGTCAAGCACGGTAAGTGTAGTGCCAAACATACATAAAAAAGCAATAGCTGATACCAGCGGCCTTGCCCACTCGCCAATAGTCAGTGCGTACATATCAATAAGCTGTTTAGCAAAGGCAACACCGCCAAGTTCTATATTACTGCTTTGCCCATATTGCACCAGCACACCTAAGCTGAAAAATACCAATGCTAAGCAGGCTGTTAGCCAATAGCCTACGTTAAAATCAAACAAGCCTTGGTTTTTAGTGACCGTTTGCTGAGTTTGTTTTTCTTTGAGCCATAGCGAGCTGAGGGCCGATATTTCTATTGGTGCCGGCATCCAGCCCATTAACGCGACCATAAAGCTGAGCATAGCCAGTTCGTAAGGTGACGGGCCAATATAGTCAGCTGGCGCCATTGGGCCGTTACTAAATGCGATAACTAGCGCAATAACAGTAGCGAGCGTTAAGAGCCCCATTATGCCTTTAGCAACGCTATCAAGCGCTTTAAAGTGACCTAACAATAATATTGCTAAGCAAACACAGAGCAATATCCAACATAGCAGGGTTACCTCTATCACTACAGGCAGTGCGTAATGCAGTAAGCTGGCGGTAAGTAGTAATACCCCTGCGGTATTAACAACTGCTGCCAGTATGTTCAAGCCAATAAAACTATAAAAATACACCGGGCCTTTGTTTTTATAGCCTTCTACTAAACTGTTTTTAGTGGCTAAGGTGTATTCCATACCAAAGCGAAAAAACGGATATTTTAATACGTTAACAGCCAGTATTAACCAAAATAGTTGCCAGCCAAATAGCGCGCCAGCCTGAGTAGATGCAACTAAGTGAGACCCGCCAATTGCTGCAGTTGCCATTAAAATACCAGGGCCTAGTGCGCCTAAGTGAGATTTCCAAGAAGTGTGTGTTTGCTGCATTAATTTCTCAAATTATGTGTGTTATTCACTCTGGTTATTAATTTTCACAATTAATAACACCGAAGGCTGCATAACTTACCTAAATTAAAGGCAATAAAAAAGAGCCATAAGGCTCTTTTTTATAGTACTTTGGGACTAAATATTATTTTAGTTCCATCTCTTGGATGATTTCGTGCGCTATTTCTGGCGTTGTACTTACAGGCTTTTCGTGTAAATTTGCTTTTATTTGCCCTTTTCGATGTTTTAGTGCTGCATCGAGTTTTTTAGCTGCGCTTGCAATAGCTGGGTACATTACTTCGTTTTCCCCTTTTACTGATATTCGCGCACCTTCGTAATTAGTGCTAATTTCGGCTTGGATTTTATGATGCTCTTTAGACAAGATCATATCGAGAGAAATAAGTGATGGAAAGTGGCTCTCAATTTTAGAAAATTTTTCGTTGATGTGCTCTCTAATAGAGTCAGTAACTTCAACATGGTGACCAGAAAGATTAATTTTCATAGGGTATCCTTTTATTTGTTACCTCATAAATAGTATTGGGGGCTATTTAGATTAACACAAGGAAAAAAGAGAGATATTTGAGGTTTATTTGCGGTTTTTGGTGATTTAAATCATGTGTTGCGCAAAGTTTATGCAAAGCCCATAAACCATGGGCTTTCAGACGTCTAGCTGTGCTAGCTATTAATCTGTGTACGAGCAACAGTAGTCGGCAAAATCACTTACTTTTACTTTAAAGCTTACGTTAGCGTCTACATTAAATGACTCGCCCGCGTTAAATGTTTTCCACTCGCTTGCCCCTGGTAATAAAATATCCCACTGGCCACCTAAAAGCTCCATGAGTTCTTTTTTACTGGTATCGAATACAAACTCACCCGGCTGCATAAAGCCTAATGTTTTGGTAGTTCCATCGCTAAATACAACCGTACGGCTTGACACTTTTCCGTCAAAATACACGTTGGCCTTTTTAACTACGCTTACATTTTCAAACTGAGACATTTTAGCTCCTGCTATTAATTTAAAGATCTTTATTTATAAATTTTATCGCACTACCTTGCCTGATAGCTTACTTTCTTGCAAGAAAAGCAGTAACGCTTAATGCCAATTCGCAATAATACTTAATCATTTTTAGGGGCTAAAAGTGTCGCTATCTGCGTTAAAAAATCCTCATTTAGAACAACTAAATAACGAATTTTTTGCCTAGCTATCAACACGTTTATCTATCCTCAAAATAGATCACTTAATTAAGCGGATTGGTATAAGATGAAGTTGTTTCATATATGGGCATAAAAAAACCCGCACATTGGCGGGTTTTTTAAGTTACTTAACTTATTTAATCAAAAACGATTAAAAAAGTGCGTTTGCTTTACTTACAATGTTTTCAACCGTAAAGCCAAAGTGCTCAAACAACTCGTTAGCTGGTGCAGACTCACCAAAGGTAGTCATACCGACTACGGCGCCATTTAGGCCTACATACTTGTACCAATAATCAGCAATACCTGCCTCTACCGCTACGCGACGAGAAACGCTTGCTGGTAATACGCTTTCTTTGTACTCAGGCGATTGATCTTCGAATGCATCAGTACATGGCATAGATACAACACGTACCTTTTTACCTTGGCTGCGTAATTCAGTAGCTGAATCTTGTGCTAATTGCACCTCAGAACCGGTTGCAATAATAATTAGCTCTGGGTTGCCGTCACAGCTAAGGATGTAACCACCCTTTTTGACGTCGCTTAGCTGTTGTGCGTCACGCGGCTGTTGCTCAAGACCTTGGCGTGTGAATATTAACGATGTAGGACCGTCTTTACGTTCAATAGCTTGTTGCCATGCAATTGCTGACTCAACTTGGTCACACGGGCGCCAGTTATAAAGGTTAGGCGTTAAACGCATGCTGGCAATTTGCTCTACTGGTTGGTGAGTTGGACCATCTTCACCTAAACCAATTGAATCGTGCGTGTATACAAAAATGCTTGGTTGCTTCATTAATGCAGCCATACGAACCGCATTCCGTGCATATTCCATAAACATTAAGAACGTTGCACCGTAAGGAATAAAGCCTTTATGAAGTGCAATGCCGTTCATAATTGCCGACATACCAAACTCACGCACACCGTAGTAAACGTAGTTACCACTTGCATCGTCCGCTGTTAGGCCTTTAGAGCCTTCCCAAATTGTTAAGTTTGAACCTGCTAAATCGGCAGAGCCACCCATAAATTCTGGTAATAATGGACCAAATGCATTTAATGCATTTTGTGACGCTTTACGAGATGCTGGATTTGCCGGGTTTGCTTGTAACTGCTCAATATACGCTTGTGACTTTTCAGCCCAGTCGGCAGGTAAATCTGAATTTGTACGGCGTTTGTACTCAGCTGCAAGCTCTGGGAATGCTTTTGCATAGGCTGCAAACTTTTCGTCCCAGCTTGATTCAAGTTCTTGGCCTTTAGCTTTTCCATCCCACTGTGCGTAAATGTCTTCAGGGATTTCAAATGCATCGCCCGTCCAACCTAAAAACTCACGCGATGCTTTAATTTCGTCATCGCCAAGTGGTGCACCGTGACAGTCGTGGCTACCCGATTTATTAGGTGAACCGTAACCAATAATTGTTTTACAACAAATTAGTGTTGGTTTATCAGTCACGCTTTTTGCTTCGCTAATTGCAGCACTTACTGCATCGCTATCGTGGCCATCAACGTCACTAATTACGTGCCAGCCGTACGCTTTAAAACGTGCAGGTGTGTCATCGCTAAACCAGCCTTCAACTTCACCATCGATTGAAATACCGTTGTCATCCCAAAAAGCAACCAGCTTGCCAAGGCCTAATGTGCCGGCAAGCGAACAGGCTTCATGCGAAATGCCTTCCATTAAACAACCGTCGCCCATGAATGCATAGGTATGGTGATCAACAATGTCGTGACCTTCACGGTTAAATTGTGCCGCAAGCGCTTTTTCAGCAATTGCCATGCCTACCGCATTTGTGATCCCTTGGCCTAATGGGCCCGTAGTGGTCTCGATACCTGGCGCATAACCATATTCTGGGTGGCCTGGTGTTTTAGAGTGCATTTGACGGAAGTTTTTAATTTCGTCCAACGGTAAATCATAACCACTTAAGTGCAATAAAGAATAGATAAGCATTGAACCGTGGCCGTTTGACAGTATAAATCGATCTCGGTCTGCCCACTCTGGATTTGATGGATTATGTTTTAGATAATCGCGCCATAATACTTCTGCGATATCAGCCATGCCCATAGGGGCTCCAGGGTGACCAGATTTGGCCTTTTGTACTGCGTCCATTGACAAGACGCGAATAGCATTTGCAAGTTCTTTGCGAGATGGCATGAATTCTCCTACCTTATATATGTATTTGCGCGGGTATTTATGTGTTCGTTTATGTACTCAAGTTACAAGAGCACTTTTATTGCGACCATTCTTACTTATTGTGGGGGCTGTGTGCAATTAAAAACCCTATAAAAATGAGGTATTATGAATATTTTTTAAGACCATAATGTCATAACTAATTTAATTTAGACGTCTAGGCGTAAAAACACTATGCAAGGTGTTTCGTTTTAGATAAAATACGCCCCTTAATTTTTTAGCGCTAATACCGACGTTTGTGAAGCGCAATATTTGTGAGCATAATTACAATGGCAAAACATTTATTTACTTCTGAATCTGTTTCTGAAGGTCATCCGGATAAAATCGCCGACCAAATCTCTGATGCGGTTCTTGATGCTATCCTAGAGCAAGACTCTCATGCCCGCGTTGCGTGCGAAACATACGTGAAAACAGGTATGGTTATGGTTGGTGGTGAAATCACTACTAGCGCATGGGTTGATATAGAAGAGATTACGCGTAAAACAGTACGTGAAATTGGCTACACTCACTCAGATATGGGTTTTGATGCTGACTCGTGTGCAATTTTGAACACCATTGGTAAACAGTCTCCAGACATTAACCAAGGTGTTGACCGTACTAGCCCAGAAGAACAAGGCGCTGGCGACCAAGGTTTAATGTTTGGTTACGCATGTAACGAAACTGAAGTGTTAATGCCTGCACCTATCACGTATTCTCACCGTTTAGTTCAACGTCAAGCACAAGTACGTAAAAGCGGCGAGCTTAACTGGTTACGCCCAGATGCAAAATCTCAAGTTACTTTTGCATACGAAAACGGTAAGCCAGTAGGTATTGATGCGGTTGTTCTGTCAACTCAGCACAGCGAAGACATCTCTCAAAACGATTTAGTAGAAGCTGTGATGGAAACCATCATCAAGCCAGTACTTCCTGCTGAACTAATCACTAGCGCAACTAAGTTTTTTATTAACCCAACAGGCCGATTTGTAATTGGTGGTCCAATGGGTGACTGTGGTTTAACAGGTCGTAAAATCATTGTTGATACATACGGTGGTATGGCACGTCACGGTGGTGGTGCTTTCTCTGGTAAAGATCCATCAAAAGTTGACCGCTCAGCTGCATATGCTGCACGTTACGTGGCTAAAAACGTAGTGGCTGCTGGCCTTGCTGATAAGTGTGAATTACAAGTATCTTACGCAATTGGTGTTGCAGAGCCAACCTCTATTAGTGTTGAAACGTTTGGTACTGGTAAATTAGAAGAAGCACGTTTAATCGAATTAATTCGTGAACATTTTGACCTACGCCCTTACGGCTTAATTCAAATGCTTGATTTAGAGCGCCCTATCTACCTTCCTACTGCAGCTTACGGCCACTTTGGCCGTGACGAATTCCCATGGGAACGCACAGATAAAGCTGAAGCACTTCGCGCAGCAGCGGGTCTTTAAGACTAAAGCAAAAAAACGGCCCTTTTAAGGGCCTTTTTTATAGCTAGCAATTATGTAACGCAACGCTAATTCATAGTTTAAAAAATAACTATTAATTGGTCCTCGAACTTTTTTATACTTTAGGTATATACTCATTTAATTATAAAGCTTTAGGGATATTTAAATGACCGATAACTTTCGCGTTATGTTTGCTGGACTCGCTGATAACGTTGACTCAAAAACAGCGTGTACAACACTGGCGGCAAAACTAAAAATCTCAGAAGAAAAAGTAGCCTTATTTTTTAAAGGTAAGCCTTTATTTGCGCCTAGCGATAAAAACAAAGCATTAAAACAAGCTAAGCTACTTGTCGGAATGGGCATTAAAAGTAAGCTTCAAGCTGTATCGACACATACTGAAAAAACCACTCAAACGGTAAGTGATAGCCAGCGAGATGAGCGTATTTTTGACGCATTAGACTACATAACCAGCAGTTTAATCAGGCTAGAAGAAAAACTCGAAGACCTTGAGCAGCGCTTACCTGAAAACCAAACAAAAAACCCTGAAGTAGATGAAGACGAATGGCAAGACGAAGAGCTATTACTGGACGAGGAGCTAATAACTCAGCCTAAAAAACGCAGTAATGCATTGCTTTATTCGTTAATAGCTACGGTTGTTACGTTGCTTATTATACTTGCGGTGTACTTGGCGTTTCCTGCTTTATTTGCTTTTTAATTAGTTGGTAAGTTTGAAAAATGAGCGATTCACGCGCCCAAATAAGAAAATCCATTCGCGAATTACGTAATAATTTGTCTAATGAACAGCAAAATTTAGCATCTCAATCTTTAAGTATGAATTTTATTCAATACTTAAAAACAGAAAAAACAGCTAAAAACCAACATATCGCCATTTATTTAAGTAACGACGGAGAGCTTGATACCTCCTTGTTAATTAAAGAATTATGGAACTTAAATCACGTTACTTACCTACCAGTAATACACCCATTTAATGGCGCCACTTTGCTGTTTCAGCGCTATGAGAAAAACTCACCCATGAAGGCAAATCGCTATGGTATCTTTGAACCTAAGCTAAATTGCAGTCAAATATGCCCTTTATCCGAGCTGGACTACTTACTTATGCCATTAGTTGCATTCGATAATCAAGGTAATCGCTTAGGAATGGGAGGTGGGTTTTACGATAGAACACTGGCTCGTTTACACGATGAAAACTGGCAAAAACCACGACTTATAGGCCTTGCACATGAGTGCCAAAAAGTTGATGTATTGCCAATAGAGTCTTGGGATGTACCGCTTAAAACCATAATAACACCGAACAAAAATTACTGCTGGTGATGTGATTATTCGCATACTTGCAGCACACGTTTGACATACATGAGCACAAAATAATGACACAAGACGAATTAAAAAAAGCAGCAGCATGGGCGGCACTCGAGTTTGTAAAAGAAAACACGATAGTAGGTGTAGGCACAGGCTCAACCGTTAATCACTTTATTGATGCCCTTGGCACAGTTAAAGACACTTTAGTAGGTGCTGTATCAAGCTCTGAAGCTTCTACAGCGCGTTTAAAAGAGCTCGGTATTGAAGTATTTGAGCTAAACGATACCGATGCACTCGATGTTTACATCGACGGCGCTGATGAAATTAACGCTCAAAATGAAATGATTAAAGGCGGTGGTGCTGCACTTACCCGTGAAAAAATTGTGGCTGCAGTTGCTAAGCAGTTTGTGTGTATTGTTGATGACACCAAACTAGTGGACACATTGGGGGAATTTCCGCTTCCAGTTGAAGTTATTCCAATGGCGCGCAGCTACGTAGCACGTGAGTTATTAAAGTTAGGCGGCGACCCAGTCTACCGCCAGGGTGTGGTTACCGATAACGGCAACGTTATTTTAGACGTATATAATTTAAAGATTACCAATGCTAAGCAACTTGAGACAGATATAAATCAAATTGTTGGCGTAGTTACCAATGGCCTATTTGCGATGCGTGGTGCTGATAAAGTAATTATCGGCACTAAAAATGGGCCTCAAATTAAATAGGATGAGGTTATGAGTAAGGTATCGTTAGCAAAAGACAAAATTAAAATTCTCTTGCTTGAAGGTGTGCACCAAAGCGCAGTTGAAACGCTAAAACGAAATGGTTACAGCAATATAGACTACGTTAAAACATCGCTACCTGAAGACGAGCTTAAAGAACGTATTAAAGACGCTCACTTTGTAGGTCTGCGTTCTCGTACTCATATTAACGAAGCTGTTTTAGATGCTGCAGAAAAGCTGATTGCCATTGGTTGTTTTTGTATTGGCACAAACCAGGTTGACTTAAGTAACGCTCGCCAGCGTGGTATTGCTGTATTTAATGCGCCATTTTCAAATACACGCTCTGTTGCAGAGCTAGTACTTGGTGAAATACTGCTTTTACTTCGCGGTATACCTGAGCGAAATGCTGCAGCTCACCGTGGTGAGTGGCTAAAAACAGCAACGGGTTCATTTGAAGCACGTGGTAAAACGTTGGGTATTATTGGCTATGGCCACATTGGTACTCAGCTAGGTATTATGGCTGAAAACATTGGTATGAACGTCGAGTTTTACGACATTGAAGATAAGCTAACACTGGGTAATGCAAAACAAGTGCATAACTTGACTCAGCTACTTCAGCGCTCTGATGTAATTAGTTTGCATGTGCCAGAAACACCACAAACCAAAAACTTAATCGGTTCGGCAGAGCTTGCGGTAATGAAACAAGGCGCTATTTTAATTAACGCCTCTCGCGGCACCGTTGTTGATATTGATGCCCTTGCAGAATCACTTAGCGAGAAAAAGCTAAGTGGTGCAGCAATTGACGTGTTCCCTGTTGAACCTAAATCTAACGATGAAGAGTTTGTATCGCCACTACGCGACTTCGATAACGTTATTTTAACGCCGCATATTGGTGGTTCAACTCAAGAAGCTCAAGAAAATATTGGTATTGAAGTGGCAGGTAAATTGGCTAAATACTCAGATAACGGCTCTACAATTACCGCCGTTAACTTCCCTGAGGTATCACTGCCAGAGCTTGCTAACCGTAGTCGCTTATTGCATGTTCACCACAACCGCCCTGGTGTATTAACGCAAATTAACCAAGCGTTTGCGCAGCACGGTATCAATATAGCGGCTCAGTACTTACAAACTGATGAAGCAATTGGTTATGTGGTTATTGACGTTGATACCGACCACTCTGAAGTAGCGCTTAAAGAGCTAAGTGCAGTTGAAGGAACAATTAGAGCGCGTATTCTTCACTAAACATTATCTATAATAAAAGCCGCATTTGATTAAACAAGTGCGGCTTTTTAAATTATGATTTAACGACTTATAGTGATTAGTCGCCTTTAACTTCTAAATTTATAAACTTAACCAGTTCCTCTGGCTTACCAGATAGCATCATTAATTGCTGGTTAACTTCCATCATAGTTTGGCCTTCAGGCAATTTTGCTGAAACAGTTAACGAATTTAAACCGCTGGCAAAGCTGGTTAACGCATTCGCTATTTCTTCAGTCACAGGCGCTTGCTCTAACTGCTGGGCTAACATTGCTTGCATTTGCTCAATAGTCATACCTTGCTTTGAAAGCTCACTTTCTAATAACTCTTTAAGTTTACCTTGGTTATTTATAACAAAGCTTGCGTTACGGGGTTCAAGCTTGCTCATTGCTTGCATCATACGTGTTTGTTGTTGCAGTTGCTGCTCATAAGTTAGAGGGGTATCACCCGCTTGCTTTTGTTCTTTGCTCATCGCAAGCGACGTATCCATGAGCGGTTTAGAATTAGCTAGCCCTAAGTCCATATTAAAACTGACCACATCTTGAGCATTGAGCTTTACAACCATATCGCTTTCACCCGACTCTTCATTATAATCAAGAGATGAATGCAGATTGTAACTTGCTGATGCTAATATGGCATTTGTGTCAGCAGGCAGTGTGGCAATAAAGTCTTTACTGAGCGTCAGATTTTTTACATCAAGCGATGTATGCGGCGAAATTTTATCGGTTTCGTAGCCTTTAACTTCAATACTTTGAACGTTGGCTACACTCTCGCCCTCAGGGCTTATTACTTCCATACTTGTAATTTCAACACTTTTTGAAATTACACTTGCAGATAAGCCAGCATATTTAAATGTTGCACCCGTTTGCTCACTCACCATGGCCAGCTGCTTGTCTACTTCAGCACGAACCTCTTGGGTTGCAACATAGTTAGCGTAGCTAACGCCGCCAACACCTGCGGCAATAATCGCTGCGGCTATAATTAATTTTTTCATATTATTTCCTTATTCTATTTTTATAAAAATTGTATTAACCCAAGAGTAACATTGCATACCAGTCGCTGTAAGCGTTAATTAATCAGGCTCAATAACTCATGTACCGTTTTTACTGGAGTTATTTTAGCGCCTAGGCCTTCCATTGATTTATGGTAGTTACGAAACGGGATAAATATTTCTGTAAAACCATGCTGTGCAGCTTCTTTAACTCGTGGTACGCCGCTGTCTATTGGGCGCACATCACCGTTTAAACTCAACTCCCCCATAATACAAGTGGTTCGAGGCACAACAAATTCGTTCAAGCTACTTAGTAACGCAGTAACAAGGGCTAAATCTATACAGGTTTCTGATTCATCAATTTTTAAACCACCCACAATATTAAAAAAGGTATCGTGAAATATTTTTGTTTTTGTATGTTTACGTAAAATACCTGTGAGCATTTTTATGCGGTTCATATTTAAACCTACACAAACACGCTGTGGAAATTCAGCCTCGGTTTCTGTTGTTAAACATTGTATTTCAAGCAATAGATTCCGATTACCTTTACGGATACAGGTAATAGACGACCCCGGGGATTCAGTCGTCGAGCCCGATAAAAATATCTCACTCGGGTTGTCTACGCTTAACATTCCACGTTCACACATTTTAAAAATACCCACAGTATCAATGTCACCAAAGCGGTTTTTATTGGCACGTAGGGTACGTATTTGTCCATCATTGGTGTCTATGTGTAATAGCGCATCAACAATATGCACCAAGGTTTGCGGGCCTGCAATTTCGTTATTTTTATTCACGTGAGCAATAATAAACATGGTCACGTCATTCTGCTTACAATATTGAGTTAATGCTTGAGCTGCACTTTTAACTTGCGAAGGAGAGCCTGGACTGCCATTTGCAGTGTCTGTAACAACGGCTTGAATGGAGTCGATGACTGCAAATTTTATTTTATTTTTATCAAGCTCTTCAATAATGGTCTCAACGCTGGTTTCTGAAAGCAAATAAAGCTCATCTGCGTTATAGTCTAACTTTAAGCGGTTAACACGATTTTTAAACTGCGATAAAGACTCCTCAGCGGTACAGTAAAGAGACGGCATACGCTTTGACATTCTTGCCACCAAGTCAGATAAAAGCGTTGTTTTACCAGCACCAGGATCGCCCGAAATAATATTTACAGAACCCGTAGTAACACCACCACTTAAAACACGGTCAAGCTCGCCTATTTCTGTGAGTTGTTTTTCGGCTTCAACGGTCGCTATGTCATTAATTTTTTTAGAACCACCACCAATACCTCCGGCATACCCGCCAACACTTGAGCGTGCAGTTGCTTTTTTACTTTGCCCTGCTGAAGGTTTAAATTCAGCTAATGTATTCCACGCACCGCAACGACATTGCCCCTGCCAACGTTGATAGTTCATGCCACACTCTGTACAAACAAACTCTACTTTTGCCGCTTTAGCCATTAATAACCTTATTTATTAATCATTGAATTTAAAAATGCGTACTGTTTTGTTGTTATTTTGCCATTTCATCTATTTACATAGCAACATAGCTTGCCTGTGCAAATTTCTTAAGCCACAATCATTACCTAATTAACTGTTTTACCTTTATATATCTTAGGGCACAGTTTTTGCTTTAAAATTGAATAAAAGTAACTTGCCAATAAAACGGCACATAACACATAATAACAAAAACTAAATGGTAGTTGCTCTAAAAATCGTACCTATATTAATAACATAGCACGCTTTACGTTTATTGAATTTCTAATAAATGGATTTAATAGTATACCTACTTTTTCAAAGAGACGGTGATGGTTTTATAAATGGCTGATGACATCATGCTCAAACACGAGTCCCTCGTTAATGAGCTAAAACAATATTTAGGCAACGCCAAGTTTGACCTAATTTTTAAATCAAAAACAGCAGAGCTTACGAAGCCTGAACAGTTTTTAATTAAAATGGAAATGTCGCGCCTTTCTCAGCCTGTCGAGCGCTTTATTGATCTACGCGGTTTAGTTACAGGACAAGTAAAACCTTACGAACATAATGGTAAACAGCACTTTATGGATGAAACGGCCATTGAAGTGTTTGAAAGCGCATTAAAACAGCATGGTAAATACACACTTGCTGTTTACGAAGCGGTTATGAATACGGAAAATAATCACCGCGTAATGCAAAAAGAAGCCGCCGAAAAAGGGAATAAGCAAGAGCAAGAAGATTTACTAAATACTAATGTTATTAAATTTGCATCTTACGAAAGCCGTGCAGAAGAAAGAATGAATTATTCAATAAAAGTTACTATTGAATATAACGATAAGAAAAATATTAAAGCAAGTACCTCTGATATTTCTTTGAGCGGCTGTAAAATAAAGCTGGCAAAGCGAAACATAATCAGAAAAGGCCAACTAATAGCAATGCGTTTGGTGGGTCTAGAGCAAGACTTTGAACTGGGTTTAAAAAATGGCATTCAATATGAAGTAGTTGCCGTTGAGAATATCTCACGTGAATTTAATCATATTCGTTTAAAGCGAACTTACGTTGAAAATAATGAAGCCTTTGATAACTTTTTAGAAAGCTTTATTCACGGAAATAAACGCCGCTACAAAGTTAATTTAGATAACACACTCGATGCGGTTGTATCAAAAGGTTATGAGCAATATTACATACCTCGTGTTACTTCATTGTATGTGTTTTTAAGTAAAAAAGACGATCAGTATTATCCTAGTTTAAGCCTAACAACCGAAAATAATATTTTTATTCAGCGCTACTTTACCGATGAAAGAAGTGTACCTTGCTTATACAACGTGCTTAACCATAAACGGGTCAGTGGGTTATTAACACAACCAACAGCAGTTAAAGAAGATTACCTGTACACCTTTACACATGTGTCCTCTGGAAAGATTTATTACTATTCAGCAACCCGCACCGAATTAAACAATAATACCAAACTACGTGATTTATTTTTAGGGTTTGGTAGTCAAAAAGAAAGCTGGCAATGCTTTAAAATTCAGATAATGCCGAGCCATCCTGATGATGCTTACATACCACTTTCACTGCCAAATTCTGCTGGTAGTAACATTGAAAAACTTAACAAACCTCCTTCGCCTCGTGTTGAAGGATTAGTTAAAGACGTAAAATATATTGTTGTACTAACTAGTGTAGGTAATAGCGTTGAGCAATTGCGTTATAAACAAATAACTTACGATAAAGCTTTGGTCAATCAGCTTAAACTTTTTGGGCATGCCAAACATAAAACGGCTCCCTATTTAGACATTGTTGCGCTTGAGTATGTAAATTTACGCTCGCATAAACGCTATTTATACAAAACCGACGTTAAATTACATATAAATGATACGGTATTAAGTGGGCATACGCGCGATTTTTCAGTCATGGGGCTACAACTAGAATGCGATCAGCCTGTTAGCTTTAAAAAAGGCGACATTGTCTTTTTAACATTCCCTGATTTACAAAAAATAACTAAAAAGCATGCATTAAGCGAACTCAAGTACGAAGTTATGGCTATCAGTAAGTCACTGACCACCGTTAACTTAAAAGCCAATAGAGTGGCTGACTTACCTCATGCTGGCGTTAGTTTTTTTACACAATTGATTGAAAATAACAAAGATAAATTAAAGGTAAGTGAAGAGGCTCCTAAAATTGAAGGGCTTTCTACAGCACTTAGAAACATGGTAACAAAAAGCGTTTGCCAGTTTCCGCTGTATTTACACAAAGAAGCGGCACATTTTAAAGTGGGTGCAATTGGTTATGGTTTATATTCAAGCCCGCTGCATGTACTTTTACAAAACTTTGGTTTACTGAGCAATAAAACAGACGTGTCGAGTATAATAACTAACGAGCAAATTTTAAATGTGATCACCCCAAATATAAAAGATCGCAGCAGACAAGATCCGCCACTTGCGTTTACACTGGCAATCAATTTTGATCCCCGACAAGATAAAGTCACCGAAGCTATTCAAAGCCAGTGTATATTAGGTGAAGATTACAGCAGCTTTAATGAACAAATTAGCAAGGGGATTAAGTCTCAAATTATATTTGTTATGCGACTATATATTTCACGTACTGGTCGCCCAGATACAGATTACCTATCCAACGAGCTTAGCTATGTGAGTCAATACGCGTTACATAAAGCTAAAGAGTTGGAAGAAGCTTTATGGTCGGTAACAGGTGTGGGTGATGTGGTTGATATTACAGAAGAAGCTTTAAGTCATTTTGAGTTAGATCAACAAAAGGTTGACCAAATGGGCCGTCGTAAACTGCTTTGGTTAAACCGCTCTCGCTAAGCGGTTTAACGCTAATATGCCATCGTTATTTTTTGTTTAACGGAATAGCGAGCATATAAAGTAACTGTAATAACGAGCCTTTACAAATAGCTGCTTGCGCTTGCTCAACTACTTTTGGTTTACCATGAACAGCAACCCCAAGCCCAGCCTTTGCCATCATAACGAGATCATTTGCACCATCGCCAATCGCCACTGTTTGTATTTTTTCAAGTCCGAGCTTAGCTTGCAAAGACTCTAAAATAACCGCTTTTTGCTGTGCATCCACAATCGTACCAAGTACCTTACCAGTTAATTTATCATCTTTAAATTCAAGCACATTTGCATGTACTTCATCTAAATTAATTAACTCCTTAACACGCTCTGCAAATGGCACAAAACCGCCCGATGCAATTGCTAAATACCAATTGTGATGTTTTAGTACTTGGCACAAGGCTTTTATGCCCGGCATTAGTGGCAAGGTATTTTTTAATTCTTCAATAAGTTTTTTTTCAATGCCTTTAAGCTTACCTACGCGTTGATTTAAGCTTTCACTAAAATCGAGTTTACCTGCCATTGCGAGGGCTGTTACAGATGCCACATCATCGTACACATTTGCTAAGCGTGCTATTTCATCAATACATTCAATAGTAATCGCTGTTGAATCCATATCCATTACTAACAAGCCCGACTCGTAAAGGTTAGGCGGTGTATTAATTTGTACTAGTTGGCACTCTAGTGTTTCTGAAAACGCTTTAAGCGTTAATGGATTAATAGATTGCGTTGTATTTTGAGTATAAAAACACAGTGCTGGAGATAAGCCCAAATCAGGCTGGTATTGGCATAATGCTGTGACCGTTTGCCCATGATGAGCTAAAAACTGAATAAAAGTATCTATACTTGTCGCATTAAAGTCACCTGCAAATGCAATACTAAACAACCCTTCTTGTGTATTTGGAACACCATCAAATAGTGTAAAAATCCCGTTGTTATGAGCAAACCATTGGTTGAGCGTTAACATTGACAATGATTGCTGAGAAGTAAGCTGTGCCATGCTGATTTGCGACATGCGATCTCCGTGTTTATTTTTATTCCACTGATATAAAACGAATTGAAGCGGTAATATTAATGCTAAATTCGCCATCGGGGTTAATTTAAGGTTATAGTAGTAGTTGTAACATCAAATCAAAATTCTGTCAGTAGCATATACGGTGACTATGAAAAATAACCATCTTAAAAATCCAATATCAGCATCACAGAAAAAACGACTTTTACGGTTATTATTAGCCGCTGGCTGTTTTGTATTGCTTAGTTGGGTAGGTGTAAATAGTAGCTTTCAAAGCCATCAGTTATTATATGATAGCGCCGACAACACAGCACAAAGCTTAACTCAATTTATGGCTTTAAATGTTAAAACACCACTGATAGAAAAAAACAAACCTCAGTTAAACACTATTTGTAACGACATAGCTAAAGACGAATTTGTACTGTCGGCTACCATTTATGATCATCAGGGGATTTTAGTCGCCAGCAGTGATAATTGGCAGTCACACCATATTTTAGGTCAACTTCCAGAATCGACTCCAGGAATAAGTAAACTTAAAACACCATTTGTTGAACCCGTTGTAAGCGATGATGATCGCCCTCTAGGGTTTGTTTCGGTAACCTATTTAACACGAGCTGCTATTTCAGATAGCCACAGCCATTTTCATGATTTGGGTCGTCAGGTTTTATTAATGCTAGTTATTGCATGTATTTTTACATGGCAATTGGGCCGTGGCTTAAAGCGTTGGCAAGTCAACCGCTATATACGAAAAACCTCAGAGCAAGAGTCGTAGAGCATTTTAGCTAGCACCTCTTTATCGCTACTTTGTTTTAAACTACACAGAGCGTTGAACACATTAGGGATATGAAGCGGCGTATTAATCTCACCTTGATGACCATTTAGTGGCATTGAGGGCGAATCGGTTTCGAGCACTAAGTGCTGAGGTTCAATTTGAGTAATTACATTACGGGTTTTAGCTGCGCGCTCGTAAGTTATAACCCCACCCACGCCTAATTTAAAACCCTGTTTAATATAATACTGTGCTTGCTGTAGTGAGCCAGAAAACGCATGTATCACTCCACCATATTTTGGCTTACAGCGTTTAAACGATTGCGCAATTAAATCATGACTTTGCCGATGATGGACAATAAGCGGCAAATTTAGCTCATTAGCAATCGTTATTTGCTGCTCAAACAAACTCGTTTGTTTTGCAAGGTCTTCGATACTTCTATCAAGCCCACACTCACCTATAGCTATTAAATGATGCTTATTTGCAACCCCGAACTCAAAAAGTGCTTCTATGTGCGATTCTTTATGTTGATCTAAAAAGTAAGGATGTAACCCTGCAGCTATTTTTATACTTGGAAAAGTAGCTTTGAGTTTGATAAGAGTATGCGATTGGGCGAGCGTAATACCCGGTACAACAAACTGATTGACTCCCTTTGCTATACACTCGTTTATGAGCGATTCACGAATTGAATCAAACTCGCTAAAGTCGAGATGGCAATGAGAGTCAATAAATTGCACGGTTACTTAATCATCACTTTATTAAGGGTTTAAGCGTGTAACTTGCCAGCTGTTATCTGCTTGGCGCTGGTACATAAAACGGTCATGTAAGCGGTGTGCACCACCCTGCCAAAACTCAATTTTAGCAGGCACAACACAGTAACCGCCCCAAAAATCAGGCAATGGAATTTCACCTTTAGCAAACTTGCTTTTCATATTAGCAAAGGTTTCCATAAGTACTTTTCGCGACGACACTGGCCTGCTTTGTTGCGACGCCCATGCTGCTAATTGGCTTTCTTTAGGACGCGATAAAAAGTATTTTGCCACGGCTGATGTAGGTAATGGTTTTGCCTCGCCGTATACAATCACTTGGCGCTCCATATGGTGCCACGGAAAGTGCAGCGATATTTTGTTATTGCCTTTTAGCTCTTGTGCTTTACGTGAGCCGGTATTAGTAAAAAATACAAACCCGTTATCGTCTAAATGTTTTAACAATACAATACGCTGTGAAGGTTGCCCGGTTTCATCAACCGTAGCGACCACCATGGCCGTTGGGTCTGGGATATTACTGCCCACAGCATGCTCAAGCCACGTTTCAAATTGTTTGAATGGATCATCTTGCAAATTATCTTCGCTTAGCGCGTCTTGCAGATATTCACGGCGGATGTCTTCGAGTTTCATAAACAAATCCTTCTCTGTTTATTAAAGCGTATGTGGGTAAGTTAAGGTCAGGCTGTTAATCGTTTTAAGAGCAAAAATAAAAATGTTTTGTTTAATGTTAGTTTAGTGTTGGGTTTCGTTTCACTCTACTCAACCTACGGTGCTATCAGCTACAAAATTGATTAACTTACAAGAGTTAATCAAGTAAAGCCTAAAATCATCTGCAAGTGTAGGAGTGCTGACAAGGCGAAGTGCTTATTTATGCCAAGGAGCATACAATTAGTATGTGACTTAGGCTAAAAAAGCACGACAACGTAGTCAAAGCGAACTACACGAAACAGAAGGTTCACCTAAGTAGTTTAGCCTAAGACAAGGCATTCACCCCTACTTATCCCTATGAGCATACGGTTTGTATGTGATTAGGGTAAGTCGGGGTGGATAACGCAGTATTAGGTTAAAATACGACGATGATTACATTTGCTCCATGACTTCAATGCCTAACAAATCCAATCCTGTTTTTAGCGTATCTGCCACCAAATTACACAACACTAAACGGCTGTCACGTACGCTTGGCTCTACGCCTTCTTTGAGTACTGGGCAGGCTTCGTAGAACGTCATGTATAGGCTAGCAAGCTCGTACAAGTAACCACATAATACGTGTGGAGTAGCCTCAGAGATCATTAAATCAAGCACTTCTTCAAGCTGCAGTAGTTTAAGCGCGAGTGCTTTTTCTTGCGGCTCGGCTATGGCTACATCAGCATTTAGCGTAGCGGCATCGACACCTGATTTACGGAAAATACTGCGTACACGGGTATAAGCATATTGTAAGTAAGGTGCTGTCGCGCCTTCAAAGCTTAACATGGTGTCCCAGTTGAATATGTAATCGCTGGTACGATGTTTAGAAAGATCAGCATATTTAACGGCGCCAATACCTACTTTACGGGCAATTTCGCTACGTTCATGATCCGATAAATCAGATTCACGCTCAGCTAGTTTTGTTGCTGCACGGCTAATTGACTCTTCTAGTAAATCAGCAAGTTTAACAGTGCCACCGGTGCGGGTTTTAAATGGTTTACCATCGGCGCCCATCATGGTGCCAAACGGGCAAAACTCATAGCTTGTTTCATCGCGTAAAAGGCCAGCTTTTCGTGCAGTAAGCTCCACTTGATTGAAGTGAAGGCTTTGGCGCGCATCAACAAATATTAAAATACGCTCAGCACCCAATTTATTTGAGCGGTAATCACACGCGGCTAAATCGGTGGTTGCATACAAAAAGCCGCCGCCAGATTTTTGCACGATAAACGCCGACGGCTCGCCATCTTTATTGGCAAGCTCATCTAAAAATACTACTTGTGCACCTTGCGACTCTACAGCTATGTTTTTATCTTTTAATAGGCTAATAATGTCGTTAAGCTCACTATTATAAGCACTTTCAGCCATAATATCAGCTTGAGTAAGCGTTACGTTTAGACGTTTGTAAACTTCTTCAGAGTGTTTAACTGAGGTCGCTATAAATAGCTTCCATAGCTTTTCACAGTGCGCGTCGCCGCCTTGTAGTTTAACTACATAGTCACGGGCTTTATCGGCAAAGCCTTCTTCATCGTCAAAACGTTTTTTAGCATCGCGGTAAAACGTTTCTAAATCAGCAAGCGCTACCGACTCTAAGTCCACGCCTTGGCTAATTTGATCTTCTAAATGCGCAATCAGCATACCAAACTGTGTGCCCCAATCGCCCATGTGGTTTTGACGAATGACTTTGTCGCCTCTAAATTCAAGCGCACGTACAATGGCATCACCAATAATGGTTGAACGTAAATGGCCTACGTGCATTTCTTTTGCAAGGTTAGGTGATGAGTAATCTACCACGACAGTTTGCGGATTTGCGTGCTCGTTTACGGCAAGCTTTGCATCGCTGTTAGCCGCTTCTACGCTTTTGGCTAAAAACTCAGGCTTTAAATGAATATTAATAAAACCAGGGCCGGCAATTTCAGTTTTTTCTGCAATGTCGGTTACATCTAGGTTATCAATAATTTTTTGCGCAAGCTCACGTGGGTTGCTTTTCATTTTTTTAGCGGCGCCCATTGCACCATTAATTTGGTAATCACCAAATTGTGGGCGTGTGCTTTGTGTAACAGCTGGGTTTGTGTCTTCTGGTAGGCCTGCAGCGGTCATAGCGGCAATGGCTTTTTCTACTAAAATAGTACGAATGTTCATTATATTATTTACCTTTGTAAGCCCGCCATAGCAGGCTTTCAGTTAACTTTAGTCAGTCGATTCTAGTTTTCGCGCGTGTGGTTGAAGGTTACCTCAGGGTAACGCTCTGTCGATAAATTAAGGTTTACACGGCTCGGTGCTATGTAAGTTAAGTTATCGCCACCATCGAGTGCTAAGTTGCTTTCGCACTTACGTTTAAACTCTTCAAACTTTTTAACATCAGTTGAGCTTACCCAACGTGCTGTATTTACGTTTACGCCTTCGTAAATTGCATCTACGTTGTACTCAGCTTTTAAGCGCGCTACAACTACGTCAAACTGAAGTACACCTACCGCGCCTACAATTAAGTCGTTATTAATGAGCGGTCTAAATACTTGTACTGCACCTTCTTCAGAAAGCTGTACTAAACCTTTTAATAGCTGCTTTTGTTTAAGCGGATCGCGCAAACGAATACGACGAAATAGCTCAGGCGCAAAGTTTGGAATACCGCTAAATTTAAGCTTTTCGCCTTGTGTAAAGGTATCACCTATTTGAATAGTACCGTGGTTATGCAAACCAATAATATCGCCCGCAAATGCATCTGCTGCACGCTCGCGATCGCCCGCCATAAAGGTTACTGCATCTGAAATACTCACCTGTTTACCAAGGCGTACATGATTCATCTTCATGCCTTGACTATATTTACCCGACACAATACGCATAAAGGCAATACGGTCACGGTGTTTTGGATCCATGTTAGCCTGTATTTTAAATACAAAACCAGTAAAGTTCTCTTCTGTTGCGACTACTTGGCGGTCTTCTGTCTCACGCGGTAGCGGCGTTGGCGCCCACTGTGTTAAACCATCAAGTACATGGTCTACACCAAAGTTACCAAGGGCGGTACCAAAGTACACTGGCGAAAGTTCACCCGCTAAAAATAGTTCAAGGTCAAATTCGTTTGAAGCACCAATAACAAGCTCAAGCTCTTCACGTAATTGCTCAGCGAGCTCTTCACCAATGGCGGTATCAAGCTCAGGGTTATCAAGGCCTTTTACTGTACGTACTTCTTGAATAGTATGACCTTGGCCTGTTTTGTATAAAACCGCTTCGTCGTTATGAATGTGGTAAACACCTTTAAACTCTTTACCACAACCAATTGGCCACGTAATAGGCGCACAGGCAATATTTAGTTCTGTCTCTACTTCATCAAGTAGCTCCATTGGGTCACGAATATCACGGTCACACTTATTCATAAAGGTCACAATAGGCGTAGTACGTAGGCGCGTAACTTCCATTAGCTTACGGGTACGTTCTTCTACACCTTTTGCGGCATCAATAACCATTAAGCACGAATCTACCGCAGTCAGTGTACGGTACGTATCTTCTGAGAAGTCTTCGTGTCCAGGGGTATCAAGTAAATTAACCAGCGCATTGTTATACGGAAACTGCATTACAGAGGTAGTAACCGATATACCACGCTCTTTTTCCATTTCCATCCAGTCAGACTTTGCATGCTGATTAGAGCCACGGCCTTTTACCGTTCCGGCTTTTTGAATCGCTTGTCCGAACAAAAGTACTTTTTCGGTGATGGTGGTTTTACCTGCATCCGGGTGAGATATAATTGCAAAAGTACGTCGTTTATTTATTTCGCTAAGGAGATTTTGGTCTGCCATTAAAAAGTTCTTATAGTTTGAATACGGATAATATCACCATAAAGTGTGCAGACGTTTAAAGGCTAAAACTGCTAAACCCCGAAACCTCAACACACCAAAACCAAGAGTAAATTAGCTCCTAGTTTGAGATCCGTTATGTTAATCGTAATTAAAGACTATTTTCGCTGATCTTGACCCTTTAAACAATCAATGGTTAGTTATTAACTGATCTTTTTTATCAATATTTAAACTCAGGCCGTTTAGTTTGTAATTTGACTCAAGCAAAATAAAAACTTTTACTTAATTAAGTAATTAAAACCTACGCATAAAGGGGAAGTTACCTCTAACTAAAGTTTATATTTTAGCGATGAGTTAAGCGCAGGCTTGTTTAATAAACTTGTAACGCATACTATAAAAAGATTGCGTCAAGGATATTAGTTAGTTAATGAAAACCAGTAAGTTAAGCATTAGATTATTATGGTATATAACCCCGCTTGTTATATTGCCCCTGCTATTTTTAGGTGGGTTTACGTTAACTAATGTAACTAACTCTACGCAAAAACAAGCCGATCTAATCATGAGCCGCTTTGTTGAGCAGCAACAACAAAAAGCGTTTAACTACATAGACTCATTCCACTCTACCACTAAGCTACTTTCTCGCTCTCCGGTACTTAACGACTTTTTGGCCAATGACGCACTTTTAGACGGAAATTATACGCGCAGGCTTGGTGCTCTAATGGATGTATTTGCCAGTTACAGCGAAGCCTACCCTGACATTATTAGTATAAATCTAGTGTCGGCTAGTGGTAAAAGTGACGCCTATCATTCAAATAATTTAACCATAGCGCCTAAAAACTACCCCTTTTTTAATCAGGTTATACAAAGCAATTTGAGCCAACAGCAGTTTATGGTTCAAAAACCCGACGGCACAACCAGCCTGTATTTTGTGCAACGAATAGACAGCGTGGGTTATTACCTAAAACGTCCACAACAACTGGGGTTTATTGTTGTAAATGTTGAGCCTTCAATTTTAAATACCAGTATTTTAGAAGCGCCTTATAACAATACGCTCAATTTATTGTTGACCAAAGACGGTAAAATACTATTTAGCTCTAATTATAATTTACGAGGCCAGTACATTAGCGAATATGAACTTAATAAGGTTCGCGATTTGGCCGACATAGGCTCACTTTCTACCATTGAGTTATCGAGCATTGATAAAATCGAACGTATGATTTTTGCCGTACAAATGAGCGGCGGCTATTATTACGTATCAACAATTCCCAAAGCGGTACTTCATCAGTCGGGCAAAGCCATTAGCCTAATTACGGGTCTGATTGTTATTATTTCAGTGATCTCATTACCTATCTTAATATTTGTTGTTGTACGTAACTTATTGTTAAATCCGATAGAGCTATTAGGTGCGGCCAGTCACCGAGTAGGTGACGGTGACTTAGCAGTAAGCTTACCCGCTCATACCGATGATGAAGTAGGCATACTGTTTAACGACTTTAACCACATGGTTAATCAAATTAGGCACTATCAACAACAACTCGAAGAATACAAACATCACCTAGAAGACAAGGTGGAAAGCCGAACTCAAGCGCTTGAGTCTATGAATAGCCAACTTGAACTCGCAATTACTCAAGCAGAGCAAGCTAACCAACTTAAAAGTCGTTTTTTAGCAAACATGAGTCATGAAATACGAACCCCTCTCACCGCTATTATGGGCTTTACAGAGCAGTTGCTACATAACGATAAAATAGTAAACGACAAACAACATTTAAGTACTATTTTACGAAATTCAAAGCACTTACTTGAACTCATTAACAATATTTTGGATTTATCTAAAATTGAAGCTGAAAAACTAGCTGTAGAGCAAGCCTCTGTGAACGTTGTGCAGTTAGTCCATGATATTGAGTCAATCATAACGCCACTGGCGCAAGAAAAGCGTTTAGAACTTAATATTATTTTTGACTTACCAATACCGCAAACTATATACACGGATGTAACACGCTTAAAACAAATTTTAATTAATGTGGCCAACAACGCCGTTAAATTTACAGAGCAAGGGCATGTCTCTATTTGTGTGCATTATCATGCTAAAAGCAACCTCATTGAGTTTGTAATAACCGACACCGGTATTGGTATGTCTGAGCATCAAATTTCTCGTGTATTTAAACCGTTTGAACAAGCAGATGCGACAACTACACGTCGCTTTGGTGGTACTGGGTTAGGATTATGTATATCCAAAAATCTGGCAAATTTATTGGGTGGCGACATAAAACTAGAAAGCGAAGTGGGCGAAGGAAGTGAATTTTCAATTAGTGCTGCTTGCCACTTAAAAGGCAAAACACCCGAGCTTGAGTTGCTTGTCGATCATGCACAATTAACCCCTGAAAAAGACCCTCTATTATCATTTGCGACTAACAGCTTTGACGCAAATATTTTGGTTGCTGAAGATAACCCAGATAATCAGCTACTGATTAAGTTGCTGTTGCAAACTTGGGGGCTTGAGCCTGACATAGCTAATAATGGTGCACAAGCCGTAGAAATGGCGCTAGTAAACGACTATCAACTCATTATTATGGATATGCAAATGCCCGTCATGGGTGGGCTTGAAGCCACCAAAATGCTACGACATGCTGCTTACGACGGTCCCATTATTGCACTCACCGCAAACGTAATGAATCACGATATCGGCACTTATATAGAAGCTGGCTGCGACAAAGCGCTTGGAAAACCAATAGATAAAGATGCCCTCGAAAACGTACTTGTTAGCTACTTGCACCTTGAAAAAGATAATCAAAATAAGTGGGATGACTTGTTAAAAAGTGAAAAATTTCAACAGATATCTGATAATTACTTAGCAAACTTACCCAGTTATTTGGAACAAATAAAAACATTCCACCATGCACAAGATTGGGAAAGCCTAAAAGCAGTTGCGCATAGTGTTAAAGGCAGTGCAGGATGCTTTAACTTTGATGCTATTTACAAAAGCGCAGGCGAGCTTGAAGAAAACCTAAAAAGTAGCAATAAATCACAAAGAGATGAAATTATAAACTCAGTAATGGTGGCAATAAAGCAGGCAATTGAATCAAAATAAAACAGTTGGCTGCCTGTAACTAAAAAGAATTACATAAACCCTAAGCTTAATGCCATACCCATTAAAATAGCATCTTCAAAACCGTTTTTAGTTACATCATCACTTGGGTAATAATTCTTTCGTACCGACATCTCTATAAACCCAGCTTGCTCATAAAGTTTAATTGCACGCGTATTTGACTCTCGAACTTCTAAAAATAAATTTTCAGCATTTTGCTGTTCACCGTGCTCTATAAATTTACTCAATAGCTGCTTAGCAATCCCCTTACCTTGGCGCTCAGGCGTCACGCATATATCCATAAGCGTAAAATCTGGCCCTGCTTTTTCACCAATGTAAAAACCAACGAGTATGTCACTATCAAAAGCCGCTAAATTAAAATAACGCCCACCAATACATGAACTCATCGTTTTTAAAGTCCAAGGATGACTATGGCACGCATTTTCAATAGCCATAAGCGCTTCTACGGCATCATTATTTACAGGTTTAAAGTTTATCAAGGTGTTCACTTATTAAAGCCCACAAAGCACGTTTATCGGTTGCATTTAGCTGTGGGGATGGCAATTCAAGCTGATCACCCGTTAATTGTATGTGCTTGCTTTTCACCACGCTATTTATAGCTACAGGCACTGCTGCACGATTAATATCTGCAAGTAATTGGCTAGAAAGCTCAAGGGATTCAAATGAAGCAGGCGTTAATTCTTTTTCAACATTATTTCTAAGGGGTTCAGTATTTACTGGTCGAAAATGAGTATTTAATTCGAGATTTTCAATATCAAAAACAGCTGCGTACCGTGAATGCATAACGACTCGATGAAATGAGGAAATAAGATAATATAAGAATTAATAAATACGATGTAAAGAAGAAATGGCAGGGGCGGAGAGATTCGAACTCCCAACCGTCGGTTTTGGAGACCGCTGTTCTACCAATTGGAACTACGCCCCTGCAATGACGACGAATTATAGAGAAGTTTCGCTAAAGGTAAAGAGAAAAATCACACATTTAGTTTAACTGCTTTTTAAATAAACAAAACGGCGAATTAGCATGCTAATTCGCCGTTTTTTATCACTTTAATTTACAAAACTAAATGCAGGGTAAATTATTCCCACTCAATGGTTGCCGGTGGCTTACCAGAAATATCGTAAACAACGCGTGAAATACCATCAATTTCGTTAATGATACGGTTAGAAACCACACCCAAAAACTCATACGGTAAATGTGACCAACGCGCCGTCATAAAGTCGATAGTTTCAACACAACGAAGTGAAACAACCCAATCGTACTTACGTGCATCGCCCATAACACCTACCGATTTAACTGGTAAGAACACGGTAAACGCTTGGCTAACTTTATGGTAAAGCTCGGCTTTGTGCAGCTCTTCAATGAAAATAGCATCTGCACGGCGAAGTAAATCACAGTACTCTTTTTTAATTTCACCAAGTACACGTACACCTAAACCAGGACCAGGGAATGGGTGGCGGTAAAGCATGTCGTACGGTAAACCTAGCTCTAAACCAATTTTACGTACTTCATCTTTAAATAACTCACGTAGTGGCTCAACTAGACCCATTTTCATGTCATCTGGTAATCCGCCCACATTGTGGTGAGATTTAATAACGTGTGCTTTACCTGTAGCAGATGCTGCAGACTCAATGACGTCTGGGTAAATGGTACCTTGACCTAACCATTTAGCGTTCTTAAGTTTTTTAGCTTGCTCATCAAATACATTAATGAACGTGTGGCCAATAGCTTTACGCTTATCTTCTGGATCTGACTTACCGGCAAGGTCAGCTAAAAATTGATCTTCAGCATCAACCTTAACAATGTTTAAACCAAACTTGTTGCCAAACATGTCCATTACTTGCTGACCTTCGTTTAAACGAAGTAAACCGTTATCAACAAATACACAGGTTAATCTATCACCAATGGCACGATGAATAAGCATAGCTACAACCGATGAATCAACACCGCCTGATAAGCCTAAGATAACTTCGTCGTCGCCAACGGTTTCTTTAATGCGCTCAATGGCATCATCAATAATTTTTGCTGGAGTCCACAGTTTTTCACAACCACAAATATCAATAGCAAAGCGCTCTAATAAACGCTGACCTTGGTGAGTGTGCGTTACTTCTGGGTGAAACTGTACGCCGTAAAAACGTTTTTCTTCGTTAGACATAGCAGCATGCGGACACGTTGGTGTTTTAGCTGTAGTGCTAAAGCTTGCTGGTACTTCCATTACTTTATCGCCGTGGCTCATCCATACGTCTAAAACGCCATTGCCGCCATCGGTAATATGATCTTCAATTGCATCAAACAATGCACAGTTGCCTACCTTTTCAACTTGCGCATAACCAAACTCTTTTTTATCAGAGCTGTGAACACTACCACCAAGCTGAGTAGCCATTGTTTGCATGCCATAACAAATGCCTAATACAGGAACGCCTGCATTAAACACATACTCAGGAGCGCGCGGGCTGTTTTCAAGTGTGGTTGACTCTGGGCCACCAGAAAGAATAATACCTTGTGGGTTAAACTCGCGTATTTGCTCTTCAGTCACATCCCATGCCCACAGCTCACAGTAAACACCAATTTCGCGTATACGGCGAGCGATTAGCTGAGTGTATTGTGAACCAAAGTCTAAAATGAGAATTCGTGAATCGTGAATATCTTTGCTCATGGAGTATCTCGTAAAGTAGATGCTAAATTCCACTAATTTGCTTAGTGGCTATTAAAGAGGGCTGGTAAAAGCCAGCCCCGTAATTTCAAGTCGTTGTTTAACCTAAGCGGTAATTTGGTGCTTCTTTAGTAATTTGCACATCATGAACGTGCGACTCACCCATACCTGCAGATGTAACACGCACAAACTGAGGCTTAGTGTTTAGCTCTTCAATTGTTGCACAACCCGTTAAGCCCATTGCGCTGCGAAGGCCACCTACCTGCTGGTGAATAATAGTCGCTATTGGCCCTTTATACGCTACGCGACCTTCAATACCTTCAGGGACTAACTTGTCAGCTTCGTTTGATTTTTGGAAGTAGCGATCTGATGAACCTTCTTTTTGATCCATCGCGCCTAAGCTGCCCATACCACGGTATGATTTGTAGTAACGGCCTTGATATAGTTCTACTTCGCCTGGCGCTTCTTCGGTACCTGCGAGCATTGAGCCCACCATTACACACGATGCACCCGCAACAAGCGCTTTCACAATGTCGCCTGAAAAACGAATACCACCATCGGCAATTACTGGAATGTCGCGACCTTTTAAGCCATCAACTGCATCTGAAATAGCCGTGATTTGTGGAACACCACAACCGGTAACAATACGGGTTGTACAAATAGAACCAGGACCGATCCCTACTTTTACTGCATCAACACCGGCATCAGCTAGCGCTATTGCTCCCTCAGCAGTTGCAACGTTACCCGCTACAATTTGAAGATCTGGATAAGCCTGACGAGTTGCAGATACACGGTCAATAACACCTTGAGAGTGGCCATGAGAAGTGTCAATAAGTAATACATCAACACCCGCTTCAACTAATGCAGCAATACGCTCATCAGTACCAGCGCCAACACCAACCGCAGCACCTACACGTAAACGACCCTGATCGTCTTTACATGCATGTGGTTTATCTTGCGCTTTTTGGTAATCTTTTACGGTGATCATGCCTTTAAGTTTAAACGCATCATCAACAACTAAAATCTTCTCAATGCGGTGTTCGTGCATTAAACCTAAAATTTCTTCGCGAGCTGCGCCTTCCTTAACGGTAACTAGCTTTTCTTTTTTAGTCATAACAGTCGAAATTGGCTGTTCAAGTTTTGTCTCAAAACGCATATCGCGGCTTGTAACAATACCTACTAAAGTGTTTTCTGGGTCGGTAACAGGAAAGCCTGAGAACCCTTTTTCTTCAGCAAGATCCATAGCATCTGCAATTGTTAAATCAGCAGTCACTGTTACAGGGTAAGACACAATACCCGCTTCGTAGGTTTTAACTTTTCGTACGTTTTTCGCTTGTTCTTCAATAGTCATGTTTTTATGAATAAAACCAAGACCACCTTCTTGCGCAAGGGCAATAGCTAAACGAGCTTCTGTAACAGTATCCATAGATGCTGAAATAAGCGGCAAGTTAAGTTTGATACCACGCGTTAAGCGAGTTGAAATATTTGCCGTGTGTGGCAAAACAGTAGAATGACCTGGTACTAAAAGTACGTCATCAAAGGTAAGAGCTTCTTTAGCAATTCTAAGCATTTTGGCAACTTCTCACATGTGGATCTAAGATAAGGAATTGCGGCCAAATTTTAACAGCGTTATAGGCATTCGTAAATAATATTTCGCAAATATTTATGATAAACTTCCCTTATAACTTGCCTCATAAATAGTTTTAGGTTGTTTTTTATGTTTTCAAAGCCTTCGCAAACGGTTTATACCGTCTCGCGCCTTAATAGAGAGATCAGAACAGTACTAGAGCAAGGCTTTGCTTCATTAGTGCTTACTGGTGAAATTTCTAATTTTATTGCGCCAGCTTCTGGGCATTGGTATTTTTCGTTAAAAGATGACAAAGCACAAATTAAAGCGGCTATGTGGCGAGGTAATAACCGAAGCCAAAGTTACCGCCCAGAAAACGGCGCACAAGTAACAGTAAAAGCACGCGTATCACTTTATGAGCCCCGCGGCGATTACCAGCTTATTGTTGAACATATGGAACCGGCAGGCGAAGGCCAACTCAAGCAAGAGTTTGATGCACTAAAAATGCGTCTTGCTGCTGAAGGACTGTTTAGCTCTGCATACAAAAAACCACTGCCGCAAAATATAAACCGTATTGGTGTAATAACCTCTGCAACGGGCGCAGCTATAAAAGATATATTAACCGTACTTAAACGCCGCGCACCGCAATTAGAAGTCATTATTTACCCAGCCATGGTACAAGGTAAAGAAGCCCACGTACATTTGATTAACCAAATAGAGTTAGCCAATGCACGCAACGAAGTAGACATACTTATTTTAGGGCGCGGCGGTGGTTCACTTGAAGATCTGTGGTGTTTTAATCACGAACAACTCGCCCGCGCTATTCATAACAGTGATTTACCTATTATAAGTGCCGTAGGCCATGAAATAGACACCACAATCAGTGATTATGTTGCCGATATGCGGGCCCCTACCCCTTCTGCGGCGGCTGAGCTTGTAAGTCCTAACACACAAGAGTTGCATAGCAAAGTAACCCAGCTTATTAACCGGTTAAATAATGCATTTAAACATAGCATTGCAGATAAGCGTGCACTCGCAACCCAATTGCAACATCGTTTAAATCTATGCCACCC
Source organism: Pseudoalteromonas sp. ECSMB14103 (assembly GCF_000813065.1). Classification (NCBI taxonomy): domain Bacteria; kingdom Pseudomonadati; phylum Pseudomonadota; class Gammaproteobacteria; order Alteromonadales; family Pseudoalteromonadaceae; genus Pseudoalteromonas; species Pseudoalteromonas sp. ECSMB14103. The sequence continues at coordinate 474,133 of NZ_JWGY01000001.1, read as the reverse complement.
GCGCAATCAGCTAAATCAAAAAGCGCAGCGATTAGATGAGTTAAGTATTGCCTTACAACAAGCTATGCAAAGCCGGTTGTACCAACAAGAGCGCACGCTTAATAATTTAACGCCACGTTTAATGCGTCAATCTCCCGACAAAAAGCTAGCGCAAGCTTCTCATCAACTATCGCAGTTACAAGCAAGATTAAACCAAGCTATACAACAACAATTACAACAAGCCAATAATAGCCTGGCATTACAAGCAAGTAAGCTAGATTCGGTAAGCCCGCTTAATGTTTTGGCACGCGGTTATAGCATCACTAAAACACAACAAGGGAAAGTGGTTAAATCTGTGGGTCAAATTAAAGCCGGTGATGTTTTAGTTACAGAGCTGGTCGATGGCTCTGTAAAGTCAACAGCGCTTTAAAGCTCTGTTGCCATTAGTAACGTTAGTTCGGTGTCGCTTGAAGTCGAGGTTGTTCTTTTAAATTGCAACCAAAGCTTTTGCTTCATTAACTTATCGTTTAGCTCTCGCCATTGGGTATGATCGAATGAATCGTTATCCGTTGGCGCTGTAAGTTTAAATTTACAAACCGATGTTTTACATTCTGCAGTGACAATATCAGGCGTTGAGGCTAAATCTGCGGTAAGTAAAAAATCCTGCAAGGCGGTTTCAGTTTGATAAGCCCATTCTTCGTTACGTTGTTGCTCATCAAACTGTGCCTGTAAAGCGGCTTGCACATCATTTGGAGCTCGCAACTGCTTGACCACACTTTCCATTACCGACTTTTGCTGAGCTAATTGCAGCTTAAGCTGTGTAACTTGCTCTTCTAGGGGAAGCTCATCAAGGGGTTGTGGAGCTGGTTTAGGGGAAATATCTTTTTGCTCTAAGCGAGCACTTTGCTCAGGCGCAGCTGGTACAACACGCTTTGCTGTTGCTTCACTTATTTTAGCTGGCTGAACAATAGGGGTCTGCTGCTTTGTATCAGCATGCTGTACCTTTGCGGGAGTTGAGTCACTTGAAGCCAAACTAAAATAGCCCCAAGTTAAACCCACACCGGCAATAAACCCAACTCCAAGGGTTAACACGTCATTTTTGTTCATCTTAATTCCTTTTAAGTTTTATTTTTTATTCTATGTCACAGCATAGCGCTGGTATGCGATTCGTTTTCTGGCTCTGGTGTAGCTAAAAAGTTTTGGTTCATACTTTGCGCAGGACACGGGCATTCAGGTCTGCCAATAATTTTTGCAGGTACGCCAACGGCCGTTGTATGAGGTGGCACAGCAGTTAATACCACCGACCCTGCACCAATACGTGCGCCCTCACCCACTTCAATATTACCCAGCACTTTTGCTCCTGCGCCAATTAACACACCCGCTCTAATCTTAGGATGACGATCGCCCTGCTCATTACCTGTACCGCCAAGCGTAACCGATTGCAGTATTGATACATTATCTTCAATGACCGCCGTTTCACCAATAACAATACCCGTTGCATGGTCAAACATTATGCCTTTACCAACCTGACAAGCAGGGTGAATATCTACACCAAACACTTCAGAAGTACGGCTTTGAATAAAACGCGCCAGTTCTTTACGGTTTTGTTGCCACAAGCAGTTAGCTAAACGGTGAGCCTGAATAGCATGAAACCCCTTTAAATTTAAAATAACAGTCAGGTAGGTTTCTGCGGCTGGGTCTCTATCTTTTACAGCTTTAATGTCTTCTGCGACAAAAGACAGCATGCGATCGCATTTTACAAATGATTGATCGAATAATTCACGAATAGTAAATGCAGATACAACAGCATCCGCCAATTTATTAGCAACAATAAAGCTTAACGCCGAACCCAAGCACTCATGATTCAAAATACATGAATACACGTGACTTGCTAAAAGTGGTTCGCGAGTGACGACTTCATTTGCTTCACTTCGAAGCTGTTGCCAAATTTCATGACGCATAATACTGAACTGCCTTAAATTGATATAAAAAAGAGCCTTTTGCTAAGTCTAACGGATTTAAAGCTCAAGGTGTTAACGCCTTAGTTATTTGTTCTGGTTATTAGGTATAACAAAGCACATTTAACAACTAAGTATTTAAAATTTAGTCAACCACGGTTAAATCGGCTGCACATAATAAATTTTTACCCGCAGTTTTTGCTTTGTATAATAAGTCATCGGCTTCTTTAACCATATTTCGTATTTTATAACTGTTACAAGGAATAACACTTGCCAGCCCAACACTAACAGTAAGCGTTTTACTTGGTAAAGACAGCTCATTACAAATATTAAGCTGCTTTAGCTGCTCTACAATAGCATTAATAATTATTGTTGCTTGCTCAGAGTTTGTGTTGCCATAAACAAGTACAAACTCCTCCCCGCCAAAACGTGCGCAAATATCACTGGGTCTTTTTGTATATTGCTTAAGGACTGCCGCAACTTGTTTTAAACACTCATCACCTTGTTGATGACCATAAGTGTCGTTAAGTAGCTTAAAGTCATCTAAATCAATTAATGCCAATGAAAGAGGCATGTTTAAACGCTTACACCTATTCCATTCTTGCTCTAAAAAGCTATCAAAATAACCACGATTAAATATATCAGTCAGCCCATCAATATTGGCCAGTTTCTGGACTTCTTCTTCAGCGAGCTTTCGCTCTGTAATATTTTGATGCGTAATTACATAATAAAAATCAGTACTGTACTTAAATGGTACTACGCGCATCATAAACCAGCGTTTTTCATCATCACTATGGCATGGGTATTCTAAATAAAACGCTTCTTGCTCTGCATTAATAACAGCATTAATTCCCTTCAGTGCCCTTTCGCCTATTTCGTCACCATTGTCTGCGGCTTTTTTACATGTAAATAAATAATTTTCTTTTTCCCAAGCACCGCATGAGCAGTCATTTTCTTCACCAAAGTTTTGCCATCCTTTATTTATAAAAACCATTTCTCCTTCTTTATTAATTACAACAACCTGCTCTGGCATAGTGTCCAAAACTAACTTTAAAAATAATTTATCATCTAGCACGCTTACCTTCAGACTTATAAGAATAATTGTCTGAAAGTATATGTACTTAGCGTTTTTTTGACAAAAATAAATGCGTACTTTTCTTTAAATTTATTATTTACTCAATCAAAGAATAAAAATGATACGACAGCACCACTCATTTTAAACCTGAACAAAAATTAAATAAAACACATTAAAATCAGTAGTTAAACACACATGACATACACAGTGTCATATGCCAAACTGCTCACTGGCATATTCATGACGGCGTAAAAAATAATAATAAACGCTAAATTAGCATCATCAACTCAACAAGGATAACGATGATGAAAAACGACATATTAAATACTAAAAAACTCGGCTATAAATTTTATTTTCAAGATGGCGACAATCAAATAGCCTGTTTTGGAAGTTACTTTACTGGTAAAGAAGAGGTGTACATAAATGATGATTTATTTAGTAAAAAGCGCAATGTAAATTGCACAAGCACCCACTCTTTTGATTTTGAGAACTCACAGTACCAAGTAAAGTTTAACATGCTCAACATACTCACAGGGCGAATGGAGTGCACACTTTATAAAGATACAAAAGTCGTTGCCAAACAAATTCAATGCAGTCTTCCTGACGATCCTAAAAAGGCTTTCTTTTTTATTGCTGGTTGCGCATTAGGCGGTGCAGTGTTTGGCTATGCAACTGCAACCATTGTTGAGCTATTTGTAGGGAAGCTTTAACGTGCAATTAAATCCTACAACTGTTAAATCACTCAGAGGCCAGTTAAATTGGACTCAGCAGCAACTTGCTGACGCCTGCGATGTTAGTTTACGAACAATTCAACGGGTAGAGAAAGAAGGTGCAGCATCAAAAGAAACAACAATGGCTTTATGTGCTGTATTGGAAGTACGCCAAGGTGAATTAATTAAACTTGAAGATAACACTAACTCTTGCGATGTTAGTCCAGCTTTAAACACGCGTAATATAACCTCAATTTTAGCACTATCGTCAGTAGTCAGCTTTATATTGGGGATGATCACTGTATTTTTTATAATGAGTTGAGGCGCTAAAAAATGTCAGAACGTAAAGAAAAAGAATTACGAGGCCATATCACATTAATAGCCATAATAAGCGCAGTAATAATTTTAGGGTTAGGGATAAACGTTGGCTCAATGCTATAAAAAAGCCCCAAACGTGGGGCTTTTCATTATCTACAAGTCGTTTTGTTTAAGGTTTATTTAAAAACACTGTCAACTTTCACTACTTCAATATTGTTAGCCGGAATAGCTAATGCGTAATCGGCAATAACTTTATCCTCTGCAACAAGCGCTGCTGGTTTTTCTGTGTTGTAAACCATTGGCGATGTTTGCTCTGACACTAAACGTTTTTTCATGTCTTCACCGTCACCGGTAATAAACACGTACTGCACGTTATCTGTTTGTAGATTATCTTTAATCACCCGATTCACATCAGCAAGCGTTAGCTTTTCAAGTTTACTTGTTACGTATTTTACAAACGATTCAGTGTTATAAAATTCGCTATCAAGTGCATAACCTAGCTGGCGGTTTTGACTTGCTACAAGCTGCGGCACGTAGTTAATTAAAAAGTTACGTGTTGCCTCAAAATCTTCTTCAGTTAAGCCGTTTTTAATAAGCTTATCCAGCTCAAATAATGCGGTACGCGTTGCAAAGTGCGCGTCGTTGTTAGAGCGAAGTGGGCGCAACCATACTTGGAATATTTGCTCAGAACGCCCTAAATTTGCATCAGGCTTAGTTTGAAACATACCACGTGGGAAGTATTCAATATATGCGTAATCACCGTAATTCATACCGCGCGTTTGACGAATTCGCTCATATAAGTATGAGTTAGAACTACGATGCTCACCAAAGTACGAACGCACAAGCCAAAGGGCAGTCCAATCTTCGCTGCTGCGAATAGTATCAATTGGGAAGCCAAACGACACTGCCGTCGATTGCGCTGATTTTTCTACAATCGTTGCATGATGGCCTTTAAGCTCTGGCGCATCAGGAATACTTAAACGGTTTTGCTCGCCTTTAGGTAAGGTTGCTAAATCGCTCATAATATTTGCTTTAAGCGCTTTTGGCACGGCGCCAATTAAACCCAGTGTTAGTTTAGATTGAGTAAGCTCTGAATTGTAAAATGCTTTTACATCATCAAGCGTTAATGCTTCTAAATCAGAAATATCACCGTAGTTGTAGCTCTCAAATGGGTGGCCTTTGTAAAGCGTGCTGTAGAGTACTTCTTTACCTAGCTCTTCATCGTTAGATGCTTTTAATCCCGACTTAATACCGTCGATCATTTCTTTTTTAAGGCGTTTAAAGTCATCGTCTCTAAAGCCTGGGTTAAGTAATTGTTCGCTTACAAGTGCATACCAAGTTTCAGCGTTATCTTTATGAATACGCCCTTGGAACGACAGCATTTCTTTGTCAATCTGGTAACCAAAACTACCTGCAAGCGGATAAAGCGCTTTTTGAATTTCTTTGTAGCTGGTACTTTGCGACCCACCTTGAGCAAGCATTGCGGCGGTAAGCGCAGCTACACCTTTTTTACCTTGAGGATCAGCAGCTGCCCCTGTATTAAATAAAAAGTTTACATCAATCAGCGGCGAGCTATTGGTTTTATCAAGCACTTTAAATACAGGTGCCTCTGGGGCTTGTTCAAGTTTTGCAACTACTGCACTTAAACTCGCCTCTTCTGCAAACCCCGGTGCTTTATCAAGTGCCGACATAGTTACAGTAGTACGCGTGTTATCTACAAAGTATTTATTAGCAACCGCTTTAATATCCTCAGCGGTGATGTTGTCGGCTGATTTATAAAGCTGGTTAATAACCTCAGGGTCGCGCTCAAAATGCATGTAACTTGCAAGCGTTGATGCAATTGCTTGCGACGAATCTAAACCATTAATAAAGCCATATTTAAGGTTAGACTTTAAGTCACTTAATTTTTGTGCATCGACCAATTCTGTTCTGGCTTTTGCATAAGTGCGGTTAATTGCATCACGCGCTTTTGCTAAATCATCAGCGTTTTCTACTTTTACAAATACATGCAGTAAGCCTGGATCTTTGGTTTCTGGATTATAAGTAAACATTTGACTCGCTATTTGTTTATCAACAACGAGCTCTTGATATAAATCTGAGTTACTTGAAAAATAAAGCTGCGAGATTAAATCAAGTGCAGCTCTGTCTTTTTTAGCGGGTTCCCACGCAGCACCTTTATACGATACCAATAGCCAATGCCCCGGCAAGGCTTTATTTTGTTCATGCAAATATTTAGGAGCTTGCTGTTTTGGCTCAGCTTTAATATCGGCAACGTAATTGCCTTTTTCCCAACCACCCCAGTGTTTTTTAACCATTGCCATTGTGGCTTTTAGGTCAACATCACCCACAATAACTAGCGATACATATTCTGGCTTATAAAACTTATCAAAAAATTCTTTACCGTAAGCCATTTGGTCTGGCATGGCTTCTATGTCTTCAAAAAAGCCCATTGTGGTGTGTTTGTAAGTATGCTTTTCAAAAGCCTCTGCACGCACAGCACTTAATAACTTGCGAATCGGGCTGGCGTTATTTTTTAAGTACTCACCTTTTACCGTCAATGCTTCGGTTCTAAATTGCTCTTCGGTGTAGGTTAAGTTTTGGAAAATATCAGCTTCAATCTCAAGTACTTTATCAAGGTGCTGCTTTGAAAAGTTTAAATGGTAGTTAGTGTAATCGTTGGTAGTGTATGCACGGTTATCAACCCCTGCATTTTTGAATATGGCGGTGTATTCGTCTTGCGGAAATTTTTTAGAGCCTTTAAATACCATATGTTCAAAAAAATGAGCAAAGCCGGTCTTGCCCGCTTCTACTTCATTACGCGAGCCAACAGAAACGGGTATTTGCAACGAAACGACATCAGGGTAATCCGTTTTTACAACCATTACACGTAAGCCATTCTCAAGCTCTTCAATTAAGTAATCTTGTGAAAAAACACGGTCGTCAGTTGTTTTTATTTGTTCTTGTTTTGCTGCTTGTGTTGTTTCATTTTTTTGCATTGCACAGCCAGTTAAAGCGAGTGATACCGCAAGGCTTGTTGCTAATAATTTAAATTTCATAATTGTCCTTTAGTAAATTGAGCAAAGTTGTTGTCAAAATATTTACAATTTCACTACTAATTATGCCCCAAAGCCAATGAATATAAGAGCCCTCAGTCGCTTTATTATGTAAACAACTGTGTCATGCACTTAATTTAGGAACTCCTTTGTATGAATAATCCTCACGTTGCTTGAAAAACTTTCACTTAAAAAATCTATCTAGACGTCTAAATGGCTGCTATATTAAATCTATCAACCATTGAGCTGGAATGAGGATTATGGCTTTATCACTTCAAGAGAAAATTGAGGACACTAATCAAGGTGTTTATCTTATTGGCACAACGCCACCCAAAATAGGCACTGATAAAGCGCAGTTAAAAACCATTGCAGAAAAACTATTAGGCCGCTTACACGAAATTGAATACGACGGTGTTGTAATTTACGATATTCAAGATGAGAGTAGCCGTACTAATCAGGCTCGTCCGTTTCCATTTAAACAAACGGTTGATCCGCGTGAGTACAGTAAGTTGCTAAAAGACTTATCACGCCTAGATGTAATTACCTACAAAAGCGTAGCGCAACGCGGTGAGGCTGAATTTAAAAAGTGGCTAGATGAAACTAAAAACGAGTTTGATTTAAAAAATGTCGTTTTAGTGGGTAGCCCATCGTCGGAAGGTGATATTAAACTAAGCCTACCTGACGCTTATAAGACATTAGCTAAGCAAAGTGATGACTTCTTTTTAGGAGGCGTAACCATTGCAGAGCGACATGCAAGTAAACGTAATGAACACGAACGCTTAATAGAAAAAACAACACAAGGTTGCCAATTTTTTATATCGCAAGCGGTTTATAATGCTCAAGCTACTATTGATTTAATAACAAGTTACGCGCGTACCTGCAAGGCACAAGGCGTTACACCAAAACGTATTATACTCACGTTTACACCATGTGGCGGTGAAAAAACCCTAGAGTTCATGCAATGGCTAGGGATTTCTGTTCCTGAGGCGACCAAATGGCGCATGCTTGACGCCGACAACACCTTGAGTGAATCGGTGCGTATTTGCCGCGAAAATCTCGATTCAATTTTAAAAAGCTGTGCACACCTAGACGTGCCACTGGGTTTAAACATTGAAAGCTTAACAAACCGTAAAGAAGAAATTGACGCATCAATTAACCTATACCGTTTATTAAAAGCAACTATGGAGCTCAACCTAGCTGAGAAACAAATATCGTAAAGTTAAACTAATTTACACCCTTCTTGGCAAGCTAATGCTTGCCTTTTTTACCTCACCAGCTTATTAAGTAAACAACTCAAAAAAATTAAATACACACCCACTTTGCTATTACTTCAAACATACTTTCAACCTTAATGGGCTTTGAAATATAGCCATCCATACCGCTATCTTGCGCCTTTAATAGATCCGTTTCTCTTGTATTAGCAGTCATTGCAATAATGGGTAAATTTTTAAACTTTGCTTGTTTCTTTATTTCTATGGCTGCCGTATAACCATCCATTCTAGGCATTTGGCAGTCCATTAACACACCATCGTAAGTTTTATGTTTTAGCGCATCTAATGCCTCAAGCCCATCGTTAGCAATATCAACAATTAAGCCATTTTTACGCAGTATTTGTGTAGCTACTTGTTGATTGAGCGGGTTATCTTCAACCAATAAAATATGAATGCCTTGCAGTTTTTGTAGTGTGTTTTGTGTATTTAAGCTCTCTTGTGATTCTGGTTTTTTTAGTGTTTTTATATGCATAATCTGTAAAAGTACGTTATGCAAAGTACTTTTAATTATTGGTTTTATGAGTACTTTATAAGTGTTATTACCAAACCCTAGTAGGCTTTCGTTTAGCGCTTTATTTTCACAAGGCGCTATTACAATTAGCTTTTTTGCATTTAATTTAAGCTTATTGCGCAAAGACTGCGCAGCACTATCATGATTTAAATTTAAAGTTCGCCAATCTATAAATATAAAATCGTAATCATGTAGCATGCCTAGCCGGTCTAATACTTGGTTGATGTTATTTACAGTGTCAAATTTTACTTCAAAACCTAAAAGCAGCGTTTGTAATGATGTTAACTGACTATCTGAACTCTCAATAACAAGTGCTCGCTTGGCTCTAATTTGTGATATTTCAAACTCATTTTGCTTAGTCGAATAATTGAGTGGAATAGTAAAACTAAAGCAGCTCCCCTTATTTAATTTGCTGTTTACTGTAATATCGCCCTGCATTAGTTCGACCAATGTTTTGCTTATTACCAAACCAAGCCCCGTTCCACCAAACTTTCGGGTTGTCGATACGTCAGCCTGAGTAAAAGGTTTAAATAGTGAGTCAACTTGTGCTTGGGTCATCCCAATGCCGTTATCTGAAATAGAGAAAGCAACACTGCAATAACTATCTACTTTCTGAACTAGTTTTACAGCTAATATAACCTTACCCCGTGTTGAAAATTTAAGTGCATTATTTAACAGATTTAATAGTACTTGGTTGAGTCTTAATGCATCACCAATAAAAAAGTCAGGCAGTAAGGGGTCAATATCAAACACCACTTCAATTTTTCTTTGTGATGCTAGCGTGCTAATAATATTTACAAGATTTTCTAGGAAGGTATTAAAATTGAATTCTTTTTGTTCTAGCTCTATTTTACCCGCTTCAACCTTTGAAAAGTCTAAAATATCGTTGATGATCCCTAATAAAGACTCTGCCGAATAATGAATTTTTTCAACATAGTCGCGCTGTTTTTCCGAAAGCTCAGTATCTAAAGCCAAATAAGCCATGCCTATTATGGCATTCATCGGGGTGCGAATCTCATGGCTCATGTTTGCTAAAAAGTCTGATTTAGCCTCATTCGCAGCTTCTGCATCTTGTTTAGCCAGTTCAAGGTCGTGAGTTCTGTTAGCAACCTCCTGCTCCAAATTTTCAGCCGCACCTTTGAGCACCTTATTGGCTTCGTAAAGCTGTAACGATTTGGCTTCAAGTAGTTTTTCAGCTTCTTTTCGTGCCAAACGCTCTCGTTCTAATCTGCGTTGTAAAAGAGCTACATCCATATTTAACCGACCAGAGTTAAGTTAAATGTAGCAACTTGATGATCGTCACTGATATCGCTGCGTATGCTGATATTTTCCTTAAAATGCTCGGCTGCACCTTCTATTAACCCCTCAGCGAGCACTGCAAAGGGATTACTCGAATGGTAAACCATCTGCATTTGAGTATCACTTAATCGCTTGGTTTGAAAACTAGGTAACTCAACGTCGGTGTACAATTTTTCAACTTCTATATGCACGTGTCTATCTATGGTATCTAAAAAATCAAACGTGGTAGTGAGGTTTTCAAAAAACTGTGGATAGCAAACCAAGAAGCGCGTTAACAGATATTTTCCGTACTCTTTAACCAGTACATCTACTGGAACATCGACGATGTTGCTCAACGAAGTCACTAATTTTAAAAGCTCTTGCTTGTTATAGTTACCAACGCTGGTGTAAATCCCATTGGAATCAAGTTCGTTTTGTTCAATAATTTGATCGGCAACGGCAGGTGAAAATGTGCTTTCGACCATTTCTAAAAATTCAGTAAAAATAATACCTTTCATCGCTCTACCAATCTATTAGTCGTAGATTAAGTATAGATTTAAACTGTAATAATGCACATTTGTAAGAAGAAAAAACACTTACAAAGTATTGCGATTTAAAGGGGGGATTATTTATTTTGCCGCTTTATGTAAAAATGACCATTAAAATAAGCGCAGCTGATGTGTATAAAATTGCTAAATACTATTTAAAAACTAATTTTTTATAACTAAATGGGGCATTAACTGCCCCATGCTACTGGCTATTATTTTCGTCGTCTGCTTGGTGCCCTTTTACCTGTAATACGCTTTTTGTCACGATCTTTACGCGCTTTATTGGTGTTTTTTCGGTTATCTTTAGGGGCTTTGTTTAAGTCAGGCTCGTAACCTTCTAACCATTGTGGTGCTAAACGCGTATCAAGCAGTACTTCAATTTCTTCAAGTAACCATTGCTCGTCAATACTTACAAGCGACATTGCAAGGCCTTGCTCGCCTGCGCGACCCGTACGGCCTATGCGGTGGACATAATCTTCAGCTATGTATGGCAATTCAAAGTTAATTACGTATTTAAGGGCTGGAATATCTAAACCACGGGCAGCTACATCGGTGGCAACTAATACGCGAGTAGTACCTTCTTTAAAGTTTTGTAGTGCACGGTCTCGCGCGCCTTGCGATTTATCGCCATGAATGGATTCTGTTTTTAAACCGTCTTTACACATTTCTTTGGCAAGCTTATCGGCCATTTGTTTAGTACGCGTAAATATAAGTACTTGGCGCCAATTTTTCATGCCGATCATATGCGATACAAGTTCGCGCTTACGGTCTTCATCAACTGCGTAAATAATTTGCTCTACTTCAACGGCGGCTGAGTTACGTTTATCAACTTCAATCAGCTCGGGGTTTTTAAGTAGTTTTTTACTTAGCTCAAACACGCTGTCATCGAATGTGGCTGAAAACAATAACGTTTGGCGATCGCCTGGAATGTGGCGCAAAATACGTTTTATTTCATCAATAAAGCCCATATCGAGCATGCGGTCGGCTTCATCAAATACTAATGAATCAACACTAGAAAGCACCACACTGCCTTTGACTATATGATCGAGCAAACGACCTGGTGTTGCCACTATCACTTGCGCCGTTTTAAGTGCTTTAATTTGCGGGCTAATACTTGCGCCGCCATACGCTAAAGCGCCATGAATATTACTGCCTTGAGCGTATTTTTCAAAGCTTGCAAACACTTGCTGAGCAAGCTCTCGCGTAGGCGTTAAAATGACCACTCGGGCAATGCCTGGCTCATCTTTTTTTGGTGTATTTAAAAGCTTATGTAGTAGTGGCAATACAAAGGCTGCTGTTTTACCTGTGCCAGTTTGTGCGCTGCCCATTACATCGTTGCCCGCGAGAATTGGCGGAATAGTTTTAATCTGAATTGCGGTTGGCGTAGTGTAATTATTTTGCTCAATCGCTGTTAATAATAACGGGTCGAGATTAAGTGATGAAAATGATGTAGCGGACATAGGCTTAGCTTTAAAATAACAAAGAGCGCCATTATACCTGAGCTTTAGCAATAAAAAAGGCGCTATCAATAGCGCCTCATTTAAATGCTGATTTTAAACTGGTTTTAAGGTCGCTTTCCGCTCATTATAAAATGCGATTAAGTCATCAACAGTTGCTTGGCAGTATTCACGAATACCCGACACCACCATGTGCTTTTCACCAAAACCAACTTTTTCGCCGTTTTCTAATAGGTTAAAGCGCAGGGTAATTTTGCCGCGCTTACCTGTATATTCAAAGCTTGGCTCTGCAAATTCAAGCGTTGGTGCTTTAATCTCAATGTTATCAAGATTAATAATCATCGACTCGTAAATAACCATAGGGCGCGCTGGGTTAATCATTACCTCTTGCTTGCCCATTAACGGAATAATGACATGCGGGAAAGCTGCACCAGAAAACTCAACATAGTTTTTTATTAAGCTATTAGTAAGTGTTGGGCATTTGCTGGTTTTACCTTCGCGTTTTACCTTTAAAATTACTTTGTCGCCGTTGGTTACATCAAACTCATCATCCCCTTGTGGGAAGTTAAGTTTGGTATTTTCGTCAACCATGCCAGCAAAGGTAAATTCCATTCGCTCACTTATACCGTAGCGGTCTAACACTAAAGAAAAAAGTAAGTCTCCTGGCGCGCAAAACTTTTTGGCATCTTTATCATGAAGTGGATTGTAATCATCGGCAACGCACTTTGCGAAACGACACCCTTGCTCACGAGAGATAGAAACATAATCAGCGTGCTGCTGAAAGTAAGGACTTAACATAGTTTGTTCACTGCTTAAACTGCTTATAACTTACCCATACTACCAGAAAAAATTTAAAGAGAGGTCGAATCACTTACAAAATGATACAACTTACTTTTGCTTTTGCTTTGCTTGCTTTTGTTTTTATTGATAATTTGTTCTTAAGCCAACAATAACTAAGGGATTAATCATTATGCTGCGTATTTTTGCTGTAACCTGTGTGCTAACTGCACTAACTGGGTGTTCTGGCGTTACTTACCATACCAATATAAACAACGATGTTTTAGGTGATGAAATTGGTACTTATGTAAATAAAAGAGACCTTCACCAATTTTATAGTGACCAACAAGCCCATGAAAGCGGTGCTTCATTATTAGGCCGAATTGAAGGCGAGAGCTGTCATGGAGATGGCCGTGGTGAAAACAATAACGTTAGTTACAATCGCGCCAAATCAAGTGCCATAGATTCACTTAAAGCGGATGCAATGCGCAAAGGCGGTAATGCCTTTACTATTAATTCTTGTAGAGAAACTCCTCAATCTTATTGCGACATTTCGGTTACTTGTACGGGTCAAGCTTACGACTTGAAATAAATGCAGTAATACCAGAACTAATTAACACTGGCTCCCTAAAACAAAAAAGCCGAGCTTATTTAATAAGCTCGGCTTTTTAAAAAGTATGACTAAAGATTATGCGCTTGGGTATGTGCGGTACGCACGCTCAATATTTTTAGCTTGTTTTTTAGAAATACCTAAATGAGCGAGTGCTACACGTAAACGCGCACGTGATAAGTCAGAGCCTAAAATTTCCATTGCATCAAGTACCGACGTTGATGACGTTTTACCTGTGATTGCTACAAATATTGGCTCTAAAAAGTCTTTAATTTTTAGCTCGTGGAATGTGGCAACCTCTTTTGCAATGGCAAAAATAGCTGGCTTATCAAAACTACGTAAGCCTTCTAATTGCCATACAAAAAATTGTAGTGCTTGGCGTATTACATTTTCGTCGGCTTTGCCCGCCGTTAACAGTGCTGGGTCGTAAGTTGGAATACCACCTACAAAATGACCTGCTAAATCAACCATATCCGACAGCGTATTAATACGCGTTTTAGCTTCTGGTAATACTTTAGCTAGCATTTCGCCGTTAAACTTCCAATCAACAAAGCGCTGCACAAGCTCTTCGTCAGTCAAGTTTTCGCGGATCCACGTACCGTTTAACCAGCTTAACTTATCTACGTCAAATACTGGGCCACCAAGCGATACACGTTTCATGTCAAAGTGTTCAATCATTTCATCAAGTGTGAACTTTTCACGCTCGTCTGGCATTGACCAGCCCATGCGGCCTAAGTAGTTAAGTACCGCTTCTGGTAGGTAACCCATTTCTTTGTAGTAATTGATACTTGTAGGGTTTTTACGCTTAGAAAGCTTTGACTTATCTGGGTTACGTAATAATGGCAGGTGCCCAAGTACTGGCGCTTCCCAACCAAAATCTTCGTAAAGCTTTAATAGTTTAGGTGCTGAGTTAATCCACTCTTCTCCACGGAAAATATGGCTAATTTGCATGTGGTGATCGTCTACCACATTTGCTAAAAAATACGTTGGGAAGCCATCAGCTTTTAATAGCACTTGCATGTCTACGTTTTCCCACGGGATCTCAATTTCGTCGCGTAGGTAGTCGTTGAACTTAAAGGTCCCTTCGCTTGGAATTTTCATACGGATAACGTAAGGCTTACCTGCAGCTAGGTTAGCTTTAATTTCGTCTTCGGTGTGGTTTAAACCACGACCGTCGTATTTAGGACGCAGACCTTCAGCCATTTGCTCTTCGCGCATTTGGTCAAGCTCTTCGCTTGTTGCAAAACAGTAAAATGCTTTGCCTTGCTCAACAAGTTGGTGTGCGTATTTTTTATATAAATCGCTACGTTCAGACTGACGGTACGGGCCAAATTCACCGCCTACATCAGGGCCATGATCCCACTCAAGACCTAACCAACGTAGGCTATCCATTATCGCTTGTTCCGACTCAGGTGTGCTTCGTACTTGGTCTGTATCTTCGATACGAAGAACAAATTCGCCGCCTTGCTGCTTAGCAAAACAGTAGTTAAATAATGCAATATAAGCGGTGCCAAGATGCGGGTCACCAGTAGGTGACGGGGCAACACGAGTACGGATTGTCATGATAATGTCTCTTTAAATAAGTGAGATAAAAATTAAGTGAATCGTTTAAGCAGCTACTTTATTTAAGTACGCAATAATATCGTTAGATTCGTAAAGCCATTGAGTTTGGCCATTTTGCTCTATACGTAAACAAGGCACTTTTATTTTGCCACCTTGTTCTAGTAGCTCTTGACGATATTGCTCATTGTCTTTTGCATCGCGTGTTTCTATGTTTAAGCCTTCGCGCTTAATAGCACGACGTACTTTCACACAAAACGGGCATGCTTTAAATTGGTAAAGTTTAAAATGAGAGGTTTGCAGATCAAGCTTGGCTTGCTCTTCGCTTGCACGCTTTTTACTACGAGGAGTAAATATAAAATTAAAGAATAAAATTATACAACCTAAAAACCAACGAACGAATTTCATACTTAATACTCTGACTACAACAATTTAAGGAGCCAGATTTTAGCACAATTTTACAATCAAAAAAGCTCAATACTATTGAGAAATACTGACTTCTTTACTGAGCGTAAGTTCGTGACATGATGTCACCTTATTCCGTCCAGTTTTTTTTGAGTGATATAACGCCATGTCGGCTTGGTTTACTATGCTTGAAACGGTATCAGCGCTCTGTAGCTCTAAAAAGCCAATACTGATTGTTAACTGCTGTATGTGCTCAAAATCATGACTGGCTACTCGCTGTCGTAAACGGGTGAGTGCATTAAGTGCATCCGTATTTGTTTGCGACTGAAACACTATTGCAAACTCTTCCCCTCCGTATCTAAAAGCATAATCTTCAATTCTAAAATTATTTTTTATGAGTTTAGCAACTTGTGCAATTACACCGTCGCCAACTACATGGCCAAATGTATCGTTAACATTTTTAAATAAATCAATGTCAACAATGGCTAAATACCAACAGCGTTTTGTATCTGCTTGCTCTCGGGGTAATAAAAAACCATTACCGGTAATGTCAAAGGTTTGGCGATTTAAAAGCCCCGTTAAAGGATCAAGCCGCGACTTATGCAAAATCCATAATTGATTCGCATATACATTTAAAATGTACATCGCTAATGCACTTATTCTGTCGGTTATTAACTGCTTGGTTTTAATAATTAAAACACCCAGAATAGTATCGCTATGATTAACCGGGATGTATGTTGTTACATCATCAGTCGTATGAATAACCCTTGTTTTACTAGGCGTTGCTTTATTAAGGATTAATTGGGCTTGACTGGGCTCTAAGTATTTTAAGTTGCTGTGTGTGTTTATCAGTATAGGTGGGGCTTGCAAGGTAACGTGCTTGTTTATGTAAATAGCAAAATTATCGACGCTTAGTAAGTCACCTAGCACGTCTATTAAAGCCGAATCTAAATGGCTTTCGTCTTCCTGACAAGTGAGTTCGACTACCCACTCGTGGCCACATGAATTGGCTTGCATTGCCACACCCAATTTGAATAATTTTTAACCATTTTAGACGTAATCTATAACTTTACTAAATAATTAGACAGTTAATTAAAATACATGCTTTTTAGCTAAGCATTAAAGTAGTACCAAATCATCCCTATGCAATACTTCTGCCCCAGCGTCATAACTAAGTAACTGTGCAATATTTTTTGAATGTGCGCCTTTAATTTTATTAACCTCCGAGCGACTAAAGCGGGTTAAACCACGCGCAATTACTTGGTTATTTGTATCAATCAAATCTATTAAATCACCACGCTCAAAATCCCCAAAGGCACAAGTGACTCCTTTGGCCAATAAACTTGCCCCATTATTTTGCAGCGCACTAATAGCGCCTGCGTCTATTGCTATTTGCCCATTACTTTTAGGCCCGGCTAATAACCATTTTTTGCGACCATCTTTAGGCGCTGTCAACTTTAAAAAGCGAGTACCCGGTAATTGCTCGCTCATGCATTTTAAAATAACGTTGCTGCCAGCGCCTTTGGCAATAATGACTTCAACGCCTGCACGCCTTGCTATATCAGCCGCTTGCAGCTTTGTTGCCATACCGCCAGTGCCTAAGTTAGTACCACTGCCACCAGCAAGTTGACGCAGTTCATCGTTTATGTGAGTTACTTCGTCAATAAGCTTTGCATCGGCATTGGTGCGCGGATCGCTGGTAAACAAGCCGTCTTGATCGGTAAGTAATAGTAATTTGTCTGCATTAGCTAATATAGCCACCAAGGCCGATAGGTTATCGTTATCACCCACTTTTATTTCGCTTGTCGCCACCGCATCGTTTTCATTTATAATAGGCACCACGTTGTAACTAAGTAAGGCCGTTAATGTATCGCGTGCGTTTAAGTAGCGCTCTCTGTCATCAACATCAGCGCGTGTTAGCAGCATTTGCCCTACGTTTACACCATACAAGGCAAATAAACTTTGCCATATATGAATAAGTTGGCCCTGCCCAATGGCGGCTAACATTTGTTTATCCACTAAGCTCGTACCACAGGATTTTAATAGTTGCTCACGGCCTGCAGCTACGGCGCCGCTCGATACCATAACAACCTGATGCCCCTGCTTTTTAAGCTCGCAGCATTGGCGAACTAACTCAACCATATGAGCTTTATCTAGTTTATCGGTGCCACCAGTTAGTACGCTTGTACCTAACTTTACAACTATTATCTGTTCCCTTTGCATTGTTTTTAGCTATTAAAATTTTATTATGATTTAACTTATACCAGCTCGGTATTTTTGAACAAGTTAAAAATATTCATGCTAGGATCGCGCTATATTTTATTGTTTAAATTACGTCTTATGCCTGCCAGTTTATGTTTAATTATTGCCACTTTTTTATGGGGCAGTTCGTTTATAGCGCTTAAATACGCCATTGCCATTTACGATCCAGCGTTAGTGATATTTTTACGTATGCTTACTACGCTCGTTATTTCATTGTGTTTATGGCGTTATGTTATTCGCTTTGAATATCAAAAAGGTGATTGGAAGTATTTAGTGGGCATGTCACTTGCTGAGCCGTGCTTGTACTTTTTATTTGAAGGCCACGCAATGGAATATACATCGGCATCTCAGGCGGGTGTTATTGTGTCGTGCTTGCCAATAATAGTGGCGTTTTTAGCATTTTTTATGCTCAAAGAATATATAAGTAAAGCTATTGTAGTGGGCTTTACGCTATGTATTGGCGGCAGTATTTTACTTACGCTGCTCTCACCAAGTTCAGAACAAGCGCCTAATCCTATTTTGGGTAACTTTTTAGAGTTAATGGCTATGGTGTGCGCTGCATTTTATACTGTTAGTATTAAGCACTTAGCAAACCGGTATTCACCACTGACTTTAATTGCATTACAAGGCATTAGCGGGAGTTTGTTTTTTGCCCCCTTTTTATTTTTTATTGACCTACCCAGCGAAAATCAACACGACCTAACGGCACTTATGAGTATTTTATATTTAGGCTCTTGCGTTACTTTAGGCGGTTACGGTATGTACAACTATGCAATTAGCAAGGTATCGGTGCTTACTGCAGCAGCGTATTCAAATTTAATTCCTATTTTTACACTTATCTTATCGGCCATTATTTTGGGAGAAGTACTTACACTTTGGCAGTGGCTTAGTATTTTTGTGGTATTTATTGGCGTTATGGTTAGCCAGCGCCATCAAGAGCTTGTTGTTGATATACCACTTAGTGAATCTGGTGAAGATATTTCTGCCGATACCAATAACCTCAAATCGGTGCCCGATGCTAATGCATCAAAGGGATAACAGGTAAGTAAATAAAGCCCCGGTGTGCGTAAAAAGTCATGCTGCGATTGATGAATTATATCAACCGCCGTGACTTTATACTGCTGTAACTCCCCGCTTTGTAACTGCATAGTAAACTGCTCCTCTACTTTGGCGTGCTGTAAAAACGCAAAGTGGGTGTCGTTATGACCTGCTATTAGCGCTCCCTTCTGGCGATTGCCCAATTCCCCCGCGGGCAAAAAATGGCTTGGTGCAAATGCTAAATTTCGACCACTCGCACCACCAAGCACACTTAACGTTTTGTTATGCGATGGAAAGTGAAGCTGCGCGGTTACAAAACTGTCAGCATAAAACCACGGTTTTACTTTTTTACCAGGGTCTGCAAGCGCTTGCTGCCACGCTTGCTCAATAAGCACTTGTGCAAGCCATGCCTTTGCTTGCATATACAAACCGTGGCCAAACAAGCTGAGCCCAGCAATTAATAGCCCTGCACTTAACCACTTTTTCATGCTTTAACGCGTCTTTTTAATTTAAGAGCACCAAACGTTATAAGTAACATACTACCCAACATTATATGCAGCCTACTTTGACCATCGGTTTGCGGCAAACGCATTTCCATCCCTTGCGGGACTTCGTTAGCGGCTTGCGCTGTTTGATCTGCAACGTCTTTAATTTGAGTATGTTCAATGGCAATAAACGCAGTAAATGGACTTAAAAGCTGATGCGTTAAAGCTAATTTTTGCACCTCGTCTTTAACACTACTTTGCTCGTTATATAAAAGTAACGATTTAATTTTTTGACGCGCCCACAGCTTTGCTATGCCTTTGGCTTGAGAGCTATTTTGTATGCTTAATTTAATACTTAAAGGCCCTTGTGCTGTTTGCCCTGTCAGTATCACACTTTTAGCATCATTAAGTTTTATAGCAACCATGATAGGCTCTCCAAAATATAAATCAGGCAGTGGTGACGGCCAAAAATCTAAACTGTTACCGTTTTCATCGCTTAAAGCTAGGTCTGTAATGGCTGGGTGGGCGAGCTTATCAAATAACTGCTCCATTTTAGGCTGTACTTCTTGTGTGCTGCCGATAAAAGTAAATGTGCCTTTTCCTATATCGGCTGCACGGCGCATAAAAAAGCTATTAGGAGCACTACCAATTCCTACCGTAAATAAACGGCTATCACCTAATTTAGCCTGAATATTTTTAAATAAAGTAGCTTCGTTACTTACACTGCCGTCGGTTAAAAACACTACTTGGCGTACAAAACCATCAAACGTACTGCCATCAAGTACCGCGTCAAGCGCGCCTTGTATTTCGGTGCCACCATCGGCTTCAAGGCTGTAAATAAAACGCTCTGCTCGGCGTAAGTTAAAATCACTGGCTATAAGAGGCCTATCACTCATGGCGGTGACATTATTATCAAAACCAATAATGTTAAAACTGTCGTCGCTTTCAAGTAACGACAGCGCATAAAATAATGCCTTTTTGGCCTGCTCAATAGACTGCCCATGCATTGAGCCCGATGTATCTACTACAAATACCATTTCTCGGGGTAAGCGCTGAGTTTGCGTAAAATAATCCCCTGGCGGCATTAACATAGCAAGGCCATAATGGTCTGCGTTTTCAAACTGCTGGGTAAAAAAGGCAGCTTGCGCGTTTTCTTTTTGAAGCGGTTTAAACGCTAAAACAAAGTCACGATTAGCCCCATTTGTATCGTTCAAGGCTATTTTATATTGCCCAAACGCGGGATTATTAACATTAATACGGTGATGTTTAGAGGTTATATCAACAAGCTCTAACCCCACATCTATATCTATGTTTAAAGTAAACTCACTGCTTGGTGCATCATTATTTTTTTGAATGTTATAAACCGGGCTTAGCCAACCACTGGGCGCTACGTTTTGATCCATAAGGCTTGAACTAGGCTGCTCTAATGTGCCATTTATTGCATGGTAGCGCGGTGTAATTGTGGTAGGAAAACGAATAGTAAAAGTACCACTGCGGTAATTAATAATTTCTTGATACTCAAGCTCAATAGCCACCTGTTCACCGGGGCCAATATTTGCCACATTAGTGACAAACATATTTGCCCGTTGTTGACGCACCAGTGCAGCCTGCTTTCCTGCCTTTTGAGCTTGTGCGTATTTTTTTTCGGCCTCTATTTTTTTATCAATATGCCCTTTAATAACACGCTCACCAATACGCATTGTCATGGCGTGCACTGCACTTTCGTCGGGTAGTGGAAACACATAACGTGCATTCACCGCAAATGGGTTTTCGTTTTGATAAGTTTGCTTAACTACAACATGGTTAATTAACCCTGTTACTGTCATATGAGCGTCGCTTTTTAATATTATGGCAGGGCTAACGGGCTTACCTAACGTATCGGTTAGTTCAAGCTTTGGCGATTGCGCATAGCTGCTTTTACTTGCTAATAGCGCTATTGCCGTGAATATAAAAATGCTTGCCTTAACAAGCATTTTGGTTGGGTTACTCAACATAAAATCACTCCATCGAATGCTAAAATTAGTTACTCGCCGTTTGGCCATTTACAGGCGCTAGTGAACGGGTAGTCAGCGTTACTCGACGGTCAAAAAAGTTATCTTCTATGGTATTGCTATTTGCCAATGTGTGTTGTTCACCAAAGGCTTGCGTACTTAAACGTTTGTGGCTAACGCCGTGTTTTATTAAATAACTTTGCACTGCATTTACACGCTTTTTAGAGAGCAGAAGGTTGGCTTGCTCATCGCCTCGCTGGTCGGCAAAGCCACTTAAATCAAGCGCTAATTGAGGTTGATTGTTTAAAAGTACAACTAACTGGTCGAGCTGTTTAGCAAAGTGAGGCGCTATGGTGCTTGAACCCGTTTTAAATTGAACGGTCATCGCAAGCAGGTTATTAATTTGAGATTGTGTTAACTGCTCGTTTTGCTGTGCAAGCACCTCTAATTGCTGCTCTAACAGATTGTTATGATTAAGTACGTGTTGGTAGTCGTTGGTTTTTTGTTTCATTACTGCCAAGGCGCGTTGTTGTTCATCAAGTTTGTTGTCGGCTACTTTTGCATCCCCAATTAAGCCACCAGCAAATGCGCCTATAAACGCGCCGATTGGTCCACCAACCACACCACCAATAACAGCGCCTGTACCTAAACCTATTGCGGTTTCTTGAGTTGCTTCTTTTGAGGGCGAATGTTCAGATGCCGATGAAAATGTCGGAGTAGAAAAACCAGCAACAAGCGTTAGCGCGATTAATGTCTTCTTCATAATATGATCCTTAAAATTGATTTAACTTTGTGATGTTTTGTTTCGATAGGTGCATTAAAACAACACCAAGTGGCAACAAAGGGGAGCAAAAATGGCAAACCGCTGAGCAATTGTGGCAAAAAAATGGCAATTGCCTTTTTAACCGTACATAGCTGAAAAACTTCGATATAGTGCGTTTTAAAATAAATAAGGGTGTGTAGAATGAAAAAAATAGCCATCATTGAAGATGAAACCGCCATTCGCGAAAACTACATGGAAATGTTAGGCGCACAAGGCTACCAAGTGAGTGGTTACAGCGACCGCATAACGGCAGAAAGTGCATTTAAAGACGCACTCCCGGATTTAGCCATCGTTGATATAGGCCTTGGCCACGAAATTGATGGCGGCTTTTTACTATGCCAAACCCTGCGTACCTTATCTAAAACGCTCCCTATTATTTTTTTAACCGCACGCGATAGCGAAATAGACACGGTTTGCGGCCTACGTATGGGCGCTGACGACTACTTAACAAAAGACATTAGCTTGGCACATTTAGCAGCACGAATAGGCGCATTATTTCGCAGAATGGAAGCCCTTGAACACCCCGCCGATGCCAATGCACTTATAACACGCGGGCAGTTAACGCTCGACACACAGCGCATGCAGGTTTTTTGGCAACAGCAATTAGTGGATTTAACCGTGACCGAATTTTGGATGCTGCATTCACTTGCGCAGCGCCCAGGCCATGTAAAAAGCCGTAACGATTTAATGAGCGATGCAAAAATATATGTGGACGACAGCACCATCACCTCTCATGTAAAACGCATTCGTAAAAAGTTTATAGCCCTCGACTCACAATTTGATTGTATCGATACCGTGTATGGTATGGGTTATAGGTGGGAGCAGCATTAATGCTTAGATTTGGCCTACGTAGTAAGTTTATTGTGCTTTCTTGTTTTTTATTTTTACTGCCGTGGCTAGGCTACGAGTACGTATGGGAAATGGAAAAGTTTTTACGCCAAGGCCAAGAAAAAACACTCGTAGGCACAACGCGTGCACTTGCCACTGCTCTGCACGAACGCCCTGCTTTATTTGACGAGCAAACCAACTTTTTAGACCAAGTAATAAAAGGCCGCGACTTATACGCCTATAACTTAAAACACCCTATTCAGCTCGACGGCAAACTAACCGACTGGGAACCCTACAAACCGTTATTTTGGCATTACGATAAACGCTATTTACAAAAAACTAATAAAAACCACCAAGCCAGCGATTTATCTTTCGACCACATGGTAGGCAAATTTGATAACTACTTATATGCCATTTTTAATGTGACCGATAACACACTTATTTATCGTGCTAAAAACAGCTTAAGCATTACTAATAACGACCATTTAAAAATTGGTTTAAAAGCCCCTGATGGCCAATTTAATACCTATATCATCGCCCCAAGGCAAGACGGCTGGGTTAATGCATTTAATGCAGACACCAAAGCACCATTTACAAAAATTCAGGGCTATTTTAAACGCACCCAAACAGGCTACACCGTTGAACTGCGCTTTCCGTTAGCCATGCTAGGAAACAAACTGGGCTTTGCTATTGTAGATACCGATAGCTTAAGCGAGTTACCTAACGCTAACGTTATGTCGACCTCTAATTTAAATAACCCAAGCGATTTAGGCTCAGTGCTTGTGCCTTCACCAGAAATTAGCCGCATTTTAAAAGGGATGGGCCACAGTGGCAGCCGTATATGGGTGGTAGACAATCATCACCGCGTACTTGCGCAATCGGGCACTATTCAAAACGCTGATGGTGTATGGGCCGATGGCCTTAAAAATCAGCCACCCCAAAATGCCTGGCAACGCTTTGAGCAAACCTATTTGCACCCACTTTATTATAAAATTTTAACCCGTCCCGAAAACGAATTTATAGATACCCTACACGACGTAACATCTATGCAAGGCAGTCATTTAGCTAATGCATTAAAAGGCCAACCTGCATCGTCTTGGCGGCTCACCCCTGATAGCAAAGCCGTTATTTTATCTGCCGCCTACCCTATTTGGATTGAAGACAAAGTCATTGGTGCAGTAATAGCAGAAGAAACTACAAATGGTGTGCGTACGCTTCGTAATAAATCGCTCGAAAAGTTATTTAACGTTATTTTAGCCGTTATGCTGATTGGTACCGTGACTTTATTCTTTTTTGCATCACGAATATCGAGCCGTATTAGGCGCCTTCGCGATACCGCAGAGCAAGCAATAGATGCACAAGGGCGTGTTACTGGCAGTATTAGTTACAGTGATTCTAATGATGAAATTGGCGACCTGTCGCGTAGCTTTGCAAATATTGTGAGCCGATTGGGCGGCTATACCGACTATTTAGAAAACATGTCTTCGCGTTTATCTCACGAACTACGCACGCCTGTTGCCGTGGTGCGATCATCCCTTGAAAACTTACAAAGTTTGGAACAAACCGAGCTTAGCCAAAAATACCTCGATCGCGCAAGTGAAGGCGTAGAGCGCTTAGGTAAAATAATTACCACCATGAGTGAGGCTACTCGCCTTGAGCAAAGTATTCAAAGTAACGAGCCTGAGCCTTTTGATTTACAAAAAGTAATAAATGGTTGCATGCAAGGCTATCAGCTTACTTACCCAAACCAGTTATTTACGCTTGATGTATGCCAAAACAAATTACCTATGCAAGGCGCACCTGAGTTTATAGCGCAGCTGCTTGATAAGCTCATTAATAACGCATTAGAGTTTAGCCAAGCTAATACCGCGATTAACGTAACGTTACAAAGCAAAGATACACAAGCAGTTCTGAGCGTAAGTAACACAGGCCCATTATTACCCGAAGGGCTAAGCGAGCACATATTTGATTCTATGGTGTCTGTGCGCAGCCAGCACATGCAGCAACAACCGCATTTAGGCTTGGGGCTTTATATTGTAAGGCTGGTGTGCGATTACCATAAAGGCAGTGTAACTGCGCAAAATAATACACAAAATAATGGGGTCACTTTTACAGTGAGTTTGCCATTAGCAAATTAGTTGAATGAGCTTTTAATATTGATTAGTTTTAGCCTAGCCTAGCGGGGAAACTTGTAAGACTTAATTAAACCAAGGAGCTTAATACCTGCTGATTACAAACCATTAGAAAAACGGCGATTAAAGTATAAAGTAGTGGGTAAACGGGCATCAAAACGTAAAAATTGAATTGAACGCATATCTTTCTTGTTATTACACCTTAATCAATCTTATGTCTTTAATCATATTCACGGACATTTTAGCCCACAAAAGAATACCAATAAAACCTAAACCGAGTAATAAGTAGTGCTTAATGTTGCTTAAACTATCAGCATGCATAAAGATGATAAAGCTGTACCCAAATAAAAATACCGCAAATAGTGGGATGGTAATTATTGCAGCAAAAATTTTAAATTTACGTGATTGGCGATCCATTGTAGGTACTCCTCTTACTGTAATACCTTGGATAATGGGCTAAATACCGCTCTTGTATTACGTCCGTCTTAATCCATTTGTTATGTAACGTGGACATCTGACCCGAACTTTTTCCTATTTAAACTTAACATTATCACCCCTGTTAATCCCAAAAATGTACCAATAGGAATTAAAAAAAGTAATAAAATTGAATAAATTAACAGAGTCCAAAACAGCCAATTAGTTCGGTAATTTAGGCCTATAACGGAAACTAATAAAAACATAAGCCCCAACATAAATATACCAAAACCGACCACAATAGATTTCAACATTGATATTTCTTCTGGATTTATTTTAGGTTCATTTGTTCCAAAAAGACTTATATCTTGGAATGATGAGTACATAGGGTAAAACGCATCTGCCACTCCCAATGGAAATGCCCAAAAAAGCAATAAGCCTAAAATTGCAATGTACTTCCCTATAACCTCTTTGCTCATTTGCTACCTCTTACTTAGTTACATAACGCTTGCCTAATACGCAATGTGT
This sequence comes from Pseudoalteromonas sp. ECSMB14103, assembly GCF_000813065.1. Lineage (NCBI taxonomy): Bacteria > Pseudomonadati > Pseudomonadota > Gammaproteobacteria > Alteromonadales > Pseudoalteromonadaceae > Pseudoalteromonas > Pseudoalteromonas sp. ECSMB14103. The sequence continues at coordinate 448,122 of NZ_JWGY01000001.1, read as the reverse complement.
TGGCGTGGTTGTTTGCTTCAATGGCGTACACAAAATTTGATAATTGAGCTTCATCATCTTGTAAAGATGAAAAACAAGTTGTTTTGATTTCACCCTTACTGTCACCATACTTAATTTCATATGGATAACTGCTAACACATATTTTTTCTAGATCGATTAAACCAGCATTGCCATCGCGTATGTCTTGTTTGGCAAAGCGAAAAAGTTTCTGCTTTTCACTTTTTGTAAAGAGTAAAGCAACTTCTACATTCTCTTGGTTTACGAAGCAAAGTGAGCGTTTAAAAACTCCTTTTCGAGAATCGAAAAAATCGCTCCTAGCTCTCAATGATACGAACTCAGTGTAACGGGTTAACGAACAAGAGCTTAATAAAAGAGTTAATAAAACTAGAATTATTCTCACAGTTATACTTTGTACATAACGCCTCAATAAGAGGCAGAGTTAAGCTTGGCTATACTCTGTGAGGCACGACACGAGCCAAGCTTGACGCGTCCGACTTTATTGACTTGTTATACGTAATATACACCAAACTAAAAGATTGCATTTTTACCTTTGACCGAGAACATTTTGCCAATAATTAACTCTGTTTCAGTTAATTCATAAGGTACGACAACGGTAACTGAATAACCACTGACATGATCTAAATCTACAGCAATTGAATCCGAGCCATTAACCATAACGTCATAAACTAAAGCTGAAGCAATAATTTCTTTGGTTTTAGCTGATTCGATATAGTGGTTTTTAAGTAAGACGATTAATTCTGATGACTTCGGTCTTTCTTCACCATTTGAAACAGACAGATTAACTTGTTCCCCATTTGGTTTCATTATTTCACCAAATGGAAAGAACTCTTCATTTTCCAGCAATAGTTGTTTAGCTATTGGTAATACAGCATCAAATAGCTTTTGAGTCTCAACTTTTCCTTGTTCCATATTACTTCCAAAAGATTTAAAACTTAGAATTAAGAATATTGCAGCGAGCTTAATTTTCATGATTACGTATAACGCCCTAATAACTGGCGTGTAGGTTGGCTTTGTTTTTGCCATGTTTTTCTTTTGCAAAAACGATGACAACCGTAATGCGTCCAGTTGATTAGCTTGTTATGTGTTTTTAACACCACTAATATCACCCATGAACTTAAGTAGTGCTTTATATAGATTTTGATGCTCGGCAAGCATAGTCTCGTATGCCTCGAGATGTTCTAAACCTTCGAAGTTTACTTCCCTCGTAACCTTTATATCTTGTTCATTATGCTTCTCAATAATCTTGATCAGCTTTTCATCCATTAAAGGTCTATACACTGTTAATGCATAGTCAACTTTATCTTTGATATTTTTAAAGACGTAAGGTTTAACTTCATTTTTTTCAAAACCTTCATAATTTCCATGTAAATTATCAATTTCATTTTCAGTACCTTCAATCACCTCTGATAAAGCATGAGCTAACTCAAGAAGTACACTTTTATTCATATCCCAAACTCGGTCTTTTCTAGCTTTATGCTGAGAATCGAAATGGATCATTGTGGCGATAATAGTCGCCATAGCTATTACAACATTCACAGAAAGTGAATGATTAAAGCCGAATCTATGATCGAGAACTAAATATAAAATAGTTGCCGAAAAACCAATCATGATACCAAGAACTACTTTAATCAATGTTTACTCCAAATTTGCTAAAATACATAACAACTTTGTATCCGACATGTGTCGCTTTATAAACCGGCATATGTCCAAATATTACAATCAATCTAATGTAGCCAGCTAATAAGCGCATGTAAACAAATAGTTATATAGCATTCAAAATATTCTAAATGTAGAAATACTCCAAAATGGTAGAGATCAGTAATATTAGACAGAAAAGTAATGTGCTAATAAACAGTGAGGAAATAAACAGTCACCTTCCTTTGTAACTATTCACTTTTAATTCAGTCGCGTTCACATACTCTGGGGATATATTAACGCATTAAGCAGTAGGATTTGCCGTGACCCCATCACTTGAACGAGAAGAGCTCGACTTTATTTTTAGTTTATATAAATCTGATAAAAACGCTGAGCCAGAGGCAAATAAACCACAGCATACGCAAATAAACGACCTTTAAAAGTACCGCGCCTTGAGGTGCAAGGCGTATCTCAATACTTGACTTAATTTACACTAGTTAGCTTGTTGTACTTGGCTCATCACTTAAAAACGCTTTGATACAGTTTATTTCTGCCAGCTTTACTGCCTCGCCTATTTCTGGGCCTTTTTTGCCACTTTTAAGCGCCTCTTGCACTATGTGCTTTTTATCCATTTGCTGTAATTTACTATGAATGGCGCGCAACTTAATTGCCTGCGGGTAAGGCTTATTAACCAGTGTTTCTCCGCGACCTTGCGCGTCACACTGGCAGGCTTGAGTAAATGCTAAAAAGCGTTCAGGGTGCACCAAACCATTTAAATTAGTGACAATTAATTTATGAATAGTTTGCGGCCTAAGCTGATCAATCGTATGGCATAAAGTGTGATTATCGCTGGTCAATACGCCAATATCACGAAAACGATTAGGTACTTTTAAACGATTACAAAATGACTCTACTACCGCTACACCTTCGCGTTCGTGACCGCGTAAATTGCCGCGTATTTTATAACTAAGGGCCTTACCAAAATCGTGGGTAAGCGCAGCAAAACGGGTTTCTAAATTAAAATTTAAGTCGGCCGCACGCCTGAGCACCAACATTGTATGCACAAATACATCGCCTTCAGGGTGATGATTGGCAGGTTGTGGTACGTTTTTCATTTGTTCTATTTCAGGAAAAATACCCAGTCCATCTAATGCTTGAAAATAAAGCTCGGGGTGTTTTTCGCCAAGCGCTTTTTCGGTTTCTAACCATACCCGTTCAGGAACTAAGTGGTTAAGCTCGCCTTTATTTTTAAGCTCTCGCATTAACGTATAAGTGCTGGGATGGATTTGCCAATCGCTGCCGTAACGCGCTAAAAACCGTGCAATACGCAGCACTCGCACAGGGTCTTCTACAAAGGCGTGTGTAGTGTGGCGCAGTATTTTGTTTTGTAAATCGTGTTGGCCATTAAAAGGGTCAATAATTTTACCGTTTTCGTCAAGTGCCATAGAGTTTATGGTTAAGTCGCGCCTTGCGAGGTCTTCTTCAAGTGTTACGCTTGGGCTGGCGTCAACCACAAAGCCTGTATAACCCTTGCCGCTTTTTCGTTCGGTACGCCCTAGTGCGTATTCTTCTTTTGTTTTTGGGTGCAAATAAACAGGAAAGTCGCTACCTATTGGTAAAAAGCCAAGCGATTCCATGGTACTGGGCGTTTCGCCAATAACCACATAATCGTTATCTTTTGATGCAATGTTTAGCAGTTTATCGCGTACTGCTCCACCGACTAGGTAAACGTTTTTTAAGCTACTTTTCACGTTGTTTCCACACTCATTTACAAACTTCATTTATAGCAATCATATCATTAAAAGCGTTGTGGTTTGCCAAGCATATGTAAGCTCATTACAATAGCGCATCATTTTTTGTTTAAGCTGTTATTCAATGAAAAATCATTCATCAAAAAAAGAGCTCATGCTGCTGCCAATTTTACTTGTCGTTATTGTTATGTGTGTGGCGGGGCACTTTTTATTGCAAGCTAACTTTCAAGACAGCAACATGGTTGAGTATATGTTAGCAGCCTTGCCGTTTGCTATGTTTGGCTTAGTTATTGTGGCTTTTAAGCTGGCATCAAACAGTGAAAAAAATGAACAAAACGAGCAAGAAAAATAGCGGCTTAAGATAGCTTTATTATTCAGTGCTCAGATTACTTAACTTATAAAACATGGTAACCAAACCAATCCGGTTTTATAGGTTGTGAAAGCCCACTTGGGCTAAGTTTTATTGTTAATTGACTGTCGAGTAAATCAATTGCAAAGCAATCGTCTACGTCGTGTAAGTCGTCTTTATGAATATGGCTTAGGCCTGCTAATAAATCATGTTTAGCTCGCTGCTTTGCCTCTTCACTACTGCTTGCTACATATAATGCAAAGTCGTGTTGCTCTGCCATTGAGTCGCTTCTGTAAGCGCCTAAGTTTACAAAATAAAGCTGTTTATTTTGTTCAACATAACCCTCTACCACTTCTACTTTGTAGCCATCAATATTGTTAACAGCCATAAAACTATCCATGTGTACGCTGTTTTTGTCGCCAACCCATTGGCTTTTTAATTTGGTGTAGGTTTGCTCTATGTTTTGCCCAACTACAAAGCGAATGTCGTGCATTTCTATGTGGCAGCCTTGAATTCGCCCGCCTAAATACACCATAAATAACTGCATGAGGATTCCTTTAATTTTTTACGCCAAAGTATCAACGTCAATATTATGTTTTTTAATGAGTTTATAAAAGTCTGAACGATTACGCTTAGCAAGCTTGGCGCCTTCTGCTACGTTGCCGCCTGCCATTTTTAGCGTATTAATAACGTAATCACGTTCAAACTCTTTTTTAGCGTCGTTTAATGAGAGTGGCTCTACACTTTTTTCGTTGCTATCGAGTGCTGCTAATACTAAATGCGCTGAAATAACCTCACCAGGTGTTAAGGCTACCACTTGTTCAACAACATTTTGTAACTGACGAATATTTCCCGGCCAATCATAACGTACCAATGCGTGCATAGCATCATTGGCAAAATGTTTTTCATTTTGGTTCATTCGTTTAGCGATACTTGCGCTAAAGTATTGAGCTAGTAGGCTTATGTCTTCACGGCGTTCACATAGTGGTGGTAATTTTAAATTAACTACATTTAGGCGGTAGTACAAATCTTCTCTAAACTGCTGGTTTTTAATGGCTTCGGGCAAGTTTTTGTGAGTTGCCGATACAATACGCACATCAATTGAGATCTCTTCTTGAAAACCCACTGGGCGAATGGTTTTTTCTTGCAGTACACGCAGTAACTTTACTTGTAAGTTAAGGGGCATATCGCCAATTTCATCTAAAAATAATGTACCGCCCTGCGCTTGCTGAAATAAACCTTGGTGATCTTTTACGGCACCAGTAAACGCTCCTTTTTTATGGCCAAATAATTCAGACTCTAAAAGCTCCCCTGGTACAGCACCACAATTTATAGCCACAAAGGGCCCGTTACTTACTTGGCTATGCTGATGAATAGCCTGCGCTAATAACTCCTTACCCGTTCCACTGGCACCCGAAATAAGCACATTAACGTGAGTAGGCCCAAGTAACTTAACTTGTTCAAGCAAGTGCAACATGGCACCACTGCGCGTTACTATATTACCTTTTGATGGGGCTTCATCGGTATTTACACCGTGAATGTCTATTGCATTTGCAAGGCTATCAAATAGCTCGTCTTTATCGACCGGTTTAGTAATGAAGGCAAAAATGCCTTGTTTAGTGGCTTCAACCGCATCGGGAATAGAGCCATGCGCTGTCATCATAATTACTGGTAATGCAGGGTATCGGCTTTGCAGTTGACGATGCAGCGCCATGCCGTCCATTTCATCCATTCGTAAGTCGGTAATGACGGCATCAAACACGTGACTTTTTAAAATTTGTAGCGCTGCTAAGCCACTTTCACAAGTTGTTACTTGATAGCCTTTTGATTCAATACGAATAGCAAGCAACTTTAATAAACTTGCATCGTCATCAACTAATAACACTTTTGCTTTGTGCGGACTATTTGTGGCCATGGTTACTGCTCCTTGGTATCTTCGCGAAGTAATAGCTGCTGCTCTATATCTGCCAGCGACGACAGGGTTTTCTGCATTTGGTTATTAAGTGCTTGTTGCTCTTTGTGAGCATTTATTTGTAAGGTAATCTGCTGTTTTTGCAGCCATAAATACTGCTTTATATCGTCAGGCCAAAAATAGGCTAGGTCGAGTTTGAGTAACTTGGTCATTACTGTATTTGGGTCGGTACTTACTTTTAAGCACATAAATTTAAAAAATGCTTTTAGCTCATTTTCACCTTTAAATGACCGCTTTGTTGGTGGCAATGTAAACCCACCACATTGATTTGCATGAAGCGCTATAACCCGCTCAGATGAAGGATAAATGGGGGCTAATTTAGGCATTGGCTTGGGGCTAGGAGATACGTTTTTAGTATTTGATGTTTTATTACCGCCCTGCGCTTGCGTGCCATTATTAAGCTCACAACCCGATACAATTAGGCTACCTGCAAGCACACATAAAATAGTGAGTATGCGCATTGTTAATTAACTCCTAAACTTTTACTGATTGGTATTTTTATTAAAAAACGGCAACCGTGTGGTTTATTTTTCTCAACACTTAATGTGCCTTGTAGCTGCTCAACCGTCTCTTTTACAATTGTTAGGCCCAAACCACTGCCTTGTAAGGTAATACTTTGGTCATGTTTACCTTGATAAAACGCACTAAAAATATGGTTTATTTCGTGCTCTTTAATGCCACAGCCATTATCGGCCACAACCAAACACAGCTGATGTTGCTCGCATTTTAATTTTACAGTCACACCTTGGTTATCATCAGAAAATTTTAAGCTGTTTGAAATTAACTGAATTAGCATCATTTCTATTAGTTCATTAGGAAGCGCAAGAACAGTGCTTGAAACAGAGTTTTGCCATTGAATACGTTGTTTTCGAGCCGTTAGACGATGCTCAAAATGGCCATTAATTTTTTTAATTAAATGATCAATATTAACCTCGCTTGAGCTGTTTATCGTTGCTCTAATAGCGTTATAACTCAGTAAGCTGTCTATCATCATGCGAAGGCGCACCATAGATTGAGTTATAAGGGAAAGCACTGCTTTTTGTTCGTCATTAATGGGGCCAACAATTTCATCTGTTAGTAAATCGGTTCCTTCAACCATAGAAGCAAGTGGTGTTTTAAGCTCGTGTGTTACGTGGCGTAAAAACGTATCTTTTTGTTGCTCAAGCATATGCAGCTGAGTTTGTACCCACTGTAGTTTTTCTCCAAGTTCGACTAACTCTGACGAGCCTTTTACCGCTATTTTTTGCTGCCAATCCCCTTGCCCTAGCTTATCAATAACCCTAGTTAATCCCTTTAAGCGCCCACTTATACGCCATAAAAATCCACCACCAACCAATAAAGTAAGTGGAATAAGTGCCACCAGCCAATTTATAAACGACGTTTGTAGGCTAGCTAGCTCGTTTTGATTAAGGGTTATTTGCGCTTCGTTTTTATTTTTAAGCCACACTGTTAGCGCTGTAATTAACTCGCTTACAGGTACAAATAGCGCTGCATCTTGCTTTTTTTGATCAACAAGTTGCTGGTGTGCTGTTTGTAAAACATTTAAAAGCTGTGCCCATTGGCGTGTGTAATCTGGGTTTGTATTAATGTGTTTAAGGTCGTTTATGCTTTGTACTGAAGATTGCCATTTATCAACTATGAGGGTGTCGAGCGAATCACTTTTTAATACCCAGTTTTGTCTTGTTGCGCGCTCAAGACTGTTAAGGTCTTGCTTTAAGCTAGCGAACGATTTTGTAAGCTGATAATTATTACTTACAATTTGTTGAGTGGTTGCTAGCTGCTTGTTTAACGCATTTAAAAACACAATGACCACTATAGACAGTGGCAATAACGACAGCAGCATACTTAACGCAAACTGCCCTATTAAATTAGGGCGCCAATTAAGCATTGCATTGTAATGTTTAGTAAACGTTGCAGCCATTGCAGTAAACTCTATCAGTAAATAACTCGCCTATTATTATCAATACCGCCTATACACATGCTGAACCATATTAATATTCACTCGCTATAGTGTTGCTAAATAGCAACATTGCAACCTATTGATTTAGTTAACATCATAAAAAACACCTCACACTCTGTTGCTGTACTCATACAAAATTACACACATAAAGTGTAATTTTTACCTCCCCTTTCAAGCAACAAAACGTAAACCATTGAAAATAAACAAAAACAAAACATGGCACCCTTTTTGTTAGTAGGTATGACAAATGAATTTAATAAGGAAATACTCATGAGAGCAAAAGCTTTGGTTTTTTCAACATTACTTGCATTAGGTTTAGTTAATACAGACGCATATGCTATGGACGTTGAGGCTACGTTTGATGCGCTAGATAAGGATAATAACGGCTTGTTAAGCGAAGCCGAGGCCCAAATGGATGCTGTGCTTAAGGAAAACTTTGCACAAATAGACACAGACCAAAGTGGCCAACTGTCGCTAAATGAATTTAGTAAATTTATTCAATAATTCAACTTCAAAAGGAATGAAATTATGAAACAACTTATTGCCGCGTTTTTATTATTATTTTTAGCTATTAGTGCAACAGTGTTGGCATCTCCTTCGGCTGTGCGATTTGCACACTTAGATACAAACATGGACGGAAGTATCTCGTTTGTTGAAGCTAAGCAGGATAAAGAGCTGCTTAGACAGTTTACCGATTTAGATGAAGACAACGATGAGATGATCTCTAAAGCAGAGTTTGAAAACTTTAAGCCGTAAAAGATTAAGTTTTGCTTAAGTTTTTAGCATGTAAAGTGTACTAAAGCATTTGCCATAATCCCTGAGGGAGTGTGTAAAAGGATTTAATGTTGGGAGTTAAATTATGGCAAGTGCTTTATCTTATCAAGCTTTATACCTCGTTATTAAATACAACTTAATTACCCTTTTGGAAGGACTACCATGAAGATACGTTGCTTTGTAACTACCACGGCATTGCTGTTAAGTTTTAATGCCTTTGCACTTGATGTAAAACAACGCTTTGATCACCTTGATACAGATAAAAGCGGTTACCTTACCCATAACGAATTAGAGCGCCAGCCACAGTTACTTAGCACGTTTATAATGTGGGATAAAAATCAAGATAAACAAATTTCATTAATTGAATTTAAAAACTACCTTACTAACAATCTTTACTGAGTATTTTAATGAACCCCATTCGCTTATTTATTTTATGCACTCTAACCGTATTTAGTGCATCAAGCTTTGCCGCAAGTGACACTATTAACAACCAGTTTAAAAAAATAGACCGAAACAAAGACGGATTTTTAACGCGTTCTGAAGCCTCAATAGACCCCGCCTTGTGGTCTAAGTTTATTCGTTACGACCAAGATAAAGACGGCCGACTAACACTTAGCGAATACCATTTATATGCCAGTAAGTAGCCCTAACTTAAGTAACCTTTCTAACTTTAGGTTTTAGGCAATTAATTTAACAGCTAAGCAACCAGCTTAGCTTTAACTGTCTATTTTACGAGCTTATCGCATCCTGTTGGTATTCTAAAAAAGGGTTTGCTAGTGTTATTGCACTAAAAATAACAAAACAGTGTCCTATGTTACTCAAAAAATTACTTAAACCACTTGTACTTGCCAGCCTTTGTGCGGGCTCTAGCTTTGCCATTGCACAAACCAAAGTTATTTATAATGCTAATGGCTACACCCCGCTTTATAAAGGCAAAATGCAAAAAGGTGAACTTCAGCAATTTAGCACTTTAGTTATAAAAGATGGCAAAGTTGTAAAAGTAGGCGGCGACACACTAAAAGAAAGCTTTCCAGATGCCAAATTAATAAATGCAGAAGGCAACACATTACTGCCCGGCTTAATAGATGCTCACGGCCACGTTATTGGGTTAGGAGATAACTTATCGCAACTTGATGTACGCGGCGCTAAGTCGGTTGATGACGTTACAAATAAACTAAAGCAATTTGCGCAAGGCAAACAAGGTTGGATCATCGGCCGAGGCTGGAACCAAGAGTTATGGCCAGATACACGCTTTCCTACCGCTAAAGATTTAGACAAAGTAGTAAGCGATCGTCCGGTTGTTTTATCTCGTGTTGATAGCCATGCAATTTGGGTTAACTCAAAAGCGCTTGAGCTTGCGGGCATTAACGCCGATACAAAATCGCCAAAAGGCGGTGAAGTAATAAAAGATGAATTTGGTCACCCTACCGGTATTTTTGTTGATAAAGCTGAGTCGTTAATTGTTCAGCACATGCCAGCCCCTTCAAAACAAGATATTAGCAACTCGCTAGATGCCGCAGGAAAGCACTTATTAAGCTTAGGTATTACTTCTACTCACGACGCTGGCATAGATAAAGCCACATGGGAAGTGTACAAAGAACGCGGCGTTCAAGGTAATTTACCTCTGCGTATTGTGGCAATGCTAAGTGGTGCTAGCCCAGATTTACCAGCGATGTTAAAAGCGGGGCCATATCACGATAACTACGATTTTATGGAAATTCGCAGTGTTAAAGTTTATGCCGATGGTGCATTAGGCTCGCGTGGCGCAGCGCTTATTGAAGATTATGCCGACCGTGCTGGACATCATGGTTTGATGCTTGAAACCCAAGAAAAACTCGAAGCTTTATTTACGCAAAGCTTTAAAAACGGTTTTACCGCCAACACCCATGCCATTGGTGACAAGGCCAATCGTGTGGTTTTAGACGCCTACGAAAATGTATTTAAAAAAACAGGCGGTATTTTACTGCGCAACCGTATAGAGCACGCGCAAATAGTAACGCCAGACGATATTCCTCGATTTAAAGCACTAAAAATTATTCCATCAATGCAACCTGTTCATGCTACGTCTGACATGCATATGGCAGAGCAACGCCTAACTGAAAAGCAACTTAGCTTTGCATACGCATGGCAAACATTTTTACAACAAGGTTCAGTGGTTGCTGCGGGTTCTGACTACCCTGTAGAGCTTGCAAATCCGTTTGATGGTTTATATTCAGCAATAACGCGAATGGATCATAACAAACTGCCTGAAAATGGCTGGCGTCCAAGCGAAGTACTAAGCCGCGAAGATGCACTACGTGCGTTTACACTGGGCGGTGCTTATGCTGCGCATCAAGAGTTTAAAATAGGGAGCTTAGAGCAAGGTAAATGGGCCGATTTTATTTTAGTGGATAAAGATTACTTTACAGTACCCGTTGAAGATATATACAAAACCCAGGTGCTACAAACATGGATTGCCGGTATGAAGCGATTCGATAAAAAAGAGAGTACAGCTAAATAAACAAAAAAGGGTTAACGCAAGTTAACCCTTTTTTATACAAACCATATCATTTAGCTTTTTGGCTGCTGTGTCTCTGGCTGAACAGCTTTTGGCTGACGGTATAATTTTATAATGTGATACAAGTTAACCAATGCCAGTAACGCGTTGGTAAAAACAACGGGAACAGCACCAATGGCTACACCGTAAGCCGTAAACACAATACATCCTAACATGTTGTACCAACGAAGCTTTACTACATCGGTCATAGTGAGTGATGCAACCAATAAAGCTGACGCAATATAGCCTAAATATTCCCAACTCAATTGTTCTCTCCTAACCTTTGGGTTAGCATTACACTAATGCTAACTTATTACAGTTGTAAGTATTGCAAAGTAATAGCACTTTGCTTAATTATGAGCGTTATTTAGATTTTGAAAAATAATTGGCTAGTAAGAGAGTAGCTCTCTTATATTAATAATTAAGCGAAGTGACATACGTAAATAAAAAGCTAACTTGCTTAAAAACCTGAAAAAGTTTGCCGGCAAAAAAACCAACAAATTCTTAAATCATTACACGGGAAATGAAGGTAAAATAATACCCATAGCAAAGCTAAAAGTATTAGTAGCAAGTTAGCGTAAATTCTTAATGTATTAATGCTACCGTCATTAAAACATAATAAATAGGACAAATGTCCGAAGAGCATATTGATGTTTCAATACCATTTTTCTAGTTATCTTGTTGAACAGCTATTAACCTTTGCAGGTAGTAGTTATCAACAATCAAAAAAAGAAGTGCTGATCCATCAAGATCAGCCTTTAAGCAAGCTTGTGCTTGTGCGCAGCGGCACTGTGTCATTTAGTTATGACGTAGGAAACGGACGACGCCTGCTGCTAGGACAACTGGATTGTAATAATACCCTGATAGGTGAAATAGAAGCACTTAACAACAATCCGTGTATTTATACGGTAACGTGTTTTAGTGATGTGACTTACAACCTGATTGAATTAAGGCATTGGCGTGCATTATTGCTCGAAAAACCAGAGCTAAGTTTATACACAGCACAAACTATTGCGGCTAAGTTTCAAGAAAATCAAAAAATCAATTTAGATAAGTTATTACTGCCACTTAGTTACAATATAGCTAAAGATTGCCTGCTGAGAGCCGAGAATAGCAACCCTACACTACTTAGAGCCTACCCAACGGTAAACGCAGAGGCTGAACGTTTTGCAACCACTGAGCGAGCTTACAGGCGTGTTGTAACAGAGTTAGTAGAAAAAGGCCTAGTGCAAAGAAGCACTAATGGTTTACAAGCGGTCGATATTCCAATGCTTAGTGAATATGTAGATAGCTTTGCACAACTTTAAGCTCACAAAAAAAGGCCAATTAAGGCCTTTTTTATTGCCCTAAAAACGAATAACACGTTCGTAAGGCTAAATATGCATTCGATGCACTCGTTGTATTAATCTTCTAACAAAATATCGTGAATTTTTACTAAGTCAGATTTACCTTCAATAATTTCATCCGGTGTTAAACCCGACAATTCATGCGGGAATACTAACCATTCTTCCGACTCATGAATGTAGTAATCAGGCACGGTATCTACTTTTGAATTTTTTGGTTTGTAGTATGGGCAAGCAATTCGAATATCGCGCGGTAAGTTTAAGCGCATTAGTTCTGAAAGCTTTTCTTTTAGTGCAACAATACTGCGCCCTGAGTCAAATACATCATCAACAATAAGCAAAGAATCACCCGCATTAGCGTTTTCTACAATGTAATGTAAGCCGTGTACTTTAATTTCTTTTGATTGTTGGCCAATACCGTAATAAGACGATGTACGCACTGCAATGTGGTCAGTTTCAATACCTTTGTAATCGTAATATTCTTGCACAGCAATACCAATTGGTGCACCACCTCGCCAAATACCTATAATAAAATCAGGACGAAAGCCGTCTTTGTATACTTGTGCCGCTACGCGGAATGAATCTTCAAGTAACTGTTGAGCTGTGATATAGCACTTATCTGACATAGTTAGAAACCCCAGTGGTGGATATTATATTTGAGCGTAGTTTAGAGTAAAACCAACTTAGCCACTCAAACAGGTATTGGCGATGGATTTTACCGTAAATTAAATAAAATTGCTTGCTTGTAGATCAAAAAAGGCACCAAACGGTGCCTAATTTTAATATAAAAAGCCTAACTTAGTTAATATTATGCTTTTTCTAGCAACGTACGAGCAACCGTGCGCATACCTTGTGTTGTTGCGCCTGCAGACCATTGGCTCGTGCTACCCATGTTAAATGCAGCAGCTAAATCAATGTGTACCCAACCTTTACCATCGTTTGGCACAAAGCGAGATAAAAAGCCTGCAGCATTTGACGCACCACCATAGCCGCCCCCTTTTTGCGCTCGGCTGTTAGCCGTATCAGCATAAGGTGATGGGCAGTTTTGTTGGTGCCACTTTTCAAGTGGTAATGGCCAAGCTGCTTCCATTTCTTGAGATGCAAAGCCTTCAACCTCACGCGCAAGCTCTTTATCTAGTGCAAACAACGCATTGTATTCTTGACCAACAGCAACCAACGCTGCACCCGTTAATGTTGCAGCGTCAATAATTAAAGGCGCGCCTGTTTCACCCGCAGCCATTAAGCCATCGGCAAGCACTAAACGCCCTTCTGCATCAGTATTTACAATTTCAACGGTTGTGCCATTTTTGTAAGTAAGAATATCGCCTAATTTGTAAGCGTGGCCAGAAATTAAGTTTTCAGCACAACATAAAAATAATTTAATGCGCTTTTCAATGCCACGATTAATAGCTAGTGCTAAACCAGCCGTTACTGTTGCAGCACCGCCCATATCGCACTTCATTCCTAGCATGCCTTCGCTTGATTTAATTGAATAACCGCCCGAATCAAACGTAATGCCTTTACCCACAAGGGCTGCACTAACGGGTGCGTTATCGTCGCCTGTTGGGTTGTAATCAAGCTCTAACAATACCGGAGGGCGAACACTTCCGCGACCAACAGCATGAATACCAATCCATTGCTGCTCTAATAACGCATCGCCTTTAATTATTTGGTAGCTTACGTGCTCTGGCGCAAGTGATTGAATAAACTCAGCTGCTTTTTCAGCAAGGCTTTCAGGGTATATATCGTCTGCGGTGCCATTAACCATTTCACGCGCCCATGTTGCTGAGCTTTTTAAATGCGCAAGTTCTTTAAGATCTGACTGTGCGTTATCAACAAATTCAACACCATTTAACAATTTTGGTGTTACAAAGCCTTGGTAAAAAGCCCATTGGCTTTCTGTGCACCACGTGTCGCCCGCAAGCTCAACATGCTTAACACCTTGATTAGCAATTGTACGCGCTGCTTTTTGAACATTTTTTAATGTTTCTTGCTCAGATAAATGAACGGTTGCGCCACGCTCGTTAAAAGACAACGTTGCGCTTTCGCCCCAATGACTCGGTGCTGCGTGTTCGCTTAGTTGAACAACAAATTTTTCACTCATGTTAGAATATCCTTGCACTTAAATGTGCTGTTGAGTTTACTATAGTGCGCCTAAGTTCCCAACAGCTTGAGATAAATAACCCCTATCACGCTATTTAACCGCATTGGACACAACCATGAAGTACACACCTGCACTGCAATCAGCCACACTATTAAAACGCTACAAGCGCTTTTTAGCTGATTTAAAATTAAACAATGGCGCTGAGTTTACCGCCCATTGTGCTAACACCGGAAAAATGACCGGCTGCGCCGAACCAGGTTTTACTGCTTTTTATTCAACCAGCGATAACGTAAAACGAAAATATCCACATTCATTAGAGCTGACCAAAAACAATTTAGGGCAATTAATATGTGTTAATACAGCGGTAGCCAATAAAGTAGTTGAAGAAGCGATTAATCATAAAGTGATTGATGAACTAACAGGCTATGAGCAACTTCAAAGTGAAGTTAAATACGGCAGTGAAAATAGCCGAATCGACTTTTTACTCACAACCCCAAACAAACCAAGCTGCTACGTTGAAGTTAAATCGGTCACTTTAATAAGCCAAGATGATCCACACAGCGGCCAAGGTTACTTTCCGGATGCACAAACACTGCGTGGACAAAAACACCTTCGCGAACTTATTGAAGTGGTCGAATTAGGCCATCGCGCCGTACTACTGTTCGCTGTTTTGCATGAGGGGATTAATATTGTCAGCGCGGCGGCGCATATTGATGAAAAATACGCAGCGCTTTTACAACAAGCCATCGATGGCGGTGTTGAAGTTATCGCTTATAAAGCACTTATTTGCGCAAACGAAGTCGTTCTTCATAAAAAAATAGCATTTGTAGCTTAATGTATAACCCAACCATTAAGCTCAGTAATTGTAATTAGAACAAACAACGCGATGAAAAGATTGAAGCAATAAAAATCAATTCCAGAGTTAAACTTGTTTTTTAAAGTTTTGCCCTCATATATAGGCAAGTTTTACAAACCAGTAAGTTAGTTAAATAAGCACCCTCATTTAACGCACTTTTTACTCGCAAAGCATGGTTGAAGCTAATTCGAATAATTAAAAATAAATTTGCCTAGGGTATAAGTTTCTGTTATTTATACCGCCGGCTAATGCTGAGGCATTAAATTAAGGATTTAGGAGAGAGTTATGCCAGACCAAAAGAAACATGGTTTATTGGCTCAAGCCGGTTTAGAACCATACCAAGAAAAACCAGGCGAAGAGTATATGAATGAAGCACAACGTGCTCATTTCAAAACGATTTTAGAAACTTGGCGTAACGATTTACGTAATGAAGTTGATCGTACAAAATCGCATATGCAAGACGAAGCTGCTAACTTTCCTGACCCAGTTGACCGCGCTGCACAAGAAGAAGAGTTTTCTTTAGAACTTCGAACTCGTGACCGCGAACGTAAATTAATTAAAAAAATTG
This sequence comes from Pseudoalteromonas sp. ECSMB14103, assembly GCF_000813065.1. Classification (NCBI taxonomy): domain Bacteria; kingdom Pseudomonadati; phylum Pseudomonadota; class Gammaproteobacteria; order Alteromonadales; family Pseudoalteromonadaceae; genus Pseudoalteromonas; species Pseudoalteromonas sp. ECSMB14103. Next base: position 432,253 of record NZ_JWGY01000001.1, on the reverse strand, counting down.
AAAAAACAATTATTTTAATTAAAGAAGATGATTTTGGCTTTTGTGAGTCTTGTGGCATCGAAATTGGCATTCGCCGCCTAGAAGCGCGACCAACTGCTGATTTATGCGTAGACTGTAAAACACTTGCAGAAATTAAAGAAAAACAAGCTGGACGCGGCTAATTAACCCTATTAATTAGCATGCCACCTGCAGCCGTTACTGCGCCTATGCGCAACTATCGCGGTCGTTTTGCACCGTCTCCTTCTGGGCCACTTCATTTTGGCTCACTTGTTGCGGCTGTGGGCAGTTACCTTGATGCAAAAGCAAATAAAGGGTCATGGCTCGTCCGTATCGAGGATATAGACACCACTCGAGTGGTGAAAAATGCCGACACCGATATTCTAAATACCTTACAAGCCTATTGCCTCCACTGGGATGAATCAGTTGTTTATCAAACTAAGCGGCTCGATTTATACCAAGACGTAGTCAGCTCCCTTGAAAATCAACAATGTGTTTATGCTTGCCACTGTAGCCGAAAACAAATAAAAGCTTTGGGTGGAATTTACCAAGGCCAGTGTAAAAACCTTGGACACCCAACCGATACAGGCGCACTTCGATTAACACAATGCCATGCAACCACACAGTTTAACGATCTGATTCAAGGTGATATTTGTGTTAGTAGCGAGCTGGCACACGAAGATTATATAATAAAGCGCAGTGATGGCTTATTCGCCTACCAATTAGTGGTTGTTGTGGACGATATTGATCAAGGCATAAATAGGATTGTTAGAGGCGCCGATTTAATTGAGCCAACAGCACGGCAAATCAGTTTATTTAAACAACTTAATCACCCTATTCCTGAGTTTGCTCACTTACCTTTAGCCGTTGCCAAGCCCGGTTTTAAACTATCTAAACAAAACTATGCTCCTGCAATTAGTAAAGCAGAGCCAAAACCCGCATTGATAAGTGCCTTTGAATTTTTAGGCTTGCCAACTCATGCCAATTTAATGGATTTAACTACTGAGCAACTCATTGAGTGGGGCGTAAATACCTTTGAGTTAAAGCAAGTGCCGCAAGTCGCTGAAATACAAATTTCTCAGTAGCAAACAAGTTAAGCCAAGCAATTTACTAAACTGTGTAAATAAAATCGTTAAAAACAGCTTAATTTCAACACATCAACTTAATTTTTAAACCCTGCTGGTATATGATAGCCGCCTAAATATGTGCTATTTGAGTAAGACGGTGAGTATTGGGGTTTAACACCACTATTTGCGGTTATTTTTGATTGCGATGAAAGGCCAATCAACACCTTCTAGGAGACGGATTATTATTTCCAAGCTTTTTCAATTTTGCCGACAGATAATCGGCCCAAATACGAGTGCTGAAAATGCCTCTGCCTCTGTAAGCAGCGAACCATTAGTAATCACGCGCGGTGAGCATGGTATTTCTCGTAAACAATTTAGCCCAAATGCAATCAAAGTTTTATACCGATTAAAAGACGGTGGCTTTGATGCCTACCTCGTTGGTGGTTGTATTCGCGATATATTGTTAGGTCAACAACCTAAAGACTTTGATGTAGTCACTAACGCAACGCCCGACCAAGTTAAAAAGCTTTTTAGAAACTGTAGATTAATTGGTCGCCGTTTTCGTTTAGCGCACATTGTATTTGGCCGTGAAATTATTGAAGTGGCAACCATGCGCGGTCATCACGAAGCGCCTGAGTCTAAAAACCAAATAAGCCAATCAAGTACTGAAGGGCAATTATTACGTGACAACGTATTTGGTAGCATTGAAGAAGATGCTGAGCGCCGTGATTTTTCAATTAACGCGCTGTATTACTCAATTAACGATTTTAGCATTCATGATTACGCCAATGGTTTAGCCGCTATTAAAGCAAAACAAATAGAGCTTATTGGCGATCCTGAAACACGCTACCGTGAAGATCCCGTGCGTATGTTACGCGCAGTACGATTTGCAACAAAGCTTGATATGAGCATTGCGCCTAATAGCGAAAAGCCGATCAGCGAGCTTGCCAGCTTACTTGATAACATTCCACCGGCGCGTTTGTTTGAAGAAGTGCTTAAACTGTTTTTAAACGGTAAAGCTGAAGCTAACTTTTTAATGCTTCGCCAATACGGGCTTTTCCGTGCATTATTTCCTGCGCTAGATAAAATTTTAGAAGCCAACCCAAATGGTTTAGAACAAGCCTTTGTTCAGCAAATGTTTCAAAATACCGATAAACGCATAAATGCAGATAAAAAAGTAACGCCTGCATTTATTTTTGCCGCGCTATTATGGTTCCCACTTTTAGCAATAACCAAAAAGCTTCAAGCCGAAGAACAACTTAGCGAGTACGATGCCTTTGCACAAGCAATGAATAAAGTACTTAGCGAAAGCGCACAACATATCGCAGTTCCAAAACGCTTTACGTTGGGTGCGCGCGATATTTGGCATATCCAGCACCGTTTAGATAAACGTGCAGGCCAACGTGCGTACAGGTTAACGCAACAACCGCGCTTTAAAGCCGCTTACGACTTTTTATTATTGCGCGTTGATGCGGGTGAAACTGAGCATAAAGAACTTGCACAGTGGTGGACTCAATACCTTAGCCAAGATATTAACGGTCAAAAAGACATGGTTAAAAACTTAGGTCATCAAGGTGGTCCAAAGCCGCGTAAACGCTCTCGTCGCCGCGCACCAAGAAAGCCAGCTGAGTAATAACATGAACTGTGTTTATTTAGGGTTAGGTGCTAACTTAAACTCGCCTAAACAACAGCTTGATAATGCGATTGCGGCACTTAAAAAACTGCCGCATAGCGAGTTTGTAAGCGTGTCTCACTATTACGCAAGTAAACCCATGGGACCGCAAGACCAACCCGACTACATTAACGCAGTTGCATGTATTAATACCTATCTTGAACCAGAACAGCTACTTGATTTAACACAAAAAATTGAACTAGAGCACGGCCGTGTTAGAAAAGCCGAACGTTGGGGTCCTCGAACGCTAGACATAGATACCCTTTTGTTTGGTAATAAAATTATTAATACTGCACGCTTAACTGTGCCCCATTATGGCTTGAACGAACGCGAGTTTGTGGTGTATCCACTGCTTGAACTTGCGCCAGAACTTATTTTACCCAGCGGCATTGCACTAAAAACCATTGCAACTAATTTACCGCTCAACGACTTACAACAATTACCTCTGTAATTAACCAAGGCTTATGCCTGCGAGGAATATTATGTCTAAAATAACCGTTTCTACTTTAAATAAAATGAAAGCAGAAAATAACAAAATCACAGCTTTAACTGCTTACGATGCAAGCTTTGCAAAGTTATTTCATGATAATGGCGTTAACGTTATTTTAGTCGGTGATTCATTAGGTATGGTGCTACAAGGCGGTGATGATACGCTTGGCGTAACCAACCAAGATATTGCTTATCATACGCGCTGCGTGCGTGCAGGAAGCCGTGAATTATTTGTTATTGCTGACATGCCATTTATGACATATTCAAGCGTTAACGACACCTGTAAAAATGCCGCAGAACTTATGCGCGCTGGTGCAAACATGGTTAAACTTGAAGGTGGTGAATGGCTTTACGACAGTATTAAAGCGCTTACTCAACAAGGTATTCCTGTGTGTGGGCACTTAGGCCTTACCCCTCAATCTGTGCACGTATTTGGCGGCTTTAAAATCCAAGGCCGCGAAGAAGACAAAGCACAAAAAATGATTGATGATGCAAAAGCACTTGAAGCCGCTGGCGCACAACTATTAGTACTAGAGTGTATTCCGAGTGCATTGGCAAAACGTATTACTGATGCGCTTAGTATTCCAACCATAGGCATTGGTGCTGGTAATGTGACCGACGGTCAAATATTAGTAATGCACGACTTAGTCGGTATTTCGGCAGGTTATATTCCAAAATTTTCAAAAAACTTTTTATTAGAAACTGGCAACATGCCAGCGGCCGTTCAAAAATATTGTACCGATGTAAAAAGTGGCGCTTTTCCAAGTGCTGAACATGAGTTTAAATAATGCAGTCAATTACTGAAATTAAATCATTACGTAGTCAAATTAAAGCATGGCGACAAGCGGGCTTGAGTGTGGCGTTTGTGCCAACAATGGGCAATTTACACCGAGGACACTTTTCTCTCGTTGAAAAAGCAAAAACCTTAGCTGATAAAGTGGTTGTTAGTATTTTTGTAAACCCAATGCAATTTGGCGCTAACGAAGATTTAGATAACTACCCACGTACATTATCAGAGGACAAACAAGGCCTTGCAGAATTAGGTACTGATATTGTATTTACACCAAGTGTAAGCACAATTTACCCAAATGGGCTTGGTGAGCAAAGTTTTGTTGACGTACCAGGCGTGTCGCTTGGTTACTGTGGTGGTTCGCGTCCTGGGCATTTTAAAGGCGTTGCAACTGTTGTTACTAAGCTATTTAACCTAGTACAACCTGACTACGTTTGCTTTGGTGAAAAAGATTTTCAGCAACTGCAAGTGATTAAAACGATGGCTCGTGACCTATCTATACCTGTTGAAATTATTGGTGTACCCACCATGCGAGAAGTATCAGGGCTTGCTATGAGTTCACGAAATGGCTACTTATCAGCAGAGCAAAAAACAACAGCAACCGCTTTATTTAAAGCGCTAGGCCAGTGTGCCGAGCAGCTTAAGCAAGGTAATAAAGATTTCACTTCGCTTAAAACACATGCTAAACAAAGCCTAGAGCAAGCAGGCTTAAAGCCAGACTATTTTGAGATAGCTCAACGAGATACCTTAAAAACTGCTACACTCGATGATAACCATTTTGTTATTTTAGCCGCCGCCTTTTTAGGCTCTGTGAGATTAATTGACAACATGCAGGTCGATATTTAATTTATTGAGCTTACTTTAAGGATTAAAAATGCATATATTAATAAAAACAAGCGTGGTTGCGCTCACTTTAGCTGTTTTAGCCGGTTGTCAAAACCATGTTGAAAATGCCGAGATGAACCAATGTGCTCAACAAAACTTTCGTTGTGAAAGCACCTGCGAGCAACAAACAACAGCTGAAGGGCTTAAGCAACAGGTGTGTTCTGCTAAATGTGTAGAAACATACAACCAATGTAAAGCACGTGCTGAAAAGTTAGGTGGTATTTAATTCCCTAAAATGTTTAATTTTAAGCACAAAAAAACCGCTCAATGAGCGGTTTTTTTATTGCTTAGATTTATTATTTTAAACCTAGCTTTTTAAGCTCTACTTCAACTAGCTTTGCAGAAAGAGGAACATAACCATCTTTTTCTACAATTTGTTGACCGTCTTTTGAAAGAATCATTTTTAAGAATTCAGCTTCCATTGGAGACAAGGCTTTATTTGGGTGCTTGTTAACGTACACGTATAAAAAGCGAGAAAGTGGGTATTTACCTTGCGCAACGTTATCAAGTGTTGCATCTACAAAGTTAGTGCCTTTTTTAGACAATGGAACAGTACGTACACCTGACGTTTTGTAACCAATACCTGAGTAACCAATTGCGTTCAGTGAAGACGAAATTGATTGTACTACAGATGCAGAACCCGGCTGTTCATTTACGTTATTACGGAAGTCACCTTTACACAGTGCTTTTTTCTTAAAGTAACCGTAAGTACCTGATACAGAGTTACGTCCGTATAATTGAATGTCGCGTGCTGCCCAGCTACCTTCAAGGCCTACATCGCTCCAACGGTTAACTTGCTCTGACGCACCACACTTACGAGTTGATGAGAAAATAGCGTCAACTTGGTCAATACGAAGACCTTCAATTGGGTTATCTTTGTGTACATAAACAGCAAGTGCATCAATAGCTACGCGAACTGCTGTTGGCTTGTAACCGTAACGTTTTTCAAACGCTTCGATTTCTTTTGATTTCATTGCGCGACTCATTGGACCTAGGTTAGCAGTACCTTCGGTTAATGCTGGAGGCGCTGTAGAAGAACCTGCCGCTTGAATTTGAATGTTTACATTTGGGTAAATACGTTTGTACTCTTCAGCCCAAAACGTCATCATGTTAGCTAAAGTGTCAGAACCTACTGATGAAAAGTTGCCTGATACGCCGCTGATTTTTTGATACTCAGGAATGTCTTGATCTAAAGCCACTGCTTGAGCAGATACGAAAGTTGTAACAGCCACACCCATTGCGGCAACTAAATTTTTAAATTTCATGTGGGTTCTCCGATTTGTTCGTCCCATTTTCTAACTGCTGCCCACTCTAAAGTGAGTACATGACAATGATATGACTCTTAAATGACACTTTTATGACTTTACCAAAACTTGTTGTTTATTTTGGGGTTCAACGATCTTATCTATTGAAAAACAAAAAGAAAAACAAGAACCCTTTCCAACTTCACTGGTGATATTTAATTTACTATCGTGGCGTGTTAACACATGTTTTGTAATTGCCAAGCCTAAACCAGACCCACCTGTGGTTCTGCTTCGTGCTTTATCTACACGATAAAACCGCTCAGTCAGTCGATTAATATGCTCTGCAGCAATGCCATCACCGTTATCAACAACAGTAAAACAAGCGGTATTATTTTTACGAAGCCAGCTAACCTGTATTTTTCCGCCAGGTTTAGTGTAATGAATAGCGTTAAAAACTAAATTAGAAAACGCACTACGCAGCTCATCTTCAGAGCCTTTTATGTCGAGTGTGTTATCTATATCAAAGAGTAATTCATGGCCTTTGTCTTGATTAATAGACTGGGCTTCTGTTTGAATATAACCAAGTAACTGAGGTACATTAATCGCTTTATCGTTATCTTGTCGGCGCGAACCTTCTATTCGGGAAAGTGATAATAACTGGCTGACCAAACTGTCCATACGTTTACACTGCTCAAGCATGGTAGATTGTGCTTTATTCCACATTGCAGGAGGCGGTAAGTTGTCGCTGTCCATCATTTCAAGGTAACCTGTAACCACCGTAAGCGGCGTACGCAGCTCATGCGATACATTGGCAACAAAGTCTTTACGCATTTGTTCAAGCTGCTTTAAACGGGTTACGTCGCGCACCACAACCATTAACTGCGTAGTTGCATAGGGCATTACCCTAAACTCAAGCACTTGTTCAATAGCATGGCCATTATCAAGTTCTAGTGCTTCGTCAAAATTACCTTTGTGCATATATTTTGCAAACTTAGGTTCGCGTATTAAGTTATCTAAGCGCTGCCCATGATCGGTAGGCCACTGCAGCCCTAATACCTTAAGCGCCAGCTGATTACACCACACAATGCTTAAATCGGTTTGAAGCACAATAACAGCATCGGGTACCGCTTCGGCCCCATCACGAAATCGCCTAATTAAATCAGCCAATTCATTTCGTTTTTTTCGGTTACGGTGTTGTAGATGATAAATGCCTTCAAACACTTGCTCCCATGCACCTTCGCCTTCAGGGGGGTTAAAACTGCGCTGATTTAAAAGCCAATCGCTTAAACGGTATAATTGATGATAATGCCAAACAAGAAGTGAAAAAGAGCCTAAAAATAAAAGCAAAAAAGGTGCGCCAACTAGCACACCAATTAATAGTAAGGGTAAAAAATAGATAAACAGACGTTTTATTAACGCCTGCTTATTAACAACTCGATACATACACTCACTTTACCTTAGAGTAGTTATACACGTATAAAACTAAGCTGGTGTTTAAGTAGGTTATAGTTTACTTGAAAAACGGTACCCTGCACCACGCACGGTTTGAACCAAACGATCGTGTCCTAACGGGCCAATTGCTTTGCGTAAACGGCGAATATGAACATCAACAGTACGGTCTTCCACATACACATTGGTTCCCCACACATGATCTAACAATTGTTCACGGCTGTAAACCCGTTCAGGGTGAGTCATGAAAAAGTGAAGGAGCCTAAACTCTGTAGGGCCCATATCAAGCTCATTTCCTTCAGAAGTAACACGATGAGAAATAGGATCTAAGCGTAAGCCATGCACTTCAATTGCTTCTTCTAGAGAGGTTGGCGACACACGACGAATAACCGCTTTAATACGCGCCATTAATTCTTTTGGCGAAAACGGTTTAGTTACGTAGTCGTCAGCGCCTACTTCTAAGCCGCGTACTTTGTCTTCTTCTTCACCGCGAGCTGTAAGCATAATAATAGGTATTTGGCGCGTGTGTTCGTTTTGCTTAAACTTTTTAGCAATTTGAATACCGCTTCCGCCAGGCAACATCCAATCAAGCAATACCATATCAGGGTAAGGCTCAACCATTGCAGCAATAGCAGAATCATAATCTTCAGCTTCAATTGCCTGAAATCCATTTTGCTCTAATACAAAAACAAGCATCTCTCTGATAGGCGCTTCGTCGTCTACGACTAGTACTTTACGTGACATTCCAATTTATCTCTTAAGCTATCGAATAAGTTTTCATTATTATGACTAAGTATTACATTTTTATGAAAGTGTAACGTGTAAATTAAAATCGGGGTAAAAAAAAGCCAAATTAATAATAAAAACCTCACTACTGTCACAAATTTATATATTTTAAAAATTGAATAAAGACATTTTTAGTACTTACAAAAACTAAACTTTAAATATGATCGAATACTCAGATCATTGCTTTACTAAGTCTGCCTTTGTTTGTATTTACTTAGCTTTTAATAGATCTGGATTTTACTAAGCTTTACTTTAAAGATCAGATTTTTACCAAGGCGATCAATGTTGAGATCAATACTCTACCTACTCAAAAAGTTAAGTTGTTGATTGTTTGTACAAACAAAAAAAGATCTGATTATTTTTAATGCTAAATAAAGTAAAAATTACGTTTACTTAGTAAAGTAATGATCCAATACAATCTGTGTTAGTAAATGAGTGATCCCAATTAATACCGTTGGTAATTGCATGATCTGCTATTGGCAGGCAATAAAAAAGCCAGTAATAATATTACTGGCCTTTACACATTGATCTGTTTAATCGATCGATTATTTAATCTGTGGTGCTAACTCGCCGCTTAAGTACTTAAGGTGCATGTCATCAAGAGAAATTGGTTTAATTTTACCAGCCTGCCCTGCCGTTCCAAACGAGTTGTAACGTGCAACACAAATCTCTGTCATCGCTTTTGTAGCTTCTGCTAGGTATTTACGTGGATCAAAGTTAGATGGATTAAGCGCCATATGACGACGAATAGCACCGGTAGACGCTAAACGTAAATCGGTATCAATATTTACTTTACGAACACCGTGCTTAATACCTTCAACAATTTGCTCAACTGGTACACCGTAGGTTTCAGGAATTTCGCCACCGTACTGGTTTATGATCTCTAGCCATTCTTGTGGTACCGACGACGATCCATGCATTACTAAATGCGTGTTAGGAATACGTGCGTGAATGGCTTTAATGCGATCAATTGCTAAAATATCATCTGTTGGTGGGCGCGTAAATTTGTAAGCCCCGTGCGATGTACCACATGCAATCGCAAGCGCATCAACATGGGTTTTATTTACAAAGTCAGCGGCTTCTTCAGGATCAGTTAGCATTTGATCAGTTGTTAATTTACCTTCTGCGCCTACACCATCTTCTTCGCCCGCTTCACCCGTTTCAAGTGAACCTAATACACCTAGCTCGCCCTCAACCGATACACCGCACGCATGTGCCATAGCCACTGTTTCGCGAGTAACTTCAACGTTGTATTCATAACTTGAAGGCGTTTTACCATCGCTCATTAACGAGCCATCCATCATTACTGATGAAAAACCAAGTTGAATTGAACGCTGACAAACACCGGGCGAGGTGCCGTGATCTTGATGCATTACGACAGGGATATGTGGCCATTCTTCAACGGCTGCTAAAATCATATGGCGAATAAATGGTGCACCGGCATAAGCACGAGCGCCTGCTGATCCTTGAACGATTACTGGGCTGTTTGTTTTGTCAGCCGCTTCCATTATTGCGCGCATCTGCTCTTGGTTATTCACGTTAAAAGCGGGTACGCCGTAACCATGCTCAGCTGCATGATCTAAAAGTTGTCGCATACTGATTAAAGCCATTGGGTATTCTCCAATTTATCGATAGCATTTCACTGCCATCTAGTTTGAACGGATATGTTAGTTTGGCGTTTAAATAACACCACGAAACCCACTGCTCTGCAGTTAAGCTTCGTACACATTAATTATTAAATTAGGGTGAGAGGTATTTAATAATTAATGATTAGTGAGGGTTTCCCCTCACTTTACACGGCTAAATAACTTTATTTAGCGCGTGACTCTAGCATTTCTACTGCTGGAAGTTTTTTGCCTTCTAAAAACTCTAAGAACGCACCACCACCGGTAGAAATGTAAGAAACTTTATCGGCTATGCCGTATTTATCAATTGCAGCTAAAGTATCACCGCCACCCGCAATTGAAAATGCGTTTGAATTAGCAATTGCTTGAGCAATAGCACGTGTGCCGTTGCCAAACTGATCAAACTCAAATACACCTACAGGACCATTCCATACTACCGTGCCTGCATTTGCAATAATTTTAGCAAGTTGGCTGGCGGTATCTGGGCCAATATCAAAAATCATATCGTCGCTAGTCACTTCGCTTACATCTTTAAGCGTAGCAACTGCTGACTCTGAAAATTCATTACCTACCACTACATCCGTAGGAACTGGAATTTCACCATCGTTTGCCTTCGCTGCTGCACATAAACGATTTGCTTCATCCATTAAATCAGCTTCAAAAAGTGATTTACCGACCGGATTGCCTGCAGCTGCAATAAACGTATTAGCAATACCGCCGCCAGTTACTAGCTGGTCAACAATTTTAGACAGTGAATCTAATACAGTTAGTTTAGTCGAAACTTTTGAACCACCCACAATAGCCACTAATGGGCGAGCTGGATTATCAAGTGCTTTTCCTAATGCTTCAAGTTCAGCCGATAGTAATGGGCCTGCACAGGCAACATCAGCAAATAAACCAACACCATGAGTAGACGCTTGTGCGCGGTGAGCTGTACCAAAGGCATCCATTACGTATACATCACATAAAGCTGCAAGTTGTTTTGATAACGCTTCATCGTTTTTCTTCTCGCCTTTATTAAAGCGCACGTTTTCAAATACAACCACTTCATTATCAGCTACATCTACGCCATTTAAGTAGTCTTTTTCAAGACGTACTGTTTGCGCTAGCGCATCGTTTAGGTAATCAGCTACAGGGGCAAGCGAATATTCTTCGTTGTATTCCCCTTCCGTAGGACGGCCAAGGTGTGACATAACCATTACTTTAGCGCCTTTCTCAAGAGCTAATTTAATAGTAGGTAGTGCAGCACGAATACGCGCATCTGACGTCACTTTACCTGCTTTAACTGGTACATTTAAATCTTCACGAATTAATACGCGTTTGCCGTTTAAATCTAAATCTGCCATTTTTATGACCGACATGAATATCTCCTTAGTTAACGATACTGAACCTGAAAAATACATTTAAATTATTATAGTAATATAAAAAGTTACTGAGTTACTGCAACCATCGCACGCGCGGTATCGAGCATACGATTTGCAAATCCCCACTCATTATCACACCAAACAAGTAACTTTATCAGCCGTTTGTGACTAACTCGTGTCTGTGTGCCATCAATAATACAAGAATGTGGATCGTGATTAAAATCAACTGATACAAGCGGCTCTTCGGTGTAACTTAAAATACCTTCGAGTCTATCTTTTGCTTGTGCTTTAAGTGCATTATTAACGGCCTTTAAATCTACATCGGCATTAACCGTTACACTTAAATCCATGGCCGTTACATTAATTGTTGGAACGCGAACAGCTATGGCCTCAAAGCGACCTTCAAATTTAGGTAATATGCGGTCTATACCGCGGGCAAGTTTTGTATCTACCGGAATAATAGACTGACTCGCGGCGCGGGTACGGCGCAAATCATGATGGTACGCGTCAATCACTTGTTGATCGTTCATCGATGCATGAATAGTGGTAATAGCACCCGACTCAATACCAAAGGCATCGTCTAATACTTTTATTACTGGCACTACACAGTTTGTGGTACACGAGCCGTTAGATACAATAGTATGCTCGCTTTTAAGCTCATCGTCGTTTATGCCATAAACAATAGTGGCATCTACGTCGTTATCAGCCGGATGCGAAAACAACACCTTTTTGGCGCCCGCTGTAATGTGTAACTGTGCATGCTCACGCGAATGATAAACACCAGTACATTCAAGTACCACATCTACATCAAGGGTTTGCCAAGGTAATTCTACTGGGTTTTCTTCACAAAAAAGTGCAATAGTATCGCCTGCAACACTAATGGTGTCTTCACCAAGTTTTACAGGAAAAGAAAAACGACCGTGGGATGTGTCGTATTTTAATAAATGAGCAATAGCTTCAGGGTCAGCCAGTTCGTTAATGGCAACAATTTTAATTTCGTCGCTCAAACCTGACTCGTACAACGCGCGGACAATATTTCGACCAATACGACCAAAACCATTAATTGCAAGTTTGATTGCCATGAAATATAAAATCCACTCTTTTAGCGTGCAGATAAAGGCTATTTGCCTTTTAGATGCCTGTATTGTAATCGACCTTGCGCCTGATTATAAGAGGGGGCGATTAGAAACTTTAAATTAACGTTGAAAATCCCCACATACCCTTAAAGTATACACGTTAAAATTTGCTTATAATCCGCTGCCATTGTGTGTGTTCGTACCAGAGGAAGTTCCTCCACCAAAGCTTTTAGGTATGCTTTTGGGCTTATCCTGTGAGCGATAAAACAACCACAAACCAACCGCAGCAAACAACGGAATTAACCAGACCAATATGACTTGCGCCACTTTTTGAAAAACCTCTAAATCATCGCGCTTTATCAAAAGAACACTAACGATGACGTTCAGTAATACAATGACACCAAACCCAATATAAAAATAATTTAATTCCATTTCCCTAATGCCTCATACCCTAATTGTTATTTTATCTCTAGGTCAAACACTACGTTTATAGATGATTCAAATGTTATAGAAATTTCTAAATAACGCCCCGCTGCAAAAGGAGACTCACTCATTTTCGAACCAGTCACATCAATGCGCTCAACATACATTGAATGATAGCCATAATTTGAGCGATTGTTATTAGAATTAATACTATAAATATTTCCAAGAGATGCACCAAATGAACTCGCTAGTACTTTACCTTTAACTTTCGCATTTTCTACTGCATTCTGCGTAGCCTGAGCTTCCAACTCTTTGGCTTTTGAAGACAGTAACTCTATATTAGTTACTTCATTTATTTTTACACTCAATGCAAAATCAACAATTTCATTCATCTTGTTAATATCATCAATAGTAACTTTGAGTGAACGCGAAGCAATGTAACCTACCCGTTTTTCTCACCACTTTCTAAATATTGCATATCAGCAGTAGTTAATAAATTTGAGGCTGATACTGCCGACTCTGCGACCCCATATTTATCTAAACCGTTTAAAAATAAATTAACCCTAGCATCCACATCACGTTTTGCATCAAGTGATTCTTTTTTCATACTAACCACCTCAAATGAAATTTTGGCTAGATCTGGTTTAGCTAATACCTCACCCTTCCCCTGGACAGCAATATGTCTATTCGGCGGCAAACTTGAATTTGCAAACGTAACAAGTGGAAATAAGGCAATAAAAATAGCGATGATAAGTTTCATATTCGTTCCTTGTAAAAGTGAAATTATGACTTATATGCCTACACCTATAAGTAACATTTAATAATATTTCAGCTAAATATTTTATGCTTACGTGCCTGAGTATCCTCATTAAATTAGCTAATTTTTGGGTGATGTAGAGGCTACTCTTTTGACTCTGAGCTAACCGTTTTTACTTTATTTTCATTAGGTATTAATGCTGAAATATTTTCTTGTGAAATAATAAGTAACTTATCTTGTTTATTATCATAAACAAATAAATTCCCCATTGTTGAGGCTACTATTTGAACATTTTGAAGTTGAGTTACTTTGCTCTTAGCAATTGGATAATTTAATGATAAGTGATAACTCATTGTTCTTTCATTTACTATGTCTTTACTGTGTGAATACGCCAACATAGTAGGGTATGTAGGTATTATAAGCGCTAAAAATAATACCGCTGTATAACTAGGTTTTAATAAATAGTACGGGTAACAAAAGCCATAATAAAGTTTTTTTAACACGGTTGTTTTACTAGGATCTGGCATGTGTCCTGAGCGCCAATTTAAATAAATAGCTGTTATAACGATGAGCGTAGTATAAATAGTAATAAGTAAAGGATTTGAAATCAGTGCCAGTAAAAAGTCACTTATTTCAATAAAGTTGAATACATCAACCGAAAAGTTATTAAGTAAAACGTAAAGATACACAACACCTGATAAACTACCTAATAAGTAAAGAATAGTAAGAAACACACCAAAATTGTTGTGAATGTACTTTTTAACTGCTTGAAGGTCATTGTTTAACTGGTTGTAATACTTACTGGCGGCTTCAATTACCATAATAAATCCTTTTAAAAGAATTGAGTTTAACAAAATTATACGTAAGTGAAATAGCTTTGTTAAACTAGTGCTCTTAACGTTAACTCTTTACCGGCGCCTATTTGATGGCATTGGGCCAATAACAGCTCAGCAGTGGCTTGTGCATCGGTAAGCGCATGATGGCAATGATAGCTTGGTAAATCGTAGCGATTACGGCATTCATTTAAGGTTAAATCATCTAATTTTATATCGCTTGCGTGTTGCAGTAAGCGCTTTTTTTCTATTTGTAGGGTATCGATGATCAGCTTAGGCCGCTGGGTGACCCCTGCATTTTTTAGTGCTAACTTTAAAAAGCCCCAGTCAAGCATGGCATTATGAAATACTAAAATGCAGTCACTAAAGTGAGCGCTTAAAGACATTAAAATACTCTGTAGGCTTTGCCCTTGTGCCACCGAGTCAGTACTAATACCATGAAAAACCGGGCTTTGTTCAAGGCTTTTTACGTCTTTATTAATAAAATGTTGCGACTCGCTCATTTTTATACATTGGTTATCAATTACAACCCATGCAACCGACACTATTTCGTGCTGTTTTGAGTCAAGCCCTGTGAGCTCTAAATCAATCACCAAATAGCGCTGCGAGAATGCATTTTTTGCTAGTAATTGACGGCGCTTTATATACCGCGTAAGTAACATTTTTACCATGAGAGCCTCACAAACTGCCCCGTGCAAATTTAAACGCGGCGCCTTGCTGCGCTTGTTTTACTAAATAAAACGCTTCTTTTAACTGATGGCGCTCTAGTGAATTTAATTTATTAGGGTTAATACAGTTGCTTGGTAACCCCTCTTCATTAATTTGTGTGCTTAATCGCAGCTGAGTTAAAAACCGCCAACAGTCTTTTAAGTTGTAAATATCGTCTTTGTTGATGAGGTTATACTTTAATAATGCTTCTAGGCGCTCTTGGGTGTTAGCCCGTTTAATTCCCGCTTTTAATGCGTATAAGCGCACTATGTCGTTAATGATCACCACACCGCGTTTTTTCAAATCTATGTATTTGTGGTTGTTGTCATCTTTTTGCGTTTTAAACTTGTTAAATAACCCTATGGGTACGCTGTTATTATTTATGTCGGTAGCCATGGCTGCATAAAATAAATCGTTTCGCGATATCCGCACTAATTGTTCACAAAATGCGGTATATAACGAATTTGAACCTTCTATAAAGCGTAAATCAAAAAATATTTTACAATTAAGCATGGCTTCGGGGGTTGGGCTTTTTATCCATTTAAAAAAGCGTTCCGACCAATCGCTCACGCTCATGCGGCATAAGTCACTGCTTGCCATTATGTTACCAGGGCATCGCCTAATGCCGCATTCAACGAGTTGTTCGCAAACAAACTCTCCCATTTTTTTAAAGTAAGTATGCTGCTCTTGAGTTAAATCGTTGGGGAGCAGTAGGCCGTTATCTTGATCTGAATGTAATGTTTGCTCTTCGCGCGCTTGTGAGCCAAAGCATATAAAACTAAAACTGGTTGGGGCTGCGCCGTGATCTTCTTGAAATAGTCTGATCAAGCGCGATGTTAATGCATCGGTTAACCCGCTTAGTAATTTACCAATAAGTGAAATATCGTCAATATTATGAGAGAAGCTCTTTAGTAAATCGGGCACTTCTTTGGCGTAACGTTTTAAGTCGGTCACGTTATGCGCTTTATAAATGCGGCCAATGAGCTGCACAGGATCACTTTTTTGTTGGCGCAGTAAATCAGTACTGGTGAGCATGCCTATCGGGTTATGGCTTTCATCAAGCACTGGCAAGTGGTGGATATTATATTTGAGCATTAAATGCAATGCAGAAAACACGCGGTTATTTTCAAATATAAATTTAGGGTTTGTGGTCATTATGCTGCTAACCGCTTCTTGCGGGTCTACCTCGTCGGCAAGCACCCTATTTCGCAGATCGCGGTCTGTTACCACGCCAACTAAATGGGCGTGTTGAATAACCATAATTGACGACACACCGTGCTCTTTCATTTTTTTAGCGCTTTGTCGAATGCTGGCATCGGGTGAAAGCGTTATGGCTGTGCGGGTCATGAGTTCAGATATTCTGCGCTCTGACCAACTGTCGTTTTTACTTTTATAATGTGACGATAGTAATCTATTGGCGTGAGCTCTTACAAAATATTGCTCAAAAGGTTTGTACTCTCGGCGTAAAAAATCAAAGTGTTCTTGGTTGAGCATATACACTATGCCCTCTTTTTGAACCGCCAATTTATTTTGAATTGCTTCGCCGGTTAAAAGCGAAGGAAAACCAAAATAATCACCTTGCGCCAAACGCGTTACTACATCACCTTTAGCATCAACTAGATCGTAAAGACCTGAGCGAATTAAAAAAAGCTTTGGGTGTTCGCTCTGTAGCCACTGCGCCTGATTTTCTCGCGTTAAATAAATAACATCAAGATGGTTTACAAAGTAGTCGCAAGCACTGTTATCGAGCATGCTGAAAGGCGCTTGAAGGTAAACATATTGGGCTACTTCTTGTTGTTCTACACTCATTGTTACACTCACTAAAAAGTATACACAGCACCAATGTACTCATTATTTATACAAATAAAAAGCCCGACTAAGGTCGGGCTTTTGGTACTTTACATATAAGTTGGCTTAATGCGCGTGCGCTTCTGCCGACCCTTTAGGATTACGAATACCTTCTACCATTTCTTGTATTTCAACAGGTGTTGGTTGAGTGAATTTCAGTACTACGGCAGCAACAACAAAGTTAATTACCATACCGACTAAACCTATACCTTCAGGCGAAATACCTAAGAACCAGTTCTCTGGGCTGTTAAGCTCTGGGCTCACAAATTTAAAGAAGATGATATACGCTGCAGTAAAGCCAATACCGGTAATCATGCCTGCAATAGCGCCTTCTCTGTTCATTGTTTTAGAGAATATTCCCATGATAATTGCAGGGAAGAAACTCGCCGCAGCTAAACCAAAGGCAAAGGCCACCACCGACGCTACAAAGCCAGGCGGGTTGATTCCAAAGTAAGCAGATATAACAATGGCAATCATCGCGGCTAATCGAGCGGCCAGTAGCTCTTGTTTATCACTAATATCGGGTTTCAGAGTACGTTTGAGTAAATCGTGCGAAACAGAAGTCGAAATAACCAGTAGTAAACCCGCTGTTGTCGACAGTGCTGCTGCAATCCCCCCTGCGGCTACAAGTGCAACAACCCATGCAGGTAAATTAGCTATCTCAGGATTAGCCAATACCATAATATCGCGGTCTACTTTTACTTCGTTTGCGCTATTTGGATCTTCTATTTTACCTGCTGTGTAGAACATTTTGCCGTCACCATTTTTATCATTAAAAGTGATTAGGCCTGTACGTTCCCAGTTTTTGATCCACGCTGGTGCTTCTGCGTACTCTGTGCCACTGCCGTCTTTACCATTGATTGTGTCGATCATGTTTACACGTGCAAACGAGGCAACTGCCGGTGCGGTAGTATAAACAATAGCAATAAATACTAACGTCCATGCAGCTGAAATACGCGTATCTTTTACACGCGGTACAGTGAAGAAGCGAACAATTACATGTGGTAAACCTGCAGTACCGACCATTAATGCACCTGTAATGGCAAATACATCAATCATGCTTTTAGAGCCTTCGGTGTATTGTGCAAAACCCAGCTCTGAGCTTAACCCGTCAAGTTTATCAAGTACATACATACCTGAGCCGTCACTTAAAGTGGCACCAAAGCCTGTTTGTGGAAAGAAATGACCCGTCATCATCATTGAGATAAAAATAGCCGGAACTAAGTATGCAAATACAAGTACACAATACTGCGCTACTTGTGTATAGGTAATGCCTTTCATGCCGCCAAGAACCGCATAGAAAAATACAATCACCATACCAATGTAAACACCGGTTTCAATTTCTACTTCTAAAAAGCGAGAAAACACAACGCCTACGCCGCGCATTTGCCCTGCAATATAAGTAAAACAAATAAATATGGCACATAAAATGGCCACTAAGCGCGCTGTGCGCGAGTAGTAACGGTCGCCAATAAAGTCAGGTACTGTGAACTTGCCGAATTTACGTAAGTAAGGCGCTAAACACATAGCGAGCAGTACGTAACCGCCAGTCCACCCCATTAAGTAAACGCCGCCATCATACCCTGCGAACGAAATAATACCCGCCATTGAAATAAACGACGCGGCGCTCATCCAGTCAGCTGCAGTTGCCATACCATTAGCTAGTGGAGGTACGCCGCCGCCCGCTACGTAAAATTCGTTTGTTGAACCCGCACGGGCCCAAATTGCAATGCCGATATAAAGCGCAAAGCTTAAACCAACAATTATAAATGTGAGTGTTTGAACATCCATTGCTTAGCTCCTATTCGTCTACGCCGTATTTTTTATCTAACGTATTCATTTTGAAAACGTACACAAAAATCAAAGCCACAAAGGTGTAAATCGCGCCTTGCTGGGAGAACCAGAAGCCAAGTTTAAACCCAAAAAAACGTACTTCATTCAGTACATCTACCAGTAATATGCCAAAGCCAAATGAGACCACAAACCATACTGCTAGTAATTTAAACAGTAGTGAAATGTTTTCAGCCCAATAAGCTTTTGCTTGTTCTTCGTCTTTAAAAGCCATTTTTATTTTCCCCTTTAAGCACCGCAGTATCGCGATGGGTGGTTTTTTATCTTCGCTAATCAATTTAGCAACGCAGCTCACATATTGAATTGAGACCATAGTCGTAACACCTAGTTAACGTTTACGTAAACTGCATTTAACCCATTTAATAGAAAACGTTATTTTTATTTAATATCAGCATGTTACGCTTTTTATACTTGCTATACTTATTGCTGATTTACCACTCAGCTCACAAATGCGACATTAGTCTAATACGGAGGCTTTTTACTTTTTATTGTTATTATTCAGTAGGATATATTTTCACTTTAATTTACTATTTAAAATCAGCCCCCACACCTAAGCTCAGTTCTGGTATTGTGTAATAACCTCTTGGGTTGAGGGTCATTTAAAAATAATAAGGGTTAATAACACCATGACTGCCGTTCTGATTATTGTTGCATTAGGGTATATAGGGGTACTGTTTTGGCTAGCAAACTGGGGCGATAAAACAACGCCTTTGGCAAAGCGCATTAGTCATCATCCTTTTGTGTATTCGTTTGCAATTGGTATTTACTGTACCTCTTGGACCTATTACGGCTCGGTAGGCACCGCAGCCACCAGCAGCTGGAGCTATTTACCTATTTTATTGGGTCCGGCCTTATTGTTTTTTTTCGGGCAGGGTTTTTTACGCAAACTAGTTTTGGTTAGTAAAAAACAAAACATCACTACCATTGCCGACTTTATTTCCGCCCGTTATGGCAAACGCCAAACCACCGCCATTATGGTGACTCTTATTGCGCTGCTAGCCACTATTCCTTACATTGCGTTGCAACTTAAAGCCCTAAGCACTAGCTTTTTGCTATTGCAAAATAGCAATAAAATATCGGGTGATATGCTGGCACTTTCTGCCACACTTATCATGGCATTATTTGCAATATTTTTTGGTACCCGCAAAGTCGATGTCACCGAGTATCGCTCTGGGTTAATGCTAGCTGTAGCATTCGAATCTTTAATCAAGCTTTTTGCATTAATGGCTGTGGCAGGCCTCGCTATTTATACATTATTCAACCTACCAGAAACCTCATCAGCTCAGTTAACCGAATCTGCTTGGGCACACTGGAGTAACTTTAATTTTTTTAGTTTTAATTTTATTGGTCAATCCCTTATGGCTGCCGCGGCAATTATTTGTTTACCCCGCCAGTTTCATGTAACCGTGGTCGACAACCAAAATAAGCGCCATTTAAATACCGCTCGTTGGGCGTTCCCCTTATATTTATTACTAACCGCAGCAATGATTTTACCTATAGCGACTGCCGCTATTCACCCAAATATTGGTATTGGTTATTCGCCAGACAGTTTTGTACTGGCACTGCCGCTAATTAACGACAACGCCTTTTTAACAACCTTTGTATTTATTGGTGGCCTATCGGCTGCAACTGCCATGATTGTGGTTGCAACACTGACTCTAAGTACCATGATCTCAAACGATGTAGTGCTGCCATTAATACTGCGTCGTAAGTTTAAACGTAACCTAATTACCACCAGCTATAAGGCACAAATTTTATTAGTAAGGCGCTTTACCATTGCCGGCATTTTAATATTGGCTTATTTTTATCAACAATGGTTTGGCCATAGCAGCGCACTGGCTAGTATGGGCTTAGTTGCCTTTTCGTTAGTGACTCAGTTATTGCCCTCTATTGTTGGTGGCTTATATTGGCGAAAAGGTCATGCCTATGGCGTTTATGCTGGTCTTTTAGCTGGTATAACCTGCTGGGTGCTGTTTTTAATGTTGCCCATTTTAGATGCAGGTAATACCTTAAATAGCGAGTTACAACAAACACTCATCACTCGTGGAACACTCATCGCACTCTTTGCAAATATTGGTTGTTATATTAGTTTTTCTTTAGGGGCTGAAGAGCGCCTTATTGATAAAATTCAGGCCGCTGCGTTTGTAAATCCAAAAGATCAGGCTATTTTGTCTCGCCGTTTAAATAAAGATGTTAAAGCCACGGTTTACGACTTTAAAATATTGCTGCAAACCTTTTTAGGCATACAACGCAGTCAACAAGTACTGGCTCATTACGCACTTGCCCACCATTTAAACGACAATAACGCTCACCCAGAGCCGGAATTTATAGCCTATTGCGAACGCGCATTAACTGGTGTTTTAGGCGCATCATCTGCACAGGCGCTTATTCATACGGTGTCATCGGGTAAACGCATGGCATTTGAAGAAGTTGTTAACTTTTTTGATGAAACCACGCAAGCCCTACAATTTAACCAAAACCTATTATTTACCTCTTTAGAAAACTTAAGCCATGGTATTTCGGTTGTTGATAAAAACTTAAAGCTAGTGGCATGGAACAAGCGCTACAGTGCCATGTTTAACTACCCTGAAGGTTTTTTAGAAGTTGGCCAACCCATAGAGGATATTATTAGATACAACGCTAAACGCGGTGAATGTGGGCCTGGTGAAATAGAACGCCAAATAGAAAAACGCGTGCAACATTTAAAAAATGGTAGCTCTCATCACTTTATACGCCACCGTCGTAATGGCCAAGTGTTTGAGATGATTGGTAATCCACTGCCTGATGGCGGCTTTGTAACGAGCTTTTCTGATATTACAACTCACATAAGCACCCAAAATGCGCTTGAAGAAGTGAACATGGATCTAGAAAACCGTATTGAGGCGCGAACCCAAGAAGTACAAACCATAAATAAAGACTTACAAGCGCAAATAGACAGCCGAGTACAAACGGAGGAAGCACTTACTTTAGCAAAACGAGAGGCTGAACAAGCAAACGACAGTAAAACGCGCTTTTTAGCACTGGCTAGCCACGATATTTTACAACCCCTCAATGCAGCGCGTTTATACCTAGCTGCCATTGATGAAAAACAACTTGATGCCACTAATGCAAATAACTTTAATAAGCTTGGTGACAGCCTAGATTCGACTGTTCACTTAATGTCAGCCCTACTTGAAATAGCTAAACTAGAGCAAGGCGCAATGACCCCTACACCGCGCCACTTTTACATTGAAGATATTTTAGCGCCGCTAAAAAGTGAGTACGCTATTTTATCAAGTGATAAGGGGCTAAAGCTCACCGTGCGTTCTGGTGGCCAAGTTGTGCATAGCGATATCACCTACCTGCGCCGAATTATTCAAAATTTAGTGTCTAATGCTGTTAAATATACTGATAAAGGACGCGTGTTAGTGGCATGTAGAAACCGAAAACATAGCCTGCGCATTGAAGTATGGGACACAGGCCCTGGTATTAGCGACGTTGAACAAGCCAAAATATTTAACGATTTTTATCGCGTCGAGTCTGGCGACAACAAAGGCGTAGGGCTGGGCCTTGGCGTGGTGAAGCGTATGGCAGATTTATTAAGTTTAGAGCTTGATGTGCACTCAGAACCCGGTAAAGGCAGCCGCTTTAGTATTGACGTACCCTATGGTGACGCCCAGTTTGTTCAGCAAAAAAGCGCAGCGAGTAACCTAATAGAAAACCGCACTGCAATAAACATTATTGCCGTAGATGACGACCCAGAAAATCTCGCAGCTATGGCAAGCTTACTTAAAAAGTGGCAAGCAAATTATACCCTGTTTGATAATGTCGAAAACGTCATGTCGCATGCTAAAGCGCATAGCGCACCGGATGTTATATTAATGGATTACCAGTTAGGCAATGAGTGCGATGGCATCACTTTAATTAAAACACTCAGAGAAATATGGCAAAGCGACATCCCGGCTATTTTAATTACCGCAGTACGCGACACCGAACTTAAACAGGAAACAAAAGCAGCTAATATTCACTACTTAAGTAAGCCTATTAAGCCGGGTAAATTAAAAGCCCTGCTTAATCACAGCACTTAATTTGTAACTTAGTTAATCGCAAATAAAAAGCCCAGTACGTTTACTGGGCTTTGCTTAATAAAGTATCCAAATATTTTATATTGTTTTTGAGCGGCTTCTAAGCTTTTGAAATAACCAACTTAGCCCAACTAACGAAAGCCCTAAACCAATAAACGACAGGGCTTTTAACAGCCCCGTTAAATTAGCCATATCAATTAAAAACACTTTTACAATAACAGCCGCAAGTAATCCTAAGCCTATTTTTTGAATAAGTAACTGGTTTTTAAGGTGTCCGAATATAACCGTACCAGCGCCCAGTATTAGCCAAATAACAGAGTAGCTATACAACTCTTCGTTACTGGCCCCTTTTGATAGATAAATATAAGCCCCTTGCCAGTATTGACGAATAAAACTGTTAATGGCAATTAAGCCAAGTATACCTGCAACACCAAGTACAAACGGCGCTATCTTAGCGTTTATAGGTTTAATCAGTGAGTATAACCAAACCGTTAAGCCTGCTGGTACTAACCAAAGTAAAAACAGCCAGTTAAGTACTGGGAGCTCACCAATATAAATAGAGGTTAATAACGGGTTATCGTCGAGTAGTGTTTTAAGTGACATAAAGCCAGCGCCGCCTGCTAGTACACTCCCTGCAATTTGATAAAGCTTAGCTAAGCTCCCCGCAATACGTGCACGATGCAAATAAACGCAGCCCAGCGCAAGCCAATTACAGGTAAGCAAAACTTGCTCATAAAAACTAAGCGCGTCAAATTGTGGGGAGTGTCCCACTAACTGGTAACTGGTTTCGGTTGTAATGAACAGCGCAAAGCAATGAAGCGCAGCCCCTTCTAACCACACTTTTAATTGCGATGTTTTATAGCATTTAGCTGTGGCAAAAAATAATGCGGTACACAGCGGATATACAATAATACTCCAGTGCAAGCCAAATAATGTAAGAGCGTCGTAACTTGGTGTCCATGGCGCAAGCGTTAACCGAAGTAATAAAGCAGCCACTAGCGCTTTAATAGGCCAATGCGGCATAGGCACATTATAACGCTTTATGAGCACACTAATTAACAGTACTTGAATAGCTAATGCAATGGTTAAACCGCTGTCGCTTAGAAGCATAGTTATAGCTAAAGTAATATTCGCATTTGCGCCTACCCAGTAAGTAAAACAGTGAAACAACGTTGTATTATGCTGCGCACACTTAATTAAAATAGCCGCAACCACACATAATACAAAAGCCCAAAGTGGATAAGCGATGCTTAACGCATTGTTTGGAATTAGTACATACAAGGTACTTATCATTACAAAAACGCTAAATGCCGCAGTAATATGAAACGCTAATCGTTTTACCTGTTTTTTACCAAAATAAAGTCCGTACGCCATAAAGCCAAAACCAAGCAATAACCCTAAGCCGTATTCGCTTTTAAATATAAATAATCCATCATCAAAAAAAGCGGATAAAGAATTCATTTGCTCTGCGCTTATAATCATTAGCGTAGCAATAACGAGTGATAGCCCTTGCCATAAATCCCAGCGACTATTTTTAAGTGCTAAAAATAATAACAATCCAATACTTAATACACCGATAGTTTGCCATTCTAAATTGTAATAGCTTATCGACATGGTAAAAATTAGCGGAACTATAAAGGCAAGGAGTAAAAGGTGATCGGGGAATACTTTTATAAGGCGCTTTAAAGAGTGCGGACGATGTTCAATACTTTTTAATTTAAAACCCAAACGCGGCAAAGCAATCAGGCCAACAATACTCAGTAATGCAAAGGTTGCAAGTAACCAAGGTGTATTACTTTTTAGCTGCATTATTATAAAACCAACTAAATACCAACCAATATGCCCTGCCCACATTAAATACCAAAGCCAAGCTCGCTGCACTTTGTGTGCAACCAAGGATGCCGACAAACTAACAAAGCCAACATACATAAATAATGCAAATACGTTGCTACTGCCGGTATTAACCCAAATAGGCACGCTGTAAGCACCAATAATTCCTAACACCGCTAGCAATGGCCCAAGTGTTATTGCCATTATGCTCGCACTTATGGCAATAATAGCTAGCACTATAAAAGCGGTTGTAGGGCTAAGCATTTGATAGCTACTGTAAGCTAAAAGCGTTAATGCAAAACAGGTTATAAACCCGCCACTGGCAAGTGCTGCAGGTATGTAGTTATTAAAGCCTTCAAAAATAATACGTTTATAGTGTAAATAGCTTGCAGCTATGATCAAACCTACCCCAAATAAACCACCTAAGCTGAGCCTCATTACGGGTGATAAAAGCCCTGCTTCTAAGCTGTATTTAGCTAAAAATATGCCGCCAAAAGCAAGCGCTATTGCGCCAATCCAGGTCATCCAATTTTGTTCAAACCCGGTGCGTAGCTTTTCAAACACGGAGGCAATAAATAAAGGGATAGCGGGGTTCGCTTTTATTGATTTAATGTTAGGCGTTACAACCGTATTTACTGGCTCATTTTGCGCTGAATTACTTTTTGGTACTGAGGTAGGCTCTACTTTATAAGCAGTAGATTGTGCATTTAAAGGCGCAACGTGTTTTGAGGATGAAAAAGTTTTTGTATCAGAATGATCCGCACTTGGGCTTGCCTGCATTTTGACTACTTTAGCCCTTAAAATCGCGATTTCTTGCTTTAGGCCGTTTACTTGTATTAATGCAATTAATCCACACAAAGCACCGGTTGCAATAATCAGCATGACTATTACTATTAACCCAATAAAATCATCCATGGCACACTCTTATTATTTATTATGTCATGAGTGTACCTAATTATTACTAAGCCGTTAAATTTTGTTCAATAAAAAGCCTAAATACACTCTGTATTTAGGCTTTTAACACTCATTTGATTATTCAACACTGTCTGTAATTGTGCGCTCTAAAGACATTTTATAACCCGTTGCTGTGGTTTCGTCATGCTCTAAAATTAATATGTAATTTCCCTCTTGAGTAAAATCCATATCACTTTGTTGAATAAGTACAATTTGCTGTCCGTTATCTTCGTAAACTGCGTAAACTGTATAAATTTCGTTATCAACTACTTGCTCTTCTTGATCGTAGCGGTCTATGCCATCAACTACATTGCTGGTGTCGTCGACCGTTTCTCCATCAAGGGTAAAGTACACATCAATGTCGGTCACCGACTGCCCTGCGTAACTCTCAATAAGGTTAACAACCGATACAGTATGGCTATAACTGCTTGGTGTTAAATGTTCTTCAACACTCATCATGCGTAGGCCATTATCGATATCGTTATAAAAAATGCCAACCGCGCTTTGCTCACGTTCAAGCGTCATTAAAAAGTTATCGGCTAGTTTATTACTTTGCTCATCAAACATCGCCACGCTGTAACTGTTTGGCGAAAGCTCTATGTAATCTGTATACGCATCGCTTGATACCGTATTTGTTGGGGTTTCTGTAGTACCACGCGTTACACTGAAGCTAACTGGTGAATAGTCATCAAGGGTATTAATAAAACGTAATTGCCCTAATGCCGATTGGTGTTTAAGTTCAGTAACATAGTTATTGTCGGTTACTACATCAAGCGAAATGCCACTTAGCTCTGTGGCATAACTTGGGCGGATAATCGCTACGTAGCTTGCCTCATCATACAAATAAACCGATGACGACTCGTAAACTACATCACTACTGCCCGCGGGGGTAATAAAAATAGTGTAATATCCTTCATCTACACTTTGTAAGTCTAATTCACTTAAGTACTGCGCAGATGCAAACAATGTCGCGCTTTCAAATACGCCATCGTCTGTTGCAAGATAAATATCGTAGCTGGTGTCTTCACCCGTAATATTAAAAAAGCCAAGATTAAACTCACCCGTATCGCTACTAATAGGCACCGTTAACTCTGTAAAGGTGGGTTCAGCAAAATCACCACTCATGACAACTAATTGCGTTTTATCACCTTTAATTGAAATTTCTTGGTCACTAATAGTAATGTAGCTATCGTTAGCGTCTAAATATTCAAAGCTAACATCAAATGTGCCAGTGCTGTAATTATGGCGGGTGGTGACTTCTGCAAAGTCGGCGCCTGAGCGCTCTGTTTCTTCAACAAACAAGCGCGTATAAGGGCTGTTGTATGAGCCATTATACATTTGAATATAACCTGTAGAGCTTGCGCTATCATCAGAGCCACAGCCAGATAAAACACCAAGTAAAGTAAGAGGTAAAGCAACTTTTAAAAGAGGGTTGGTCATCAAGGGGATTCCTTATTATTAATATCCCCTCTACGACCTCTACATTTTAATTTAATTTCACGCTTTACAAAGTATTACCTAAGCTGACATTTACTTACGAAAACGTAAAAAAGTGTAGCAAATGTGCAAACAATAAGGACCCGCTATTTACGGCTTTGTTGCGATTACGAATCGGTTGCGACCACTATTTTTAGCTTTGTATAAAGCTTGGTCTGCGCGTTTCATTACGCTGTCAAATGATTCGTTTTTAAAACGTTTAGCTACCCCAATACTGGCACTAGTATAAAGCTCGTCGGTAACCTCAATAGTGCGAGCACTCGCTAACACCGACTCAGCAAACGCCTGCATTTGTTCTAAAGTGCAGTTTGGTAGGTAGCCTGCAAACTCCTCACCACCAATACGCGCAAAAATATTGCCGTCTTCAAATAGAGCGTCTATTTTACTAGCAAAAGCTTTAAGCACCTTGTCGCCCTTACCGTGGCCGAAGGTATCGTTAATAGATTTAAAATGATCAATATCGATAATGATTACTGCATACGATTCGTCTGTCTCGTTTTCAACGTATTCGTAAAAACATCGGCGATTGTAAACTTGGGTAAGATCGTCAACTATAAATTCTTGGGCTAGTCTATTGTGCATTTTTTGCATAAATAACATAGTTTTAAATAAGCCATAAGCAGTAATAACAACCCCTACAGAAATACATAAGTCTTTTATGTACAACGTGACCCATTGTGGTTGAACAACAAGCTCGTCAAGCACATCGGCAGTCATTCCAACTATCCATAGCATTAATCCAATGGTGACATACTGGTATGCTTTTTTAGCTAATTTAGAACACTGCACAACCCAAAAAACCGTCATTATGACAATAAGATTTATGAACTCGCTAGCAAAACCAGACATGCTTTTTTTAGCACCTACCAGTGGGAAATAGGTGAAGTTGTAAATAGTGAAAACCACTATAAACACTAGCAGCGCAAACATAAGTAATTTGTTTAACCGCGTTATACGAGTAAAGCGGGTCAACTTAAGGCTGACAGTTTCAACATTCATCATATAAATAGATTACACTTGAGCTAATAAATCATCTTTAAGAATTATAACACAAGATAGAAATTTAGCCTTAAAGTAAGGTACTAATACCCCACCCCAGTAAAACTAAAATAGTTAAACTAATCATAGCTTTAACTTTATGTTTACTAATTATACGTTCAGCTTGGTTTCCTGCGTAATACACAACAATAGCAAGCCCAAAGTAACGAATTGAACGAGCAATTGCGCTGGCTAATAAAAATAACCCAAGAGAGTACTTGGTAGCGCCCGCAGCAAGCATCGCTATTTGAAATGGGATGGGTACTATCCCTAAAGTAATAACAAACCAAAAACCTTGGTCGTGCATTTTTTGTTTAACATTTTCGAACTGTTCTGGGCTTGAAAAAGCGCTGATCACCCAATCGCCAACAGCATCAAATAAATAATAACCAAGGGCATAGCCAAATAATGCACCCACAACACAACCCAGTGTTGCCATTAGTGCAATCAGCCACAGCTTTTCTCGCTGTGCCTGCATAAGTGGCACCATTACAGCCTCAAGTGGAATCGGAACAATAGTCGACTCTAAAAACGACGCAATCGTAATGCCGCTGAGCATATGCTTTGACTCTATAAAATTACGTGTTTTTTGTTTTAGCTTTTTTTGTAAAGCCATAAGTCGCTCCTGCTAATTGCCCATTGCCCTGTGTTTACGTACTTATATTGACACAGCTAAGTTAATACAACCTGAAACACGCTTTAAAAAGCAATAAACAATCACTTAGTAATAGCGTTAACAAAATAGCAATATTTATAAGAATATTTTATTATGTGCAAATGCAGTTAAATACCTACCAAAGCAGTTAAAAATTTATGCAAAATGCGCGTTTTATCCCCTTTCGTAAGCAAGATATTATTGAAATGTGTAGCAATGAACTTGACAGTAATACACAAAAAACCTCGTTTAAACAGTTTTGTGACCTACTTGCTAGCCTTATTCATTATGATTATCACGAAACGCTTGAGTCGCTAAAAAATAACTATGCGCCCTTTGATCCTAATAGCGATACACGCTCTTTAGCGCCTGTATCGAGCGATCAAAAAGCGCAGTGCCAACGCGCATTTGCCAAAGACTTTGCTAAGGTTTTAAATGCCGCTAATTTTGAAGTCATTACCAACGAAGATTTACAAGATGCTTTAAATGAGGAGTCATTATTTAAAGTACGTCTTGAGGTAGAGTTTGACGACTTTGAAGAAGTTGTTTTTTATCGCCGTGGCGAATCACAACTTACTGAAACAATAACCAGCTTTTGGGGCCTACGTAAAAAGCCGCTGCACTTTACCAATTACGACCGCGTTGCGGTGTTTATTCGTTTTAAAGATAAAGCCTACTTTGAGGCTAAGAATAAAGCGCCTTTAGGGTTTGAGCCAAGCTCGACCATAGTTAAGCTATTTCAAAATGTACCCAAAGCCGATCTTGAAATGCTATTTCCTAATAGCGAAGTACGCATGCGCCCTATAGATAAAGTGATTATTGGCTCGTCTGCTTTAGTGGGTGGTGCTGTAGTATTAATTACAAAGCTAGGCGCATCAATTTTATTATTGTTTGCTTTGATTGCTTTTTGGGGCGGCTTTAGAAGTGAAGCCGTAGAAATGACCCAGCAACACTTTATTACCTTTGCTATTGGCATGGGAGTATTTGGTAGCTTTATTTTTAAAGAATGGAGTAAATTTAAAAACCGTAAAATTAAATTTATGAAAGCGCTAAGCGATAATCTTTACTTTAAAAACCTTGATAATAACGCCGGTGTTTTTCACACTCTTATTGACGCCGCCGAAGAAGAAGACATAAAAGAAGCCCTGCTGGCCTATACATTTTTACTAAAATCAGAAAGTGGCCTGAGCGCACAAATGCTTGATGAGCAAATAGAGGCATGGTTTAAATCAGAGTATAAATGCGAACTCGACTTTGAAATTAGCGATGCGCTTGAAAAGCTCACTCGAATGCGTTTAGTAACCTGCACTAACAATTTGTATAGCGCAATAAATTTAGATCATGCAAAAACTATTTTGGATGAGCGCTGGGATAATCTGTTTCAATATAATTAATCTGCAATGTTTACCTAACAACAAAAAAGCAGCTGTAATTACAGCTGCTTTTTACATTACTTAACAAGATGCAATTAGCTAAGCAGCTTGATGCCTAGTAAATTTTGCATGCACTAATTTATAAAGCGCAGGCAATATTAATAGCGTTAGTAGAGTTGATGAAATAATCCCACCAACCACAACCGTTGCCAGCGGCCTTTGTAGCTCAGCGCCGGTGCCTGTATTTAGCGCCATAGGAATAAACCCTAAACTCGCCACTAAAGCAGTCATAAGTACTGGTCGCAGACGCGAAAGCGCACCGATTTGTATTGCATCTATCAAACTAAGTCCATCGGCTCTTAACTGCTTAATAAACGACAGCATAACCACACCATTTAATACCGCTACACCACTTAGCGCGATAAACCCCACACCTGCAGATATTGATAACGGCATATCACGTAAAAGCAGCGCAAGCACACCACCACTAAGCGCAAGTGGTACGCCGCTAAATATAATTAACGAATCACGAAGTGAATTAAACGCGCTATAAAGCAGGCCAAATATAAGCAATAAAGTAACTGGCACTACTAGCGATAGCCGCTTACTTGCTGATTCTAGTTGTTCAAACGTGCCGCCATATTCAATCCAATAACCACTAGGTAAATTAAGCTGCGAATTTAAAGCGGCTTGCGCGTCGCTTACAAAGCTTGCTAAATCGCGCCCTTCTACATTTGCAGTTACTACAACATTACGCTTACCGCTTTCGCGGTTTATTTGATTAGGCCCTTTATCAATACTAATATTTGCCACCTCGCCAAGCGGTACAAATGCAAGGTCGGGGTTAGCACTTTTTGGTACAGCAACAGGTAAACGTGCAAGCTGTGTTATATCGCTAGACCAACGCTCATCTAAACGCACTAATAACAAAAAACGTTTATCGCCCTCATAAATAAGCCCAGTTTGCACACCGCCTACCGCAGCGCTTACACTTTGCTGTATGTCAGTTACTGTTAAACCTAACAGCGCCATGTGGTCGCGAAGCGGCGTAACCGAAAGCGTAGGCAGGCCTTCCATTTGCTCAAGGCGTACATCTGTTGCGCCAGTAATGCTTTGCACCAAGGCTGTGGCTTTTTCGCCATACTGTTTTAATGTTGATAAATCATCGCCGTAAATACGCACGGCAACATCGGCGCGCACACCGGCTATTAACTCGTTAAAGCGCATTTCTATCGGCTGCGTAAATTCATAGTTATTACCTGGCACTTCATTTACTAAATGGCGAATTTGCTTAACCAGTTCTTCTTTAGATAAAGTAGAGTTTGGCCATTGATCGCGTGGTTTTAACATTAAAAAAGTGTCGGCAACGTTAGGTGGCATCGGATCGTTTGCTACATCTGGAGTACCAATTTTTGAAAATACTTTTTCAACTTCAGGTATGGCTAAAATGGCTTGCTCTAGCTCTTTTTGCATTTTTACCGATTGCTCAATACCGGTACCGGTAATACGCAGTGCATGCATGGCTATATCGCCCTCATCAAGCTGCGGTAAAAACTCAGCGCCCATATTTTTAACTTTAAAGCCAAGTGCAATCACTAAAATACCCGCAATACATACCATCATCCACGGTAACTTAAGCGATAGACCAAGTAGCGGTTTATAGCCTTTTTTAATACCGCGCATAACTGCATTTTCGCTTTCACTCACCTTGCCACGTACGAATACCGCAATAGCGGCAGGTACAAAGGTAACGGCAAAAATAAGTGCGCCAACTAATGCAGCAACCACTGTAAACGCCATTGGCTGAAACATTTTGCCCTCAACACCACTTAATGCAAACAGCGGTAAATACACCAGCATAATAATTAAAATGCCAAATACTGCTGGGCTGAACACTTCTTTAGTGGCGGCGGTTACCACACTTAAACGCTCGTTTAGTGTAAGTAGCCTGCCATGCTTATGTTGCGCAAGGCCAAGTTGCCTTAAGCAATTTTCAACTACAATTACAGCGCCATCAACAATTAAACCAAAGTCGATTGCGCCTAGGCTCATTAAGTTACCCGACACCCTATTACCTACCATACCGGTAATGGCAAATAACATACTAAGCGGAATAACCATGGCCGTAGTTAATGCGCCAGTTACATTACCCAGTAGTAGCAGTAAAATAACAACCACCAGCACCGCGCCTTCAAACAGATTAGTTTTTACAGTGTCTATGGTTTTATCAACAAGGGTTGTACGGTCATAAACAGCCTCAACCACAACACCTTCAGGCAAGCTTAGCTGTACATCTTTGAGTTTATCTGCCATGGCTTTTGCCACTACGCGGCTGTTTTCACCAATGAGCATCATGGCGGTGCCAAGCACGGTTTCTTTACCGTTGTAGGTAGCAGCGCCGGTTCTGAGCTCTTTACCTAGACGCACATTTGCTACATCTTTTATGCGAACGGGTGCATCATCGCGCTTAGCAACTACGGTATTGGCTATATCATCAATGGTTTTTAATTGCCCTGGCGAGCGTAATAAGTACTGCCCGTCAAAACGCTCTATAAACCCTGCACCTTGGTTACTATTATTTAATTTAAGTGCCGTAATTACATCACTTAGTGTGAGCTTATAAGCCAATAACTTTTCGGGCATGGGCGCTACTTGATATTGGCGCTCAAAACCCCCTTGGCTGTTTACTTCGGTTACGCCTTTTACTTTTAATAGCTGCGGGCGAATAACCCAATCTTGCAGGGTGCGTAAATCTTCTGCGTTAAATGGCGTACCATCGTCTTTTAATGCACCGTTATTTGCATGCACAGAGTAAGTAAAAATCTCCCCTAGCCCGCTGGCAATTGGCCCTAAGTTTGGTTCAATATTGGCTGGTAAGTCTGATCGAATACTTTGAATGCGCTCTGATATTTGCTGGCGCGCCCAGTAAATATCGGTGCCTTCATTAAAAATAACGGTAACTTGCGAAAGCCCATAACGCGAAATTGAGCGGGTGTAATCAAGCTTAGGAATACCCGCCATTGCAGTTTCAATCAAATATGTAATGCGCTGCTCGGCTTCAAGCGGAGTAAAGCCCGGCGCTTTGGTATTTATTTGCACTTGTACATTAGTTATATCGGGTACGGCATCAACGGCTAAATTTTGTGTGTTATATACGCCAAACCCAGCAAATAAGAGTGTGAGCGCAAGCACCATCATGCGGCGCTTAACCGCAAACGAAACTATCCAGTTAATCATGTTGCCTCCTAGTGAGAGTGACTTGCGCCGCTTTTTAAAATATCGGCTTTAATTACATAACTATTCTCAGTTACGTACTCACTGTTTGGCGAAAGTCCTTCGAGCACTTCTACCCATTCGCTGTTTTTAGCACCGAGTTTTACTGGGCGTACTTCAAACACATTGCCACTTTTTATAAACACGCTAGGTTTGCCGTTAAATTCCTGAACAGCAATCGCTTTAACGCGAACAGCCGCATCTATTTTTGCAATGCTAATATCACTATTAACATGCATACCAGGTCGCCAATGGCCATCAGGGTTTTTAAGCTCGATTCGCGCACGTGCAATATGCCCACCACTCATCATTGGGGCTATGTAAAACACCTCACCTTGGGCATTTAAATGATGATGTAAGTCATACACTGTAGCGCTTTGCCCTATGGCAAGCTTTTCAATGTTATCGGGAAAGGCCGACAGCTCAACCCATACGGTTTCAAGGTTTACTATTTGCATTAGCGCGCTACTGGCAAGCTCGCCGCGCTTTAAATATTGCTCACTAATAACGCCTGTAATTGGGCTTTTTATGGTGTAATTTTGTAAGGTTTCGCGGTTAGTTATACTGGCAAGCTTATCGCCTTTTTTAACGTTTTGACCAATGCTTACAAAAATATCGTTAACTAAGCCGATATAAGGCGCCATTACTTCAACGGTGCTCTGCGCAGTGGGTGCTATAACACCAAATAAAGTATCTGTTAGCTCAACGCTACCTGCTTTTGCAATGTCGGTTTTAATCCCCGTGCGTTCAATTGCTTTCTCGCTTAGCGTTGTGCGCCCTTCTTCTTGCTCATAATGATAATTTATTTCAGCGCCTTTATAGCGAGCCATTACATCAAACTTAAAAGAATGCGGCTCGTTTACGCTCACGGTACTTACTAAATAGTCATCTTCAGCTTTAAAGCGAATAAGCTGTGGCTCTTCACCTAAACGCTGCACGTTTATGGTTACCGCTAACTGGTTTATATCAACAGCTTTACCGTTATTAAACCCATATATTCGCAGCTCAGTATTACCGGCAAACTGGGTTAATTTAAGCTCTAAATCAAGGGCGTTATTGGTTAGTAAAAATCCGCCATGCGGGCCTTTTTGTGTGTGTTCGTCTTTATGACCTTGTTCGTGGCTGTCTCCATGACTTTCTTCGTGATTGTCGTCAGATGCCATAGCCGTGCTACTTAAAAATGGGAGTGTAAATAATTGCGTAATTAATAATGCGATAAGAGTTTTATTCATGATTGATGAGTCTCAATTAAAGGTTGGCCAGTTAAACGCTCAAGGGTAAGCAGCACTTGGTATAGTTCGCTATGGGTGTTAATAAGTGCACGTTTAGAATCAAATAAAGCTTGCTGTGCGTCGAGTAATTGCAATACCGATATTTGCCCTTGTTGATAGCTTTTTAAACTTTGTTTTATAAGCGTTTGCGCTTGTGGAATAACGCGCTGTGTTAAAAGCTGTGCTTGCGCCGCTTTGCCTTGGTAATACGCATAGAGCGTGCGTATTTGCTTACGTAACTGTATACGTAATTGCCCTTGTTGCTCATTAAGTAGCGTAAGCTGATGCTGCGCAGCCTCAATATTCCCGCCATTAGCATTACTTAATTGCAGCGGCATTGAAAACGAAAAAACCAACGAGCTGGCATCAGTTTGCTGGTTATATCGCACACCACCACCAAGGGTCAAATCACTTTGACCCGTTGATTTTTGCAGCGCTAAATTAGCCGTTTTTTGCATATATTGCTGCTGTAGCAGTGCAAATTCAGGCGCTGTATTTACCGCCTCAAGTAACGCCGCCTCACTTTTAATAGCTGCTATTTGTGATAAATCGCCCGCATAGTAATCACTCACTTTCACCTCTTGCCAAAGCTCATTGAGTGCTAAGCGAGAGCGCTCAAACTCACTTTGTAGCATGGCCGTATTTAAATCGACTTGGCTTAATGCATAACGCATGCGGGTTACATCAGCACTTGAGACCGCACCGGCTTTAGCGCGTTTTTCAATTGCGTTGAGTGCCTGCTTAACAGTGTTTTTACGCTCACTGTTTAACGCAATTAACGCCTGAAATTTTAGTACTTGGTAATAACGCTCAGCGGTGGTTGCTAAAAGTGCTAACCGAGTATTTTTATACTCAATTGTTTGCGCTTTTATATTTGCAGTAGCGTAATTAATACGATTTTGGCGTTTATCGCCAAGCTCAATTAACTGGCTTAAAGCCAGCGTGTACTGCGCCCCCGAAAACGCATGAGAGCCATGA
This sequence comes from Pseudoalteromonas sp. ECSMB14103, assembly GCF_000813065.1. Classification (NCBI taxonomy): domain Bacteria; kingdom Pseudomonadati; phylum Pseudomonadota; class Gammaproteobacteria; order Alteromonadales; family Pseudoalteromonadaceae; genus Pseudoalteromonas; species Pseudoalteromonas sp. ECSMB14103. Next base: position 396,456 of record NZ_JWGY01000001.1, on the reverse strand, counting down.
GTTCCTAAAAAGTTTTCAGCTTCAAAGCTCAGCTCAGGGTTAGGTGAAAGCGCTGCTTGGCTTTTAAGCGCGGTTAATATTTTTTGATGGTACGGGTAGCGTTTAAGCTGTAAGTTTTGCTGCTCAGTATTTTTAAGCGCTTGCTTTAGCGTTAATACGTTTTGAGGCTCGCTTTTTGCCAAAGCGCTCAGTGTTGGTAATGCACACATTAGCGCCACCAGCATAAGTAGTTTTTTGTTCATATAGCATATCCGTTTTAACAAACAGAGTTGGCTTAATCACTATGCCTATTTTAAAAACAAGCGCGATTAAGCAACCTAAATATGTACATAATTAGCCTTGTAGCGCACAGGCGCAGGCAGTTATATACAAAGTGTTTAAAATTAAAAACTAGCTATAAAAATTGGGTGGCGGAACATCTGGTGGATAATTTAAACCATTGTAACAAGCATTGTTTGTGGCTTGGCTTTGTTCAGGGCTTATTGAATGGTTTATCGTACTGTAGTAGCCACAGTGGCAATGCTGATGGGCATGAATTTCGGTAGGTGGTTGCGCGTCTTTATCGTTTGTATCGGCCACAGACTGAACGTGCGAAGCATGATCGACTTCTTCTTGTAAATGATACGCGGCAGCATCACAGCTAATAAAGCTGTGTACAAGCACAAGAAGTATCACGACTAAAAAGTAGTTTGAGCGCATCCATTACCTAAAACTATAAAATGCAATTTAAGAAACCGCACAATACCTTAAATTTATTCAAATGTAGAGAGCCGCCCACGTTATTTTCTAAATTCACTTGGTGACACGCCCACTGATTTTTTAAACCGTTTTGAAAAATTAAATATATTAGGGTATCCCACATAAGCGGCAATATGGGCAACAGGCCAGCGGGTATTTAGTAACAAGTTTTTGGCCCGCTTAATTCGTAAATAAATCAGTTGCTGCATAGGACTTTTACCAAATTGAGCTTGGCATAACCTATGTAAATGCGGTGCTGAGTAATGTACTTGTTCGCACATAGCCTCTATTGTCCAATCAAACTGCAGGCGCTCTTCTACCTCTAAAAACAAACTAGTTAACCGGTTGTGCCCGCCTATTTGCGGCTCGCTTTGCAACGTAGTGTTTAAGTAGTGACTTAAAATAGGCATAACGCCTTCACGTAAAGTAGCGTTACTTTCGCTGTATAAAAGCTCCATTGCAAAGTGCAGCGGCTGTAATTTTTGATCATAAAGTACCAGCGCCTCAACTAAGTTTAAGTGTTTCCAACGATTAGTATTTGCAAGGTTTAACCAAATAACATCCCAATGCGCAGCATCAATTTTAACTTCAAAGCCTTGCTTGGCAGGTAACACAATGAGCGTATTCGCTGTCAATGTATATTGGTTATGTTCTGTAACCAACTTTCCTTGACCTGATAACGTATAAAACAGTGTGTGCTCCAAAGGCGATGAGCGCGCAACACAATATCGCCCAGATAAGTTAGAGCACCCAGCTAGCGTAAGTTCCAAATCTGAGGCTTGTGCTAAAGCCGCTACGTCAATAAACCGCTCTATACAAGTAGGGCCAATATCGAGTACATCTAAAATGGTGTTGCGCATAATTTAAAATGATAGTTTTGGATAAATAAAAGAGAGCTTTAAGCATAACCGCAACACATTATTTTAGCTATATTTAAGCCACTATAATTGCCACACATGCAATAGGACACTAATGAACTCACTACAGCACATAATTAACCGCCGCGATTGGGAAAACCCAATTTCGGTGCAAGTTAATCAAGTAAAAGCGCACAGCCCACTTAATGGTTTTAAAAGCGTTGACCATGCCCGTACAAACACGCAATCACAAAAACAAAGTTTAAACGGCCTGTGGGATTTTAAATTATTTGATAAACCCGAAGCGGTTGATGAGTCATTACTAAGTGAGGCACTCGCCAGCGACTGGCAAAGTATTCCTGTGCCTTCTAACTGGCAACTTCATGGCTTTGATAAACCTATTTACTGCAACGTTAAATACCCCTTTGCCGTAAACCCGCCATTTGTGCCAAGCGATAACCCAACAGGTTGCTACCGCACAGAGTTTACTATTACGGCGGAGCAATTAGCTCAGCGAAACCATATTATTTTTGAAGGCGTTAACTCGGCGTTTCACCTTTGGTGTAACGGACAATGGGTGGGCTACTCGCAAGATAGCCGCTTACCAAGCGAATTTGATTTAAGCAAGCTGTTAGTGGCTGGCACCAACCGCATTGCGGTTATGGTTATCCGCTGGAGCGATGGTAGTTACCTAGAAGATCAAGACATGTGGTGGTTAAGCGGTATATTCCGCGATGTTAATTTACTTACCAAACCGCAACACCAAATACGCGATGTATTTATAACCCCAAATTTAGACGCCTGCTACCGCGATGCCACTTTGCATATAAAAACCGCAATAGATGCGCCAAATAACTACCAAGTCGCAGTACAAGTTTTTGATGGCGAACAGGCACTGTGTGAGCCACACATACAAAGCACTAACAATAAGCGCGTTGATGAAAAAGGCGGTTGGAGCGATGTCGTATTTCAAACAATTGATATACAAAGCCCTAAAAAATGGACCGCAGAAACGCCAAACTTACACCGCTGCGTTGTAAGCTTACTAGATGAGCAAGGCATTACAGTAGACGTAGAAGCCTACAACATTGGCTTTAGAAAAGTAGAAATGCTCAACGGGCAGCTTTGCTTAAACGGCAAACCGCTGCTTATTCGCGGTGTTAATCGCCACGAGCATCACCCAGAAAACGGCCACACGGTGAGCACTGCCGACATGATTGAAGATATTAAGCTGATGAAGCAAAATAACTTTAATGCAGTACGTACCGCTCACTACCCTAACCACCCTCGTTTTTACGAGCTGTGTGACGAGTTAGGTTTATATGTAGTAGACGAAGCCAATATAGAAACTCACGGCATGTTCCCAATGGGTAGGCTTGCAAGCGATCCGCAGTGGGCTGGCGCATTTATGTCGCGCTATACGCAAATGGTTGAGCGCGATAAAAACCACGCCTCTATTATTATTTGGTCACTAGGTAATGAGTGCGGGCACGGTGCAAACCACGATGCTATGTACGGCTGGTCAAAAAGCTTTGATCCATCGCGCCCAGTGCAATACGAAGGTGGCGGCGCAAATACTACCGCTACCGACATTATTTGCCCAATGTACGCCCGTGTAGATACGCATATTGCCGACGACGCCGTACCTAAATATTCAATTAAAAAGTGGTTAAGCCTACCGGGTGAAACGCGTCCGCTTATTTTATGTGAATACGCCCATGCAATGGGTAACAGCCTAGGTAGCTTTGACGATTACTGGCAAGCATTTAGAGAATACCCGCGTTTGCAAGGCGGCTTTATTTGGGACTGGGTAGATCAAGGTTTATCTAAAACTGATGAAAACGGAAAGCATTATTGGGCTTACGGTGGCGACTTTGGTGATGAACTAAACGACCGCCAATTTTGTATTAACGGCTTATTATTCCCAGACCGTACACCGCACCCAAGCCTGTTTGAAGCTAAATACAGCCAGCAACATTTACAATTTACGCTGCGAGAGCAAACTCAAAACCAATACACCGTTGATGTATTTAGTGATTATGTATTTAGGCACACCGATAACGAAAAACTGGTTTGGCAGTTAATAGAAAATGGCAAATGTGTAGAGCAAGGCGAGCAAGTGATTAATATTGCTCCGCAAAGCACGCAAACGCTAACTATTAATACAAAAACGGTGTTTAAAGCAGGTGCGCAATATCACCTTAATTTAGATGTAGCACTAATTAACGACTCAAGCTTTGCATGTGCCGATCATGTATTAAACACCGAGCAATTTAAGCTTATAAATTGCCAAAGTTTAAGCGCTGATGCATTTTCACCTGCTTTAGCAAACGCCTCAGCACATGGCACTGTAAATATTAGTGAAACCGACACACAGCTTAGTATTGAAGGCGGCACCTTTAAACTTGTGTTTAATAGGCAATCAGGCCTTGTTGAGCAATGGCTACACAATCAAACCCAAGTTATTAAAAGCCCATTGGTTGATAATTTTTACCGCGCCCCGCTTGATAACGACATAGGCGTAAGCGAAGTAGATAACCTAGATCCTAATGCATGGGAAGCGCGCTGGCTAAGAGCGGGTATTGGGCAGTGGCAGCGTACATGTCGCTCGTTTGAAGTAGTGCAATCAAAAGTAGATACACGTATTAAATGTGTATTTAGTTATGAATTTAATGGCGCAGTACAAGCAAAAACAACTTGGCTTTATACACTTAATAATACAGGTGAAATTAGCTTAAATGTTGATGTACAACTAAACGATACTTTGCCACCCATGCCACGCATAGGACTAAGTACAACGCTTAATAAACAAAGTGATACACAAGTAAACTGGCTTGGTTTAGGCCCATTTGAAAACTACCCAGACCGCAAAGCGGCTGCGCGTTTAGGGTATTACAGCGCGCAACATAATGAGCTGCATACACCGTATATATTTCCAACCGATAACGGCGTGCGTAGTGATTGCCAATTGCTTAGCATTAATAACTTAACCGTAACAGGTGCGTTTTTATTTGCAGCCAGTGAATACTCTCAAAGCATGTTAACGCAAGCAAAGCACACCAATGAGCTAGTAGCTGGTGATTGCTTACATGTACATATTGACCATCAACATATGGGGGTTGGTGGCGATGACTCGTGGAGCCCAAGTACCCATAAAGAGTATTTACTAGAGCAAAAACAGTACAGTTATTCACTTACCTTTTCTGCTAAAGACTAAAGGTTTTTAGTACAAAAAAAGCCGCTAACATAAAAGTTAGCGGCTTTTAGTTTTATAATATTTAGAAGTGCTTAAGCAACTGCTTGCTCTAAAATTTCGCGGCTTTCTTTTAGCGTAATTGCTTGGTTTTCACCAAGTGCTAGCATGCCGTGTGCTTCAAGCTTAGCAATAATATTGTCAATAGCGGCGGCTTTGTCATCGCCATGTTCAGTAAGCACAGTGGCTACATCTAAGCTGTGGTAAAACGCCTCAATTGCTTGAATTGTTTGCTCTGCTAAATCATCAGATTGCGCTAGGCCAAATACGTTTTTACCCATTTGCTCTAGCTTCGCTTTCTTAACGTCAAACTGGTTACGTAGCAAAGAAGGCTGAACAATAGCAAGTGAACGTGCATGGTCAACACCGTAAGCGGCTGTAAGCTCGTGCCCAATCATGTGTGTTGCCCAATCTTGTGAAACGCCTGAACCAATTAAACCATTAAGTGCTTGGTTTGCAGCCCACATTAAGTTTGCACGCCATGCATCGTCTTGGTTTTCAAAGTTATCGCCCAGCGTTTTAAGCGTTCTTAAAAGTGCCTCTGCATAACCTTCTTGTACTAACGCATTTTGTGGGAAAGTTAAGTATTGTTCACACGTATGTACCCACGCATCAACTAACCCGTTTACAAGTTGGCGCTGCGGTAATGTTTTCATTACATCTGGGTCCATAATCGCAAATTTAGGCAGTACTTCAGGTGATGCAAACGGTAGTTTTTGTTGTGTCGCTTCTTTACTAACAACTGAGTTCTGATTTGATTCAGAGCCCGTTGCAGGTAACGTAAGTAAAGCCCCCAGAGGTAAAGCTTTTGTGATTTTGTATTTACCCGTTAATATATCCCAGCCTTCACCGTCGTATAATGCGGCCGCTGCAACATATTTAACGCCATCAATTACAGAGCCGCCGCCTACACCTAATACAAAGTCGATATCTTGTTCTTTACAAATGTTTACGGCTTGATCTAGTACCTCAACAGTTGGATTTGCACCAACGCCCGAAAACTCGACCCAATCAAAACCTTCAAGTGCGGCAACAACTTGGTCGTACACGCCATTTTTTTTAATAGAACCACCGCCGTAAACGACTAATACTTTTTGATCTTTTGCGATCAAATCAGTTAGTGATGCAATTTGCTGTTGGCCGAACTGAATAAGTGTTGGATTTACGTAGCTAAATTTCATTATTTTGCTCCAAGGTGACGGTTAAATACTAAGTAGAGTACTTAGTTACTCACTAAACTAAATTTCAATGAGTGCATATTAGTGGCAAAACAAACATTAAAAAAGCCTAATAAATGCCTAAAGCTTGCCTAATACTGCCAACATTGTTATTTTACGCAAAATTTGTACGACACAAGGTTTTTTAATGCCCACTATAGCCAGTATGTTGCAGCAATACGCCGAACAAAATGATTTGCTCAACTTTGAAGGCGTAACGAAAACGATTATTCCCGGTGTTTATTTTCATCGTGCGAGTAAAAGCTCACCTCGTCAGCCACTCATTTATAACTCTGGTATTATTTTAGTTGGTCAAGGGCATAAAATTATTCATTTTCCTGATCATCAAATAAAATATGGTGCAGGCGACTACCTTGTTTTGGGTGTCCCCGTCCCCCTTGAGTGCGAAGCCTTTACTGATAATGGCCTACCGGTAATGGGCGTAGTAATAGATATAAACCCAGTAACATTGCATAAGTTAGTAAACCAAATGGGCGAATATACCCCGTTTACTTCTGGGCAAATGAGCGGTGTACAATCAGCAAAAATAGATGGTGCTATGGAGCAAGTAACTCATCGTTTATTAAGCGCACTTAATAACCCTTTAGAGGCCGAAATTTTTGGGCAAGACATAATAAAAGAGCTGGTATACCGTGTACTTTGTGGCCCTCAGGGTCATACCTTAATTGGCCTTGCTATGCACGATGGGCACTACGCCCGAATAGCACGAACGCTTTCTACTATGCATAAAAGCTATGCAGATCAAATTACGGTTGAAGGCTTGGCTGAAGAGGTAAATATGAGTGTGTCGTCGTTTCATCGTGCCTTTAAACAAGTGACCTTTGAATCGCCATTGCAATACTTAAAAAAAGTACGCTTAGCAAAAGCAAAAGAACTCATTACAAACAACGGCAGTAAAGCAAATGAGGCCGCATTAAAGGTAGGTTACACCAGCCCCTCGCAGTTTAGCCGTGAGTTTAAGCGCCACTTTAATAAAACGCCAAGCGAGGTCGTACCTCAATTAAATAGCTAAATGAGTGGGCTCTGCTAATATAAAATTATGTAGTATTTTTATCTTGCGCCTATGGCTTACAAAAAGTTTAATGCACTTTTCCTACCTAACACTCTTAAAACGCAACTAAAAAGGTATTTGCTGTTAGGTGTTATTTTTGTTTTTTCTAATCTTTTATTTAATAAGTCTGCATTTGCAAATCAACATTGTGAAATTAACCAAATTAGTCCACAAATCACTTCAGTAAACACATTAAATAAACAAACGCCTTTAAGACTAAAAATTCAGTCTGGCAGAGTTCAATACTCTGTAAATTGCCAGTTACAGCAAGCTGGTGTTCTTAGCTTTAACCGCTCTACCCTTGAGCGCTTTGAGTGGCGTCAAAACGATGAAATACACAATCCAATTAGATACAACAAACCAGCTTATTTTATCGACTCAGGTGCAACAACCGCCCTATTAACTTTGTATTCTCCAGTCGAGTTTCGCCCGGTATTTAAGTGGCAACCAATGCCTGTATTTATACAAAAAAGCCAACAACAAAACCTAATTTTAGGGCTGTTTTACGGCTTGTGTATCACGCTTATATTGTATGTATTAATTATGGGGAGCCGCCTTAACGACGATACATTTAAGCTCTACAGCTTATACATTTTTTGTATTGGTGGCTTTATTCTTATGCAAGAAGGGCAGCTGTATTTATTTTTAACCTCGCAGCACAGTAGCAGTTTATTTAACATATACCTTTTATTTATTGGCCTATGTGTTTTAAGCGCGACATGGTTTATTTGCGCTCTTTTACAAATCAAAACAAGCTGGCCAAAAGTAGATACTGCCTTAAAGTGTTTAGCTGTAGTTGTCATGCTATTTAGCGTTTTACAAATACTGTTTAAAACCCCTCAAGTATGGGCTCTTTTAAGCAAAGCTACAGGCTATGTAACGCTTTGTATTGTAGGGTGTGTTTTTGTGCTTTCCGCTTTGCAAGCACGCAAAGGCATTCGTGAAGCAACACTGGTGTTTATTGCTCTAAGCTTTGTATTTGTCAGTATGATTTTTAGAATATTATTAATAGACGAAAGTCCATTTATGCGTCGCTACGGGTTAATTATAGCTTTTGCTGTAGAGTCATTTTTACTCGCCGTGGCGGTTTCAAGGCGTATTAGTCGGATGAGGATTGCAAAAAAACGCGCCGAAACCGAAGCCGATTATGATCACCTTTGCGGTATTTTAAACCGCAGAGGCTGGTGTAAAAAATCGGCAGATTTAATAGAACATCATATAAAAAGTGGCGGTGTGCTCTGTTTAATTTATATAGATTTAGATGACTTTAAACAAATAAATGACAATCACGGTCACGCCGTTGGAGACCAAGCACTGTGTAAAGTTGCTCACCACTTAAAAGCTATTGTGCGCAGTAACGATGCCATAGGGCGTTTAGGAGGTGATGAATTTGTAGTGCTAGCGCACTTTTATACTAAGGCTCAGGTAAGTCCAAAAGTTCATTTTTTAAAAACTGAATTAGCCAAACTCTTTATTGATCATAATACTGAACAATTAGCCATAAAAGCGAGTGTTGGTAGTGCTGTATTTAGTGACCCACCTAAAAACATTGATAACCTTTTAAAAGCTGGCGATGCTGCTATGTACCATGAAAAGCTAAAAAGAAAAGCAACACCGCTTACGTTAGTCGATTTATAAAATCGTCAAATTTTTCACATAAAAAAACCACTGAAAAGTGGCTTTTTATAAAAGTTATACTTTTTTAAATAAAACCTCGGGGTTAACCATGGTTTTCATTTCGAGCACGTTGCCATTAGTATCCTCGATAAAAAATGTTTCTTGCTCAAATTCGTCGCCAATGAATCGACGATATGGCTTATCTAGGTATTCTAAACCAGCGTCTTCTATACGTTTTTTTAAATTGTTAAATTCATCTTCAGATAAGTGAATGCCAAAATGAGGAACCGCAACCGCCCCCATATCTACATCATGGCGAACAGTAGGTAATCGCTCAACGCTTTGGTGTAATGTAAGTTCGTTACCCCAAAAGTCGATGTCGACCCAACGACCCTCTTCACTATTACCGGTTTTACAACCGAGTACGTCACAATAAAATGTTTTAGCTACTTCTAAGTCGCCGGCCGGAATTGCCAAATGCAAACAATTAGACATAAATTACCTTTGGTTATTTCTTAATCTTTAATAAGTTTTCTATATTATACATAAATTGTAATTTACATTACACAAAACACTTCTTTTGAGCATATTTAAACCTTACGGTAGCTTTATTTGATTTTTTTAACTATTCACTCGCAATAGTAAGCACTGCTTTTAAACATTCCCGAGTTACTTTAAACTAAGCGCCCTATGCTTAAATTCTTCCTCGTAAAATTCATCGCTTTTTTTATTGGCTGCTTACTGTGCTTTGTATTGCACACTGTATTTAATATACCTGCAGTTATTGCTGCATCCTCAGTAGGGCTTACGGGCTCATTTATTCCTTTTTCTCAGTTATTTAAAAACCACCCGAGCGCTGCTATCTATGCAGGGAGTTTTGCAGGCATGTGCTCGTCGAGTTTAATTAGCAGCTACTGGGAACTGGGGTTTATTTCACTTATAGGCGCATGTTTGTATGTACTTACTTTAAATTTATTTTCTGGCTTTGGGGGAAAATTAGGAAGTATTGCATTTGTAAGCGTTGCTGTATTTGCTCTAGCTAAAGGTTCTTTTTTATGACAATAGAATACCCTGCCATTGCATTTTGCGGCGCTTTACTTACATTTTTACTTGCTAAACATAAGCCTTTTAGCCCTGTTAGCGCCTCTTCCGGCTTATCTATAATTGCTTACTATTTTTTTTATTATTTTAACTTACAGCCCGAGCTTTATAGTGCCATTTTTTTTGGTGGTACGTTTATTGGTATGAGTGCGCCAAAGCGTTTTGGTGTATATACAATAACCAGTGCAGCAATGATTTTTGCGATCTTATTTGAATATTTAGTTCCTAAAATTAATAATTATGGCGGAGCACTGGGTATTAGTGCTTTTTTATCTGTATGTGCTTGTCATATATTTATTTTATTTGGGGCGCCACGTAGTAAAAAGCGATAAATAGTTTAATCCCTAACAAACTCCACAGATGCAAACGTTCAAAAAACACCCAAAAAACCTGATCCATTGTAAAAAAACGCCCGTAACGTTACGAGATTGTTAATTACATCTCACACAGAAGGATCAGGTCATGAACAAATTACTGAAGGTATGCCTTATTACATTTCCCTTGTTGCTAGCACAAGGGTGTAATGACGATGATGACGATAACACCCCTGTACAAGTTGAGCCCGAATCATCTTCAACCATTGTTGATGTAGCAAGAGACGCGGGTAACTTTACCACTTTAGTTGCAGCACTAGAGGCAACAGGTTTAGACGATACTCTTGCCGACACTAGCCAAGAATTTACTGTTTTCGCTCCTACCGATGATGCCTTTGCGCTACTTGGCGAAGACACAATAAACGGATTGCTAGCAGATACAGATACACTTAGTTCAATACTTACTTATCACGTAGTTTCAGGTAGCGTTAACGCTGAAGCAGCAATTGGTCTTGCTGGTACAACGGTTGACACTGTAAACGGCGGCAAAGTCGCTTTATCGTTAAATGGCGATAGCTTGTTAATAAACACAAGCACAGTAACCATGACTGACATTGCAACTGACAACGGCATCATTCATGTAATTGATGCAGTACTTATGCCTATCGCCACTGCTGAAGCAGCACCAACTACCAATATCGTCGAAACAGCACAACAGGCAGGTGGATTCACCACGTTACTTGCTGCATTAGACACTGCGGGTTTAACAGCAGCATTAAGCGACGAATCAGCACAGTTCACTGTTTTTGCACCCACCGACGCGGCCTTTGAAGCCGTTGGTAGCAAAATGATCAATACGCTTTTAGCAAACCCAGATGTACTTGGCGACATTTTAAAGCAACATGTTTTGACTGGCGCGGTTGATTCGGTAACGGCTATGTCATTAAATGGTCAATCTGCAGAAACGCTGCTAGGCAACTCTCTTCCAATTACAATTAATGCCGAAACAGACATGTTAATGTTTGGTGGTGCCAATATTGTGGTTAAAGACATTGCTACAACTAATGGGGTAATTCATGTAATCGATTCAGTTATTGTGGCTGATGTAACACTGCCTGAAAGCTTTGGTACAATTGCTGATGTTGCCAGCGATAATGGTAACTTTACAACACTGATTGCCGCACTAGGTGCTACAGGGTTAGACACTTTAGTTGCTGACCCTACCAATACATTTACAGTATTTGCTCCTACCGATGACGCTTTTGCAGCGCTTGGGCAAGACACCATTGATGCACTACTTGCAGACACTGATACCCTTCGCGACATTTTACTTTACCATGTAGTTGCTGATGCAAGCGTTTTGTCTGACGCAGCAGTCACCATTGCAAATAGCGAAAATAATAAAGTGGAAATGGCAAATGGCGATATGGCCGCTCTATCATACGTAGACAGCGCACTGTTTATTAACGACTCTGTCGTCACTGCGGCAAATGTAACAGCCGATAATGGTGTAATTCATGTACTCAATAAGGTCATTATGCCACCAGCCGAAGTAGGCACACCTACCAAAACAATTGCTACTGTTGCAACAGAAACAGACGCACTTTCAACATTAGTGACAGCCTTACAAGCTGCTGACTTAGTTGATACGTTTAATGATACGACAAAATCGTTCACCGTATTTGCTCCAACAAACGCCGCATTTAGTAAAATCCCAACGGATACCTTAAACGCGCTACTCGCTGATACAGATGCATTAACCGGCGTATTAACGCAGCACGTTTTAGGTGCTCAAGTAGGTAGTACAGATGCGTTTGCAACAAACGGTAAAATGGTCACTACGCTTGCTGAAAACATGATAAGTGTAAACATTGTCGACTTTACTAGTACCACCAATGCTGCAACAGACAGTGTTGCATACGATGCAGACAACGCACGCTTAGTAACAGGCATGGCTGACAGCACTGCGGGTAAAACGCTTTACGTTTTTGACAACGACTTAGGTGAGTCAATGAGCGTATGTGAAGATACATGTGCTACAACGTGGCCACCAGTGCTGGGCACAGCGGACTCTATTGAAAACATACCGGGTTTATCACTTATTGCTCGTGCAGATAGCACTATGCAGGTTGCATATCTAGGTCGTCCATTATACACCTACTCAGGCGATACTGCTCCTGGCGATGATAATGGCCAAGGTGTAGGCAATGTTTGGTGGCAAGTAAGCTTACCTGCAACTTCATTGCAAGTTGCTGGTAGTAACGTAACAACTACCGACATATACACTAGCAATGGCGTGGTTCATTTGATTGATACAGTCATTACTACTGCACAATAGTTTCTTTCCTTAGACAACAAAGTTAAGAGTAGATAACCACTCTTAACTTTTATAACTCACGTCATTATCATTGTTTTTCTGCGAACTAGTTGGGTAGCCAAATAAAATACTTAGCTTAGCTTTAAACCCTTTTGCTGTATAAGTTTGTTTAATTAAATGCCACCATTGATGAAATGTAATTGTGACTGGATTATTGCTATTTAACTGCCCCACAATGCCATACTTACATGGCTTATTAGAGTCTTCTTCAACAAATGTACCAAACAACTTATCCCAGATTATAAGTACGCCTGCAAAATTTTTATCTAAGTATTCTCGGTTTATAGCGTGATGAACACGATGATGCGACGGTGTATTGAATACGCTTTCAAACCACCCAAGTTTTTTAACTATTTGTGTATGCACAAAAAACTGATATGCCAAGTTTAACGCAACAACTGTAAGTACCGTTATAGGATCAAAGCCGATTAAAATCATGGGTAACCAAAATACCCACATACCTGCTAAGGGATACATTAAGCTTTGCCTGAATGCCGTTGTAAAATTCATTTTTGTAGAGCTATGATGCACAACATGTGCAGCCCATAACCAATGAATATTATGCGACGCCCTATGAAACCAATAATACAAAAAGTCTTGAAATATAAAGGCAAACAAAACGGTAAATACCGAGAGCTCTATATCGAACACGCGGTATTCATATAACCAATTAAATAAAGGCATCAGTAATATTAAAGAAACCGCATCAGCACCTTGGTGCAATAACGCCAAGGCCGTATTCGCCATGCTGTCTTTTATATCGTAAAAACGCCTGTATTTAATAAATTCAACACTAACAAATATTAAAAAAATGGGACTAAGTGCAAGTAAAATTACTTCAATGGTCATGTTGTGCCCTCTTAAAATAATGCTGTAATTTTTTAAGTGCTTGCGATATATCATGCTTAACAAGTAACCTTATCAAGCTACCCGGCATCCACCATGGTGGCCTAAAGGCGATACAATACCTAAGCGCTGTAGCTGTATTACCTTCATACTCAATGGGAGTTAAATATATGTCTCCTTGATGATTCTCCACCGGCTTATCACCCATTATGCGGTAACAAATATGATTACTGCTGGCATGTATAATTTGTTCATTAAAAGCAACAAGCGGCGTTTTAACTTGCCTTATGGCACCTGCCCCACCTTTCATTTCACCTTTATTGTGGGGTTTTAATTGTGAAAATTGAGCATTAAAAAAGCGCTCTAAACAGGCATGTTCCAGCAATACAGCCGCCACCTTTTCAGGCGGAGCAAATAAAGTACATTTTAAATTTATAGAAACCATAAGTGACCAATACTTAAAATAAGGCCTCTAGCATAATAAAATTTAACGTGGCAAACTTGTTCATACGCGATCATTTTTTAGCTTTAGGCGACAAATGCAAACCATTGCCGATCATTACTTTTCTAGTATTCTTGATTATTTACAAAGCCAAGGTTTAAATAATGAAGATGCTCTAAAGGCAATTAATTTTACTGAATTTAGTAATCGCACAAAACAACAACTATCACCACGCATAAGCCTAAAAAGCTATAACGCATTGCTTAATTATGCTCAAAATACACTTAAAGACCCTTTATTTGGCTTTAGACTAGGTCAGCATATTCGTACGGCTGACTATGGCGTTTTGGGATATTTAGTCGAGTCAAGTAACGGATTAGGCAACGCTATACAAGCGCTTTTAAATTACGACCGCCTAGTGGCAAATATAGGTCAAGCACAATTTGAGCAACACGAAAGCCAGGCAACTATCCGCTGGTTTCCCCATGCTCAATGTAATGAACAAGTAGTATTAAGAAATATGACAGCTTGGGTGAGTGTTGTACGCCAATTACTCAATAACGAATTATCACCGACACAAGTTAGCTTTCAATATCACTTTACTCAACCGCAAATAAATACGCTAGCAACATGGTTTAATTGCCCAATTTTAACTAATGCAAAACACAACGAAATTTGTTTTCCGAGTAGCTATTTAAGCCTTAACTTTAAAACTGATAACGCTGCTATACATTTAGCACTTAAGCAAGTATCTGATCAGCAATTAAGCCTTTTTACTAACCAGCAAAATATAACTGAAAATGTCAGCCAAATTTTAATGGCAAAGCTCGATTTACAAAACTGTACGTTAATACGCACTGCAAATGCCCTAAGTATGACACCACGCACCTTGCAACGGCACTTAAAATTGCACGGTACAACGTTTGCCCTCATGCTTGAAAACGAGCGAAAGCGACGTATTAACGAACTGCCTAATAAACCTAATTTAGCACAGCTAGCATTGCTGCTCGGATTTAAAGATCAAAGCTCTTTTAATCGTGCTTTTAAACGCTGGTATTCGTGCAGCCCACTAGAATACTTTAAAACGAAGATGGGGTAATTTTACTTTGATTTACTTTTATTAAACATTTAAGTTTATATTTCAGGCAATATTATTTAAACTCAACCAATGTTGGCTAAAAAAGACTTTTTTATGTACCTGCGTGTTGTAATTAGCGCCTTTGTATTTATGTTTTGTACTGCGGTAAATGCAATGAGTACAGTAAACTTTATTGCCGAAGATTTGCACCCTTATCACTTTAAAAACGAGAATGGTCAAGCCGATGGCGCGCTTGTTGATATAGCCAAAGCCGTTTTAAAAATCACACCATTAAACGCTAAATTTGAAATAATGCCCATGGCGCGCGCATTTCACGAGCTTGAAAGTAATCCAAACACTATTTTACTTTCTTTATTAAAAACCCCTACGCGCACAAATAACTTTAAATGGTTAGGCAGTGTTTATTTTACCGATGCCTACGTAGTTAGCTTAAAAAGCAATAAAGCAGAAGCCACGCACTTAAACCACACTAAGTTTTATAAAATAGGCACTATTCGTGGTTACTCAAGTGCTAAGTATTTAAAGCAAATGGGCTTTAAAGAAGACAAAAACTTAGTATTGGTGAGCTACTACCAGCAACTTTGGCAAATGCTTTACAAAAAACGTATCGACTTTGCCTTAATGAATACACTCACATTAGAAAACGAGTTAAAAATGTCGGGCTTAGATCCAAGCCTTATCACCAAGCGCATTCACTTAGATGACTTTCCTTCAACGCTTTATTTTGCCAGTAATAAAATGCTTGAAGAAAGTACAGCCAACACCTTATCGCAAGCACTTGTAATAATTAAGCAAAACGGTGAATACGAAGCAATTTTAAATAAATGGAAACTTCCGCTTCCTACCACTGCCAATAAACTGTAATAAATACGCACTACAATTTTAGTAAAGCTGATAACCTAACTTGGCTATGCGAACAATTAAAACACCGCACGGTATAACGCTTAACTATCAAGATGAAGGCAAAAAACACTCTCCTGCCGTTATTCTAATAATGGGTTTGGGTGCTCAGATGACCGTATGGCCAGATTCACTATACTATGGTTTGGTTAAAAATGGCTTTAGAGTTATCCGTTTTGATAACCGTGATAGCGGACTGTCGACTCATTTGGATCATTACCCCTCCCCTAGTTTAGTGAAATCTTGGCTGAGTAAGCGCCTTCCCATACAAAGCCGAACTCCCTATTTGCTCGATGATATGGCAAACGATGTATTGTCGCTTATGAACGCCCTTAAAATTAAAAAAGCCCACTTTGTTGGCGCATCTATGGGTGGAATGATTGCCCAGCTAATAGCTGCGCAACATAAAAAAAAGGTGCTAAGTTTAACCACTATTATGTCAAGTTCAAGCTTGCCAAGGCTGAGTGCTAAAAGCATTGGCGTATTTATTAAGCTTGCCAAATTAAAACCAAAAACACCAAGCCGTGATGAAGCAATTAATTACAACATTAAACTAAACCAACTAATTGGCAGCCCAGCTTACCCACAAACAGAAGACGCCCTTCGGCTTCATGCAACACAAATAGTTGAGCGTTCAAACAACCCTAATGGCTACAAACGCCAGCTCATTGCAATGGCTGCCAGTAAAGATAGGCAACATTTAATTCGAAAAATTAAAACACCTACATTGGTCATTCATGGTAGTCATGATGTAGTCATTAATGTGGGTGAAGGTAAAAAAACGGCCATGCTAATAAAAAAGGCAAAACTAAAAATAGTGCCTGGTATGGGCCATAATTTTGCACCAGAACTCATGCCAAAAATGACAAAATGGCTCACAAAGCATATTAAAAAGGCACAACGTAAATACACTAAAAAAAAAGCTCAAAAACCACATTGGTATAACCAAATGTAAAAAGTAAAAAATAAAAACCACAGCAATTGGTAATGTTGATATTTTAAATTGGTATGTTAGATTAACGTTAATCAAGGTCGATATTGTCCTTCATTAACATCATCACACAGAGACAACAATGAAAAACCTAACATCTACTTTTAAACTCACAGCACTGGCTGCTGTTACTCCGTTGCTGTTTATGGGCTGCGCAAATACAAGCACACCTATTGATAGCAATACACCTGTTCCTGCATCAAAGTTTGATTTATCACAATGGAAAATAAACGTACCTGTTGATTTAAACAACGACGGTAAAATAGACACAATTGATGTTGAAGAAATTCAAACTTACGCGCACCCTGATTTTTTCTACCTTGATGATCAAGGTTATATGGTATTTACCTCGCCAAATAAAGCGCTTACCAGCGCCAATTCTACTAATACCCGCAGTGAACTAAGACAAATGATCCGCGGCACCAATACCAAAATAAAAACTAAAAATTCAAAGAATAACTTTGCCCTAGCTGTACACCCTCTATCGGAGCGCTTTGGCTCGGTAGGCGGAAAAATGGAAGCCACGTTGAAGGTTGATCATGTGGCATTACGCGCTACAGACTCAAGTAAAAAAGCCGCATATTCTGTGGTGGTAGGACAAATTCATGCGGGGAAAGACCAAGCCCTAATAGATACAAAACTGGGTTATGGCTGGGGCAATGAGCCTCTTAAAATTTATTACAAAAAATGGCCCGGCCATAAAATGGGCTCCGTTTTTTGGAACTACGAACGTAACTTACCAAAAACAGATCCTAACCGAACTGATATTACATACCCAGTATGGGGAAACACGTGGGAAAACCCTAATGATCCGGGTGTTGAAGGTATAGCGCTTGGTGAAGATTTTAGCTATACCGTAAACGTACATGGTAATGTAATGCACCTTACCTTTAGCGCAAAAGGCAAAGAGGATGTTAATTACTCAATTAACTTAGGAAACAATGTTGATGCCTACGGCAAAGTGGACGACAAAGATCACCCGCACGGTTATGCTGCCGATTGGCATTATTTCAAGGCCGGTGCTTATAACCAATGTAGTACTAAATCGTCTAAAGGTATT
Organism: Pseudoalteromonas sp. ECSMB14103; assembly: GCF_000813065.1. Lineage (NCBI taxonomy): Bacteria > Pseudomonadati > Pseudomonadota > Gammaproteobacteria > Alteromonadales > Pseudoalteromonadaceae > Pseudoalteromonas > Pseudoalteromonas sp. ECSMB14103. The sequence continues at coordinate 378,572 of NZ_JWGY01000001.1, read as the reverse complement.
TGGTACCCTGGCTGTTTAGGCACAGGCGAGTGGGCACTCGACAAACAAAACGGTGACTACGCACAAGTGAGCTTTAAAAAGTTAATATTAAGCCCATCAACTAAGCCGTAAGTGTTGCTGTAGTTAAATAGTTTTTAAGTGATGTAAACAGTGGTGAAGGTAAGTTATTAATATCGCACCAGCGCCACTGTATACATTTATTTGGCTCGTTTAGCACAGGCTCACCACCTTCGTAATCAGCTTTTACGTACAAAGTAATGTAGTGTTTGTTTTCAGCACTAAAAATATCGTTAGTAAAATCAAGCTTAGTTATTTGACTAACATTCAGCCCTGTTTCCTCAAATACCTCGCGTATTGCACACAGCTCAACGCTTTCGCCAAATTCTAAATGTCCACCCGGCGTTGCCCATGTATTTGCACCATGCGCACCAATGCGCTCACCTAATAAAATAGTGTTTTGTCGCATAATAATAACGGCAACACCCACTCTAACGTCGTTACTCATACAATTAATTCCTTACAAATATGAGGCTATGCTGAGCCGCGCGCCTTAATTTGTCAAACTCACTGCAGCTGCATATTAACCATGTGATTAACTTTTAGCCGACCAAGGTCGAATAGCCTAGGCACATAAAAAAGCCTACCTTTTGTAAGGTCTCTCATACATATTTAGTTTTAGGAGCCTATTATGTCAGGCCTGTATAAACAGCAATACACGAGCTTTAAACAAAACCCAGCCCAGTTTTGGCTAGAACAAAGTAAAAACATCCCCTGGTACAAAACACCAAACCAAGCATATACGCAGGATAAAGACGGCCTTTATCATTGGTTTAGTGATGGACAATTAAATACCAGCTTTCTAGCGCTCGACCAACACGTAATTGCAGGCTTTGGTGACCAAACTGCGCTGATTTACGACTCGCCTGTTACCAATACAAAGCAAACTTATACTTACAATCAACTACAACAAGAAGTCGCTAAATTTGCAGGCGTAATAAAAGCACTTGGTGTACAAAAAGGCGATCGTGTAGTGATTTACATGCCCATGATCCCACAAGCGGTAATAGGCATGCTGGCCTGCGCTCGCCTGGGCACTATACACTCCGTGGTGTTTGGCGGCTTTGCTGCACACGAACTAGCTGTGCGTATAGACGATGCAAAACCTAAACTGATACTTAGCGCTTCTTGCGGTGTAGAGGTCGATAGCATCATTGAATACAAGCCACTTATTGATGACGCCATAGAGCTTGCCAATCATAAAATAGATCACTGTATTATTTATCAGCGCGACCAAGCTACTGCCAATATGGTCAACAAACGCGATATAGATTGGACACACGCAATGCAAACCGCACAGGCGGCAGATCCAACACCTTTAAATGGCAACGATCCACTTTATATTTTATATACTTCAGGTACAACAGGCGCCCCAAAGGGTGTTGTACGTGAAAATGGCGGGCACGCCGTAGCGATGAACTACAGTATGAAAACTGTTTACGGTATAGAGCCAGGCGAGGTATTTTGGGCCGCCTCAGATATTGGCTGGGTAGTTGGGCACTCTTATATTGTGTATGCACCATTAATGTACCGATGTGCAACCGTATTATATGAGGGCAAACCTGTGCGCACTCCCGACGCCACTGCTTTTTGGCGAGTAGTGGAAGAATATAAAGTAAGCGCCTTATTTAGTGCCCCCACAGCATTTAGAGCAATCAAAAAAGAAGATCCTAATGCTGAAGGCTTTAAAAAATATAATACCTCTAGTTTAAAACGATTATTTTTAGCAGGCGAACGCCTCGATCCGCCCACATACAATTGGCTAAAAGAGAAAACTCAACTTCCGGTACTCGATCATTGGTGGCAAACCGAAACAGGCTGGGCCATTGCGTGTAATCCAGTAGGAATAGAAACATTAACAACCAAACCTGGCAGTTCAACCGTACCTACACCGGGGTTTGATGTTCGTATACTCGACATGGACGGTAATGAATGCGCAGCTAACGAACAAGGGGCCGTAGTTATAAAACTACCTTTACCACCCGGATGCTTACCCTCTATTTGGCAAGACACAGCCCGATTTAAAGCCAGTTATTTAAGTGAATACGAGGGCTACTACCTCTCTGGCGATGGCGGATATATAGATGAAGACGGCTACTTATTCATAATGGGCCGCACTGATGACGTTATAAATGTTGCAGGCCACAGACTTTCTACCGGCGAAATGGAAGAAATTGTAGCGGCTCATCCTGCGGTTGCCGAATGCGCTGTATTTGGTGTTAACGACCCACTAAAAGGCCAGCTCCCAATGGGCATGATTGTACTTAAAAATGACTTTACAGGGTCAAGCGAAGAAGTCGAAAAAGCACTTATTGCCTCAGTGCGCAATCAAATTGGCGCCATAGCGTGTTTAAAAAATATAGTTAGCGTAGAGCGCTTACCTAAAACTCGTTCCGGAAAAATACTACGTAAAAATTTACGCCAACTTATTGATGGCGACGAACTACAAATCCCTTCAACCATAGACGACGCCGGTATTTTTGATGAAATAAACCAACAACTCATCCTGCGTTAAACCCAACCAACCTATTAATTATCTAAAGCCATTTTATAATGGCTTTTTATTTATTCTTTTAAATAAACTAAGGCCTATTAGTTTTACAGTATTAAAAACAATTTAACTTAGAAATAATCTAAACGCGGCGTTAAGCAATAGCACCGCGATTTATAAACTGTATGCGAGTGTATTTTTTGTCTAAATATAAGTGCATACGTATTCACATTGAATTAACAATACAAGCTTGTGATAGTGCACTTTTTGTATGCTAAGACGCCACCATGAAATTAGTTGCTTTACTGTTTAGCTTATCAATGTTTGTAGTGCATACCAGCTATGCAAACACGCCCAAAGTGCAAGTAAGCAAGGGCCACATTGAGGTGATTGACAATATAGAATCACAGTTTGTAAAAAACCGTTTTTTAAATGTATGGCTACCGCCAGGTTACAACAAAAACACCACCTACGATGTACTTTACATGCACGATGGTCGCATGCTGTTTGATGCCAATAGCACATGGAACAAGCAAGAATGGCGCGTAGATGAAGTAGCCGGCTCATTAATAGAGCAAGGCAAAGTTCGCCCATTTATTGTGGTAGGCATTCCAAACGCCCTAGAAAACCGCCACAGCGAATACTACCCACAACAACCGTTTGAAGCCTTAAGCAAACAAAAACAAAACGCCCTATACCAGTTAGATAAATACCCAGGCCACAAATTATTTGCCTCTAAGGTGTACTCTGATAACTACTCACGCTTTTTAGTTAAAGAAGTTATTCCGCATATAGAGTCTAACTACAATGTAAACAAAGGTACGCAGCACCGCTATATTGGTGGCTCTAGCATGGGTGGTCTTATATCGTGGTACACACTACTTAATTACCCCAACGAATTTGCCGGCGCTATTAGCATGTCGACCCACTGGCCGGGTATTTTTAGTCACGACGACGAAGTATTTGCCGAGTTTAAAAATTACATTGCCAGCAACATCGCAAAGCTGAGTAACCAAAAAGTGTATTTTGATTATGGCGACAGCACTTTAGATGCCATGTACCCTAAGCTACAAGCGCAAATTGATGATTTATTTATGGCGCATAAATACCCAGCAAAGTTATGGCAAAGTCAATACTTCCCAGGGGAAGATCATACCGAAAACGCGTGGGCAAAACGCCTACATATTCCGCTTGAGTTTATGTTTAGAAAAACCAAGCAAGCTACCGTCGAATAATCATTTATACTAATATGCTTAATTAAGTGATCTATTTTGAGGATGGAGAAACGTGTTGATAGCTAGGCAAAAAACTCGCTATTTAGTTGTTCTCGGCAATTGCTCCTGCATTGCTCTACCTTCTGCATCCATACAGTCGTAAATGAGAGTTTTTTAACGCAGATAGCGACACGTTTAGCCCCTCAAAATGATTAAGTATTATTGCAGATTGGTATTATAAGGAATACGCCCTACTAATAATCATAAAAAGCGGCTTAACGTTCACTACGTAAAGCCGCTTTTTAAAATAATCCATTTAACTGTGCCTAATTTAAATCATTACAGATAGTTTATTAGGGCAAAGTTAAGAGTGGTCAAAAGGGGTTAACTTACTTTAGGCAAAATTAGTATTTGCCACTTTTAGCCAAATTACGTAGCCTTTGGCAAAATTACTCACTTAAAACTCATATGCATAAATTAATTTTTACCCTTTTTTTAATACTTCCCACGTTATTGCAGGCCCAAGTAACCTTAAGTGATAAAACAATTATATACAGTGGCCAAATCAACAAACAAAATAACAATACGGCAGCTGAGCTTTTAAAAACTGACCCTACAATTAATACATTTACGATTACCAGCGGCGGCGGAAACATAGATTTAGGGATGGACTTAGCCGAATTAATTTTGGCGCATAAGCTAACGGTAAACATAAAGCAGTTTTGCTTTTCGTCGAGTGCTAATTATGTGTTGCTTGCTGGGCACCCTACTACAATTGAGCCCAATACGATTATCGGCTGGCATGGGGATGCTGCCTCAGATAAATGGTTAGATAGCGATATTGATGCCATGGTAAAGCATTTAAAAGAGCCACAAAAAAGCCAAAAGTGGCAAACTTTACGTGCTCATTACGATGAGGTGATAAATAAAGCAAGCCTGCGCGAAAAAGCCTTTTACACAAAGTTAAATGTAAATCACGACCTACTCACTGTAGGGTTAAAACCCAGTTTACGCAGCGCCGCCATAAAGCAACATGCGCGTGGCTGGACGTATTCACCTAAGGTGCTTAACTATTTTGGAATTAGCAATATTAGCTATAATAATTGGCAACCTCGTTCAGTTAAAAACTTTCCGCTGCTTATTATTAGCGACTTAAACTAATAACCACACACCTCTTTACTAATCTCATTTTTACTCACAATAAAGCCCTGTTAATAGCAGGGTTTTGTATTTTAGCTGCCTTATAAGTACTTTATGGATACTCACGATTAATATGAAAAACACTTCTAACTTTTAAATCTAATTGATATGTATTATCATTCGCAACACCATTAACTTTTTATATTAACAATAATGAACAAGCTAATTAAATTTACCCCAATATTATGCGCGCTTGCGTTGGCAGGTTGTGGCGGTGGCTCTAGTAATACTGCTCCACAGTTTTCTCAACCTAATTTAAGTTTTACTGTAAACGAAGACACCACTTTTTCAGGCCAAGTAACAGCCACCGACGATGACGCCTTAAGCTATACGCTTGCCAATGCACCAGATAACGGGACTATACAGGTAGAAGTAAATGGTAAGTTTGCCTATACCCCTAACGCCGATTTTTTCGGTAGTGATAGTGCTTCAATTTCAGCCAGCGATGGTTCTCTTAGTTCAAATGTAACGCTAAACTTTACGGTCGAAAATGTTAATGATACGCCGGTATTACAAACAACAAACGTATTTGTTACCTCATCATCAACAACAGAGGGGACTATTAATGTAGTTGATGCCGATGGAGATGAAATAACATTTACGCTGGTAACCTCCCCTAAAAATGGTGTAATTACAATAAACGAAAGCACGGGCGAGTTTATCTTTGAAGCGCAAACATTAAGTTCAGTTAATGAAGCATTCGTAATAAGCTATACGGATGGCGTAATTGATGAACCCATTACGGCCAGTATTACACTAAGCCCTTCTTATGTTACAAATGAAGACAAACGTAATTTCTACTACAGCTCTAGTAAATCACACTTAAAACAAGCCGATATTGTAAACGAAAGCATTAACGATGAAATTTCACGTTATACCGTATACCAAGTTCAAGCAGCGGCGTATGCACGTGCTGGGTTTTTAGATACAGCCGAAGACTATTTATTACTCATTAACGAGCAAACAGCTCTTGCTGGAGGCCTAAGAGATGTAGGTGTTGCGTTAGATAGCATCAATGAAATAGAGCAAGGTGCACAATATCGCTCACGCGCTTTAGCCGCTTACAACCAGTACTTAGCTGAAAAGGGCTTTGAAAATATAAACAGTAGTGATGCGTCTTGGTTACTTGGTTTATTAAATGATTATATGGATGTAGGGCAAACTGAAGAAGCAGAAACCCTACTAAATACCATTAACAGCTACGCAGAGATTGTACGTGAAGAAGAGTACACAAAAACGTATGGTTACTTCCAAACAGCATTTAAAAATGCAGCCGAAGGTGCATTAGACGTATATGCAGCTGACCCAACTGATGCCAATCAACTCACAGCACAAACTTTTGCTACTGCACTGGTAAACATTTCGAGTAACACAGGTTACCAAATTCACAAAAGCGGTGAATTTAAAGGTAAAAAAACACAAAGACTAAAAGCGCTTTATACCGCATGGGCAGCAGAGATTTTATTTCGTGCAAACTCGCTTGAGTTAGCTCGAGAATACGTAAATCTAGCGTTGTCGTTTTATGGTGTAACGGGCATCGATAGCAACTATGACTTTGCTGCTTCAGAATACACTGAGGCCAATTTAGGTACTTATACTTACCCACTACAAACTCTGGCCGGATTACTAGAAGGCCTGTACGATCTTGAGGAAAACCCTGCGTTTGCCTTACTTTCATCTGATTTTGATATCAGTGGTGCTAATCAAATTATGTATAGCTTTAGCGTAGCTAAAAGCATTATGTCGGGCTCTTCAGTGGACGATGCAGCCACTGAGGCCTTTACCTTTTTTACCGAGGAAGGTGATTATAATGAATTTTTTAGAAGTTTAGTCGAAACAGACAACAACGCAGGCACAGCGCAAATTTTATATCAGTACGGGTATACCGAACAAGCGAAAGACGTATTAACGTATGCGGGTGAGTTTATTTCATCTGACGAATACATAAGTACAGAGTCATCTACTTCTTTCTTAGCTGGCTATAAAGGCTGTGGTTTACTAGTCACCATTAGTAGAGAAATTGGCGCAGATACTGCTGCTGCCGCAAATCGCTGTTTAACCATGTTAAATAAACTAAATACAGGCACATTACGAACTTTAACCGACACTTCTGCAATTGTTGTTCACAGCAATGTAATGGTATCACTTGACCGCGCAGGCTTAACTGACGAAATCCCCGCAATAAACACGCAATTACTTAGTAAAATTAGTGTATTAGATGACATTGAAGACCGCTTTGAATACCGATTAGAAACATTAGGCTATTTAGTAAGCGCAGGGTTTACCGACTTAGCCTTAACTACATTTAATAGTGCAATAGTTGAAGTAAACGAAAATTTAAGCACGTTAACAAGTAACCAACTACTTGAAGTACTCGAATCACTAAAAAACGAAACAATACTACTTAGTCCGTCTGCAACTGTCTTTTGGGAGCGTTACAGCATGCTTTCTAGCATGGGCGCTAATGCAGGTAGTATTTCTGACTTTGCTAGCACTTACAGTAGTGTGAAAACACACACCTCAGCACTTCTCGCTGATATTGAAACGCTTATTTTAACACAAGCCGATACTGTCATTATTGATGCCATGGAAGATTTAGTCGAAGCACATACCTTACTTGGCGAATACGAGCAAGCGACAGCGCTTGTCACTAACGAGGTAAATGGTGAAGCCGACCAACTTGACCTTTACACCACAATGGCTGAATTAATTGCAAGCAAAGATGACTTTAGAGATAACCGTGTTGCCAGTGTTGATACTGATAACGACGGGCTTCCAAACTTCTTCTTAGCAAATGTAACTGATGAAGATATTACCGCTTCGGGTTTAACAGCCGATGAAGATGCTGACAACGATGGTATTGCTGATAGCGAAGACAGCACTCCAATTGGCAACTAAATAAGAGAAAACAATGCAGACACGTTATATTTATGCGTGTCTGTTTTTGCTTGCCCATAATTCATATGGTGCGACCGAGCAAAAACAGACTCCTCCCCCACCTGAAGAATGCAGCACACTCACTGATGAAAAAAAAAGTTTATGTGAAGCTATCGAACACATTGAAGTCAAAGGCCAATTTATAGGGATAGAAGTTCCTGAAGTTATTGGTCGTTCGTATTTAGACCGCAGTTTTATTGATGCAACAGCCAAAGGGAATGGCGACATAAATGAGCTAATTGCCCTTTTACCTGGCGTACAATTAAGCAATGAGGCATTCAGCATTGAAAGCTTAGCAGAGATAAGTGCGCCAGAAATATCCATCTCAGGCGCCCAGCCTTGGCAAACAGGTTTTTCACTTGATGGTATGAACTACAATAATCGAATTGATCCTGCCAGTAGTAGTCGCTTAACATCATCAAGTAATGACGTGTCAGGCGGTGTGCAAAGCATGAATGTAAACTCTGATGTAGTTGAGTCAATCACTGTGTACGATCATAATATTCCGGCTGAATTTGGTGGTTTTTCTGGCGGTGTTGTTGATACCAAAACAAAAGAAACGTTTGGCAAAGATAGTTTTAGCTTTACTGTACGCGGGAATCACAGTGATTGGGCTGATTATCATTATATTCAAGCCGATGATCAAACTGAGCAAAGCAGTACAGATGAAGCTGAATTAGAGGCTCCAGTATACGAAAAAATAAGCTATTCATTGAGCGGTAAAAAGCAACTTAATAAACGTCACGGTGTAATGCTTAGTTTAAATTACCTTAACAGTGATATAAGTGACTTATCACTAGGGCAAACAAAAACCCAAAGCCGCCGTAACATTAACGCTATATTTAAATATGGTTATAAGAACGGCTGGGTTGATAATTTTACGATAAGTATGATCTACTCTCCCTACGAGGTGAATGGTTTTATTACTGATGCACTTGATAGTGACTATCAGTTAGAAGGTGGCGCATATGGTAGCGCAATACAATTAAAGCAAGATTTTAAATATGTAACATGGGCAAGTAATTTAAGCTTTAACATAAGTGATAGTAGCCGAGATGGCCCAGCGCATTTTTATAATTGGCTGCAAACAAAAGGAAAAGACTGGGGACAATACGCTAACCAAGGCGATGCAGACGAACGCTTTTCACGCCAAGGTGGTTATGGCGCGTTAGATAACCGCCAATTCACTACTAATTGGAAAAATACATTTAATCTAGAAACTTTTAAATTTTTAGGATTAACCCACTCAGTTGTGGCTGGTGCAGAAATTAAATATCAGCAAATAGAACGTGAGCGTTTTCAAGATGGCTATAACTACAGTTCGCCTGTTATATGGTCTAGTGCTACTACCCCCCTTAATTGCAGTGGTTATTCACTTGATTGTCAAGCACTCGAAACTCTCATCCCTATAGAAGAATTAGCTGAGCAATTAGGTGGGGAAATTGACTTTAACAACTCGGAGCACGTCACCGCATACAGTAATAATATAACTACTACAGCGCAATTTTTTAATGGCCGAACTGTTAGCCCAGCTGAATACATAGATGTAAATTTAAATCGCAACGCACTCTACGTTACCGACCATATTAACTATGGCAAACTGGATGTGAATTTAGGTATGCGCTACAGCTATGATGACTTTTTACAAAACCATGATGTAGCACCGCGAATTTCATTAGGTTACGACGTATTTGATAATAAAAAAACTATTATTAGTGCCGGCCTTAACCGATATTACGACTCTGCAATCATCAGTTATAAAATAAAAGAGCAACAGCAGTTTTCGTACCTGCAATACAGACCTATCGAAAGTGGATATTTACAAAACTGGTTAGATTCAAATTACACTGGTAGCTTTAAATATCGTTTTAATGACGTTGATACCCCTTACGATGATGAATTTGCACTGGGTATCGCTCACGCATTTGAGACAATGGGTAATGTGTCTTTAAAATACATAAAACGTAAAAAACATCAGCAGTTCTCTCGCACTACTTCAGACGAAACAGATCTTGATGGGTACACTTATATTAATATTAGTAATGAAGGAACGGGAAGTTCAGAACGTATTTCACTAGCATGGAGCGCACAATTTGGTGCTCATTCAGTATGGGCGAATACGTCGTATGCCGAGAACGAAATATCAAATGACAATTATAATGCAACCGTAGATAACACCCCACTTGATGAGCTCGTTTACTATGTTAATGCAACAGATGAAGGATCACTGGTCACATTAAGTCAACTATCTCAGATACGAACTAATTTTGGAGCACCTATCACAGCTGCCTTAGGCTGGAACGTAGATTGGGTCGATTCATTTAGCACTGGATTAAATATCTCATATTCAGGTAGCTACGATACAGCTGTACGTACAGGAGGAAGCGAAAGTATTGATATAGAGGATGTCTGTGCTAGCTGCCCAGTTGTTTCCACTCTATTTGATGTTTACCAAGAACAGACTATACGTGCCAGGACAATGCTAAACCTAAGTTTAAAATACAAACATAAACTGACCCGCAACCAAAGCTTAGAGTTACGTGCTGATATTTCTAATTTATTAAATACGAGAACGTATACAGTTGCAGAGGGCGCATCAGGTATTGAGCCTGGTCGAGTGTTTTGGTTAGAGCTGAGCTACAAGTATGATTAAAGTTATTTTTGTAGCCCTTGCTGTATTCTTATTTACGGCTGATTCTAAAGCTTTAAACAATAACGATTTACGCTCACTTTATAGCAAAGGCCAAGCTCACTGGCCTACTATTCAAACCAGTGATGGCAGAAGCGTTGAGCCCATGTCGCTTTTGCCTGTAGCCTCGCCAAAACCTGAGCATGTTGCTTTAGGTGACAAGCTTTTTCATGATGTGCAGCTCTCGCGTAATAATACCGTTAGCTGCGCCACCTGCCATGAACGCGACAAAGGCTTTCATGATGGCCGTACAACTGCCATAGGCATTGACGAGCAAATAGGCACACGTAACACCCCTGCTATTTTTGGTATTGATCAGTGGCAAAGCTTTTTTTGGGATGGTCGTGCAAGCACGGCAGAGCAACAAGCGCTAATGCCCATAGCAAACCCAATTGAAATGGACTTAGACCCTGAGATAGCTTTAGCGCGGGTAAATAAAGATAAAAGCTACAGTGCATTTAACCAAAGCGCTTTTAATAGCAGCACGTTAACCACTGAGCAAATGGCAAAAGCCTTAGTTGCGTTTGAGCGCACATTAGCAGCGCCAAATAGCCGCTATAAAACTTTTTTAACGCAGCTTAATAAGGTTCCACAACAAGCAGTTAGTAGTCTAAGTGATAGTGAGTTAAATGGCCTGCACCTATTTAGAACTAAAGCTAAATGCATGACTTGCCATAACGGCGCACTACTCAGCGACAACCAATTCCATGGCACAGGGCTGCATTATTACGGCCGCCGTTTTGAAGATAAAGGCCGCTACGATGCCACCCACAACTCTGAGCATATTGGCCAATTTAGAACCCCATCACTATTAGGGTTAATGCAAACATTTCCGTGGATGCATAACGGCTTATTTGAAGATTTATCAGGCATCGTAAGTATGTATAACCATGGCGGAGCTAGACCAAGACCACGAAAAAACCAACTAAACGACCCACACTTCCCTAAAACCACCGACCTGCTTATAAAGCTTAATTTAACCAAGCAAGAACAAACAGACCTAGTGGCATTTTTACGGATTTTATAAAAACAACCTTTAACCAAGGACTTTGAACTTAATAATGTATGGTGAGAATTAACAAAAATTTATCACCATATGAGTTTATTGAAAGAAAACAGTGATTATAAATATATGCTCAATAAAATTTTACCTCTATAATGATAACTAAATGTAAATTAATTTTTAAAAATCAAGGTCTAAATATGTTTGTTTTAAGTTCAACCTACTCGATATTGAAAAACGAAAATGACCAACTAAAAAAAGAAATTGAGAGTTTACGTAACAAAAATACAACGCTTATCAATGAAAATACTTCTCTAATTGAAGAGTTAAATAACCCAAATAATAATGAAGATCATAGTTTCACTTACTCATTACTTTCCAGCTCTATCAATGGTGTTGCTCAAATCGAAGATATAAGACAAACCGTATTGGGCTCTTACTCTAAAATTGATGAAGAAAACAAAGTAAGCGATAAAATAAACACCCTGCTCGAAAAATCAAATAGCTCGCTAAATCATATTGTCAAAGAAATGGATTTAATGACCAGTAAAATGGGAAGCATGACTGAAAACATTTCAGGCCTAGCTAGCATGGCCGGTAAAATCAGTACGTTTGTTTCAACAATTAGTAAAATATCAGATCAAACAAATTTATTAGCACTTAACGCTGCTATTGAAGCTGCCCGTGCGGGTGAAGCTGGCCGAGGCTTTAGTGTTGTAGCAGATGAAGTAAGGGTGCTAGCAACAAACACGAATAAGTCAGCGCAAGAAGTGGCCGACCTAGTAAAAGAAATTATTAACAAAACAGATGAAACAGTGGTATCAGTAGAAGGTATTAAAGAAAATAGTTCGCACCTAAGTGATAATTTTGATGCACTGAATACCGATTACACTTCAATTATTGATTTTTGTAACAACATGAAAAATACGATTTCTCAGGCTGCTACGTTGTCGTTTATTCAAACCGTTAAACTAGATCATGTCGTATGGAAAGGTGACATTTACGCAGTAGCAAATGGCCAAAGCAACAAGTCAATTAATGACTTTAGCGATCATACAATGTGCCGATTAGGCCAATGGTATAGTTCAGAGCAGTCTGCTGAATTTAAACACACCAATGCATTTAAACAATTAGAAAACCCGCATAGTGAAGTACATAAAAATGGTGTTGCGGCTCTGCACTCAATTCAAAATGGCGATAAAGAATCTGCAATTAAGCATATTCATAAAATGGAAGCAGCCAGCGAACGTGTGATGCATTTACTCGATGAGATTTGTTAGCCCCAGCTAAGCACTAATGAACAAGCTATTAAAATGATTTAAATTTTAATAGCTTGGCTTATAAGTTAGTCTTTAATTTTAACCTGCACTCTTTTTTTATCACATGTATAGATTGTTTAAAGCGCCCTGTTTAAAACTGTAATAATAAGTAAGAAACTGTTTAGCTTACGTAAAGCAATGTAAAGGAACGTCCAAACATTAAATAGGTCAGTTAATGTTCAGTTTCAGAGGTTAATATTAAGCCTAGTTATGTAACAACATAAACGAGGCACACTATGAAACTTACATTTTTACTATCGGGTATAATTGCCATTAGCGCGCTTTCAAGCACCGCAATTGCAGCGCCCAACGAGCGAGAAGCTCATAAAAATTATAAGCACGAAAACCCTAAACGCATTGAGTATAAGCGCGATGAACGTCGCCATGAAAAAAAACTACGTATAGAGCAAAAAAAAGAAAAGCGCCAAGACCGTAAAAAAGAAAAGAACAAGCAAAAAAAGCAGCAAGAAAAGCGTAAACAACTACGTTTCGACAATCATAAATATAACTACCTAACTAATAGGTATAAGCCGCGTTATTACAAAGAAAATAGATACATAAGGCACTTGCCAAGAAGAAGTACTTCTATTTGGTTTAATGGAATTTCATTTAGCTTTAATGACGGCATTTACTACCGAAAAGCTAAAAAAGGCTATCACGCTGTGATGCCACCTCGCGGACTGCGCATTAAAAAACTTCCAAGACATTATTCGCGTATGAAACATCGCAACACCACATATTATGCTTATCAGAACGTTTTTTATATTGCTGATAACGGCGGCTATAAAGTGGTAGACGCGCCAATAATTCAGCGCAACAAAGCAATTAAAATTGGCAACGTCTTCGACTATAGCTTAGGGCAAGTTTACGATGAACTACCATCGTCAGCTGAGCCAGTTACGATAAACTCTCAGCAATATTTTAAATACAACGATATTTACTTTTTGCCACAAATAAATGGTGACGAGATACAATACCTAGCAATCAGCTTAGGCTGAGCATTATTTAACTACTTAACCTGCCCACAGGTTAAGTAGTACTTTATTAATATTGATTTCAGCAATCCTCCTATAAAATTTCCTTTTGTAATCCCCCCTTCTAAAAACATAAAACGTTTATTTAGTGAACAATTTTAATTTTAGCTCCGTATGTATGTTTAATATTTGTAAATAAAGCGTTTATGACCTAAACCTAAATAGAGGCTTTATAGAGGAGCTCCACTTATGCCTACAACAAAAACAATTGAAAAAAATACCGAATTTGCTCGCTGTATAGAGTGTAACAAAGTAGATACGTTCGCTGCTTTTCACTGGTTAGCACTTGCGTTTAAAGATATGACCCGAGCCCCGTTACTTACTGTAATTTATGGCCTAGTGTTTAGTATTATTCCTGCAGCTATTATCTACTCTGCATTTTTTGCACAAAGCGTGTTTGTAATTTTACCCGCCACTGTTGCGTTTGTTTTAATTGGACCCGCTTTCGCAGCCGGCCTATACGACGTAGCATGGGAACTCGAAAAAGACCACAAACCCACTTTTAGGCATTCGCTAAAGTCGATGTTTAGAAACCCAGTTGGAGAGTGGGGATTTGCAATATTATTACTCGTAATAATGATTGCGTGGATGCGCATTGCCGCCCTTGTTCATGCTTTATACCCTAACTACGCTAACCCAACATTTGAAGAACTGTCAGCATTTTTAACGCTTGGTACAATTGCAGGTGGCGTTTTACTCGTGTCTGTTTTTTCAGTGTCTGCATTTACACCACAAATTATGATGGAAAGACGCGTAGACATAATGACAGCTATCGTCTCATCTATTAACGCCGTTAAAAATAACTTTGCGCCGATGGTTGTTTGGTCAATATGCATTTTCCTAATGGTTGCGCTTGGTTTTGTAACTGGGGCTGTTGGGTTTATTGTGATTATGCCACTACTTAGCTATGCAAGCTGGCACGCATACATTGCAGTAATCAAAACTAAAAAAGCCAGAAAATACGAATAGTTAACAAACTTTAACTTAACTTGTGCCACGATCTAGTGAAACTAGTTTGTGGCACAAATAATACTTTTCCCCTCCTCCCTTCATTTAAATGCCCCGATTTTTTTAAAAAGTCATAATTAAACATCCTCACTTTAGTAGCTATACTTTTTAGCGCCTGATAAAGTAATTTTTACTGTATTAAACATAATGACTTAAGGCACCTAATGGCAAATCAATATAACGTTCTGGATTCCCGGTTGCAGTTATGCTGTGGGAATGGCGGGTATACTCGCGAAGGTTTTTGCTATGTACCAGACTCTGATCGCGGTAATCATAGTGTGTGTGCAATTATGACCGAAGAATTTTTACAGTTTTCGAAGTCACAAGGTAATGATCTCATAACGCCCAATCCACTTTACGATTTTAAAGGCTTAAAAGCTGGCGACAAATGGTGTTTATGCGCAATAAGATGGCTTCATGCGCAACAAGCAAACGTTGCGCCGCCAGTAATCTTGCAGGCCACTAATAAAAAATCGCTTGAAGTAATACCGCTTGAATTACTAAAGGCACATGAATACACCCGTTAAAAATATTCTAGTTTAGTTTCAGCAAATCTATTTGGTCTGCAAATTTTACAAAAAGATGCAGACTTTTCATAACCACCTCATATTAATAAAAAACCAAACAAAAGCAAAAACACAAGCGACTGATTTAAAGCAATTTTATTTAGTTTAACTTTCGGCATATTGATTGCTTCATACAATTATCACGTATTTATTACGTAAAGGACTACGTGAAAATATTAAATAGTTAAGTAGGAGAAGTTATGAGCAATACAAATAAGCAAGCTAAATTTACTGCACCAGGTATGAGCAACGAATCAGCTGAAAAAACTATCGCAGCCTTAGATAACCGCATGGTTGCACTTATAGATCTTCAATTAACACTAAAACATATTCATTGGAATGTTGTTGGTCCTAATTTTATAGGCGTGCATGAAATGCTAGACCCTCAGGTTGAAGCTGTGCGCGAAATGACAGATACAATAGCCGAGCGTATTGCCACTTTAGGCGGCATACCAGTAGGGACACCTAAGTCAATTGTTGACCGCCGTACATGGAACGAATATTCATTAGGTAAAGGACTTGTTACCGAGCATTTAGGCGCGTTAGATAAGGTGTACAACGGTATTAATGCCGATCACCGTAAAGCCATCGAAACGGTATCAGATTTAGATCCAGTATCTGAAGATATGTTAATAAGCCAACTTACCGATCTTGAGCAATTTCAGTGGTTTGTAAGAGCACACATAGAGTCAGCTACTGGTGAATTAACGCAATAATACCTTTATTACCTAAGTACCTTAGCCCAGCATTTTTGCTGGGCTTTTTGTTTAAATCATAAAACAAAATATTACTAAGGTATTTGAGCCGTGCAAGAACTTGTGGCATAAGAATTAACCTACTAGTATCAGTAAGTAGTTTTCAATATTGGTACAAATTAGTATGATAAGTTTTAATACCCCTAAACAATTTTGGCTTTTTTCTTTAATATTTTTATCAGCCTGCGGCTCAGGCAGCAGTAATACCAATGTTCCTCAATCAAATACAAGTGTCAGTCAGACTCCAATTACACAAAATAATATCGAAGATAATTACAACATTATTATTTATGGCAATAGTCACAGCAGTCAGTTAGGGCGGATCATTGAGCATATAATCGAAAACCAATACCCAGATAAGTCAGTTCAAACAACCACAGTGTCGGGACCATTTTTAGATAATATTGTGAGTATTAGGGCAAACGTAGACAAACTTAAAAACAAAAATCCAAGCCATGCCATTTTTCAAGGCCAAAAATACTCTCAGTCTGGTTTAACAACTTACCCTACTGATGCCGCTGAGCATTTAATTTCATCAGCTAAGGCACAAAATATCACACCTATTTTATTTCCTGAACACCCACAAAGAGGCAACCCTGAAGAAGGCCAGCGTGTATACGACTTACATTTATCAATAAGCGCTAAACAACCTAGCTGCGTAGCTCCTATTGGCCTTGTTTGGAACAGGCTTTTAGTTTTGATGCCAAATGCAAAACTACATATGGATGATGGCAACCATGCCTCTTATGCAGGCAATGTATTAACAGCAATGACTTTTTCAGAAATAATTACTTCACGACCCGCCGATATCATGAAATTTGACCCAACGATTAATTTGTCAAAGCAAGAACAAGCTCTATTTGGTCAAGTAGTTACTGAAGTGCTTAATTTATATCCTGCTTGTGGTGTAAGCTAATCTAATTATAAATCTATTTTTGTGTTTTAAATTTTTTACTTTAATTAAAAATAAAATGTCAGGTTATTCTCATTGTTATCGACTAATAACATAACAATCAAAAGGAGAGTAATTATGAATACATTAACAGTAACCCCACTACATACTTTACCCGCTAGGAAAGCTAATCAATGGCTTCAAGACGGTTTTTCACTTTTTAAGCAAGCACCTGTAAAACTTTTTTTATTTTTACTGCTTCCTTTAATTATTGAAGGTATTTTTCAAATACTACCCGCCCCTTATGGCATGCTAGCCTCCAAATGGGCTGCCACTTTTGTAGGCAGCAGCGCTATTATCGTCATTCACCATTTGGCCACTCAAAAAGTATTTTCATTGAAGTCGATCTTTAAAGCTAAAAACTGGCTAAGCATGATTCCGCTTTCAGCAATTTTAGCATCTGCTTTTTTTCTTCAGTTATTTGTAGCAAAGCTTTTACTAGGAAATGATGGCATAAATTTACTTTTATTTTCGCAGCCTACTGAAGTTACCCAATGGCAACTAGGTATTATTTTTGCCTCGGTTATTCCTGTTACACTGCCTGTCAGTTTTGCAGGCTATTGTGTTTTACTTGGTGATAAAAATGTACTGCAAGCATTAAAAAGTAGCCTAAATGCTTTTTTCTATGCGTTTAAACCAATGTGTTTAATCGCGCTAATTTCTTTCTTAAGTCTATTGTTAGCTCCTTATACTTTTTTATTAAGTGCGATTATTACGGGTCCTATACTCACGTGTATAAGCTATATTGCTTACAGAAGTGTATTCATCAAAAACAAGGAAGACTAGTGGAAAAAAGGGATCATATTCATGAGATACTACTGCAATACGCACCTTTAATGGCGCGTATTGCTGCAACACATGAAGCAGACCAAGCACTTAGAGAGGACCTACTGCAAGATATATCGTTAGCTGTTTGGCATGCAGTAGAAAACTTTAGAGGCGATTCAAGTATGAAGACCTTTATTGCTAGGGTCGCACACAACCGTGCTGTCGATCATGTTTTAAAAGAAACACGTCGCCAAGATCGTCATAATTTAAGCGACCCTTTACTTGACTTGGTTAGTACTGATTCTCACAAACACAGCGATAACACGTATGATTTAATGACAGCAATGAGACGGCTACCATTAAAATTTAGGCAAGTTATTTCTCTTCAATTAGAAGGTTTTAACCAAGCCGAAATAGCACATACGTTAGGTCTAAACGAAGCGAACGTTGCCAAGCGCGCTAGCCGCGCACGTGTGCAACTTCAAAAGCTAATGGAGCAATAATAATTATGGATCCACTATTAGAACAATGGCAAAAAGACTATAAAAATGCGACTCCAAAACTAGATACTGCCGCACTACTGGGCCAAATTACATCGGCAAGAAAAAAACAATCAATTAAAGCATGGTTAGACTTAGTTGCTGGCGCATTTGTTAGCTTATTTTGTATCTATGCGTTAGTTTTTGAAGCAACTAGCACTCCTGAGCAAGTGTTATACGCAATTTTAACTCCGTTACCAATTGGGTTTTCAGTATGGGCATTTATTCAGCGCAAAAAGCTAATAAAAACACACACCCTAGATGTTAATGGTTTACTACTTTTTAAAAAGCAGCAGCTCATTAATCAAATAAACTATTGGCGCTTAAACCTTATAGGCTGTTCCATTTTGTGGGCAGTACTTTGCATCACTGCGGCCGTGAGCATTTTAATGTACAACCACACAACAATATGGCTCACACAAGTAGGTATTGGCACTTTGGTACTAATTGCCACACTAGCTCGCTACATTCATGTAAAGTTAAATTTTAAAAGTAAGCTAAAGCTAATTGAAAGTTTAAAGTAGATTTTCCAGCTTAAGCTACTCAATAAGGTGTTTACACCAAAACTGTAAACTAAATTAAATATCTAATGATATTTAAAATCCATTAAAATAAACAATATATAATTGTTTGGTTGGTTTAATTTCAAAGGTACAGTGCTTACCGCTACTATACCCAATAAAGGTCCGTTAAATTTTTATAATTGATTAATTAACCTTCCAACTTATTTTTATTGAGCTTAATGTAAATCAATAACTTTTTGTAAATGGCGGGCTGTCTATAATAAAGCTAACGAATATTTGTCTCTTTATTGTAACTTGTAGTTAAAAGTTGTCATTCAGTTCACTTTACTTCTATAGTAACGCAATATAAACATTAGGTATTACTATGCAGAAAGCGCGAATTCCAGCGGATGAACAATCTCGATTAAAAGCATTATATGAGTACGAAATATTAGATACAGAAGCAGAAAAAGTATTTGATGACTTAACTCAACTTGCCTCAGATATATGTGATACCCCTATATCACTTATAAGCTTAGTCGATCCGCAAAGACAATGGTTTAAATCAAAATACGGTATTGATGCCAGTGAAACAGAGCGTGATATTGCGTTTTGTTCCCATGCTATTTTGCAAGACCAAGTATTTGAAATACAAAATGCTTTACTTGATGAGCGCTTTCACGACAACCCTTTAGTAACCAACGATCCAAACATTCGCTTTTATGCAGGTGCCCCCCTTATCACACCGCAAGGCAGTACAATTGGTACTTTATGTGTAATTAGTGATAAACCTAAAAAATTAACTAAAAAACAAATTAGTGCGTTAACTATTTTAAGTAAAGAGGTAATAGCCCAATTAGAGTTAAGGCTAAAAAACAGAGAACTAAGTAAAGCATTAGAACAGCAAAAAACTCATATTCAAGAGCTTGAAAAACTAAAAGCTGAAGCAGATACATCCAATAATTTAAAAGGTAAATTTTTAGCTAATATGTCGCATGAGCTAAGAACACCACTTCACGGTATCTTAAACTTGGCCGAATTTGGCTTATCTGACAGCAGTAATAGTGAAAAAGATATTGCGCTAAAAAGTATTCTAAACTCAGCCAATATTTTATCCAATATAGTGAATGATATTTTAGATTTTTCAAAAATAGAAGCTGGAAAATTAGATATTGAACATATCGACTTTAACCTTAAAGACGTTGTTAATGGTGTAATTGAGCCACTAAAAAAACAAGCCTCTGATAAAGGTATAAAGTTTAATGTATCAATAGATAAAAAAGTGGCTGAAACATTAAAAGGTGACCCACTAAGAATATCGCAAATATTAAATAACCTATGCTCAAATGCAATTAAATTTACTCAAGCTGGGCACGTTGATTTAATAATTAACTTAAAAGGTCACTCTTTAAATACACAGAACATAGCATTTAAGGTCATAGATACAGGTATAGGGATAAACAAAGCAGCACAAGCAAACTTATTTAAAGAATTTCATCAAGCTGATTCATCTACCTCTCGTAAATTTGGTGGTACAGGGTTAGGCCTTTCCATTTGTAATAAGTTAAGTCATTTAATGGGTGGGAAAATCAGTTTTACCAGCCAAGAAAATGAAGGCTCTACATTTATTTATCAGCAAAGCTTTGAAGCATCGATTTTAGATAGTTTGCTAAAGAAAAACAAAGAAGTAACTGATTTACAAGGCTGTGCTATTTTAGTTGCGGAAGATAATAAAATAAATCAAATCGTCGTCAATAAAATGTTAAAAGCGCACAACACTCAAGTGATTTTTACTGAAAACGGTAAAGAGTGTGTTGATTACTTTGTTAACAACCACGTTGATTTAATCTTTATGGATATTCAAATGCCAGTAATGGATGGAGTTGAAGCAACCAAGGCCATAAGAGCACTGAAAAACGGTAAATCAATACCTATCATTGCCATGACTGCCAACACAATGAAACAAGATATTGAGCATTACCTAAATATTGGCATGGACGGTTATTTAACTAAGCCATTTAATAAAGATAGCTTGAACAGCTTGCTTAATGTTTACAATCCAAACAACGAAAATCTCAAAGACTTAGCAATAAAAATTAGTGACCCGAGCATTAAAAGAGAACATAAACTTAAACAAACATGCCGTGAACTAAAAAGATTAATACCTGCGGCCAACAGAGTCAGCTTATGGCTGTTTAATGAAGAATACTCTGAGATAAATTGCTTAATGTGCCTTGATGAGAACGATGAAGTCATTCTTGACTCAGTATTAACAGCAAAAGACTACCCAGATTACTTTAACTACATACTAAGCCACCAAATACTTGATGCCCCCGATGCAAGAAATCACGAAGTTACAAAAGGCTTTACCAAAAGCTATTTTGAGCCATACGATATTTACTCACTACTTGACTACATTTATTTTAAAGATAATAAGGCACTAGGCGTGATTTGCTGTGAAAGTATTGGATCGAAAATATCATGGACCCACGCAGATAAAGAAGCCCTGATAAAAATAACAGACTTAACTACGTTATTTTTATCAAAACAAATAGATCTCAATTGAATTTATGACTATTTAACCGTAAATCTTTATAGAGTGATTTTGCCTATAAATAATAAAAAAGCCGAGCCCTTTAACAGATGCTCGGCTTTTCAAACAAAACTAGTTTATATTGTAATTACTACCTTGCCCATGCCCTCACCGCTTACTAAACGATCATGCGCTTTACCTGTATCCTCAAGGTTAAATTCAATATTGTCTAACACAGGCACTAGGTGCCCTTCATCAATAATTGTTGCAAGCTTAGCTAGTATTTCGCCATGCTGCTGGCGTTTATGGTTGTGCAGCATAGGTATAAGCATAAATACAACATGTAGCGATAGCCCTTTAAAATGAGCAGGGGTTAAATCTATTTCAGCTAACGACACGGTAGTGGCTATCTGGCCATTCAATGCGGCTGCATCAAATGACTTAAGTAAGTTTGCACCACCAATTGAATCGTAAACAACATCAAAACCAGCACCTTGCGTGTGTGTCTGCACATAATCAGCCACAGCTTGCGTTTTATAGTTAATGGCAGTGCCACCTAACTTTTCAATTAATGCTGATTGCTTATCGCCACCACCTGTCGCAAATACGTCTGCACCGAAGTATTTAGCTAACTGTAAAGCAATATGCCCTACGCCACCGGCTCCGCCATGAACTAACACTTTTTGACCAGACTTTACTGCAGCGCGCGTTAAGCCCTCATAAGCCGTAATACCCACCAAAGGAATAGCTGCCGCTTCGCGCATAGACAACGTTTTTGGTTTATGTGCTATTAACTTAATATCGGCGAGCATATATTCTGCTAACGCACCTTGTAACTCTGCCAATCCACCTGCACAGCCGTATACTTCATCGCCTACAGCAAACCCGGTTACATCGTCGCCAACTTCATCAATAACACCGGCAAAATCCATACCTAAAACACCCGGTAGAGCTGGCGCTAAGGGGGCTAATGCGTCACCCATTTGACGAATCATCATATCAACCGTGTTTACGCTCGTAGCCATTACTTTAACTACAACATGACCTTCCTTAACAACTGGTTTAGCAATATCCGCAGCTTTAAATACATCACTTGCGCCAAACTCATTAATAATCATCGCTTTCATGGTAACCCCCTTGTTTAGTTTATACAGACAGTATATTTACAAAACATACATATGATAATACACTCAAATGAATAATCAGTATTAAATTTTTATTAATAATAGGCTTTAATAATGAACAATGAACACCTCAAGTTATTCGTTCGTGTTGCCTCTACACACAATATTAGTTCAGCAGGCGCGGAACTTGGTCTTTCACCACCAGTAGCTAGCATGCATATAATTAAGCTTGAGGAATCGCTTGGTGTAAAACTAATCCACCGTACAACAAGGCGAGTATCTTTAACTGAAGAAGGCCGAGAGTTTTTACCTCACGCCGAAGAAATATTAAATGCTATAAATAGTGCAAAAGCAGCTGTAGGCGCAGGCTCTTTTACCCCCCAAGGCACGATTCGTGTTGCAGCCCCTTCCTCATTTGGTCGTATGCATATAGTGCCCGCACTTAAAGCTTTTATTGATCAGCACCCTGAACTTAAAGTGGATTTAAGACAAAGCGATAGTATTGTAGACATGGTAGAAGGTGGTTTTGATATCGCTATCAGAAATGCCGAGCTTAACGATTCAACCCTCGTAGCCAGAAAGTTAGCCCGCGACCATAGAATTATATGCGCCTCACCAGGCTACATAGCAGAACACGGAGAACCAAAAACACCACAGGATCTTCTCAACCATAATTGTATTAAATTAATTGGGATTGACTACTGGAGCTTTAAAACGCCAAATGGCATTGAAAAAGTTAAGGTAAAAGGCAGTATTCGTATTGATAATGGAGAGTCGATAAGGGATGCGTGTATTAATGATGCAGGTATTACTATTTCGTCTATTTGGTGCGCCCACAACGCATTAAAAGAAGGCACCCTAGTTCAAATACTAAAAGATTACCCCATGGATTCAAATGCCGCTATTTGGGCTGTATACCCAAGCTCCCGATTGCTGGCGCCAAAAGTACGTGCATTTATCGACTTTTTTATAAAGTACTATGGCGAAATACCATATTGGGAGAAAACATAAATTACCAGCTTTGTTCGGTTTCAAAAAAAGCAGCCAAAAGGCTGCTTTTTTAATGTGCTCACACTTGTTTATAAACTAAAAACAGTGCTTTATTTATAACTATTTCACTTTCAACAATTGGCTAAATAACACATCTTTCAAAATTGCACGTTCTTGCTTTAATTTGTGTAAAGCATCATCGCCAATAGGTGCGTTATTAAGTTCAAGTTCTCTTATCTCAGTATCAAGTCCATGATAACGTTCTGCATTACTTGAAAACAACTTGTCTGTAGAGTTTAGCGCTACGATTTTTTCTTTATACGCTGGAAATTCGTTAATAAGTGAATGATCTTCGCCTAACATTTTAACTCCTACTTATTTTGATTATATAAAGTGCTTACAATGTCGTGTGTTTGTTTATTAATTTATCTCTTGGACCTTCATCACTAACTCATTCCAGTTTCGCTGGTTTTCAATATCATGCTCTAAGCCTTGCTCATCCGCGGCTGCAAAACGTTTAATTGCTGGTGTTTTACTTGTTGCTTGATATAGCCAGTAGGCCTCCGCTTTTAGTGCTTCATCAATAGGTTTATCTATTGATTCATAAACGGCTTGTTTACATGCGTTAATTGATTCTGCAGGAAATTGAGCAATTCGCTTTGCTAAGGTATCAACATAAGGGCCTATTTCATCCGGCTCAAGAGCTCTGTTAATAGTGCCGTATGCTTGCGCTTCATCAGCATCAAAATCACGTGCACTTAATATAATTTCAAGTGCTCTACCTAACCCTGCTTGGCGTGCCATACGTGATGCACCACCGCCACAAGGTAAAATCCCCATACCCACTTCCATTTGCATAAACTTAAATTTACCACGAGCTGCAAAACGCATATCCATAGCAAGTGCAAGTTCATGGCCGCCCCCACGCGCAAACCCTTCTAGTTTAGCAATGGTTGCTTGAGGTACTTTACTTATGCGCTCGCAAACAGATTGCAGATCAAGCAGCTTAACATCATCACGAGAAACCGCTTCTTGCGACATATCTTTAAGTAACTCAGTATCATAATGACATACCCAAATCTCTGGATTTGCAGATTGAAACACAACCACTTTTGTACTTCTATCACGCTCTAATCTCATAGCAAGACTGTTAAGCTCTGCAAGCATAGTGATCCCTTGCACATTTACTGTCCCATAATCAAATGTAACTGTCAGTACGCCCGCATCTTGCGCTGTTGTGAATGTTTTATACCCTTCATACTTCATAATAAATTCCTGTAAAATTATCTGTTGTTATTTAAACTCAGCAACAAAGCATACGCTTGCCAATTGAGTGATTTACAGTCTAGATTACTTTTAAATAATTTATTATCACTCTATACAAACAATCAGTTTTTACATTTTATTAATAATAAGTTTAATTTAACTAAGGTAAACGCTCTTTTATTGTTATTGATGCAGTAAAAAGAGAAGAATGTATCGGTAGGTAAAATTTAGTGTGGGTAGGTTTACAAAAATCAAAGGCCACAAGTGTGGCCTTTTAATACAAAACTAAACGCAATGACTAATATATTTCAGCACTCACAAATGTATATACATAATTACTAAACTCTGGCTTAGTTAAATGCCCACCTTCAGACATCGTATCTAAAAGTTTTGCATAACTGTTTGCATCGGTTGCATTACCAGCATAGCCATAAAGTAATACCGTTAACTCTTCTAAAATAACCTCATCAGTGGGTTCAGGGAACACACTACCAAAAGACAAATCTGGAATTTGACCACTTATGCCAGCTTTTATTGTCCAATCAAATCGGCTTTCAGCAGAATCATCAACTAAAAAGCTGTAACCCCATATTGTGCGAGCAAACCGATTGTCAACATTACCAAAGTCAAAACTTGAATCATTGTTTTCAGCAAATTGAAGTAAACTAAATCCTAAATCGTCAGTAACTATCGGAAGTGTGGTCAGCTGATAATCACCATTAGTATCTACTGCGCTTCGGGCATAGCTTTGAAACTCAACGTCAACACCATCTACATTCATAAGGTCTGTCATAAAATCAAGTTGCACATAAAAATTATGCTCAGTCACCGTTGGGAATACAAAAAGCGTGTTTGATATGCCTAAACCACTATATTGAAAAAACCTATACGTATTATCAGCTTCTATATAACCTCGAGTACTAGCATAATCAGCATCAAAATCTAATTGAACAGGAACTTCAACACCGTCATGAATAAAATCTTCATCCTTTAGGGTAATAACTGATGAGTTTACCGGTATATCAATAACGGCAGCTTTAGCATCAACTGAGTAACTAGAAAGCGCCGTTAAATAGAGCTTATTATCATTTGGGCAAACATTTACAGACCCCGAAACTTCGTTACCTTGTGATTGATATATTGTGTAATCAGACGCTATCGTACTTAGCGCTGTTGTATCAACACTATATTCAGTACATCCACAATCACCTGTGAAGTCATTAAAATAAAAGGTGCCTAAATTAGTTCTATTTTCAATATCAAGCTCAGTGATAATTTGCTTATAACCACCGTCTTCTTCATCAAACACATCACCTAATACTGATACATGCTTGGTGCCTGAGGGTAACTCACCTGAAAATTTACCTTCTGCATCGGTTTTAACAGAACTGATAGCATCGCCGTCATCATTATGAAAAACAACATCTGTTTGATACGCAGAATCAGCCCCACATTCGCGAGTTAATGTTTGTAAAGCAATAGTTTGAAGTTGGGCTGTGTTGCCACCGCTTGACGAGCCGCCAGAGCTACTTTCTGATGAAGAGCCACCACATGCGCTAAGCGTTAAAGAAAGTGTAATAGCAAGCGGGGTAAGTATAAATTTATTCATTTTAATTAGTCCGTTAAATTGGTTCACCTACCATTATCTCAACTTAAGCAAAACAATAACAAGGTAACCACCACCAAAACGGTTACAAAAATGCAATGATTTGTAAACAAGCCGCGATTAAGTACCTCACACATAACATCATTTACTAAATTAACTCACTTGTTCAAGTGAATTTATTAAAAACTACACTAAGCTTTATGTATTAAATAGTTAATGGCTATTTATTTGCTTAACCCTTGTTTAGCCAAAATACCGAGATAAATACACAACAGGACTGACCCTATGAATCGCTTACTTGGCCGACTATCTATCATTCAGCTCTCTTTGTTAACATCAATCATATTAATGGTTTTTATTTTTATATTGCTGATACAAAACATAGCGAATAAATGGCAGGAGTCGCAGACACTGCAGCAAGATATTGCATTAATTAGCTTGTTAGATGCACTGGAAAAAGTGGCACATAACCATGCTGTAGAGCGAGGGTTAACTGCAGGCTTTTTAGGAAGTGGTTCAGCCGAGGCTAAAAACAAAGTGCTCGCGCAACGCCAAAAAGCAGATGCTTCAATACAGCATTTAGAGTCGGTAAGTGATCAACTTACTAAAAATTCTACAAAGGTCTCTAAAAATTTAAGTATTCTTTTTGATCACAATGCAAAAAAAGAGGCATTACGCACTCAAGTTGATAATAAAGCAGCCCCTGGTGCGTTCGCGTTTTACAGTAAATTAAATCAAATTGCACTCGATATAGCGGCTAACCTGAGTAGCCAAATAAAGCACCCGGTATTATCTAAAGATCTAAATATTGCTTTTTTGCTCGCGCAATATAAAGAACGTTTGGGCCAAAATAGGGGAAAAATAAATGGCACTTTAGCTAAAAAGCAATTAACAAGTGTTACACAGCAAAATATTGCCTTATACAATTCAGAAATAGATTTGCTCAACCAATATTTAATAGCTAATTTGCAAGGCCAACAATTACAAAGCTTTAACAGTATTATACAAAGTGCTGACTCACGTGAAATTAATGCAATAACAAACACATTGCTCAACACAGAATCGCCCAACTTTACAGCTTTGCCGGCAGCCTCTGTGTGGTTTCCTATGGCAACACAACAAATAACTCAAATTAAAAAAGTACTAGACAGCCAATGGAGTACTGTTGACAAAGATGGCCTTGAACTAAAAGAAGCGGCCGATACAACGCTGACACTCACTATTATCTACTTTTTGGTTACACTTGTGATCATCGCATACTTAAACTTTCATTTATTAAGTACTCTCAAAAAGGAATTAAGCCAACTAACATCACTTTTACTTAAAGCCGAAAAAGGCGACCTAACAATAGATATAAGGCTCAAAAGTAAAGATGAACTCGGCGAAATATCAAATGCTATCCACAATACTATTTTCGCTTTTAAAGACCTGCTATTAGGGCTCGACCACTCAATAAATTCAGGCTCAAAACTCAGTGACGATATGAGTAATGCAACAAAAACAGTCCTTGATGATTCAAACAAAACATTGGCTATGGCGAGTAATATAGCCACCGCAATAGAAGAAATGGCCGCAACAAGCCGCGAAATAGCAGGCTCAGCTTCTGAAACTCTCAGCTCTAGTGACGAGTTAAACAAACAAGCCAATCTATTGATAGAAGATAACAAACTCAGCCAAAGCTCAATTACTGAGCTTGCAACGGGGATGTCTGACGTAGAAGAAGTGGTAAGTAAAATGGATCAGCAGGTAGCGAGCATATCGTCCATTTTAGATTCAATTAGTAGCATTGCCGAGCAAACTAATTTACTAGCGCTCAATGCCGCTATTGAAGCAGCAAGAGCAGGTGAGCATGGTAGAGGGTTTGCCGTTGTTGCCGACGAAGTAAGAAGCCTTGCCGGAAACAGTAAAGAATCATCAGAAAAAATTTCGTCTTTGCTCGGCGAGTTACAATCTATCAGCGACCAAGTAGTTAGCTCTATTGTAGCAAGTACTAAATTATCAAAAGCCACTTTAGAGCGATTTGATCAAGCAAGAGCGGTATCCGAGCAAGTACATGCACAAAGTAAAGTACTCGAAAACTTAGCCATGAACGTGTCATCAGCCGCAGAACAACAGTCTGCAGTTGCGTCAAATATAGCAGTGGATGCTGCAAGCGTATTTGAATACGCCAACCACGAAGTTGAAGCAGCACGTAAGCAAGAAGAAATATTTAATGAAATGCGACTCAACACTGAAACCCTGCAACACACAATGAAAAACTTTAAATTTCAATAGTTAATGGCAACCTTGTAATACAGCTAGAGGCTAATTGCTTAAGCAAAATAAACCAAAGCAATTAGCCCGCTTTATTAAGTTACTTTACCCGCCAAGTTAAACCGTGGCTCGGCGTATAACTTTGTTGTAACTACATCAACTAACGTATTTACCGCCTTCCACACATCTTCAAACGAGGTGTACAAAGGCGTAAAACCAAACCTTAAAATATTAGGCGCTCTAAAATCAGCGATAACGCCTTTTTCTATTAATGCTTGGCAAATAGCAAATGCGTGATTATGCGAAAAAGCCAATTGGCTTCCGCGTTGGATTGAATCCTCAGTAGAGCTTAAGCGCAAATCAGCCAAGCTAGCATGCGAATGCACTAAAGCAATAAACACATCGGCTAAAGCAATCGACTTAGCCCTCACATCGCTTATTTTTACGCTTTCCCACACATCAAGTGCAGCGTCTAGCGCACTCATAGCAATCACACTTGGCGTACCACATAAATACTGATTAATACTTGCTGCACACTCGTATTGAGCATCAAACGCGAATGGCTTTGCATGCCCCATCCAACCACTCAATGGCTGTTTAACTGCACTTTGGTGGCGCTTGGCAACGTATAAAAAGGCAGGTGAGCCAGGGCCACCATTTAAATATTTGTAGCCACAGCCTACTGCAAAATCAACGTTGTATTTATCCAGCTCAACCGGCAATGCACCTGCACTGTGTGCTAAATCCCATATTACTAAAATACCTTTTTTATGGGCAAGCTCAGTAAGTTTTTGCATATTCAAAAGCTTACCAGTTCTAAAGTTAACTTGGGTAAGTAACAATACCGCTATATCATCAGTTAAGTTTTGTTCAATATATTGCTCTTCAACTAGTTTTAATTGACATAAGTCAGTACCTAATAAATCGCTTAAACCTTGCACCATGTATAAATCGGTCGGAAAATTATCTTGTGTCGACAACACTTTACTACGGCCAGTGTTTAACATAAGCGCGCTGCTTAAAAGCTTAAATAAGTTTATTGAAATCGAATCACAACAAATGACTTGGCCTTTTTCAGCACCAATTATCGGCGCTATTTTTTCGCCAACCTGTGTAGGTAAATCAATCCATTGGTGATCATTCCAGCTCCTAATTAAATGGCTCCCCCACTGCTCGCTCACTACTTGCGCCACTCTGGTTTTAACCGCTTTAGGTAAAGCACCTAGCGAGTTACCATCTAAATAAATAGTGTTTGCGGGTAAATCAAATTCATCACGCTTGCCTGCCAATACATCAGCTTTATCAAGCGCTACAATATCATCAAAATTCATTTATCGATTCCGTTTAAATGTTTAACTAAGGTGCTAAAAGCAGCAGAACCTGGGTGTATCCAATCAAAATGCCCCACCCCTTCGAGTAAATCTACCGGTCGATTAAGCTGATCTAAATTATACGCAGGAACAATGCTGTCATTCGCACCTTGTAAAATAATGCTTTGTTGATGCAATGGTTGCTCACTTGGGTTGGCCTGAGTGTATTCTTTAGGTTTATCGCTTGGCATACCTTGCATAAAATCTTTAGTGACTTTTTGGCAGCTATTTGTACCTGCCGCATAGGCTTTAATATCGGTAATGGGAGCAAGGCCAATTACGCCTTTTAATTCACTCATTTGTCCACCCGCTAGTAACGCTAAATGACCACCAGCCGAGTGCCCAATAACCACTGTATTATTCAATTTAAATTCGCCACTATTGTAGGTACTGGATGCTAAAATACCGGCTTTAATATCGTCAAAAGTTACAGGCCAGCCGCCACCGCTTTCACCACTGCGGCGATATTCCACCGACCACACATTAAATCCTGCTTGTGCTAAGCCTGTGCTTAATGCATAGGTGTGTTTTATATCGTATGCACTTAGCCAACAGCCACCATGTAGCAATACAACTAACGGCTTTGATGTACTTTGCTCAGCTTGCGTGGCGCGCCACAGTAATGCAAATTGTGATTCATCACTCCCGTAAGGTACTTTTTCATTAGCATTTACAAAACTAAGCGACGCTACTTTAGAGTAAGCAACATTGTTTTCAACAACAGGAAACTCAATGTTGTTGGTAGTCGTACACCCGCTTAAAAACCACATACCTAAAAGTAAAACAACCATATTTTTCACAACACAACTTCCTTTTTAAATTTTAAAAACAACGCCTTTATACATATTAAAACTGCTACCATAGCGTTACGTTTAACTTGCGTTATCACGTCACTTAATCATTAATTAATAACACTTTAGTGGCTGCAATTATTATTGTTATACACAAAACAGGCGTAATTAATGACCATTGTTTGCGTATTTACCCCACTTTACAAAAGCAGCGCCAAGTTAACCATGCTAAAAGCAGCGAGTAAAGTTACTGCGTTTAAGCTTATATTTATACCTAAATTATTATTAACTTAGCTTTAAGGTGTTGGCCATTAAAAGCTTATGTATAATGACTCACTCTGGCTATTATTATGCCCTCAAGTGGAACACAACAATGAAAAAACTATCTAAAGTGCAAGAAAAACAACAAGCGCTTGTGCTTAACGTTGCCGATAAAATAGAAGAGCAAGGCCGAGCCGAACTACCCGGTATGCTGCAATGTTGGTTTGACGTGGAGTATCACTTATTCCCAGGCTCGTTACTTATGTGCTTTCAGTTTGAAAACCAGCAAACCCTTGATACCGCCGAGCCTGACATATTAAAATGGCAAAAACGATTAAGCGGCGCAATGCTTAAAAAAGGCGTTATTTTAAAAGATATGCGAAAGCACCTAAAATTTACCTTAAACGGCCCAGACGACTAAACAGCATTAACAAAAACCTTTGCCTGTAATTACAAATAAAGCACTCTAGGCTCAAGTGCGTTCAGTATTAAACTCTTTTACATGCGCTATTAATTGTGGAAAAAACGCTAAAAAAGCGGCATCAAATTGGTTGTAATGGCGCTTTATATCTTCAGCAGCGCCAGTAAATTGGTTGGCAAAACGAATACGATCAGCAATATTATCCAACGCAGCCCCCACACCATTAATGGTTTCGTAATCTTTAAACCAATCGTGTTTAGTTATGCTAGTAACAACCCGCTGCATACGCGGCGGCATGTGCGCTAACCGCTGATTTAAAAGCCCAAAACTGTTACGTTTAAAATCACTCAAGGGCTGATCACTAAACCGTTGCCAATGCATAATTAAAAAGTGGTCAAAAACCACATCAATTGCAACGCCTGCAAATCGCCTGCGCGTTGGTGAAAAATACTGTTTAGCTTCTTTAACAATTGGGTGCGCGTCGGTAAATTTATCAACTAAATAGTGATTACTAAGCGCATTTTTTACAGGCTCACTCAGTTGCGCCACATGCCTGTGGCCACCAAAATCGCCCAATAAGTTTCCAAAATGAGAATCAGCCGTTGGCTTTGCAAAATAAAGATGGGCTAAGTAATTCAATATGGTCTCGCGTTAGTTACTCTGTTTAAATAGTAACTTAGGGATCTAACATATACTATGCTTCGTATAAGTTACGTCAAATTATAAAGTTGAGCAGCATGGAAAATATATTCCAAACCAGTCGTTTTTTAGTTGTCATTGCGGTTATTACCGCAGCATTATCATCGCTTCTTGTTTATGTTTCGTGTATTAATATTGTTTTTAATATAGTGGTTTCAACCATTCTCGACCTACCAGACTCTGCAAAAGCAGGTAAAGCCCTCATAGTTGAACTACTTAAAATTCTCGATTTACTGTTAATCGGTATTACCCTACAAGTAATTGCCATTAGCTTATACCGCTTATTCATATCGCCTGCTAAATCAAAAGAAAGTAAGTTTTTAGCCGCTTTTAATATCAAAGACTTTCACGATTTAAAAATAACCCTCGTACAAGTAACCTCAGTTGTTCTTGTCATACTATTTTTAGAACATGCAGTGGAATTTGGCGGCACACTAGAAACCCTTTACCTAGGAATAGCCATTGCAATTGTTATAGCTGCCTCAACATTTGCATGGCGTTCAATGAAAGACTAGCTATAAATAGTTTTATAAATAATTTTAATTCGCCAAATTACAAATCAGTGGATTACAGTGCCACCTGCTTTTACATTCAAATTACGGCTTAAGTTAGGCTGCTTCCTTTTCGGTATATAAATTGCTGTTACTCATGTTCTTGCTTTAAAAATTAAACATAAATATGGCTATCTAAATTTAGCAAAAGGAGAACATTATGAGTAACAAACAACTAATTACGACAATAGGTATAGGTCTCGCCGCTGCATCTGCCGGTATGTTAACAAGGAAAACTTTACAAAAATCGTGGGAAAAGGTTACCAACGAACCAGCCCCAAAAGACAAGCCAAGCGAAAATACAGATCTTAAAGAAGCAGTAACTTGGGCGGTCGTTTCAGGCATTGGAGCGGGCGCAGCAAGAATGGCTGTACGATATATTCTCGACAAACGTCAATCCAAATAAGATTTAAATTAATGCCTCTTGTAATATTAGTGTTTACAAGAGATTTAACCTTCCTATCACTCCACCAGCCATAATTACCCCAAACAATATAGATATGAACGTTCTATATTCCTGTACTAGACCGTGTACGATTCCCCATATAATTTGCATAACCTGAGTTGAGGGTGCCACCATAAAATACTGTTCAAGCAGTAAACGGTTCTTTCTCTTTGGTTAAATTATTTGTTCACCGTTTTGTTTTGCTAAGTTGTCTGTTTTGACGTTATCTTAATTGAGCAACTATAACTATTAGATAATAATTAAACAAAAGGAATGTACCGATGTTGAATATTACAACAACAGGTTTATATAGATCTGCACTCTCAATTTTCACCTGCTTATCTTTTTTAAGCGTTTTAATCGTACCAATAGCGACTGCTGCTGAGCAATCTGAACCAACCGCATTAGTTGGCGGAAGGCTGATAGATGGATTTGGTAATCAGCCACTTGCCAACAGTGTCATACTAGTAAAAAACGGGCTCATTGAAAAAGTAGGAACAGTTGACACATTACCTGTACCTACGGAGTACAAAATTGTCTCAACAGAAGGGATGGATGTACTTCCAGGCCTTTGGGAAAACCATGCACATTTAATGCTAAATGGTCATGCTAACTACAAGCATTGGCATAAAGAATATACTCCCAAGCTCACGAACGAAATTATGCCTGCAAGCGCAGAACAACTATTATTAGCAGGGATAACTAGTGCCCGCGATTTAGGCGCACCATTAAAAGACTCCATTACAATAAAAAATAAAATAGACAATGGTGAAATCCCTGGACCACGCTTGTTCGTTTCGGGCCCCTTTTTGCAACACGAAGCCTATCCTGGTACCGAGCTTTATAGGTGGGGTGTTAAAAACGTTGAAGATGCCAAAAAAAAGGTCAACAAACTGGCTGATGCTGGTGTTGATATCATCAAACTAATTGATCATGACATAATGAAAATTGAGGTAGCACAGGCTATTGTTGACCAAGCCCATAAACGCAATCTGGTAGTTGTTGCTCACTCACACAAACCTGATGAAATTAGACGAGGCCTAGAAATCGGAGTAGATAATTTTGAGCACACTGGACTTACTACAGCCCCCGAATTTCCCAACGATGTAATTACTTTACTCAGAGAGCGTACTGCCAAAGGCCGAATTGCCGGCGGACCACTTTATTGGACCCCAACAGTAGAAGGACTTTGGAATTATGATTTAACCGTTGCCAACCCCGAGCGTTTAGATAATACATGCTGGCACAGAGGTCTAGAGCAAAGCACTATTGATGATATTCGCGGCTCATTAAAAAACGTAGGCGAACTTGAATATATGCAATTAACACCAATGCGCAAACCCACGTTAAAACGTAAAATTCAACAATTAAAAGAATCTGGTGTAGTTTTACTGGTCGGTACAGACAGCGGAATACCAACTAAATTTCACTGCCAAAGCACATGGAACGAACTAGCTGTTTGGGTAAACGAAATGGAAATTTCTGCAATGGATACAATTCGTGCCGCCACTTACTGGCCATCAGTGCTTATGAAGGTAAACGATAAAGTGGGAACAGTAAGCGAAGGAAAATACGCCGACATTATTGCTGTTAAAGGTGACGTATTACGTTATATAAACCTTTTACAGCATGTTGATTTAGTAATGAAAAACGGCAAAGTTTATAAGCAAGACGGTAAAGCGACAGCTGACAAATAGCCCCCCTAAACCTTTTTCTCCACTTTCTTAATGCACGTCGAAAGTGGAGAGCATTTATTTAATATTTTTAATGCTTTCCCCATAAAAAAGACTCAATGCTAGCTTTATAAGTCCAATAACCAAAGTGAGTTAATCACAAAAGAAAATATCAGTCGATTCAACGTTAATGGGTTGCTCTAAATTAGCAATCGTAGGATAGTAAATTACATATAAAACAATAGCCTTATATTAGGAATATTATGATCAAAGTATTATTAGCGACCAGCTTAATCGCCTCTTCATTCGCTGCTTTAAGTAATCCTTTAACTGTTGAAGAACAGCGT
The DNA here is from genome assembly GCF_000813065.1 of Pseudoalteromonas sp. ECSMB14103. Taxonomy (NCBI): domain Bacteria; kingdom Pseudomonadati; phylum Pseudomonadota; class Gammaproteobacteria; order Alteromonadales; family Pseudoalteromonadaceae; genus Pseudoalteromonas; species Pseudoalteromonas sp. ECSMB14103. The sequence continues at coordinate 343,207 of NZ_JWGY01000001.1, read as the reverse complement.
ATCAACAAAGCCCAATTAGCAATGCCCAATGTTTTAAAAGCATTTACACCACAGGTAACAAGTTTTGAGCAGCAATTTAAAGAGCTTAACAACTTTAAAAGTGCAAAAACATTAGTACAACGCTTTAGCTTTGAACTATGGGAAAACGCCAAACAACGTATAATAAATACCAATAACTACGACGACCGAGCACTTTACTGGGCACGCCTGCTTTCAAGCAAAGTAATACGGACAACATCGCCTAAGTTTTCAATTACGCAGGCTCAACTCAATACGTTACTAACCCTACTTGAGGAAGGCAGCAGAGGCCGCACCGACCTTACTTTTTCATCAGGCAGCACTAAAAAAATATTACTTACAGGCTTTGACCCTTTTTTACTCGATAGAAACATAAACCAAAGTAACCCCTCAGGTGTTGCAGCGTTATTACTCGACGGCCAAGTTATTAATTACAACGGCATAAGCGCAGAAATTAACACCGTTATGGTGCCTGTGCGCTACGAAGACTTTGATCAAGGCATAATAGAATCACTGCTTGCCCCCTACTACGCACTTAATAATGTAGACATGGTAGTCACCGTAAGTATGGGCAGAACACAATTTGATTTAGAGCACTTTCCGGGTAAACGTCGTAGTGTGACCGCGCCTGATAACGCTAATATTGTGTATGGCGGAACGCAAACAAGCCCAGTAATACCAAAACTTAATGGCCGACCACTCCCAGGCAATGAGTTTGTAAAATTTAGCTTGCCTGTAAGTTACATGCAACAAGCCAAAGGCCCTTATAAAGTTATCGACAATCGTGAAGTCACCACGCTTGAAAAAACCTATAAAGCGCCTTCGTATGGCGAGCTAAAAAACAGTATTGCGGTTAATGGCGGCGGCGGTGGTTACTTGTCTAACGAAATATCGTACCGAAGTATTCGTCTTCGCGATGCGCTTAATTCAAGTATACCTACAGGGCATATTCATACCCCACGTATACAACAATTCGAACCCGAAATAGAAGCTAAAATAGTAAACCAAATAAAGGCAATGCTAGAGCAAAGTCTAGTCGCGCTATAAGTTATAAAAATAAGTTTAAGCGCGTAAAAAAGGGCAATATTATTGCCCTTTTTATAACTAGCTAAAAATTGCTTTTGGGTCGTTAAATAGAAAAATATTTTTTATGAGATTCTTAATCAACTCTTACTTCAACAGGGCGGTTAAATAGAGTTACTAAGGGCAAGTATTACATTTTCACTCATTAAACAGCAGAAAACTGACCCAACGGGGCTTTCTTAAAAACACATAAAATATAATTACTATTTATTAAGGTTAGGCAAAAACATACTTTCAGGTACTTTATTTTTAGTCATAACGTCATGGTATGTACCGTCGCTCATACCTAAATCAATGGCTTTATTCACTACCGCCATTGCTTCCAAACTTTCAGCAATATCTTTTGCAAATGCAACATGAATTGAACGTTTTTCAATTACATCGGAGTCAAATAATATGTCGTTTTTAAATTCAATTAGCTCAGTGCTCAACAAATACTTGCCATAACTTTCTGACATAATTAAACGGTCTACCTTTTGGTTAAAAAGCAGTTTAAACCCTTGCTGAGCTGTGGCTACTTCTAACAACTCATAAGTATTGTAGCCAGTTAATATTTTGTCATGCACACCTAAACGAACACCCGCAATAATAGCATGTTCGTCTTTTCTATCCTTATGATAAAAAGCACCAAATACCCCCATTCCAATTGGGTTTGATAAAACCGCCCACTGCTCTCGTCCAGGAAGGTTAGCAGCTAAAAATAGACCGTCAGCTTTTCCTAATTGAGTATAATAGTTAGCTCTCGCCCATGGTAAAATAATGGCGTCTACTTCATATCCTAATTTAGCTAGACTTTGATTTAAAAATTGCCAACTAGCACGATAAATTGGGTAATTCTCCATCAGCATTTTGTCATGATCGTGACCAACCGCAAACGTAATGGTTTTACCCTTTTCACTGGCATTTAACGAGCCAATGCTAAAGCAAAAAATGCAAAGTAAAATAAACACCCTACAAATCATAGTAACCTCTTATTAAAGATCTCATTAAGGGGTCAAATCTTGACTTCAGACATCAAACAACCTCGAAGCGCTTCCCACTGTAATTCAACCTGCTTATTCTCAATAATTAATGCATTTAATCTACCAACAGCTTTTGATATGGCCGAATAGTGTTTAACATTAAAAACATCTGCTAATGCCTGCAAATTTAATCCCGTTAAATCTTGGCACAATTTAATAGCATACCATCGGGGTAAGTTTTTTTCTTTTCGCCCCTTTTTAACCATTACTATATCATCTACCTCAACATTAAAGTGGTTAGCCAAGTAGGTAATTACATCATTCGCTGAATGCCTTTTACTAACAAGCTTGCTTTCATTGTTTGAGGTTGTAATGTAGCCTTTAATGCTTTCAATAAAGTCATCACTGCCTAGCACCGACAATAACTTTTTAGCACTATAAAAAGCGCTTACTTCTTCATTACATTCATATTCAACAAAATGTTTGTAAGCAACATACTTACGCTTTTTACCTTGCAGCGAAAATATAAAATCTCGAACTAACCATTTAGGTGTCGCACCACTTTTAATAAAAGCTGAATAGCTAGACCATTTGTACTTAGCAAGGTCATCTACCAATGGGGTACTCGTTTCAATTGGGTTACGATGAATATACCGGCTAACATGCAATAAGTAGTTATCAGCATCCACCAACACGGCTTTGTATCGGCCCCTGAACAGTGCACCATCTGTGTTATGTGTTCGATTAAAGTATTGAGTGTAGAGGCCATTAATATGCTTCATGGCTCGGCCTAAGTTAGCATCGGGAGTTTTTATTAGCAGATGGTAATGATTGGTCATCAAACAATACGAATGCACTTCAATATTAAACCGAAGGCTTGCTTGCTCAATGCAGTATAAAAAATTCTTAAAGTCGTCATCGCTCAAAAAGGTATTTTCGTGCCCTCTTCCACGATTCATCACATGATAAAACGCATTTTCATACTCTATTCGCAGCGGCCTAGACATAGCAATTCACTCCATAAGCAGTAAACTATAAATCTAGACCATTGATGTCTAAAGTCAAGACTTGACCCCTTTGGTTTTTGTGACGCTAAATATCATTGCCTAGAGTAAGCGTATAGCAAACGACACCTAAGCTTTGCTGATGTTCCAAGGTAGTAGCGGCTCTGGTTATCTGGCTGCTCAACAATATGTTGCAAGCACGTTGAGGTTTTGCCATGCACCATAAGGTCATTTTCCTTGCGGTTTCAACAAGACTATAAAGTATAGCGCTGGCATGTGCCACCAATGCAGGTAACTGAGAAAAGGCAGTTTTTTCGCTCTATTACGAACGGTTTTATGGCTCGCTCTGCACGGTTATTATCAATACTGAGTCTGCCATCATCGAGGTAGCGCATAAATTTCTCAAACTGATTTACCACATAGGTAATTGCTTAAATGCTATTGAGCACTTAATTCTGAAACATGGAATGCAGAGAGTCAGTTCTTGCATCCAGCTAAAACCAATCTCACTTTTAACTCCCCCCGTCATCTCGCCCTGAAAATAAGCAATTGATGAGTAATGCATTTCATGGATGAAATGAAAGCCATGCTTGCACATGGATGTGCTTTCATGGCGTTTACGTTCACATCGATTGTGGTTTTGAAGGATTAAGCGTGATGCTCGGGTGCGCTGTGAGGTGACGAATAACCGAAGCGCAGCTTCGCAGTATGAGTAAGTGAAGGCATGGATGCCGACAGTAAACCCGCTTCAAGGATGAATTACTAGCAGCAGAGTTAAGTTTGAAAATCTATAGCCCCTCTTTGGCTGCCGTCGCCAGCGCGACAAAACCTTGACTAAGGTTTCTAATCTTAAAAAATGCGAAGCGTATTCACATTATCGATGATGGTGACCTCAAGCACCTATTCAAATACTTATTCGGGCTATCGCCCGCGCGTCAGCAAGCTAAACGCCTACAATAAATAACACATACTCTTGGCTTGTGAGCGAGTAAGTATATTTGTGATTTGTTGGGTTTCGTTTCACTCAATCCAGCTTATGCAACTTGTGTTGTAAGGCGAAAGTTAAGTGCTTTCATCACTTTAAAAATAGTTTCCCAACGTGGCTTGGTTTTACCGTTAACGGCTTTATATAAACTTTCACGGTTTAAGCCCGTTGCTTTAGCAATATCACTCACGCCATGCTTTTTAACTAATAAGCCAAGTGCTTCAATAAAGGTATTTGGATCATCATCAGCTAAACACTCTTCTAAAAATGTATTAATTTCTTGCTGTGTTTCCATATAGTCAAACGGGTTAAAATCTGATGTTTGTAGCGCCATAATAATTACTCCAATTCTCTTAAAAGGGCTTTTGCTTTGGTAATGTCTTTGCCTTGTGTACCTTTGTGGCCACCATTGAGTAGTAAAATAACTTCACCGCCTCTAATTATGTAATAAACACGATAGCCTTTCCCTACGAAAATTCGCATTTCAGATATGCCACCACCAACAGGTTCACTATCGCCAAAATTACCATTTATGGCACGTGTAATACGTTTAGCTATTGCCATAAAAGCTTGACGATCTTTGAGCTTTTTAAGCCATTTATCGAACTCGTCGGTTTTCTTAATACGATATTTCATAAAACAATTGTAGCCCAAAGGCTACGTGCGTGCAATTTTACTTAAGGGATACCGAATTTTAATTTTACAATCAACGCGTCAGTAAGCTAAACGCCTACAATAAATAACACATACTTTTGGGTTGTGAGCGAGAAAGTATATTTGTGATTCGTTGGGTTTCGTTTCACTCTACCCAACCTACGCCCATATTATTTATGGGGAATCACCACGCACAAAAAAGCCGTTGCATTGCTGCATCGGCTTTTTAAATTTTGATAAATTCCCAAACTATAATGGGACTTACTACCCATTAAAGTTCAAAAATTAGTCGCGTGATCAAAGTCATTATAGTTTGGGAAAATGCAGTTTTTTAGACCGCGTTTTTCGTTATAGAATTTTTAGTTATAGATTGGGAATTTTAGTAGGTGCTATTAGCCCCAATCCAAGCGTAATTATTATAGTTTGGGAATGTTAATCATAACTACTCATTATCTATATTTAGGTTTCCTCAAATGCCAACCACTGCCTACGGGACACCTATAAGCTTCGAGCTCTCGATTTGATCGCTCATAGAAATCATCAGCAGCTCTTTCTGCTTCAATAGAGCTACCGTAAATTCGTTTTTTAATACCATCACCAGAGACACACTTTTTACATGTCGTAATACCTGACTCAGCTATTCGAACTTGGCCATCATGAACACCTGACCCAAATTTCAACATTTGGTAGTCAGACTCAATATCAGCTTCTATTTGTCTAATGTGTTTTTTAAATAAATTTTCAGAAAAGTTATGCATACGTATACTCCTTGACTGGCCATATTGACCGTAAAGTTTTTACATGGCGGACGGCTAGCGTCAGAGTAAGAGCATCAGGCTCTAGTACACCAAGTTTAGTTATTTAGATTGAAGATAATTAATAAGTTATGGGTTGCGCATAAGGTTACGTCTAGTTCTTACGGCTTTGTCAGAATCAATTTCATGACCTAACTCAGTTCGCTGACACATAAGAAGCCACCATTCGGCAGCAATAATGCTTCTTTTTATATCTTGAACTGAAGAGTCTTTCTTAGCGTGTCGTCGAACAGCCTTATAACACTCACTGGCAATAGCTCGCACATCCTCATTGGGATCTGATTTTTTAGTGAAGTTAACTGTTTTATGGACTTGTCCATTTAAGTCTAAACCTAATTCAGTAAGAGCTTTTAAGTAACCTTGCCTCCAAACAGAAGATTGTTCTGTAACTTGGCTCGTTTCATATTTATCATCTTTCGTTTTTTCACCTTTACGAAGACGCAGTCGGCTTAGGCAAAATTCAGCTAATTGCTGGGAAAATTGAACATAAAACTCTTTTTTAATTTGATCATAATTAGCTTGTGTGACTTCTCTATTTCGATTCGTTTTATATGCGAAATGTTCATCTGCAAGCTGGTTTAAAGAATCGTACCATTTACAAAAACCATCACGCTTAAACGGGGTTTTAAGCTTTGAGATTGATTCATCAGAAAAAGCGTTAGTTGAAGAACGCATTAGTAAGAGGCGGTGGCGTAGAGCCTTTTCAGGTGAAGAGCGATCTAAAGAACTAAGTAACTTTTCAAGTTTTTGATGATATGTTTCAAGATGATCTTCATTCTCTTTTTTTACGATTTCACCACGTATTATCCCAATGCTTCTATCTATATAGGGAACCATCTCTTCTCGTTCTAGCCTGTCCATTGCTACAACAGTCCAATCAGGAATTAACGATTTAGGAAAATCCTTATGGGCAATCAAGTCGGTAAAAAGCTCATTCCACCAAGCAGCGCATTCTGGATATAATAAATCTTCAGCTCGACGGCTATTAAAAGGAATTGAACAAGATAAAACTCGTAGTTTACTTTGATAGTCTAATTCTTCTAGAGCAGCTAAAAATACTTTTTTCCATAAGGTGAAATACTTACCATAACCCCATAAATCAACGCTATCCTTTAATTCACCTCGAGACTGACTAGGCTTTGATTCAAGCAATCTTCGAAAATCTTCTTTTATAGAAAATTCAATCCAAGCCGATATCTGTAGCGGTTTAAATTTTAAACAAAACTCATGATGAGCATTATCTTGACGCTTATATAAATCAATAACATTTGAGCTGTTGTGGTTATAGTACGTCTCAAAGTTACGATACGTAAACGTTTTAAAGTATCCATCTAGGTCTCGAGCCCACTGTTCATGCTCTTCGGGTGGAACAATATCTAAATCAGTATTTATAAATTGTAACTCTTGAAGCTCTAGCTTCGTGTTTTCAAGCCATTCATAATTTAAAGTTTGAATTTCATCACTGTCTATAAGTTCATGAGATATTGAATAATCAAGATTAGAGAAGGACTTATTGTAAAAGTATAAAAAATCGAACCACTTATAACTAAACCTACCAGCTTGAGAGTCGTAAGTTATCCATGCCCTTATAAAATCTAAACCACGAATTATATTAGTTGAAGTGCTAGTTACCTCTTCAGTTTGAGGGCCTTGCACGATGTTTGAAGTAGCTATATAAGTCATAGCTTTATATAAGCGGTTACTATCTAGTAAACTTAAATTATTGGATATTTCATCAAAGAAACTCCAAACTTGAAACGCTCTATCGCTACTATTCAACAAACATAATGAAGTATCATCAAAGAATGCTTTAGTGAGGCAGTAATCCTTTCCATACAACCATGATGAAAACATTATATAGCTACTACGTTCATCCATACAGTCATTAAATAACCCAAACAGTGCGTTAGGGTAATAAATCTCAGCTACGTCCTTTAAAAAAGCAATTATTGCCTCATCATCCAATGGGAGTAGATAATATCCGTAATAACTCGAAATACTATTTACAATAGTTTTCTGTTGAGTCAATAAAATAGAAATGCACTTTGCAGAATCTGATGTATGGGATTGAGTCTCAGCTAGGGCATCTTCAAGAGCTAATACACCTCTAAATACATTCATCCATGTATCTGAAAAGTGTTTAATCATTAAAGTTCTGAAATTGCCTTGTATATCAAACTCATCCAGAGCTTGTATGAAGCGTTCTTTAGGGTCGTTTTTTTCATCGAAGGTGATATTGCCAAAAGGCGCATCAATCCTGCACATAGTATTCTCCAAAAATAATGAAGTTAGGTTTCACATAAAGTATCCGGTATAACCGGTTTGCAGCTGAAACCTCCCGTGCAATAGATAGGGAGCGGAGTATAAAGTTAGAGCAAACATGCTCTGTAGCCGACTGCAATTTAGTCTCCTTTTAAGGTAAATAAATTCCTCAGCAAAGTCAACAACTTCTGTAAGGAATAATTCTAATTCTTAAGATTAAAATTGTTTGTTTCACTATTCACTGATAGGTACAATTCAATGAATAGAGTAAAATGGCCCATCAACAAACTCTCTAACTTGCTTCAATCGCTCTATATCTCCACCAATCATAAACTCCAAAGCAGACTGTTCATTGAACTCTTTGTTTGGTTTATTTACCCATTCATAAGCCTCTCTTTGACTGCTGTCGCCAGCGCGACAAAACCTTGAATTAGGTTTCTAATCCCTCAATGAGCCAAAAGCAAACAAAGTATGCGCCAACAACAGTTAAACACCTTTTGGGCTGCGCCCAACACGCCAGCAAGCTGTGCGTCTACAATGTTTAAACACACAAAAAAGCCGTTGCATTGCTGCAACGGCTTTTATAATTTTGATAAATTCCCGAACTATAATGGAACTTACTACCCATTAAAGTTCAAAAATTAGTATGTTCTCTTAATCGCGATAAGTCTCTACCGCTGGGCATGAACATACTAAATTACGGTCGCCGTATACGTCATCTATACGTGTAACAGTTGGCCAGAACTTGTCTTTAGCTACCGAAGGCACTGGGAACGCAGCGTAAAAACGGTCGTACGCGCGGTCCCATTCGTTACCAAGTACGTCAGCTTGTGTATGCGGTGCAAACACTAGTGGGTTGTTTTCGATTGACCATTCGCCAGAGATTACTTTGTCGATTTCGCCTTTGATAGAGACCATAGCTTCGATAAAGCGGTCTATCTCGCCTTTTGATTCAGACTCTGTCGGCTCAATCATTAGCGTGCCCGCAACTGGGAACGACATAGTGGGTGAATGGAAGCCGTAATCTTGCAAGCGCTTAGCAACGTCCATTTCAGTAATGCCTGACGCTTCTTTTAATGGGCGTAAATCAACAATACATTCGTGCGCAACGCGATTGTTACGGCCACGGTATAAAATTGGGAAGTGCTGGCTTAACTCTTGCGTTAAGTAGTTAGCGTTCACAATCGCCATTTCAGTGGCTTGTTTTAAGCCCTCTGACCCCATCATGGCAATGTACGCCCATGAAATAGGTAAAATAGCGGCTGAGCCGTAAGGCGCTGCCGATACGGCACCGTTGTTAATGTTTGTACCCGGTACGTTAATTACGCTGTGGTTTGGCATAAATGGCGCAAGGTGCGATTTAACACCAATTGGGCCTACACCTGGGCCGCCGCCACCGTGTGGAATACAAAACGTTTTGTGCAAGTTTAAGTGCGATACGTCTGAGCCAATAAAGCCCGGGCTTGTTACACCCACTTGCGCGTTCATGTTTGCGCCGTCCATGTAAACTTGGCCGCCGTGCTCATGAATAATGTCACATAGTTCACGAATGGTTTCTTCGTAAACACCGTGGGTAGATGGGTACGTGATCATGGCACACGACAGGTTTTCAGACACCTCTTCAGCTTTCGCTTTTAAGTCTTCCATGTCGATGTTGCCGTTTTTATCACAGTTAACCACAACAATTTTCATGCTCGCCATTTGTGCCGATGCTGGGTTAGTACCATGCGCTGAGCTTGGGATTAAACATACATTACGGTGTGCATCCCCTCGTGACTCGTGGTATTTACGAATGGCAATTAAGCCTGCGTATTCACCTTGTGCACCCGAGTTTGGCTGAAGTGAAACCGCATCGTAACCCGTAATGTTAACTAGCCAGTCGTGTAGCTCGTTAATCATTATTTGATAACCTTCTGCTTGGTCTAGCGGGCAGAATGGGTGAAGGTTTGCAAACTCAGGCCATGTAACTGGAATCATCTCAGCGGTCGCGTTTAGTTTCATGGTGCATGAACCTAACGAGATCATTGAGTGGTTGAGCGCTAAATCTTTGTTTTCAAGGCGCTTAATGTAGCGAAGCATGTCTGTTTCGCTGTGGTAGCTGTTAAAGTTTGGATGCGTTAATACTTCGTCATCACGTACTAAACTCGCTGGAATAGAGTCGCTACCGTTTGCTTCAATATCGGCTGCAATACTGTCTACGCTTAGGCCATGGCCTTCACCTAGTACAATATCAAATAGCTCGGCAACGTCTGCACGGGTTGTGGTTTCTGAAACCGAAATTGAGTATTCGCCGTCGTGGTTTGTAGCAAAGTTAACGCCTTTGGCAAGAGCACGTGCTATTACGTCATCTTTATTGTCGCCAACAATTGTTAACGTATCAAACCACGTGCTGTGCTTAAGGGCGATGCCTTTGGTTTTTAGGCCTGCAGCTAAAATATCAGCAAAGCGATGTATACGTTGCGCGATAGTTTTTAAGCCTTGTGGGCCATGGTACACCGCATAAAACGCCGCCATGTTGGCAAGTAATACCTGCGCTGTACAAATGTTTGAGTTGGCTTTGTCGCGGCGAATGTGTTGTTCGCGCGTTTGCATTGCCATACGCAGTGCGTCGTTACCTAAACGGTCTTTAGATACACCAATAATACGCCCTGGTAATGAACGTTTGTATGCGTCACGTGTTGCAAAAAATGCAGCATGTGGACCACCGTAACCCATTGGTACACCAAAACGCTGAGCCGAACCTAATACTACGTCGGCGCCTAGTTTACCCGGTGCTTTTAATAGTAATAAACTCATAATGTCGGCAGCAACACAGGCAATGGCTTTTTTGCTTTGAACACCAGCAATTAGGTCGGTTACGTCAACTATTTCGCCCGATGTAGATGGGTATTGGAATAATGCGCCAAAAATGTCGTGGTTAACGGCGTCGGCCGCTTTACCAATAATGATTTCAAAACCAAACTGCTCAGCACGGGTGCTTACTACGTCAATAGTTTGTGTGTGTACGTCGTCGGCAATAAAAAAGGCATTAGCTTTTTTAGCTTTAGATACGCGTTTTGCAAGGCCCATTGCCTCGGCTGCAGCGGTTGATTCGTCAAGTAACGACGCACTTGCTAAATCAAGGCCGGTTAAATCTAGGGTCATAGTCTGGAAGTTTAGTAATGATTCTAAACGCCCTTGTGCAATCTCTGGCTGATACGGCGTGTACGCTGTATACCAACCCGGGTTTTCAAGTACGTTACGTAAAATTACGTGCGGTACATGTGTTGGGTGGTAACCTTGGCCAATGTACGATTTGAAAACTTTATTTTTGCTTGCTACTGATTTTAAGTAGCTTAGTGTTTCAACTTCAGTACGGCTTTCGCCAATGCTTAGCGGTTGCTCTAGGCGAATGTTAGCCGGTACAGTTTGATCGATCAGCTCTTGTACACTCGATACTTCAAGAGCGCTTAGCATATCGCTTACTTGCGCTGGGCTTGGCCCAATATGGCGGCGAATAAAATCTTGCTTTTGCTCTAACTGTTCAAGAGATTTGGCGTTTGACATGTGTCCAGATTCCTATGATCCTAAATACTAATGGGTAACTAGTATTGATTAAAATATATGATGATTTGGCAACTTACTGGGTATGGGCAATAAGCTGTAAAATCATAAAAGCCCCGATTGTTTACTCAACATGCGGGGCTTTAGACAAAAAGTGATTACTCTTCGTCGATAGTGTGCGAGTAGCCTTCAGCGTCTAATAGGTTGTCTAGCTCAGACACATCAGATGCTTTAAGACGGAATAACCAACCGTCGCCGTACGCGTCGTTGTTTACTGTTTCAGGTGCGTCTTCTAGCTCTTCATTAATAGCAATCACTTCACCACCAATTGGTGCGTAAATGTCTGAAGCAGCTTTAACCGACTCCGCTACTGCACAGTCTTCGCCTGCGTCTACTTCGTCGCCTACTTCTGGTAATTCAACAAACACCATGTCGCCAAGTAGTTCTTGCGCGTGTTCTGTAATACCAACTGTAAAGGTACCGTCACCTTCGTCGCGAACCCACTCGTGTGAAGAAGCGTATTTTAATTCAGTAGGGATATTGCTCATTATCTTGTTCCTTTGGTTATGATACCAATCAACTTAAATATTTAACCACTCTAGCGGTCTAAATAAAGCGCTAACATCGTTATTAATTTCTTAGGTAGAACAACTACATATCAAAATTAATGCCTTGTTATCACTCTATTTATCCGTCGCTATAAGTGATTAATAACTCAACATGATTGGTATTATTGGGTGATAACACCAAATTTTAAATTATTGATTTACCGTTACGTACAAAGCTAGGCTTCACTACTTTAACGTTAACTAATTTTTTGCGCATTTCTACTTGAGCAGTGTCGCCTGTTGAACGTGGTACACGTGCAAGGGCTACACTAAAACCAAGTGTAGGTGAAAAAGTACCTGAGGTAATAACCCCTTCTCCACCGTCAACAATTACTTTTGAACCGCTACGCAATACGCCTTTTTCTTCAAGTACTAAACCAACAAGCTTGTCGGTGCTTTTTTCAGCGCGTTGTTTAACCAGTACGTCACGGCCAATAAAGTCACGATCTTCTGGTTCCCATGCAATGGTCCATGCCATGTTAGCTGCAAGTGGCGATACGCTTTCGTCCATATCTAGGCCGTAAAGGTTCATACCTGCTTCTAAACGTAGCGTGTCACGTGCACCTAAACCAGCTGGCGCTACACCTGCGTCTAGCAGTTGTTGCCATAAATCGGCTGCTTGGTCGTTTGGTACTACAATTTCGTAACCGTCTTCGCCAGTATAACCCGTTGTAGCAATAAATAAATCACCCACTTGAACGCCAAAAAACGGCTTCATGCCTTCAACTGCAGCTTGTTGCTCTGCATTTAAAAGCGTGCCTGTTTTTTCGCGTGCGTTAGGGCCTTGCACTGCAATCATTGCAAACTCTGGGCGCTCAGTCACTGTAACGGCAAAATCGCTCGATACATTAGCTAAATGCGCTAAGTCTTTTTCGCGCGTAGCCGAGTTAACCACTAAGCGGTAAAACGTTTCGCTGAAAAAGTAAATAATAAGGTCGTCAATTACGCCGCCTTGCTCGTTAAGCATGCCGGTGTAAAGTGCTTTACCTGGTACGGTTAATTTAGCCACGTCGTTTGCTACAAGCTTACGTAAAAATGCTTTAGCTTGGTCGCCTTCAATATCAACAATGGTCATGTGTGATACGTCAAACATGCCTGCATCGTTACGCACTGCATTATGTTCTTCTATTTGTGAGCCGTAGTTGATTGGCATTTCCCAGCCATGAAAATCAACCATTTTTGCGCCCGCTTCTAGGTGCTTAGCATGGAGTACAGTTTTAGAAGTCATAACATTCCTTCACGTTTTAAATTAACCCTTAATGGGCGTGGCTTAAATTAAAAACAGGTAAACATTATTATGTTTACCTGTTGGTTGTTTTTGTTATGCGGCCTGGTTTTGCATTACTGCAAAACCCTGCGTTTGCATATAGCTTTGCCATTTTTGTAGCTCTGGCGCTTTAGCTATGAGCACAAAGTGCTGCTCATCTTTGTTATCAATCGCGGTAATAAATACCTCGCCGCTTTGCGCACCGTAGCATAGTTGCGCGTCAGATAATCGCAAACCGGGTGTTAATTTAAAGGCATCAACTAGCGTATCAAAGGCGTTTTCGCCGCTTAAGGTAAAGCTAGTTAGGTCGGTACGAATAACGTAGTCAATATCAAAACGAAGCTGTTGTTCGTTTATAAGTGACTGTAATTGCAGGCTTGCGCTGTGAGGTAATACAAATCGAAAAGCGGTTTCGCTAAAATAATACACGGCGTAACTAAAGTCAGAATAAAAGTCGCCGTCTAATGTGCCTTTTAAACCTAAACCGCTGGCCGTTAATTTTGTTAAATCGTGGCCTAAAATACTGCTTAAAAATACAGAAGCTTCGCTGCCGCTAAAATCCATTACAACTGTGCTGTTATTTGCTTGCAAAGCGTTTATAACCGCGCTGTTAGCGTTGCTGTGGCGGGCAAACATTATTGGGTTAAAAGTCATAACAAACACCTGTGTATTTTTAATCTTAAAATTATATTGCGCGGGGTCTGTAACAACAAATTGTAATTATTTATCAATTGATAAATAATACTTATATATGTAGCCACATAAATTGTAATTTTAAATATGAAAAATATATCAACCGACAGTTTACGCACCTTTGTAATGATTGTAGATGTAGGCGGATTTGCCAAAGCCGGCGACTTTTTGGGGCTTTCGCAACCTGCGGTAAGCTTACAAATAAAGCGTTTAGAAGATGTATTAGGCTATAAATTATTTAAAAAGCAAGGCCAGCGCCAAGTATTAAACCAGTACGGCGAACTATTATTGCCCATGGCAAAACAAATGATGCAATACAACGATGCCATTTTGCAGCAATTTACGTCAGAGAGCATTACCGGAAAAGTACGTTTAGGCATACCTAGCGAATTTGCTGCGCGTATACTCCCTTCTATTATTGGCGACTTTGTGGCGCTGTACCCAGAAGTATCGCTTGAAGTTAAATCGCGATTAAGTAAGCATTTGCTTTCGGCTTCTAGGCAAGACCAATTTGATCTAGTGCTTGCGCTAAACGAGCAACTTACCTCAAGTAAATTTCCTATTTTTATGCAAGATCAATTGGTGTGGGTGGGGGATTTAAACCAAGCAAAAAACCAAGTGGTTACCTTAGTAACCGCGCCAGAGGGATGTATTTATCGGCGCCGCGCTACCGATGCGCTTAAAAATGCCGGCATAAAATACCGTATTGTATATAGCAACGCCGACTTAACAGGGCTTATTGCGGCTTTAAAAGAAGGGCTTGGCATTACAGTACTGGCAAAAAGTACCGTACCCAGTGAGCTTAATTACCAAGTACACACTAAACACTTACCTGCACTGGGCGACATTGGTATTAGCTTGGTTAAAAGTTCGGGTGAGTCAGAAAATGCGGTAGATAAGCTTGCTGAGTTTATTGCCTTGCGTTTAGGCTAATAAATTAAAACACCCACTTTGTACCTAGCCCCATGATTACAAAATAATATAAAAGAAACAAAAAAGTTAACCACGTTGCATAACCCTGTGTTTTTAGTTCTAAAAAAATGAATAGTTTTATACTAAATAATATTGATTCGCATTCGTTAACGTGTTCAAATTACGCCAATTCAGAAAATCAATGTGATTAGGACAAAAATGAACACTAAGTTTTTAGTATCTACTCTTGCAACTGCGGTTGCTTTGTCTTTTACAGCTACTGCAATGGCTAAAGACACCAGCGATAAAGAACAGCGCTTTGAACAAATTACAGTTATTGGCTCACAGCAAGCTATTAACGACATTCCAGGTTCGGCTACTTTTATCTCTGACGAAGAACTTCAAAAATTTGAGTTTACCGATATTTCGCGTGTTTTAGCGTCTGTTCCGGGTGTTTACGTTCAAGAAGAAGATGGCTATGGCCTTCGCCCTAACATTGGTATGCGCGGTACTGGTACCGGCCGTAACGATAAAATTTCTGTAATGGAAGACGGTGTATTAGTCGCACCTGCGCCTTACTCTGCGCCTTCTGCTTACTACTTCCCTACTATGGGTCGTATGGAAACAATTGAAGTATTAAAAGGTGCTGCCTCAGTTAAGTACGGTCCTCGTACTACAGGTGGCGTTTTAAACTTACTTTCTCGTAGCTTACCAACCGAGCCTAATAGTTCTAAAGGTATGGTAGATGCAGCCCTTGGTAGCGATGGCTACTACAAAGGTCACGCATACTTTGGTAAAGAAAAAAACAACACGTCTGGCTTGGTTGAAGTATTTACTTACGGCGCAGACGGCTTTAAAGAGCTTCCTGTTGGCAGCGATAATACGGGATTTGAAAAAACTGATTTACTATTAAAGTTTGGTCATACGTTTGGTAAAAACGATGCTCACAATATTGAGCTAAAAGTAAAATACTCTGATGAAACATCAGACGAAACTTACATGGGCTTAACTGACGAAGATTACAAAGCAAACCCTAATCGCCGTTACGCTGCATCGCAAAACGATGAAATGAACACTCGCCACAACGCTTACCAACTAAACTATGCGTACCGTTTTGGTGAAGGCTACGAATTACTTGCAACCGCTTACCTAAACGATTTTCATCGTAACTGGTATAAAGCAAGCAGTGTAGGAACAAGCACGCTTGAGCAATACAGCGACTTTGAAGCAAATCCAACTAGCGAAGGTATTGAAGGTATTGGTGTTAAAGCCAACAACCGTGATTACCAAGCAAAAGGCATTCAGTCTGAATTACATATTCCTGCAGGCGATCACTACATTACTGTAGGTGTGCGTTACCACGAAGACGAAATGGATCGTTTCCAATGGCAAGACACTTACACGCTTAATCAAGACCTAAGCATGACACTTACATCGCAAGGTGTACCAGGTTCAGATAGCAACCGTGTAGATAGCGCAAAAGCAAGCACGTTATTTGTTCAAGACGAATGGACACTAGACGCGTTAGTTATTAATGCAGGTCTTCGTTACGAAGACATTACCATTACGCGTGAAGAATGGTCTAAATCAGATCCAACTCGTAGCAATGGCTTAACTAAAGATATTTCTAACGATACTGAAATTTTAGTGCCATCGTTAGGTGCCACTTATACACTTAACGATAACGTTACGTTACTTGCCGGTATTCAAAAAGGTTACGCTCCAGCGGCACCGGGTAATGCTGACCAAGAAGAAGAAGAAAGTGTAAACCTTGAGTTTGGCTCTCGCTTTAATATGGATGGCTTTAACGGTGAAGTGATTGCGTTTTTCTCTGATTACGACAACATGCACGGTAACTGTACTGCTGCTGTGGGTTGTAGCGACGAAAATATTGGCGACCAATACAACTACGGTGAAGTAGAAGTATCGGGCTTTGAATTTAGTGCGGGTCGTACTTTTGCAACAGACGCTGCGCAATTTCCAGTTAAATTAACGTACACATACACTGACTCTGAGTTTAAAAACACGTTTGATTCAGAAATTTGGGGCTCGGTAGAAAAAGGCGATGCAATGCCTTACGTACCTGAAAATCAAGTTGCTTTATCATTAGGCGCTGAGTTTTCATCGTTTGTTGTTAACAGCCAAATACGTTACGTATCTGATTCACATGCCGACCTATCTGACTCAGGCTTAAACGCAATTGATAGCCGTGTAGTATGGGATTTAGCAGCTAAATACTTAATCGACGACAACCAAAAAGTATACTTAACGGTTGATAACCTGTTTGATAAAACGTACATAGCTAACCGTGCTAATGGCGGTATTCAGCCAGGTAAGCCACGCAGTATTCAAATGGGCTACACATATAGCTTTTAAGCTTAAAGCTGGTTAAACGGTTCGCTAACAGCGTAAATTATAAATACAAAAAAGCCGAGATTATTTAATCTCGGCTTTTTTAATGCTTAAGCTTTAAGCTAGAGCAATTTAATTGTTTGCGTTACGTTGGCGTAATACTTCAAATAAACAAATACCGGTTGCAACCGATACATTTAAGCTAGACACCGACCCCGCCATTGGAATTTTAACCAATACATCGCAATGCTCACGTGTCAAACGGCGCATCCCCTCACCTTCTGCGCCCATAACTATGGCCATTGGGCCTGTTAAGCTTGCATCAAATACATGCGTGTCGGTTTCGCCAGCAGTGCCAACTACCCATACGCCAGCATCTTTAATTTCACGAAGCGTACGTGCAAGGTTAGTAACCTGAATAAGAGGCACTGTTTCTGCTGCGCCACACGCTACTTTTCGTGCTGTACCGTTAAGCTTTGCCGACTTATCTTTAGGAACAATGATCGCATGTACGCCAGCGGCATCTGCACTACGCAAGCATGCACCTAAGTTATGCGGGTCGGTTATGCCATCAAGTACGAGTAAAAATGGAGTTTCTTCACGCGCAATGATCACATCTAAATCTTTTTCGTTGTACGTTGGCGCCGCTTTTACGTTAGCAATAATCCCCTGATGTTGCTCGTCTTTCGACTTGTTATCAAGTGCTTTACGCTGCATAAATTGTACTGAAATACCAAATTTACGTGCTTCATCAATAATCGGTGTTAAGCGTTTATCATCACGGCCTTTAAGGGCGTAAATTTCTAAAAATCGCTCAGGCTCTTTTGCTAAAATTGCTTCAACAGAGTGAAAGCCAAAAATTAATTCATTACTCACGTATTTTATGCTCCTGGGCTTGTACGTTTACGGGCATTTTTGCCTGGTCTTTTAGGCTTTTTAGCCGATTTCTTTTTCGGTTTTTTCTTTGCGGTGCCTTCGCTGGCTTTAACCGCCGACTTACCAGCAGCTTTGCCTTTACCGGCTGGCTTTTTTTTACCTTTTGGCTTGTCGTCTGACTTTTTACCCGGTACTTTGCCTGCTTTTAATTGTGAGCGTACACTCGCAGGGCCTTTACCTTTAGGTGCACGACGGCGTGAATACCTATCTTGTGCTACATCGCCTTTAAGTACTAAGTTTATACGGCGGTCGTCTAAACTGACTGAGGCAACTTGCACCGTTACTTTATCGCCAAGTCGGTAAACGGTGTGGCTGTGTTCACCAATCAGGCAATGTTTTGCAGCATCATGTGCAAAAAACTCGTCGCCTAAATTAGTAACGTGAATTAAACCATCAATTTGTAAATCGTCTAATCGTATAAATAAACCAAAGTTTGTAACCGACGAAATAACCCCGTTAAACTCATCGCCAACGTGGTCTTGCATAAACTCACATTTAAGCCAGTCGGCTACTTCGCGAGTCGCGTCGTCTGCACGGCGCTCAGTGGTTGAACACTGCTCGCCTAATTGATCTACTTCATCGTCAGTGTACGCGTATGCGCCTGACGTTTGTTGGCCCTGTGCTTTTAGTACCGCTTTAATTGCACGGTGTACAACTAAATCTGGGTAACGACGAATAGGCGATGTAAAGTGTGCATAAGCCGATAACGCTAAACCAAAGTGACCTATGTTATCTGGCTGATAAACCGCTTGTTTCATTGAGCGCAGCAGCATAGTTTGAATAAGCTCGGCCTCTGGGCGCTCGCCTAATTTAGCTAATATTTGCGTAATTTCTTTAGGCGTTGGTTCGTCACCTAATGTGCTCTGAATCCCTAACTCAGTTAAAAACTGTGTAAAGTTACCTAGCTTTTCACTGTCGGGTTCATCATGCACACGGTAAAGTGCACTGGCCTCGTGCTTTTCGAGTAATTTAGCCGCTGACACGTTGGCTAAAATCATACATTCTTCAATGAGTTTGTGCGCGTCGTTGCGGATAACAGGCACAATAGACTCTATTTTGCGGTGTGCATTAAATACAAAGCGTGTTTCGAGTGTTTCAAATTCAATAGCACCACGCTCTTGGCGTGCTGATTTAAGCGCCATGTACATTTGCTGTAAATCAGTTAAATGTGGCACTACGGGTGCGTATTCTTCGCGAAGCTTTTCGTCATTTTGTAAAATGGCGTTTACTTTAGTGTAAGTTAAACGGGCGTGAGAATTCATCACCGCTTCGTAAAATTTATAACCCGACAATTTACCTGCCGCTGATACGGTCATTTCAGCAACCATACAAAGGCGGTCTACTTTAGGGTTAAGCGAACACAACCCGTTAGACAGTACTTTTGGTAGCATTGGAATAACTTGCTCAGGAAAATACACTGAGTTACCACGTGCGATGGCTTCTTTGTTAAGTGGTGTATTCATGCCTACATAATGCGACACATCGGCAATAGCAACCCATAAACGCCAACCGCCTGATTTTTTAGGCTCACAGTACACTGCGTCGTCAAAGTCGCGGGCGTCTTCGCCATCTATCGTAACAAGCGGTAAGTCGCGTAAATCTACGCGGCCTTGTTTGTCTGCATCTTCTACAAATTCGCCTAAGTGGGCGACTTGTGCGTCAACGTCTTCTGGCCAAACATGCGGAATGTCGTGATTACGAAGGGCAACTTCAATTTCCATACCTGGCGCTAAATGCTCACCTAGTACATCAACCACTTTACCTACTGCGTTCATATTGCGGCTAGGGTTTTGAGTGATTTTAACCTGCACCATTTGGTTGTGGCGGGCACCGTTTTCGTTGCCTGGTAAAATCATGATGTCTTGCGTAATACGCGGATCTTCAGCGACTACAACTGCAACACCATGCTCAACAAAATAACGCCCTACAATAGGGGCGCGCTCGTTGGTAAGCACTTTAATAATACGGGCATCGCATTTTGAGCCAGAGCCACGCTTTGTACCTTTAGCTAGTACAATGTCGCCATGTAACACCATGTTCATTTGATGTTTGGCAATAAACCAATCTTTGCTCTCGCCTTCAACTTCTAAAAAGCCAAAACCGTCTCTGTGGCCTATTACTTTACCTTTGGTTAAACCGGCTTCGTCAATAAGTGCATAGCATTTAAATTTATTAAAATATAACTGACCATCACGCTCCATGGCACGAAGGCGACGTTTAAATGCAATTTGACGCTCTTCATCATTAACGGCTAGTTCTTCACATAATTGTGCGTAGTTAGCTGGTTTTGAACGCTCTTGAAGATGAGTAAGTATAAACTCACGGCTAGGGACGGGGTTTTCGTACTTTTCTTGTTCTCGACTGAGATTTGGATCTTGGTTTGACATTCACTATCTTGTTAGTTGGTTATGAAGGTTATTTTAACCCATATACGTAAAATGAGACAGGTAAAAGCACTTAATATTTAAACAAAGCTCACCTATCGGTTATTTAGCTTTTTAAACTTAGCGTACAGGGCCTTAATATGTCCTTAATTATGCAGCTTAATTGTGTCATTGTGATTAAGCTGCATCAGTGACTAAGCCATTACTTAGTTTTATGAAGATTTTTGTATAACATTTTACTGACGTTATCGATAAAAGCGGGGTCTTCTTCTTTAATAGTTTGCAAGATGTGTTTGTTCATTTGCGATTTGTTTTGAGCGTAAATCCAACGGTTTTTATTAAACTGCGCTGCAAATTCAAGTACACCGGCTTGCAGTTCGTCACTGTTAGAAAATACAGCTTCTATAACGTTGTTCTCAAACAGTTGTTGTGCACCCACCCGTTCGCCCGTCATTGCTAGCCTGTTAAAGAAGGTTTGCGGTATCGCTTTATTAATAATAGGAAACATAGACGGTACAAAAGGCACCAGTACATCCACTTCAGGAAAGCAAAAAAAGCCTTTGTCTGATTTCATAAATCTAAAATCACAGGCACAGGCAAGCACGGCTCCATTACCATAAGTATGACCATTGAGGGCTGCAATAATAGGCATAGGAAACGTAACAATACGTTGTAGCAACTGTGTTATTTGCAACATAAAGTCAGAAATAGCCGCTGGTAAAATGCTTGGGTTTGCCATCCACTCAAGGTCAATACCCAGCGACCAGCTTTTGTCGCTTGCTGAGGTAAGTACCACCGAGTGAATGCTTTTATCAGCCTCTATATGATCAAGGTGTAAATTAAATTCAGCCAAAAACGCTGGATTGTGTCGATTTTCTGCGGTGTTCATTGTTAAAACTGCGACACTGTTTTTTACTGTTAAATCTATTAAATTTGCCATTTAACCCTCTTTTTACGAATTTTAGGCTTACTTTAAGCGTTGTTCGTTACTTTTGTTGTTATAACTAACATAGTAAGGGTTTGTGTTAAATTTATAAACCTTAATCACATGTGTTTATAACCACCCTTTTTGTTTAGCTATACGTGCTGCGTCGATTCGGTTTGTTGCATTAAGTTTGGCAATTGCGTCTGACAGGTAGTTACGCGTTGTGCCTTCACTTATAAATAACTGTGTGGCTATTTCGCTCGTTTTAAGTCCATCGCTTGCAAGCTTTAATGCTTTTCGCTCTTTGTCGGTAAGTGGATCGGCATCGTCTAGAGCGTTAATTGCAAGCTCTGGGTCAATCACTTTTTGTCCTTGCATTACCTTTTTGAGTGCGTTGATTAGCTCGTCACTCGGGGCTTCTTTTAATATAAATCCTTTAACACCGGCACTTAACGACCGCCTAATATACCCAGCGCGTGAAAACGTGGTCATGATCACCATTTTTATAGCCGGAAATTGCATTGCTATTTTTTCACTAAGTTCGATGCCGTTCATTTTAGGCATTTCAATATCGGTTAAAATAATATCTGGCATTGCATCTTCATCAAACGCATTAATAGCATTTAGGGCATCTAGCCCGTTACTTGCTTGACCAATTACGTCAATATTAAAATCTAGGCTAAGTAGTGCACTAACAGCGTCACGCACCAGCGCCTGATCTTCCACTAAAAATATTTTGATCATTGTAAATCCTCAGATGAAATTGGCAGTACTACGTTTAATGTAAATTGTTCACCACAGGTAAAAGTTGCACTACCTTGTATTTGCTCTGCTCGTTCTTTTATACCGTTTAAACCGTTGCCTGCCTCGAGCCTGCCACAGGGTGCATTATCTATTACTTCAATAAGTAATTGCTGAGGTGTTTGCTTAATTGTTATAGCGCTGTTTTTAGTTGAACTATGGCGTAGTAAGTTAGTGACTGACTCTTTAATTATTAAACTAGCAATGCCCTCTACCTTGGCAGGTAGCACAGATAACTCAACGTTAAACGTAATATTAAAATCTTGCTCTAATAACCGTTGTTTTAACTGGGCAACTTGGCTTACCAAATTAAGCTCTTTTAAGTCGCTTACGGCACTGCGTACATCGCTAAGTAGCTGCCTTGCAAGGTCTGCTACTTGGGCTATTTCGTTGTTTGCTTGCTCGTAGCGCTCACCTTGGTTTAGCTTATTAGCCAGCTCGGCCTTTAATGCAATAGATGATAGTGAGTGGCCTAAAATATCGTGTAGGTCACGCGCAATACGTTCACGCTCAGCAATAGCAGCTAATTGCTCTAATTGGTTTGCACTTTCTTGCTCGCGCTTTTTATGGTCGCGTTCTCTTTTTGCTGCAATTCCATAACTAAATAAGGCGGCACATAATATTAAGGCAACAGCCAAAAAGTATTGAAGCTTTCCCATATCGCTTAAATACGAACTTGTAAAAAGCGCCACCACAATGGCTAATGCAGCATAAAACCGCTGTTTTAAGTTATAACTATACCCAGCTACATAGGCAACAAAGCCATATAAGGTAGGTGTGCCAGAGGTAAAAAAAGTGGCGCTAAAACAAATAGCGAGCAAGGCTAAAAATAAGGTGGTTATTTTTGTGTTATCGCAGTTAATTGCTTTTACATACAAGATAATAAAGGCAATATAAAAAGCTAAACATAGGCCCATTTGGCTTTTTGTAAATTGGTCAAAATTAATAATTAATGGCAGTAAGTAAAAGCCTGTAAAAATTAAATGGCCGTATTTCCAAAACGTTTTATCCGTTTGTTGAGAAAAGCTACTTTGCGAACTCATGCTAGCACCTCTGGTGTATTATTTTTATTTAAAGCACTCTTTTTATTAATAAATATAGATACCACAAAAATGCTTATCAGCATAAAATAATCAATGTAATTAATAGTAAAATTAAGCGAATCAAAAAACTCGCTAATATCAAGACTCATTAAAACTAAACTATTCATAGCACTCTCCTGTTAAGTAGGATAACTATGCCAATACATAAAAATAATAAGAGTGTGAAGTGTCATTAACTTTGCTGACATTTGTCATGTTTCAAAAAATTCATCTTGTTGACACCCCCTCGGTGATAACATATTAAAAAAAGGAGATGATGTTTAAATGCAGCCACAACAGCAAAGCTTAATTTACCTACATATTGCCGTGTTACTTTTTGGGGGAACCGCCCTTTTTGCCAAACTCATTGGTTTAAATGCTCTGGATATTACAGTTTACCGAACAGCTATTGCTGGTATGGCAATATTGGCAATGCTTTCATTCGGGAAAAAACAAATTAAGTTAAACAATCCCAAAGACTACCTTATTGCTTTATTTTTAGGTGTTACAGTAGGGCTACATTGGGTGACTTATTTTGCAGGTATGCAAATGGCAGGCATAACCATTGGTATGCTTGCATTTTTTAGCTATCCAGTAATGACCGTTTTTTTAGAGCCTTTATTTAATAAAAGTAAACCTCAAGCAAAAGATATAATAAGCGCTGGTGTAGTTGTTTTGGGTATTTATTTATTAGTACCAAGTGCTGATTTAGGTGACGATGTAACACTTGGTGTTATTACTGGCGTGGTATCTGCGTTGTTTTTCTCTGTCAGAAACATTACTCACAAACGCTATTTTAGCCAATACGGCGGCCCACAGACGATGTTTTACCAAACCTTGGTAGCGAGCATAATGCTGTGCGCATTTATTGAAGTACCTGTGTACGAGGTGAGTAATCAAGATCTTATATTAATTGCCGTCGCTGGCATTATATTTACCGCTACACCCCACTCGCTATTTGCAGCAAGCCTCAAAAATTTATCAGCCGCAACGGCAGGGCTAATTTCGTGCTTACAACCGTTGTACGGTACTATTTTGGCTATTATTATTGTTCACGAACGCCCAACATTAATGACCCTGATTGGCGGCGCACTTATTGTAAGCGCTGCATGCTTTGAAACATGGTCAATAACCAAGAAGGCTCGACAATGAAAATTTTTGCACACAGGGGTGCTAGCGGGCACTTTCCCGAAAATACGAAAAGCGCCATTTTAGAAGCCTTAAATATGGGTGTAGACGGCATTGAAGTAGATATTCAAAGCGCTACCGATGATTACATGCTAATACATGACTCGTGGCTAGACAGAACCACCAACGGAAAAGGCAAAGTTAGTGAGTTTGATGCAGCAACCCTTACAAAGCTTGATGCGGGTAATGGCGAATGTATACCAAGGCTACAACAGTTATTTGATTGGAATAACAATAAAACCTTACTTAATTTAGAACTTAAGCATACCTTTGAACTTGAAAAGTTTGCTGACCAGCTTGAACGTAATATCAGTGCGGGAACCATTTCATGTGCTAATATTTTAGTATCATCGTTTGATCATCATCAATTACAATGGCTTAAAAAGCGTTTACCCTGGTTAAAAATAGGCGCTTTAACGTCTTCTATTCCAATTAATTATGCAAAGTTTGCACAAGACTTAAATGCATTTAGTGTGCATGTAGATAAAAATTTTATTAACAAAGCGTTTGTAGATGATGCTAAAAAACGCGGGCTTGAAGTTTACGCTTATACAGTCGATAAACAACAAGATATTGCACTTATGCGTGACTTCGGTTTAGACGGGATTTTTACTAACTTTCCCATGCAATCCAAGGCATATTTGCTATCGTTAGCTGATAAATAGAGTCGCTTATACCTTGCAAATGCCTGTGTAAAAGCGTTCAAACATAGGTTTAAGCAAGATGAGTGGCTTAATGAAAATTTATAATTACATCGAACAAACATTCTTTTTTACTCTAACGCGTAAAATTATTGGTAACTTAAGTTTTGTTTTTTTGTTTCAAGCTATTACTTTGTTTTGGCTTTATGACAGCTTAAGTGAGCAACAAAATCTTGGCCTTTTTTGGCTACTAACCTTGGTTATTATTTCAGGCTTTGCGTTTACGCTTTTTTACATGCGCTTTTTGATTGTTCGCCCTGTAAAAGCTATGTGCGATACACTTATTAAAATTAATCAACAAGATGCCAATTTAAACGCTAAACTTCCGCATTTTTCATACGACGAATTTAAAACGTTAAGTACGCAATATAACGATTTTACAAGCCACTTAAGCCAATTACTTAACACGACTTACACAAGCGCTGAAGCCAGCGCACAAAGTAATAAAGCCGCAACTGAGTCAATGCAAAGTACGGAAAATTCGAGCGAACAGCAAATTACCTTAAGTCATACAATTATTGATGCCAGTAACCAAATAACACAAAGCTTGCAAAATATTGTGGGCAATACCGACAGTGTTCATACTGTAAATAATGAGCACTTAGCCTTTGTAAAACTCTCAGCTCAAGATCTGAGTTCTCTGGTTGAGAAAGTGCAGTTAATAACTGATATGTTAGGCAGTTTTGCGAGCACCGTTGATGGCTTGAAGGAAAACAGTGAGAATATTCGCAGTATTTTAAAAATGGTTGAGGAGTTTTCTGATCAAACTAACTTACTCGCGCTTAACGCCGCGATAGAAGCTGCGCGAGCAGGAGAAGCTGGGCGTGGTTTTGCTGTTGTTGCTGATGAAGTACGTACCCTCTCGGTTAAAGTAAGTGGAGCTACTCGCCAAATCAGTGATTTTATAACCCAAATGAACGACCTAGTAAGTGAAACAAATAAAGAGTCAGAGCAACTTATTAACCATTCTAAAAATGCACAAAGCTCAATTTGTTCAACCTCTGAAGGGTTTAGTAAAATGCTTAATGAATTTGAGAGTAATCAACAGCAATTACAGCAAATTGCCAGCGCCGTACATTTACTAGAAGATACGCAAAATTTAACCCATCAATCGGTAGAGCAAATTGTTGAATTAGGCGAGCAGGCTAAACAGCAAATAGACACCGCTCTTGCCGACAGTCAATTGTCGCAAGAGTTAAGCTTACAAACACAGCAGCAATTGAAGCGCTTTGTACTTTAATTTTTATCATAAACGCGGTTTACGCTCAAACACCTATTGATGCGTAAACCTCAACACACCACTGTAATTATGCTAAATTACAGGGCGATTATTTAATATGCGTGAATATGTGTGAGCAACCTAACTCCTGACTACCCTAAATTAGCCCAGCAAATAAAAGCATGGGGAAAAGAACTCGGCTTTAGCGAAGTAGGGATCACTGATATAGATTTGAGTAAGCATGAACAACAGCTTCAGCGTTGGCTTGACGCCGGGTTTCATGGCTCAATGGATTATATGGCGGCACATGGAATGAAACGCGCTCGCCCTGACGAGCTTATTCCCGGCACACAACGTGTTATATCGGTAAAAATGAACTACCTGCCCCCCGATGCTGGCTTTGCTAAAACATTAAAAAACAAACAAAAAGCCTATATTAGCCGTTACGCACTTGGCCGAGACTACCATAAATTAATTCGTAATCGATTAAAAAAGCTCGGCCAAAAAATAGAACAAGAAGTAGGTGAATATGGTTTTAGACCCTTTGTTGATTCAGCCCCTGTATTAGAGCGCCAATTGGCTGAAAAAGCGGGGCTGGGCTGGCGTGGCAAACATTCATTACTAATAAACAAAGAAGCTGGATCGTGGTTTTTTTTAGGTGAATTGTTTATTGATTTACCTTTACCTGTTGATAATGAAAATACCTTTGAAGGCTGCGGTAAGTGTGTAGCCTGCATAACCTTATGTCCTACAGGTGCAATTGTAGAACCTTATGTGGTTGATGCCCGTAAGTGTATTTCATACTTAACAATAGAACACCAAGGCCCTATTCCTGAGCAATACAGAACTTTATTAGGTAACCGAGTTTATGGCTGCGACGATTGTCAATTAGTTTGCCCGTGGAACCGCTATGGACAAATAACCGACGAACAAGACTTTCATCCGCGCACGCAGTTAAAAGACAAAGACTTGCTTGAGCTGTTTAGTTGGGATGAAACTACATTTTTAAAAAATACCGAAGGCAGCCCAATTCGCCGAATTGGACATGAACGTTGGTTACGTAATTTAGCCGTTGGTTTAGGTAATGCAAACTTTGACCCTGACATTATTAGCGCGTTAGAACAAAAAATTGATGGTTGTAGTGATCTAGTAAAAGAGCATATTCAATGGGCACTGGAGCAGCAAAACAATAAACAACCCTCACTTAGAAAAACGCAAAGACTTATTAGGATAGTGGAAAAAGGCTTACCACGAGATGCATAAATTCATAGAAGCCTATTTAGTACTAAAGCAAATCAGAGCTATTGGAGTGTGATTATTCGCCATTATAGGGCGGTAAACCCTATATTAATGGCAAACAAGCCCTAAAAGTAAGTCTATGTGTTTATTATTGGCTATGGTTTAACAGTATCGAAAGCTCTCTTTCAATGTCTGCGAACGCCTCTTTTACCTGAATAACAGACTCCTCGCGGGCTACTGAATTTTGAATTGTTTCATCTACTTTTTTATAGATAAAAATTTCTTGGTCTTCGTCTAAACCCATTGTTGGAATTCTAACCTCAAGCTCTTCCTGAAGTTTTTTAAATACTTGTTCGTTGTTTAAGCGATTTTCATTAAGTAAATCTATCAAACCATGAAATTTACTGTGTACTGTACTTGCTACTGCGTTTAGTTTTACCTGCTGCGCATCTAATAAGTTCTTAGTTATTATGGCGCGTAACTGCTGTTCTGTAACACTAACAATAAAGCACACGTGATCGCGTATTCTGCCGTGTTTATCAGGATCGTGTCCTGGCATGTTTAAGATGAGTAAACTAATTAGCTCGTAGTTAACTAATAAGCGCTGCGAAAACTCATGCAAACGGCCTTTGTTTTTAAGCATTTCAAATAACTCGATCACAATAGGCGAGCAAACACCATGTAGAGCATAATGTTTAACAATAGAGTCGTATCTAAATTCTACATTACTTTGTAAATCAAAAGATTGTAGGCAATCAATAAGTGCTTTTGCTAAATCGTCTGGGTTAGTTATGAGTGCTATGCTTTCTACGTAGTTGACTATTTGCCCCATTTCGCTGCTGTTAGCCATTGCATTGAACGCGGTTGAAGTTGCCGCTTCTACTTGTTTTTCTAGGCTTTGTTTCTCTACTAATACTTGGTTTAGATTTTTTAATTTAGATCTAAGCTCATCATGCCCAAATGGTTTTACTATGTAATCTTCAGCGCCGGCTGAGTAGCCTTCCATGCGCTCCTCCACAGTTCCTCTTGCAGATACAAACATAACAATAATATGTGCGGTACTTGGGTTTGATTTAAGCGTTTTACACACTTCGTAACCACTCATCTGCGGCATGCTTACGTCAAGTAAAATAACTTGAGGCATATAGTCCTCAACCATATCCAAGCATTCAGAGCCACTGTTGGCTAGCCTTAACTCAAAATCTAAGTCTTCTAAAATTTCTTCAATTATCTCAAGGTTAAAGGGCTCGTCATCTACTGCTAGTATTTTTGTTAAAGCCATAACTAAATCATCCTTTTAAATTCAAAAATAAATTGTATTAACATAAACAACTTACTGTTTTAGCGTACTTTTATTCATCGACTAGGTGTTCGTCTAAATTTATTTCAAGTGGTAATTTTATGTGAACTGTGGCACCACCATTGGTATTATTACACGCGCTAATTTGACCTTGATGCAACGATACAAATTCTCGGCAAAGTGCTAAGCCTAGCCCCGTACCGCCCGCACCACTGTTTGTTTTACTGCTTTGCACAAACTTTGTGAAAATATGATCAAGCTCATCTTCAGGAATACCTATACCACTATCAATGACTTCAATATCAGCAAATTGGCCATCCGATGCTAATTTAAGCGTGATGTTACTTTTGGGCTCACTAAACTTTAATGCATTGCCCAATACGTTGCGCAACAACTGATTTATTTGCTCTTCATCGCATTGCACAATGACCGGTGAATCTGGCGCAGGAAAAATAATATTAATGTGTTTTTCCATCGCCGTGCCCGACACATCATCAATGCTCGTTTTAATAATACTTTCTAAATTATGAGGGCGCGGGTTAAACGGAAATTTACCTACATCAAGCTTTGATAAATCAAGAAGGTTATTTAATAAAGATAGCAGCCTATCGCCACTACACTCGATACGAGATAAGTATTTTAGTAACTTTTCTCTAGCAAAGTCGCCAGCTTCTAGCTTATCGAGTCCAAAGCGTGCAAAACTTAAAATTGAGTGCATGGGGGTTCGCAGCTCATGTGACATATTTGCTAAGAAGTCTGATTTACTTAAATTTGCCGCTTCGGCTACATTTTTAGCATGCTCTAACTGCGATGTACGGGCTTTGACCTCTTCTTCTAGTAACCCTTTAGCTTCTTGAAGTAGCTCTTCTTTTTGTTTTAAGTGAGTTACATTTTTAAAAATTACAGCCAGTGCAATCTCACCATGGTGATCTATTTCGTTAAAAGAGCCAAATAAAGGCACTGTGCCACCGCTTTTAATGGGTAGACGTAAATCGTAACTGAACTGACGATTGCTGTTTAATGTTGAAATTTTTTCTTTGATTCCAGCAATCGAATCGTTATCTAAAAAATCAAATAACGATTTACCAGAAAGCCCGCTAAACGGTAGATCTAACAATCTTAAGCAAGCGTCATTTGCTTCAATAATTTGACCGTTGCGTTTAAATAGCATGATAGCGTCAGGGGTGTGTTTATAAATAACTTGTAGCAAGCTGTCTTTTTCTATTAGAGCGTCGACGGTTTCTTGAAGGCGCTCAACTAACTCGGCATTGCGGCGTTTTAATAATTCAGTTTGCCAAAGCTTATGCACTGATTGCAGTAAAATATTTTCATTGAGCGGTTTAATCAGTACGTCTTCAACACCTTGGCGAATAGCTTCAATCATTGAAACTTGGTCAGGGCGGGAAGTGAAAAGCAAGCACCGTGCATTTGGTTGCGACACTTTTAATTTTGAAAATATTTGAAGACCAGTCGCTTCACCGAGGCTAAAATCGCTGATTAAAATATCAATTTTATTACTTTTTGCAATCGTGAGTGCGTCATTTAAGCTGCTTGCCGTAAGGGTTTTAATATGTGCGCCAATTAAATTGCTCTTCATATTATCAAGGCGATTTTGGATATGATCGACCAACAATATAGTGGGCAGTTGCATCATATGGTTAGAGTCTAGCTCTAACAAGCTCTCTAAAAGAGAGGTGATCTCTTTATTAGAGAAGAAAGGATAAACAACCGTAGCATCAGGTACTATTTTATTTAGGCCAGCAAATGCGGTTAACTGCTCTGTGTTTTCGGTTTTAGGGGCAAGTAATAATAAACGCCCATGAGATAGTTTATCAATTAGCGGCTTGATAGGGGCAACCGGCACACCGTGAGCTATGACAACTAAATCGTAATTTTCGGCGTGAGTAAACATCTCAAGCATAGAGAAATGAATCAGCTCAACATTACATCCAATGAGCTCTAAGAGTACTTTTACTCTCATTGCTATGATGGTGCTGCTGTCTATGATCAATATTTTTCTAGCCATTAAACTACACTTACAACCAATAAAATTAATATGTTACCAGCGTAGTATAAAAACACGAAAAAAACACACATTCCTGTGCGTTATTTGTAAACAAATATGACCAATAAATAAGCGTAACTTATTCTAAATGCTTACCAAATATGGTTAGGCTGTATAAGTTATTATCCATAACGGCAACGTTTGGTAACTCCCCCCACACATCAAAACCAAAGTGCTTAAATAACTTTACGCTTGGCAAATTATGGCTAAAAATAAAGCCAAGTAACACGCTAATATCAAGCTTTTTAGCCTCCGATTGCGCAAACTGCATTAACTTTTTACCCAAGCCTTTACCTTGTGCATTTTTAGTTATGTAAATGCTCATTTCCACGGTTCCGTCGTAAGCAGGGCGTCCGTAAAACGATTTATAACTCACCCAGGCAAGTACGGTATCGTTTTCGCAATACACATATATTGGGCGTTTTTGGGTATGACTATTAAACCAATCTTTTTTTTCTTCAACGGTTACTTCTTCGGTATCTGCCGTTACCATTCGCCCTTCTATGGTTTCATTATAAATGGCGACAATATCATTAAGGTCGTCAATAGTTGCTAAGCGAGTTGTCATAGTAAATTTAAGTGGTTGATCAATTTCCTCCATATTAGCGTATGATCAGCCAATCAAACAATCGGATAGTTAGGTAATATGATGCTTAAAAAAATGATAATAGGGTTTACTGTGTTGCTGGGTAGTTCAACTTTAATGGCACAAACACAGCCAAATAATGAAGCCATAAATCCCCAAACCTGTGACGATTTTACTAACGTTGATATCCGAAAGCTTCGCTCTAAAGAGTCCATTAATTTATGCGACTACAAAAACAAACCTCTGTTAATTGTTAATACTGCGAGTAACTGTGGCTTCACCCCTCAGTTTGAAAGCTTAGAAAAACTACACAAAACATACAAAGACGAAGGGCTTGTAGTATTGGGCTTCCCTTCTGATGACTTTTTCCAAGAAGAAGATAACGAAAAAGAAACGGCCAAAGTCTGTTTTATTAATTATGGGGTCACCTTTCCTATGTTCGCCACCAGCGAAGTGAGAGGAAGTGATGCAAATCCTATATTCAAGCATTTAAACGAGCAAACAAGTTCGCCCAATTGGAACTTTTATAAATATTTAGTATCTGCTGATCGTAAAACAATTTTACGATTTAACAGCAAAGTAAAACCAGATTCAGAAAAAATGATTAAGGCAGTGGAAAATTCCCTGTCTAAAATCTAAATTTATACTGGTACAATTTGTACAAACTAACTAGTATGGCAATACACTAGGTTAAAAAAACACCACTTATAATCAGGAGATTTTATGGCAGTGGCAAGCGCACGACACATTTTGGTAGACAGCGAAGCACAATGTTT
The DNA here is from genome assembly GCF_000813065.1 of Pseudoalteromonas sp. ECSMB14103. Classification (NCBI taxonomy): domain Bacteria; kingdom Pseudomonadati; phylum Pseudomonadota; class Gammaproteobacteria; order Alteromonadales; family Pseudoalteromonadaceae; genus Pseudoalteromonas; species Pseudoalteromonas sp. ECSMB14103. The sequence continues at coordinate 310,847 of NZ_JWGY01000001.1, read as the reverse complement.
AGACTTAAAAACAAAAATTGAACAAGGCGAAGACTTTGCTGAATTAGCAAAAGTACATTCTAATTGCCCATCAGGACAAGACGGCGGCGCTCTGGGTGAGTTTGGCCCAGGGATGATGGTTCCTGAGTTTGATAAAGTGGTTTTTTCTGCCCCAATAAACCAGGTACAGGGCCCTGTACAAACGCAATTTGGTTACCATTTACTTGAAGTTACTAGCCGTTCAGAATAAATTGAGCTTTACTGCTATTAACGTTTAATAAAGCCGCTTTAGCGGCTTTTTTTTGGAGTAATTATGCAATTAATTGGTTCTGTTCCCTCACCTTACGTTCGCCGAATTAGAATATGGGCTCTGCAAAACAACTGTAATATGGAGCTTATAAGCTTAGACATATTTTCAGCTCAAGATCGCCCTAAAATGGCCAATAAAAACCCAGCCCGTAAAATACCTATTTTAATTGATGGTGATTTAACACTGAGCGACTCAAACTCAATAATACGCTACTTATTAGAGAAAACAGGCAAATCAAAGCTAAACTGGCCGCAAGAGCACTTACTTACCACTATTAATGCCTGCAACGACTCGCTTGTTGAAATGCTATTATGCGAGCGCTCAGGTTTAGATACACGAAGCGATGCATTATTTTTTAATCTGCAAAATGAGCGAATAGAACAAACATTAAGCTTTTTAAACAGCCATTTAAACGATGAACAATTTAAAAGCTGTGAATACCTCAGCATCAGTTTATACTGCCTGCTTGATTGGATTAGCTTTCGTGAATTAACTGACTTTAGTCAGTACAGTGAACTTGTTGCATTTCATGCACAATTTAGCGAACGTCAATCAGCAATAGAAACTAATCCTCGTCACTAACTTAATAAGGTAAACACATGAGCGATATTGAAATTGAATCACAGCTAGTTAACTTCGTAGAAAAAGTACGTGTTAGCGAAGTCATTTGGGCACTGGGCGCAGAAGATAATGGCTTTGTAGTGTGCGACTCAAACCAATTTGACGACACTGATGTTTTACTGCTTTGGGAAAGTGAAGAAGCGGCTAAAGCGCAGTGTAAAGAAGAATGGAAAGATTACAGTCCGGTAGAAATTAACCTTGATGAATTTTTAGATGCATGGGTTGAAGATTTAAATGAGGACGACGCATTAGTTGGCATAAATTGGAATGATGACCAAGTATGTGTAGAGATTGAACCAACGGGTTTAGCTCGTGCTTTAAGTGAATAATAATTTACACACAGGACCTTAAAGCCTGATAACCCGACTAGCATCTAGTGCTAGTTGGGTATAAAATAAAACATCTCACTATTTTCAAGGTATTACGTTGAAAACCCATCTTGGTCGCCGCCCTTTTTCAGCTATGGAACTGCACACTCTTTATAATGGATATATATACGGTGATGTTCGACTCCCCCGCGAGCAAGCAAAACATTGGCACTTTTGGCTGCCATTAATAGCCTATTACAGCGGTGCTTACAGTGATGAAATAGGCTGTTTAACACTTGATGATCTTTGTATTATTGATGATATTTTATGTTTTAACTTTCATACTCACGGTAAAATAAAGCCTCGCTTAGTCCCTGTACATAAAGCACTTATCGATGCAGGATTTAGTGATTATATTGAGTTTATAAAGTCTAAAAACCACCAGCGACTTATGTTTGACCTCCCGGCTAAAACCGGCAGATACAGTGAAAAAGTACGTATTTGGTTTTCGGGTGAAGGCGATCGTGCCGGCTATTTGCAAAAATGTGATATCCCCAACGTTGACCAGCTCGGTATGAAAACCGCCATTAGTAGCTTACGCCTTAACTTTGAACAACAAGTACGTATTTATGCGCTTCAGGCTAACTCTAAAGATGCTTTTAATTATTTAATGGGTTTTAACGAATACCCAAACCGTCAGTTTGATGAAATCAGCTTATTAAATACGGTTATTCAACAAGTACGTATTATAAATACACAACTCAGCTGGCAACGTTTTCTATCACGCGAAAGTCACTGACAAACTTTGTTACTATTTACCATCAAAGCCACTTCTTAAATCAATTACGCGCCTCACAAAAACTGGTAGGATAAACTGTACCCATAAAATCTGGGCGTTTCTAACAATAAACAAGGGATCACTATGTTTCTTAAAAGCCTCTTAACTGTGAGTGTTGCGCTAGCAATAAATGCAGCAAACGCTAACGAATTCGTTATCGAAAAACTCGCAAAACCAAGTTCGCAAAATGTATCGCTGACACTTGACCCAAGTAAAGATACATTCACAGGGATGACTGAAATTGCCTTAGAAGTATTAAAACCAACACATTACATTGAGCTAAACGGTGTGGATTATGCTGTAAAAATGGCGCAACTTTTAGGTAAAGAAAACTGTGACTTAAGTAATGAAATACTTAAAACAGGTAAAGTTAAATTTAGCTGTGATGAAAAAATTCAACCAGGTAAATACACACTTAATATTGATTTTTCTGCTCCCTACAACCGCCAAAGTGTGGGGTTATACAAAACATTGGATCAAGGTACACCTTACCTATTTACCCAATTTGAAATGAGTGATGCACGTCGTGCCTTCCCCGTTTTTGATGAACCAAGCTATAAAATTCCTTTTCAGTTAACAATAACGGCTCCAAGTTCACAAAAAGTATATGCCAATACACCAGAACTAAAAACAACAATAAATGGTGATATGACAACCCACTTTTTTGATAAAACACCGCCTATTCCATCGTATTTAGTTGCGATGGCTGTTGGCCCGTTTGAAGAAATAGACATTGAAGGTATGCCCATTCCTGGGCGTGTTATTACTCCTCAAGGTAAAATTCATTTAGCCGAATATGCTAAAGATAATATGCCGCGCGTACTTGCAGCATTAGAAGAGTATTTTGGTATTCCTTATGTGTATAAAAAACTCGACTCAGTTGCCGTGCCTGAATTCCCATTTGGCGCAATGGAAAACTCAGGCTTAGTAACTTACCGCGAAGACATTTTACTCGTTGATTTAGCAGCAGCGACACGCAGTAAGAAACAACGTAACGTATCTATTATTGCTCACGAACTAGCACACCAATGGTACGGTAACTTGGTAACCATGAAGTGGTGGAATGACCTGTGGTTAAACGAAGCGTTTGCAAGCTGGATGGCAGCTAAAATGACCAAGCAGCTAAACCCTGAGTTTGAATCACATTTAGACTTACCACAAAATAACGTAATGGCACTAGACGCCCGCTTAAGTACTAAGCCTATTCGTAAGCCAATTAAAACCGAAGCTGACATTATGGACGGTTTGGGCCTTGCATACAGTAAAGGTAGCTCAGTACTTGCAATGGTTGAAAACTGGATTGGCCAAGAGGCGTTCCAAAAAGGGATTCAGCGTTACTTAAAAGACTTCTCTTATAAAAATGCAGAAGCGGCTGATTTATGGCAAGCACTAGGTAAAGCATCAAATAAAGATGTAGCCAGTGTTTTAAAATCATTTATCGAGCAGTCTTCTTTCCCTCTTGTGAGTGTTAAACAGCAAGGCAAAAAAGTAACCATTTCACAAAGCCGCTTTGTAAATGCTGGTGTTGATGCGCCAGCACAACTTTGGAATGTGCCAGTAACGATTAAATACGGTGCAGGCGACAACGTTAAAACAGCCAGTGTTTTACTAAACAAACAAAGCCAAACGCTTGATTTAGATTTTGCACCAGAGTGGATTTACCCTGACCAAGGTGCTCTTGGCTACTACCGCTGGGTAATGGATGACGCGCAATTTAACGCATTAATTGAAAACGCGCCAACAGTGCTGACTGACCGCGAACGTTTAGCGCTATTATCGGCCACCGATGCACTGCTTAAGGCTGGCGTTATCTCTGCCGCCAAGTTAATGCAAACACTTGAAGTATTTGTAAGTGACAGCCACCCTCGTGTAGCAAATACTGCACTGGGCTACTTAGTATCGCAGCAACGTACGTTCAAAGATGAAAGCAATAAAGACTTATGGCCTGCATTTATCCGTGACGCAGTGACTCCTGCTGCTAAAAAATATGGTTTAGAGGCAAAAATTGACGAAGATGGTGCAGTATCGCAACTTCGTGCAGCCGTTATATCACGCTTAGGCTTTGATGGCGAAGACCAAAACGTAATCAATAAAGCCAAAGAACAAACGCAAGTGTATTTGACTAATCCTCAAAAAGTAGACCCATACTTAGCAGGTGTTTATTTAAGACTCGCGGCTTTTCATGGTGATAAAGCCTTGCTTGATCAATTCATGACAACATTTAAAACGACTAAAGACCCTCAAGTGCGCACTAACATGCTAGCTGCTATGGGCTTTTTTGGTGAGTCTGAGTTACAAAATACAGTGCTGGCTTACAGCTTAACTGATGAAGTAACTGCGTCTGATATGCGTACTATTTTATCTGGGCAAAGTTACACAGAAGAGCGCCAAGCATTATTTATCGATTGGGTTTATAACAATTACGATAAAGTAACAGCAAGTTTGCCGCCGTTCTTTATTCCTAATTTACCGTACTTTACAACCGTAGGCTGTGATGCCAAAAGCTTAGCAACCACTCAAAACTTCTTTAACGATAAAATTTCAGAAGTGCCTGGGTACAGCCGTACATTGAGTAAACTAGAAGAAAGTACGCTTGATTGTATTGCACTAAAAAAACGCGAGCTTGATTCGGTTAATAGCTTCTTAAACAGTAAATAACCACTATGTGATTAAGCTATAAAAAAGCCGCTGAGTATTCACTCAGCGGCTTTATAATTTTAGGGCGAAACTAATTAACTCAAATTACGGATAAAAAACTTCTTAACTAAAGTTCAGATTAATTACCAATGATCATCGTCAACTTAGCAATAAAGTCTTTTGCAGCTTGCTCTGAATTTATTTTAAATGCGACACCATAATGAATTGGTTGAGCGCTTTTATATATACGAGTTGGAAAACGGGTCATTTCACTGCTATGAAAATACCCTTGTGCACGTGTTACACCATCTATGTCATTAAAGTCATCGCTAAATACTTCAAACGCAGGGCGAATCACTATTTTACCTTTCCCACTTTCACTGTGAGTGTAAAAGGCCTCTTTAGAATTAACTAACATGTATTCAGCAATGTTTTTAATTTTAAAATTACTTCTGCATTGTAGTTTTATAAGCTGCTCTGTTAACTCATCTGCACTGTACGCCATGTTTATCCCTATTCGTTAATTTGCGTATTACCTTAACGCATACGCAGTTTGAAGTCTTACTTTATTGTGTTACGTCGCATACAAATGCAAGCTTATCATTGTTGTAACTCATTCGGGTGATATTAGTTTCGCAGTAAGTGCTTAAATCAAGCCATTGCGATATCTCATTACTGCCATCGAGCTTACGTTGATAAACACGATTTTTAATAGCGTAAGCAATTGTTTTATCATCTTTTAAAATGAAGTCTTGTACCTGAGTGGGTAGCCTTAATAAATCGCTTACCTGTTTATTTTGTGGATTAAAGCTCGCTAAAATATGCTGATCATTTTTAGTGTAACTAAATAAAAACATCGCCGCGTTGTGGTTATAAATAAGTGTACGAGAAATATCACTGGCGGCTATTTCACCTCTAGCAGCGTCTACTGAGGTGTATTGAAGCGTATGCGGCTGACCTAAAATAAACATCACTAAATCGTTTTTAATGCCCCAAGCATGGTAGCCAACAGGCTCTATCCAATCAAAAATACGACTAGGCGCACTTTGTATATCAAGCGGATACTGCCACAACTTTTGTTTTGAATCGGCCTCTACAACAATGGCTGACAAACTTGTTTTATTAGGCATTAACGTTGGCGAATACTCACTGACAGGTGTATTTGTTAAGTTAGTTATTTCACGTGTTGTTAAATTGTAGTGTGCAATATCGGTTTGGCTTTGGTTATTAGTTATTACCTCATGGGTAAAGTATAAATCGTCATTAATTAAATAAGGCTGGTTATTGTAACTTGTTTTGTCGCTTACTATGGTCACTTGAACACCATATGGCGTATTTAAATCAGCAAGTAATATTTGGCTTTTAGGCATGTTAGCGTGCGCACAACCTGCAGCTAACGCACTTAATGAAAAGAAGCTAAGTAATGGTTTTAAAAGTTTCATGCTTTCTCTCGTTTTAATTTTAAGCACCTCATGATAACGTTATTTGCTGATGGCGTCACTTGAGCTTAGTCAGTCAACACGTAAGATACCCAAACGACTTAAAAAAGTGTTAAGTTTAGTCTGGTTATATAGCCTGGTCCTAAAAAAGAGAATTAACATGTCAGCTAAAAATCCTATCATTGCAATTACTGGTTCGTCGGGTGCAGGCACAACTACCACGACAAATGCCATTAAGCATATTTTTCGTAGCCTAAATATTCAGGCTGCATTTATTGAAGGTGATAGCTTTCATCGTTATACACGTCCCGAAATGGACAAAAAAATACGCGAAGCCCAACAAGAAAGTAAACATATTAGTTACTTTGGCCGTGAAGCTAACGACTTTGGCGCCCTTGAATCGTTATTTAGTAATTATGGTGAAACAGGGCAAGGCAAATTGCGCCGCTACTTGCACACCTTTGATGAAGCTGTACCTTATAACCAACTGCCAGGGACATTTACTCCTTGGCAAGAGCTTGAGCATAATACAGATATTTTGTTCTACGAAGGTTTGCATGGCGGAGTTGTTGACCAAGACGTTGATGTAGCCAAGCATGTTGATTTACTCATAGGCATGGTGCCTATTATTAACCTTGAATGGATACAAAAGCTAATCCGCGATACTTCAGAGCGAGGCCACTCTCGCGAAGCCGTGATGGGGTCAATTGTGCGTAGTATGGACGATTACATAAATCATATTACCCCTCAGTTTTCACGAACGCATATTAACTTTCAGCGTGTGCCTACCGTAGATACATCAAACCCATTTAGCGCAAAAGACATTCCATCACTTGATGAAAGTTTTGTTGTGATCCGCTTTAGAGGCATTGAAGATGTTGATTTTCCTTATTATCTGAGAATGATTGAAGGTAGCTTTATGTCGCGTATTAATACGCTGGTAGTGCCGGGCGGTAAAATGGGCCTTGCAATGGAGCTTGTATTAACACCGCTGATAAAAGATATTATTATGAAAAAGCGCGCACTAGAGAACCTTGCTCCGCTTGATTTACCTATTTAGTATTATCGCTTTAGTGCTCTTTTTTGTTTAACAGAAGTCACGTACACTGCTGATTTTACTCAATACGAGATCAGCATGTCATCATTGTTAAAAGTTATAGTTGGATCTAAAAATCCAGTAAAAATAAATGCAGCAAAGCATATTTTTACTATGTACTTTCCAAATAACACCATTGATTGCCTAGGTGTTAACGCTCCTTCAAACGTGCCAGATCAACCTATTGGTGAAGATGAAACACGTATTGGCGCGCAAAACCGTGTTAACTATTGTAAAAAGCACCATCAAGCCGATTACTACGTGGCAATGGAAGGCGGTGCAGAGCAATTTAGCTATGGTGCAGCGACCTTTGCCTATGTAGTTATTGATAACGCCACAGAACAGGTTGTAGGGCGAAGCAGTAACCTTCCATTACCCAATATACTTTTTAAAGCATTACTTAATGGCGAAGAGCTTGGCGATGTAATGGATAAAGCATTTAACACCACAAATATAAAACAAAAAGGCGGCGCCATTGGCCTGCTTACAAATAACCATGCAACACGCGAAAGTACCTATACCCAAGCACTAACTTTGGCCATGGCACCCTTTTTACATAGCGACCTTTATCGCAAATAAAATACAGGAAATTGAATGAAATACAGCTACGTGTTGTTTGATGCAGACGAAACTTTATTTAGGTTTGATATATTAGCCGGTATGACCCGTATGTTTAAAAAATACGGCGTTAACTTTACTAAAGACGATTACATTCACTATCAAAAAACCAATAAACAACTGTGGGTTGATTATCAAAATGGCGTTATTAGCGCTGATTACTTACAGGTAACCCGCTTTAACGAATGGTCAGCAAAATTAAATGTATCCGCTAAAGAGTTAAACGATGCATTTTTAGATGCAATGGCGCAAATTTGTGAGCCATTACCAGGTGCTGTTGAGTTGCTTAATAAATTAAAGCCTCATGCTAGGTTAGGCATCATTACTAATGGCTTTGCTCGCCTGCAAACAGTACGTTTAGAGCATACGGGTTTAAAAGATATGTTTGAATGGTTAGTTATTTCTGAGCTTGTAGGTATAGCAAAACCTAACAAAGCTATTTTTGAACATACCTTCGAACTGATGGGTAACCCAAATAAGAGTCAAATATTAATGGTGGGTGATACCGCATCAAGTGACATACTTGGCGGTAATAATGTAGGTATAGATACATGTTGGTTGCAACACCCTGGTGAACAATTACCAGAAGGAATAACCCCCACTTACACAATAACCAAATTAGAACAGTTACAGGCCATTTTAGGTATTTAATTTTTAAAACTTACTATTTTAAAAAAATAGATACATAGCAAAAAAAATGACGCTAATAAGCGTCATTTTTTGTAACTGTTTTAAGTGTGTACTTTAAAGTGCTTGGTTAGGCTGTTGCTAACTCAAGACCGGGTGCAGGCATCGTTACAGGCGTTTCAAATGTTGCCCACTCCCACGCTGACTCGGTTGCCATTACTTTACGAAGCAACTTATTGTTTAAATCGTGACCCGACTTAAACGCAGTCACCTTACCTAAAATGTTATGGCCTGTCATAAACATGTCACCAACACAGTCTAGTATTTTGTGCTTAACGAACTCATCGCTGTAGCGTAAACCATTTGGGTTTAGTACTTTAAACTCGTCAAGTACTACTGCGCTGTCCATGCTGCCACCTAAAGCAAGGTTATTAGCATGCATGTATTCAATATCTTTCATAAAACCAAAAGTACGAGCACGGCTAATTTCTTCAGTAAAGCTTTGAGCGGTGATGTCTAAACCAACACGCTGACGACTTTCGTTAATAGCCGGGTGATCAAAAGCGATTTCAAAGTCGATGTGAAAACCGTCGTACGGTTCTACTTCGGCCCATTTGTCACCTTCTTCAATACGTACTTTTTCTTTAATACGAATAAAGCGTTTAGCGGCATTTTGCTCTTCAATGCCGCCTTTTTGTAATAAATAAATGAATGGTAATGCACTACCATCCATAATTGGCACTTCTGAGCTGTCTAATTCTACAATTAGGTTATCAATCCCCATTGCTGCAACTGCAGCAATTAGGTGCTCAGTAGTTGATAAACGAACGCCATCTTTGTTAATTAAACAGGTACACAACTGCGTATCGCCAACGGCTTCAGGTGTTGTTTCAAATTCAACAACCGGATCAAGGTCGACACGACGAAATACAATCCCAGTATTTGCGCTCGCAGGTCGGAGAGTTATTGTGACCTTCTCACCTTTATGAAGTCCAATTCCTATGGCTTTGACTACTTCTGCAATCGTACGCTGTTTAATCATAGGTTCGCTCACTTAAATTTATTACAGTTAGACGGCGGATAGTAACATATATACGCGCGCCTTACAATATTCGCTCAATTTACCAGCAAAATAACGTTTTTATTAGTCTGCTTGTTTGCGTAAAAATGCAGGGATGTCAAAGTAATCACCACCCTCTGATTTATCCGCTTTTTTACTCGTTTGTGACGACGAGCTTGCTGTATTGCTAGAACTTGCTGAACTCGCTTTTTCTGCGCTTTCAGTTTGTGCTTTAGCTGCACTTTCATCGGTGCTGTCTTGGCTTGCAAAGCTAGGCACATACATGCTGCTTGCTTGGTTAGACGTGTTTGCAACATCAGAACCCGAAGCCTTTTTAAAACCGTTATCAACAATACCAAACTGTGGACGACGATCGCCGCCTAAACCCGTTGCAACTACAGTTACACGTAACTCGTCGCTCATTTCAGGATCAATTACCGCACCCACAACAACCGTTGCGTTCTCAGAGGCAAGTGCCTTAACGTGGTTACCTACTATTTCGAATTCTTCAATCGCAATATCCATACCCGCGGTGATATTAACTAAGATACCTTTGGCACCTGTTAAATCAACGTCTTCTAATAATGGGCTTGAAATAGCAGCTTCTGCGGCTTCTTGTGCACGATCAGGACCCGACGCAGATGCAGTACCCATCATAGCAGTACCCATAGCAGACATAACAGTTCGTACGTCAGCGAAATCCACGTTAATTAAACCAGATCGCGTAATGAGTTCTGCAATACCTTGTACCGCACCAAATAATACGTCATTAGCTTTAGCAAATGCATCTAGAAGTGTAGTGCCTTTGCCTAAAACTTTAAGTAATTTATTGTTCGGAATTGTAATAAGCGAGTCTACAATTTCTGACAACTCGCTGATACCTTGTTCAGCTGCCGCTGCACGCTTCTTACCTTCAAAGTCGAAAGGACGCGTCACTACCGCAACAGTTAAAATACCCAGCTCTTTAGCAATTTTAGCAACCACAGGCGCAGCCCCTGTACCTGTACCGCCGCCCATGCCCGCTGCGATAAATACCATGTCGGCACCTTCAAGGCTTGCACGAATAGTCTCTGCATCTTCTTCAGCCGATTCGCGGCCTACTTCAGGGTTTGCACCCGCACCTAACCCAGAGGTTATTTGTGTGCCTAATTGAACTGTTACGTCAGCAGCAGAATTTCGTAATGCTTGCGCATCTGTATTAGCGGCAATAAAGCGCACGCCTTCGATTTGCTGTTTTACCATGTGCTCAACAGCGTTACCGCCGCCGCCGCCCACGCCAATTACTTTTATTACAGCTTCTTCGCTGTGTTGTTCCATTATATCAAACATGTTCACTCTCCGACTTGAGTCTTAAAACTCGCCTTGAAACCATTTAGTAATGCGGTTCCACCAATTATTGTTATCCTCTGCTTTCGACTTTTGTGCATTCATCGATTGCATGGTGCGCCCGTATTGTAACAAACCAACAGCGGTTGCGTACGAAGGATCATCTACGTAGTCTGTTAAACCAACCATCCCGATTGGTTTACCTATTCTTACTGGCATTTGAAAAATGTCTTCCGCCACTTCCATTGCACCAGTCATTTTGGCAGTTCCGCCTGTTATAACGAGACCTGCCGCAATTTGGTCTTCTAAACCTGAACGACGAATTTCTTCCATCGCAAGTTCAAATAATTCTCTGAAACGAGGTTCTACCACCTCTGATAATGTATGACGTGACATTAATCTTGCAGGGCGCCCGCCTACACTTGGTACTTCAATAGTGTCTTCACTGCTTGCCAATTGGCTGCTTGCACATGCGTATTGTACTTTGAGTGACTCTGCATGCGATATAGGTGTACGAAATATTTTTGCAATATCACCCGTTACCTGATTACCCGCCACAGGGATTACTGCTGAATGACGCAGCGCACCGTTGATATAAATAGTGATGTCCATTGTACCACCACCAATATCGAGTACCGCGACTCCAAGCTCTTTTTCATCATCTGTGAGAACTGAATAACAAGAAGCCAATGCTGTAAATATCAATTGGTCGACTTCAAGGCCACAACGCTCAACACATTTTTCTATGTTTTTAGCCATGTCGTTAGAGCAGGTAATAATGTGAGCACGTGCCTCCATACGCACACCACTCATGCCTAATGGGTTTTTAATCCCTTCTTGCATGTCTATGCTGTACTCTTGCGGTAGTGCATGCAGCATTTTACGTTCAGCTGAAATAGGCACAGAACGCGCAATGTGAATCACATTTTCAATATCTTCGTCTGTTACTTCAGTATTATTGATAGCAACAACACCGCTTTCGTTCTGGCATTGAATATGTTTACCAGAAATCCCCAAGTACACTGAACTAATTCGACAATCTGCCATTAATTCGGCTTCGTCTATAGCGCGGCGAATAGACTCAGACACTAAGTTTAAATCGTTAACGCCACCTTTATCCATACCATGGGATACTTGGCTGCCCACACCAACAATGCTGAGCTTGTTATCTGCGGTGATTTCACCTACCGTGGCTACCACTTTCGAGGTACCAACGTCTAATCCAATCACGAGGTTTCTTTCTGCTGACTTAGTCATGCCTTACTCTTATTTTGTAATTGTTCTTCTTGCACTGGCTTAAAGCTCACTGCAAGGCCGGTATCATACCGTAAATCGACTGCATCTATCTGTGCTTTTTCTGGATATTCCATACGTGGGTAAACGTCTATAAAACGTTGTACACGCTTGGCTTTATCCCTACGCCCTAAATTTAAGCGCACCCCGCTATCAAGCCAAAGCTGCCAAGAAAAACGCTCTGATAACGCTAAACTTTTAAGCGTTAACGCGTTTACTTTAAGCATTTCGTCAAACTGCTTAAAGGCAATCCATGCTTCTTGTTCGCTCCCTTCTGGGCCAAATAACTGAGGTAAATCTTTACTTAACTTATCGCTGCGAGCTTGAAAAGCCTCACCGTTGTTATTAATTAACAAGTCACTATTCCAATGCGCAACCGCCTCGTGTTCAACAACGTAAACCTGAATCGTATCAGGCCATTGTTTTCGCACCGATACAGTGGCCACCCAAGGTAGATTTTGCACTAGCTGTTGTACATGTTTTACATCAAGCTCAAAAAAACTACTTAAATCCGCTTTTTTTATTGCTGTTATTATTGCGGTTTCATCTGTGTATTTAGGATGCCCTTGCACCGTTAAGTGCTTTATTTGTGCATCTTTATTTTTTACTAACCAATCAGATACACCCGTTGTAATTTGCACTAAGCCAATAATAACAACTAAAAAAAAGCTCACGCCAAAAATCAGCGACCAATTTAGGTTCTGTTTGATTTTATGAGCTTTTTCTAAAAGGGGATGCATATTAAAGCGTTTGCTCCAAAATGCGAACAACTAATTGCTCAAAACTTGCCCCATTTGCTTTAGCTGCCATAGGCACTAATGATTTTTCTGTCATTCCGGGTACAGTATTAACCTCTAATAAATAAAAGTTGCCTTGCTCATCTTGCATTGCATCTACGCGGCCCCAACCGCTTGCGCCAACTAAGTCAAACGCTTCTAACGACATAGCCTGTAATTGCTGCGTATCGTGCGCCGATAAATTGGCTGGGCAATGATACTGCGTAGTATTTGATTGATACTTTGCCTGATAATCGTAAAAGCCATTTGGCGTTGTCATTTCAATTACGGGCTGTACTTCATCACCTAAAACAGTCACTGTAAATTCACGACCCGTTATCCACTGCTCAACCAACACTTGGCTATCAAACTTAAATGCATTGATTAATGCATCTTCAAGTTCTTGCGCAGTAGTTGCCTGTGCCATACCAATGCTCGACCCTTCATGAGAAGGCTTAACCATCACTTTTTTAAATTCAGCCATGATAGCGTGTGCATCAAAACCTTTTTTAGCATCTACAACGGCATAAGGCGCGGTGCTTAAGCCTGCTGATTTAAACAAGTGCTTACAACGAATTTTATCCATTGCCAGCGCTGAACCCAGTACGTTACTGCCGGTGTAAGGTAAGTTCATAAACTCTAGTGCACCTTGAACAGTTCCGTCCTCACCACCTCGGCCATGTAGTGCAATAAAAACACGATCTACATTTAACTCTTTGAGTTCCCACAATGACCGATTTTGAGGATCGAATGCAATCGCATCTACACCGCAATTTTGTAATGCATTAAAAACAGCCTGACCCGACTTTAATGACACTTCACGCTCTGCTGAGTTACCACCAAGCATTACCGCTACTTTACCAAATTGTGCATTTACTTGGGTCATACTTCACCTTGTTTTAATTTTTCTATCGACATGCCTGTTGCTGCTAACGTTTTTACTAACTGACCTATATTACCCGCACCTTGGGTCAATACTAAGTCATTATTTTGCAGGTTATCTGCTAATACACCCGCAAGCTCTTTACTTGATGCTACATGCAATGGCTCTTTGCCACGTTGACGAAGACTTCGACATAAACTTTTACTATCAGCGCCCACTATAGGCTCTTCGCCTGCGCCATAAACATCTAACAATAAAAGCTGATCTACATCGGCAAGTACTTTTACAAAGTCTTCATATAAATCACGAGTACGACTATAACGATGCGGCTGATAAATCATTACTAAGCGTTTATCGGGCCACCCCTCGCGTACTGCCGCAATAGTTGCTGCAACCTCTGAAGGGTGATGACCGTAATCATCCACTAACATTATATTGCCGCGTTCGTTTTCAAATTCGCCGTAGTGTTGAAAACGACGGCCAATACCTTCAAACTTTTGTAATGCTTCTAAAATTGCTTGGTTAGCAATATTTTGATCTTTTGCTACTGCAATCGCTGCAGTTGCATTTAATGCGTTATGTTTACCTGGCATATTTAGCGTTGCCGTTAAACACTCACCTTGTTTATTGGTTACCGTAAACGTACACGTATTAGCTGACTGGCTAAAATCACTCATACGATAATCAGCCGTTGGCGACTCGCCATAGGTAATAATAGGACGCCCAAAACGAGGAATTAGTTCGGCGGCTACCTCAGAGTCGATACATACAACAGCCAGACCATAAAATGGCAGGTTATGTATAAAATCGACATAAGTGTCTTTCATTTTTTCAAGGCTGCCACCGTATGTATCCATGTGATCTTCTTCAATATTAGTGATCACCGATACCATAGGTTGTAAGTGTAAAAACGACGCATCACTCTCATCAGCTTCTGCAATTAAAAAATCGCTTTTACCCACTTTAGCGTTACTGCCTGCACTATTTAATAAACCACCAATAATGAAGGTTGGATCGAGCCCAGCTTGTGCATAAATGCTGGCAATTAAACTTGTTGTTGTGGTTTTACCGTGTGTACCTGCAATGGCAATGCCATGGCGAAAACGCATTAATTCAGCTAGCATTTCAGCACGACGCACAACAGGAATTCTTGCAGCTTTTGCGGCAATTATTTCAGGGTTAGTTTCGTCAATAGCACTTGAAACTACCACCACATTGGCATCTTTTACGTTGTTTTCGTGATGACCAATGAATACTTCTGCACCCGCTTTAATCAAGCGATCTGTCATCGCACTATGCGCAATATCAGACCCTGTAATACGGTAACCTTCAAAAGCGAGCACCTCGGCAATACCGCCCATACCCGCTCCACCGATACCAATAAAGTGAATGGTTTCTATTCGACGCATTGCAGGTCGTATACTTTTGTTTTGTACTGATGCTTCTTTCACTTACGCTCTCTTATTTGATACTTGCTCACAGTGCGCGGCTACGCTTGCTGTGGCATCTAAAATGGCTTGTTTTTTTGCGTTATTAGCCATTTTATTAATTAAACTAGGGTTTACTAAGTAAGGGGTTAATAGCGCAACAATCGATTGCTCATTAAATACACTTTGCTGCATGAGTAACGCTCCATCTGCCTCAACCAAATATTGGGCGTTAGCCGTTTGATGGTCGTCAACTGCATGAGGAAACGGCACAAACACAGCCATTTTTCCCGCTGCTGCAATTTCACTTACCGTTAGCGCACCAGCTCGGCAGATAACAATATCAGCCCAAGCATACGCTGCATCCATGTCATCGATAAATTCCGCAACTTTTACATTATCGCTTTCGAACATGTGCGTTTTGTATGTTTGCTCAACGTTGTTTAAATGTCCTTTACCTGTCTGGTGCCATACATTTATTGCACTAGTTTTGTTAAGCGCTTTAAATGCACTTGGAAGTGTTTGGTTTAGTACCTGAGCCCCTAACGACCCTCCTACAACCAACATATTAACCGGTGTTGAAACGTCACGCGTTGCTATGTCTATTACACTTTGACGAACTGGATTGCCGACAAGTTCGGCTTGTCCTGCATCAAAAGCGCTTGGAAAAGCCGCTAAAACCCGATTAGCAAATCGTGAAAGCCATCGGTTACTCATGCCAGCAACCGCATTCTGTTCATGAATAACTAACGGAATACCTAAACTTTTTGCAGCAATACCTGTTGGTCCAGTTACGTATCCTCCCATGGCAAGAACAACATCTGGACGTTGATTTTTCAATACCTTACGCGCTTGCAATATTGCATTAATAACCATGAATGGCGCTTTAACAAGGCGTTTTAATCCGTTGCCACGCACGCCTTTTACATTAATAAAATCAATTTCTATATTGTGCTTAGGAACAACGCTTGCTTCCATTCTATCGGGTGTGCCAATCCAAGTAACTTGCCACCCCTGTGCTTTTAAGTAATCAGCAACTGCAATACCTGGAAATATATGCCCGCCAGTTCCACCAGCGACTACAACACACTTTTTACTCATCGTTTACCTCCGCCTGAGGTCGCTTGCTTAGTTGCCATTTTAGTTTCAAAATCAACGCGTAATAATATTCCGGTTGCTATGGTCATAATCATCAAACTAGAACCACCATAAGAAATAAACGGTAATGTAAGACCTTTCGTCGGTAAAATCCCCGCACTTGCCCCTACATTCACCATGGTTTGAAACGCAAACCAAATACCTATTGCAAAGGCAAAGTAGCCTTCGTATTCTTTACCGCACTTTAAGGCTTGCTGGCCAATTAATAGTGCTCTAAATACTAAAGTGGCGAGCACCATTAAAATGCTTACCACGCCAACTAAACCAAGCTCTTCGCCAATAACCGCAAAAATAAAATCATTGTGTGCTTCAGGAAGGTATTGCAACTTTTGCACGCTATTACCTAACCCTTGGCCAAACCATCCACCTTGGCTGTACGCCATTAACGATTGAACGAGCTGGTACCCTTTTCCGAATGGGTCGTCCCAAGGGTCTAAAAAGCCAACAACACGCGCCATACGATAAGGCTCAACAATAATCAACAAAACAACCAAGCCAATCCCGGTTAAAATAAGGACAAAAAACTGCCATAGTTTTGCGCCCGCTAAAAACAATAAGCCAACTGTTGTTACAAACATAACAACTACGGTGCCTAAATCAGGCTGCAACAAAATAAGCAATGCATACACAGCAAACACTGCAATAGGCTTTGCAAAGCCTTTGATGTTCTCTTGTACTTCTTCACGCTTTCGGACCAAGTAACCCGCTATATAACTAAAAAAGTACAATTTAGCGGCTTCAGCCACCTGAAAACCAATAGGTCCAATTGGGATCCAACGCTTGGCACCATTAACCTCGCGGCCAATAATTAATACAGCAATGAGCAATACCATGCCCAGTATCAATAAATATGCATTTGAGCGTTTCCACCAATCCATTGGCACACAAACCGTGATCCAAAAAAGAACAAACGCAACGGCCAAAAACATCCCATGACGAATAGCAATATGATGTGAGTTATCAAAAAGGCGCTCTGCCGTGGGCATAGACGCACTCATCACCATAATAAAGCCAACACCAATTAGCATTAGCATTGAATAAAGCAAAGGCACATCATAAAGCTGCGGCGAAGGTTTTGGTGTTAATGTGTCTTTTATTTGTGCAAGCGCAATCATATGTTATCCGCCAAAACACACTTAACAAAGTCATCACCACGTTGCATATAGTTGTTATACATATCAATGCTTGCACATGCTGGCGCTAATAAAACTACATTACCCGGCGAACTAAGCTGCTTAGCTAAATTAACCGCCTCACTCATGTTATTTGTTAAATGGCTTTTGCTGCTCAGAGCCACTAGCTTTTTGGCATCTTTACCAAAACAGATCAGCGCTTTTACATGCTTTTGTAAGTAAGGTTTAAGCGGGTTTAAATCAGCGCCTTTTGCATCGCCTCCCGCTATCACAATTAAGTTTTGAGTTTCTGTGGCCAAACTGTCTATGGCTGCTATGGTAGCGCCTACATTTGTTGCCTTTGAATCGTTAAAGTATTTAACGCCATGTTGCCGAGTAACAAATTGGCAGCGATGAGCCAATCCGCTAAACTCATTTAGTGCCTTTTTATAAGCCTCTTTACTAATATTAAAGGGGCTTAGTAACGCCATAACCGCAAGCGTATTTAAATAATTGTGCTTACCTACAACAGCAAGTGTATCAACAGGTAAAAACGCTTCATTGTTAGCGAAAAAATACGTACTGCTATTATGCTGCCCTAAATAATATTCACCCTGTTGAGTACCAAAACCAATTTTAGCCGTAGCACTGCTACTGGACGGATGCGTTTGTTTGTCATCTTCATTAACAACAAGACATTGTGTACCGTTGTAAATAGATAGCTTTGAATCTATATATGCTTGGTAGCTATCGTAACGATCTAAATGATCTTCAGATACATTTAACACCGTTGCACTCACCGATTTTAAGCTTGTTGTGGTATCTAATTGAAAGCTCGAAAGCTCAAGCACATAAACATCAAAGTCGTCATTGAGTAAATCAAGTACTGCGGTACCAATATTGCCGCCAAGTGCTACATTAAAGCCAGCCGCTTTTAACACGTCATAGGCTAAAGTCACTACGGTTGATTTACCATTTGAGCCAGTCACTGCCACTACAGGTTTAGTATTAATGCGCGCAAATAGCTCAACATCACCTATGACTTCAACACCCGAATTAATAGCACTCGCAATGGCAGGCGTTTTAAGGCTTAACCCAGGGCTTACAATAATCATATCACTGCTATTAAGCCCAGCAGCATCTAAGCTGCCAAAGTGTGTATTTAAACTAGGCGCATGACTGCTCAGCCATTCAATCCCTGGGGGATTTGCTCGGCTGTCGACAACCTTTGGCGTTAAACCGTGAGATAGTAAAAAACGCACAATGCCCAAACCGGTTACACCGAGTCCGAGCACTGTTATTTGTTTATTCTTTATCTCGTTTAAATATTGCATTTATCTTATCTTTAATGTCGCAAGACCTGCGAGAACCAACACAATAGATATAATCCAAAAACGCACAATAACGCGCGGCTCTGGCCAACCTTTTAATTCGTAATGATGGTGAATAGGCGCCATTCTAAAAATTCGTTGCCCTCGTAACTTATACGAGCCCACTTGTAAAATCACCGACAACGCCTCCATTACAAAGACACCGCCCATGATAATAAGTAGAAGTTCTTGACGAACCAGCACTGCAATAATCCCCAGCGCTCCACCTAATGCTAATGAGCCTACATCACCCATGAATACTTGCGCCGGGTAGGTGTTAAACCATAAAAACCCAAGCCCTGCACCAACAATGGCAGTACATACAACCACAAGCTCACTGGCTAATGGCAAATGAGGAATATGTAAATAAGCAGAAAAATTAATATTACCGGTTAAGTAAGCAATTATGGCAAGTGCCGCCGCAACTAAAATAGTCGGTACAATAGCGAGACCATCTAGACCATCAGTCAGGTTTACAGCATTTGATGTTCCAACCAATGCAAAATAGGTAATAACAATGTAAAACAAGCCTAACTGCGGTAAAACATCTTTAAAAAACGGCACAACTAAAGACGTTTCTGCAGCTTGCGTACTTGTAAAGTACAATGCAGTTGCAACCACAAGTGCAATTACTGACTGCCAAAAGTACTTCCATTTCGCTATAAGCCCTTTTGGATCTTTACGGATAACTTTTCGGTAATCATCGATAAAGCCGACAATTCCCAGTGAGCCAATTACAAATAACGTTGCCCACACATACTTATTGGAGAGATCGGCCCACAATAAGGTACTTGTAAAAATTGCCGCTAAAATAAGCAGGCCACCCATAGTTGGCGTACCCGATTTTGATAAGTGTGATTGTGGGCCATCATCGCGTACTGTTTGCCCAATTTGCATTTTTTGCAAACCACGAATTAGCTTTGGCCCTAAATACAGAGACATAATGAGCGCAGTTAAAATCCCCAAAATAGCCCGCAGTGTTAAATACGAAAAAACATTAAAACCACTAAAATACTGTGTTAAATACTCAGCCAGCCAAACTAACATTATGATACTCCATTGATGGCTTGTTGCTGGCCATTAACTAAATCGGTTACTAATAATTCCATGCGAGAACTGCGTGATCCTTTCACGACGATGGTCGTTTTTTTATTTACTTGATTAATTGTGGCTTGAATTTGTTGCTGCATCTGGTCACGGTTTGAGAAGTGACGATTCGCAAGCGCAAATACATCGCTTGCACACTTACTCAACACACCTAGAGTAAATAGCTCATCAATGCCTTTTTCAAGCGCATATTCGCCAACTTCTTGATGGTATTTACGTGCGTCTTCACCAAGCTCACCCATATCACCCAGCGCTAAAATACGATGCCCTTGCATATCACTCAGTAAGTCAATCGCAGCCTTAACCGATTTAACATTGGCATTGTAAGTATCATCAACCACGGTGAGCATGTCAGACACTTCTATTAAGTTTACGCGCCCTTTTACATCGCCCATCGTCGCCAATGCATGAGCAATATCATCTAAAGTGACATCAAGCTCGCTTGTCAGTGCAGCTGCAATAAGCGCATTGCTGATATTATGTTTGCCTGGTAATGCGAGAGTAACAGGTACCTTTTTTTGTTTTGTACATAACGTAAAGCTTGCACGTGCATTAGCATCTAAGCTTATATCTTCAGCCCAAATATCGAGTTTTTCAGAGGTTGAAAAGCGCTTTATGTTGCGCCCTTCAAGTTTATCTAGCCAATATTGACTAAACTCACTGTCGCAATTAATTATGGCTACGCCATTTTCTTTAAGGCCATCAAAAATTTCGCCTTTTGCTTTGGCCACGCCCATCAAGCTACCAAAACCTTCTAAGTGGGCTGGTGCTACATTACACACTACCGCTACATCAGGTTTAGCCATTGCCGTTGTGTATGCAATTTCACCTAAATGATTTGCACCCAGCTCTATTACTGCAAAACGGTGTTGTGGCTCTAAACGCAACAACGTTAGCGGTACGCCAATATCGTTATTAAAATTACCTTTGGTTGCCAGCACATCGCCATGCACAGATAAAATAGCCGCGCACATTTCTTTTACGGTGGTTTTACCCACACTGCCCGTAATAGCGATTGTTTTAGGTGCCACTTGCGCCATAACAGCTGTACCAATTGCGCCTAATGCTATACGCGTGTCATTTACTATAAACTGGGCAATATCAACATCGACTTTATGATCGACAATAACGCCTATCGCGCCTTTTTGTTTTGCCTCAGCTATAAATTTATGGCCATCAAAATTTGGCCCTTTAAGTGCTAAAAACACTTCACCTTCGCATACTGTGCGAGTATCTGTATTTATGTTGAGCACTTGCTGATTATCACCCTGATAATCGGTTGTTAACACATTGGCTAACCAATCAAAATCCATCGGGATCATGCTTGAGTCCCTCTATCTGTTTTTATTAATTGTTCTTGTACAAACTGGCGATCGCAAAAGTCGATACGTTCATCGCCTATAATTTGATAATCTTCGTGGCCTTTTCCCGCAATTAACACCACTTCATTAGAAGCTGCATTATTAATTGCATAACTAATTGCTGACGCTCTATCAGCTTCTAAATGTGCGCTTTGAGGTGCAGCTAAACCTGAAGCTACCTCTGCAATAATCATATTTGGATCTTCTGAGCGTGGGTTATCGCTGGTAATAATCACTTTGTTAGCATTTTTTTCAGCAGCTTGGGCCATTAATACGCGCTTCCCCTTGTCCCTGTCACCACCACAGCCAAATACACAGCTCACGCCACCTGGCACATGTTTTTGCAATGCTTGTAATGCTAAAGCTAATGCTTCTGGCGTATGCGCATAATCAACTACGCAAGTTGGTTTACCAGCAACATTAAATGCTTGCATTCGTCCTGCTACTGGCTGAAGTTGTTGGCAACCTGCAATAAGTTGCTCTAGGGGATAACCTAAACCCAATAACGTGGCTAAAGCAGCTGTTAAGTTATAAAGATTAAATTCACCAAACAGCGGCGATTTTACCTTAATATCACCCCAGCTTGTAGATAATTGCGCCGAAATACCTTCAGCCGAATAATCAACATCTGAAAAGTACACATACTGTGCATTTTTAGGCGCTAAATTTTTTCGTCCGTAGCAAATTAAATTATTAAAATCGTATTTTTCAAGCCACTGCTCTGCTTGGTTGTCATCTTGGTTTAGTACAACAAGCTGTGGGTCAAAATCACGAAATAGCATGAGTTTTGCATCACCATAACTCGCCATATCACCATGGTAATCTAAGTGATCGCGAGAAAGGTTAGTAAATACAGCAGCTTTAAACTGGCACTGTGCAACACGGTGCTGCACAAGTCCGTGCGACGACACCTCCATTGCCACCAGCTTTTTATCTGCTTGATGTAAATCGCTCAATATATGTTGTAAATCGACTGCTGAAGGCGTGGTGTTTATGAGCGGCGTTAAATTATCTGGATGACCAAAACCAAGCGTACCAATAATTGCTGACTGCGTATTACAATACTGCGCTAAATGAGCAATCATAGCCGTGGTAGTCGATTTACCGTTTGTACCGGTTACACCAATTAAATCAAGGTTATGGCTCGGTTTATCGTAAAAACGACTAGCAAGTTCAGCCAACTTTTTATCAAGCTCAGACACTAAATAAAGTGACTCAAATGCAACATCAAACTCGCACAGTCTGTCGGCAATAACTGCGACAGCACCCTTTTCAATTGCTTTAGCTATAAACTGCCCGCCATCTAGCTCATGGCCTTTTATTGCTACAAATACATCGCCTGGGTTGACGTCTCGGCTATCTAATCGCAAATGACTTACAAGCTGCGATGGTGCATCTATTTCTATGTATTTTAAAATGCTTTTTAAATCACGCATCGTTCTTTTTACCTTTTACGTACGCAACTTCTTCCTTGTCGGGTGCGACGTTTAATATTCTTAATGCGTTAGAAACGATTTCTGCAAATGCAGGGCCTGCAGTGGCACCTCCATAGTACACATCACCACCAGGTTCATTGATCATTACTACCACAGCTAAACGTGGATTACTTGCTGGTGCAACACCTGCAAAATAACCAACATATTCATCACCGTAACCACCTACTGCGGCTTTTTTAGAAGTACCCGTTTTACCCGCTGCACGGTAACCATCAACTTTAACGTTATGTGCTGTGCCACCACTTTCAAATACGCTTTCCATCATGTTTACTACAGCTTCAACATCTTGCTGTTGAAAAACACGATCCCCTTCAGGAATAGAATCTTGCTTTAGTACAGTGAGCGGTCTGTTGACACCTCCCGCGCCTAACATGGCATAGAAGCGAGCCATTTGCGCAGTACTAACAGCAATATTGTAACCAAATGACAATGCAGCAATTTCGTGATCAGACCAACGACGATTAGGGTAAAATAAACCACTGCTTTCACCTACCATACCCGTGCCAGAGTCAGATCCGAATCCGACCTTTTGGAATAAACCCACCAGGTAGTCTTTTGGAACCAACTGAGTAACCTTAGTCACCCCCATATTTGACGAATATTTTAGTATTTCTCGTAGTGACATTTCACCATGGTTACGCGTATCTTGGACTAAACTTCCCCCTAAACGCATCCAACCTGGGTAGGTGTCAATTTGTTCATCGGCTTGAATTGCGCCGTAGTCTAGCCCAGCTAAAATGGCCAGTGGCTTAACGGTTGAACCCGGTTCGAACAAATCAGTAATAGCGCGATTTCTGCGTTTATGAGGAGCCGCATCGGTTAGATTATTTGGATTGAAAGACGGGCTATTAACCATTGCTAATACTTCACCGGTTTTAACATCAACCACCATGGCTGAACCCGATGTAGCCTTATAAGATAAAACCGCTGACTTTACAGCTTTATAAGCAATAGCCTGAATACGTTGATCAATACTTAGTTGAATACTTTCGGGCTCTACACGTTCTCGCTCATCTAGCACTTGCACTTCACGGCCTTGGGCGTCTTTTCTTATAGTTCGACGACCTTCTTCACCGGTTAAAGCATTTTCATAGAGCTTTTCAATACCTTCAATGCCTTTACCATCGATGTTGGTAAAACCAATAATATGCGCGGTCACTTCGCCAGCCGGATAGTAACGCTTAGACTCATCCAATAAATGAATACCAGGAAGACGCAAGCCACCAATATAATCGGCTACTGCAGGGGTTACTTGGCGTTTTAAATAAACAAAACGACGACTCGGATCATTTAAAAGTCGGGAGTTAATTTTTGCCTGATCAATACGTAATACATCAGCTAATTCGCGCCAACGTAAATCGTTTTTATAATACTGTGCGGTGCGTTTGTTTAGCTCTACTGCATTATCTAACAGCGCTTGTTTGTCTTCACCATTTTTTCGCGCTTGTCTAACAACTTTAGATACCAGTGATTTATGTAAAGCTTTAGGGTCAGCATACACACTCACAACGGGTACACTAACCGCGAGCTCTTTGCCATTGCGGTCAAAGATCATTCCGCGTTGCACATGAAGTTTTTCAACGCGTACTGTACGTTTGTCACTTTCCGAACGTGCTTTATCAGGTTCAATTACTTGTAAATAGGCGGCACGAGACACTAGCGTCACAAACACCAAAAACACAACCGAACACACCAGCATAAAGCGCCATGTGATTAAGTTGTTAACTGGTTTTTTGCCTCGATTTCTCATTTTACTATAATTACCTGTTCATCCTGACTCGTCGGTCTTTTCATTTTTAATTGCGAGGTTGCTACTTCTTCAATACGCGCATGCTGAGAGTAAAACTCCTCCTCAACTAGTAAGTACCGCCACTCTAAATCAAGCTCATCTCGTTCCTGCAGTAGTTTATCTTGTTCAATTAATTGCCCGCGCGCTAAATGCGTGACTTGCACTACGCTAAAGCCAGAAACAAATATCGTAACCAACAAGGCCAAGGTGAGCTTATTAGCACCAAGGCCTTTAATTATTTCGAAAAATAAATTGGGAGGTTGACGATGATTTGCTTTTGTATTCATCCCAACCTCTGAGCAATCCTAAGTACAGAGCTTCGTGAACGCGGATTGCGCGCTACTTCTTCAGTGCTTGGTTTAATAGCTTTACCCACTGCTTTTAACGTCAGATTTTGATTTATTTGTGCATCGGTTAAAGGCAGACCTCTGGGTAATGCTTCTCCCTTACTCTGTTTTCTAATAAATTGTTTTACTATGCGATCTTCAAGTGAATGAAACGAAATGACCACTAGGCGACCGCCCGGCTTTAATACTTTTACGGCCGATTGCAGCGCCGTTTGTATTTCTTCAAGTTCGCTGTTTATATAAATACGAATAGCCTGAAAAGTGCGCGTTGCGGGGTGTTTAAACTTATCTTTCACTGGTACGGCTTCATCAACTAAATCAGCAAGCTGCTTAGTTGTTGTAATGGGTGTGTGCTCTCGAGTTTCTAAAATTTTATGTGCAATACGCTTACCGAACTTTTCTTCACCCAACTTTTTAATGACGTGGGTGATATCATCTAACTCAGCTTCTGCCAACCACTGAGCAGCACTTCGGCCGCTTGTTGGATCCATGCGCATATCAAGCGGGCCATCTTTCATAAAACTAAAACCGCGCTCAGCATCATCAAGTTGTGGAGATGACACACCAATATCTAATAAAATGCCATCCACTTTACCAATGAGATCGTTTTGCTCAGCTACATCGTAGAGTTTTGAAAATCGAGTGTGTGCTATAGCAAAGCGGGAGTCATCTGCAAATTTTTCAGCCGACTTTATAGCCTGTGGATCTTGGTCTATTGCCTGTAAGCGTCCTGCATCGCCTAAACGAGCTAGTATTTGACCTGAATGACCGCCTCGTCCAAATGTGCCATCCATATATATGCCGTCTGGCTTAATTGCTAGGGCATCAATGGTTTCGTCCATCAAAACAGATACGTGTTCAAATTGCGCTGTCATTAGCTATTGTTTGCCTTTTTTTGTGCCGTTAAAGTGTAAAGTTATCTAAATCTGAATTAGGCTCAAAATCACCTAGCCTCTCAAGCTCAGTGTCTTGGCGCATTTGCTCGTTCCAACGCGCTTCATCCCAGATTTCAAATTTATTCATTAACCCAACTAGCATTATTTTTTTACCAAGGTCTGCATGCGCACGTAACGACGGCGCTAACAAAATCCGACCATTTTTATCAAGTTGATACTCTGTCGCATTGCCTAACAACATGCGTTGCATTCGACGGGCGCGTGGATTCATATTGGAAATTTTAGCTAAGCGACTTTCTATTTCTTGCCATTCAGCCAATGGATACAACCACAAGCAGGGCTCATTTAACGCGACGGTACAAATCACTGTTCCCTGATCTTCAGATAGCAGCGATTCTCGGTACTTGGTCGGCACCGCAAAACGTCCTTTATCATCCAAACTCAGTGAACTCGCGCCACGGAACATAATTAGCCTGCTTTAAATTATTTTAATCAGCTATTAATCTATGCTGATCCAGTTTGATCCACTAAAAACCACTTTTTACCACAGTGCTCCAGTTTAGGGCTTGACAAGCCTTTTTGTCAAGTAAGCTGACCTCCTTTGACGAGTCTCTAAGCTAGAAAAAATAAGGGTTCAGGCGAAGCGGTTGAATTACGTGGGAAAAAGTGGAGATACAAACAAAAAAATATTTTTATCCATTTTAATAACTTTTTGTTTACATGGTTTGATTACTGAATAAACAGTGAATAATTACAATTTTCTAGCGGGTTTTACTCACTTTGTAATATTTACTTATATCGGCAGTAAGAGTTACTACATCGTTTTTATTATATATTAAAAACGCTTCACCAATAAAATATAATAACAAATAAAATCAACACTTTATAAAAAAATCACAGTCTGGTTTAATTGTTGCTTTAACTAATACACTACTTGAATACTTTTACTCATTAAGGATTGATTATGGCTACTGCTACGACGACTAAACAAAATACGACTACAGATATTAAGTCTGACACTAAAGCACAAACGACTGATGCCCCACTGACAGAAAAAGCAACATCAGCTGCTCACGATGCTGTTGATGCACTGTCTACAAAAGCAGCAACAGCTGAAAGTAGCGTGAGAAAAGGTGCATCTAGTTCTGCTGAGGCACTGAGCGAAAAGCAATTAATTGCTCGCGAAAAGCTGAGTGAGTGCACAGCTAAAACACGTGCCTTCGCATCTGAAAATCCTCTAGCTACAGCAGGGATTGCATTTGCAGCGGGTATGTTAATTACTTCATTGTTCCGTCGTAAGTAAAACCTGATGGAAAATTTCCACTCGAGCACTACCAAGGATGGTAAAGCGCAAAACCAAACGACTGATCAACAGTATCAAAAGGACGATTGGCAAGATCATATTGCAAAACTCTTAACGTATTCAAAACAGCTCAAGGATGATTATCATACTCAAGGAAAGATCACCCACCAGCTTGCAAAGGCTGAATGGCGCTTATCGTTAAGATCGCTTGCATTGATCTCTATATTTTTAGGCTGTTTTGCCAGTGGTTTGGTTTTGTTGTGGGCGGGCGTATTAGGTGCGGCAGGTTATGCGATATACGACCTATTTGGTTCTGTGTGGGTAAGTATTGCAACCGTTACACTATTACAGGTCGCATGCTTATTTTGGCTATGGAAAAGCGTTGCGTATTTAAGCAACAAAATAGGCTTTAGCAAAACCCTTAAAAGCATTAAACAATTATTAAACTTACAAGGACATTAATATGTTAGTTGATATATTGATTAAAAACCCTGATGCAAACGTAAAAGCACTGACTAAACAAATGGATTTACAAAGCGAGCTTAAGCGACAACACCAAGCCGCGTTTGTATATCGATTAAAGCGTTTTGCAGCCAGTAAAGTAGGCTTAAGCAGCGCATTTATAGCTGGCGTTGCCGTTCAATCCGGTAGAAGTGAAACCAGCCTTATAAGAAAATACGGCTGGCTAATTAGGTTAATTGGTTAGCTGGTTAACTATGCCCTGCCATGTGCTTGCAAATAATTTATTTCTGGCCCTTTTGGTACAATCTGAGTGGGATTAATCATAGTGTGGCTAAAATAGTAATGCCGCTTAATATGATAGAAATCAACCGTATTTGCAACCCCCTCAACTTGGTACAAATCCCTTAAGTATCCACTCAACGAAGGGGAACTCTCAATTGTGCGCAAATTGCATTTAAAATGCCCTACATACACACAATCAAATCTAATTAACGTTGTAAATAATCGCCAATCTGCTTCCGTAATTTTGTCGCCCGCAAGGTAGCGTTTTTTACTCAGTATTTTTTCAACTTTGTCTAGAGCTGTAAACACATCGTCGAATGCTTGTTCGTAAGCGTGCGTTGCCGTTGCAAATCCAGCTCGGTAAACACCGTTATTAATATTTGGGTAAACTAACGCATTAAGTTCATCGATTTCACTACGAAGTGATTCAGGGTAGTAATCGTCTTTATTACCTGTTATTTCATTAAACGCACTATTAAACATGCGTATTATATCGGCAGATTCATTACTAACTATCTTGTTTTGTTTTTTGTCCCACAACACAGGAACAGTTACTCGCCCTGAGTAATTAGAATTATTTTTAGTATAAACTTGGTGTAAGTAATCACTAGCAAATAAGGCATCACCCGTGCTGTGGTTATTTTGATCAAACTCCCAGCCATTAGCCAACATGTCAGGGCTTACAATCGATACAGAAATAAGTTCATCAAGCTTTTTTAACGTACGGAAAATAAGTGTGCGGTGTGCCCAAGGGCACGCTAACGAAACATATAAATGATAACGCCCAGCCTCAGCTTTAAAACCACCTTCGCCAGTTTCACCTGCGCTACCGTCTGACGTGATCCAATTTCGTAATTGCGCTGCCTCACGCTCAAACTTTCCGTCGCTTGAATCTGTGTCATACCATTTATCTTGCCATTGACCATTAACAAGTAATCCCATTATTTGCTCCTCAAAATTAAATAAGTGTGCCAAATTGACCATTTTGGTAATCATGAACGGCTTGCTGTATTTCGGCTTGTGTTGTCATAACAAATGGCCCCATGTGTGCAATGGGTTGCTTGAGCGGATCACCCGCTAAAATTAATACACCTGCACCATGTTGCGTTGCTATATCAATATCGCTACCTTGCTCTAAAATTAGTAACTTACCCGCCTTTAATGTTTGATTATCTGGCGCGATAAGGGATCCCGAATGTATGTAAAGCATCACATTTTGTTGTTTTAAAGGAGCAAGCTTTAGCTGCTTACCAGCAGGTAAATTTACATCGGCTAAAGCGGCATTTGCAGAGAGCTTTTGAATACTTGATGTTAATTCAACTGCCTCAAATTGCCATGAACCAGCAAGGGCAGTTAATGTAACACCATTTTCATTTTTAAAAGTTGGAGCTGGGCTTTGCGTTGTATCTTGATAAATGGGATCGCGCATTTTTTCTTTGCTTGGCATATTGATCCAAATTTGAAAACCATGGAGTCCGTCTTTGGCATCAGGCAGAGGCATTTCGCTATGAATCACTCCATTGCCTGTACTCATCCATTGCACATCGCCTGCTCTGATCGCTTTTTTATTACCCATTTGATCTTTGTGCTCAAATCCTCCTTTAATAATATAAGTAAACGTTTCCATACCTCGGTGCGGATGCGCAGGAAAACCGCCCATATAATCAGCCTCGTTATCTGACTTGAGCTCATCGATCATTAAAAACGGGTCAAGGTATTTACCATCGAATCCAGGGATACGGCTTATATTGACACCGTCACCATCTTGAGTTGCATAGGACGTTAATATTTTTGCTATATTCATTTTTTAAATCACTATCTGAAATATTATCTATACTTATTTAAGCACTGATAAAACCAAACAACCATGTCTTTATATCGCGCTAACCATTCGTTTTTTTAGAATGATTTGATAGTAAAATATTTTTTCATAACAACTTATAAAATATGGTTTTTTTATATTTTATTGACTACAATCACCATTAAATTTACTCAAAAAAGGGACAGAGTATTTTAACCTCATCGCTCAAAAGTCAATTTTATAGGTTACTAATCATTATTAGTATCCCGGGCATTCTTGTGACATTTTTAGCCCTATGGGCAGAACGTGAGGCTGCAATTGAAAAAAGCGAAGAAAAAGTCGTTAATATTGCTAAGCATTTAACCCACCAACAAACAGCAATGATTGGAGAAACTGAGCAACTCACTCGGTTTTTAGCAAACACAATTGCTGCAAAACCTAAACTTCCGGACACGTGCCCTGGCTATTTTTACCAAATACAAGAGCTCTACACAAACGTTGCCAATATTGGTGTAGTTGATGACAAAGGAAACTTAATTTGTGTAACCAATGGCATAGTAAAAAATGTGTCTATTAGTGATAGGCAATACTTTAAAAATGCCATAGCAAATAAAAGCTTTTCAATTGGGTATTTTCAATACGACAGAAGCATTCAAGCACCCAGTGTTAACTTTGCTCACCCTATTATTGATAAGCAAGAGCAATTAAAGGGCGTTGTTGTTACAGTGATTGCACTTGACTGGTGGAGTGCAGCTTTAGACAAAGCCGAATTCCCAATTGGTTCGAACGCTGTTATTGCTGATTCTAATGGCCTTGTACTGGCAAGTTACCCAAACTCATTGCTACCTTTAGGGGAAAAAATTAACAACAAACACTTTTTACATGGCGATAGCTCATTAGCTATGTTTAAAGACGATAACAACGTCAATCAAATCTTTCACCGAGCAACTATTTATAATGACATTAATAACAATAATTTAGAAATTTACATCACATCGCCCACTGATAAATATATTGTTCGAGCCAATAAGCACTTTTTAGAAACTATTATTTTATTTTTTAGCGCTATTTTAATTATTGCTTTTATTGGCCACCATTTAATTAAAAAAAGTATTTTTTACCCTATTGAAAAACTCTCCCAAGCAACCGACCTATTAGCACAAGGCAATATGCCCGCTCATAAAATAAAACCTAATAGTCCTGAATTATCAGCTTTGTATACTCGCTTTGAAGCCATGGCTGAAACACGTTTGCAAACAGAAGCCGATTTAAAAAACAAACACGACGAGTTGACTGGGTTACTAAATGCCCTCCCCGATATGTACCTTAGGTTAAATAACCTAGGTAAGGTACTTAATATTAGTGGCACTATTATCCCGCTATTCGCCGCAAGCAGTAAACTGCCTGAAAAATTATTAGATATTTTACCAACCGACATCACTGAACAAATTTTAAATGAAGCATCTACTCGCAAAGATGTCATCACATTTGATTTTAAAATAAGTACAGGCATAAGCACTCATTACTTTGAAGCTCATATCAATCACCTTGAAAAGAACGATGAGTTAATACTTGTGCTGCGTGATATCAGCCAACGAAAAGTAAATGAAGACTCGCTTCACTTAGCATCTCTTGTTTACGGCAATAGTAGTGAAAGTATGGCAATTACAGATGCCAACGGTATTATTTTTGATGTAAACCCTGCCTTTTGTGAAACAACACAATATT
This sequence comes from Pseudoalteromonas sp. ECSMB14103, assembly GCF_000813065.1. NCBI lineage: Bacteria > Pseudomonadati > Pseudomonadota > Gammaproteobacteria > Alteromonadales > Pseudoalteromonadaceae > Pseudoalteromonas > Pseudoalteromonas sp. ECSMB14103. The sequence goes on along the minus strand of NZ_JWGY01000001.1, from coordinate 279,397 downwards.
CTAAAGACGAAGTAATTGGCCACTCTACCCGCATACTTTCTTCAGGGGAGCACTCAAAAGAGTTTTATGAAAAAATTTGGGCATCAATAAATGCCACTGGCCGCTGGCAAGGCGAAATTATAAACCGTAAAAAAAATGGGGTACTATTTACTGAGTGGCTAAATATAGACACTGTTTACGATGAAAATAACAAACCTGCACGCCGAATAGCTATCTTCACTGATTTAACTGAAAAAATTCAAGCAAATAAAACAATTTGGCGACAAGCTCACTTCGATCATTTGACCGATTTACCAAATCGATTAGAGCTTAAAAAGCGACTAAATAAACAGTTTTCTAATGCTAATAATGAAAGCTTTGTTGTGATGCTTTTAGATATTGATCATTTTAAAGATATTAACGATACTTTAGGCCACCACTATGGAGACAACCTATTAAAAGTGGTGTCGCAGCGTATTGTCAATTCAGCTAAAAATGCCGAATTTGTTGCGCGTATTGGTGGTGATGAATTTGTTATTGTTTTTAATCATATTAAAAGTACTCGCCATATAAACCAGATTGCTAGCAATATTTTACAAAGCTTATCGTCTGCGCTACATGTTGAAAATGAAGAAGTATTTATAAGTGCCAGCATGGGTATAGCCTGTGCGCCCGAAGATGGTGAAAACACCGAGCAGCTATTAAAAGCAGCCGATCAGGCAATGTATAAGGCTAAAAATAATGGCCGTAATGGCTTTGAATTTTTCTCTCGTGATATGAGAGAGCAAGCACAAGCTCGTATGGTGTTACTCAAAGACTTGCGCTGTGCAATAGAATATAACCAGTTCGAATTATTTTATCAGCCTATTGTGTCGCTAAACGATCTACATATACACAAGGCCGAAGGCTTAATACGCTGGCAACACCCACAAAAAGGGTTAATAAGCCCTATCGCGTTTATTCCACTTGCTGAAGAAACAAGACAAATTAATGCCATTGGCCAATTTGTATTTTCCCAAGCAATAGAAACACTCACCGATATAAAAAAATTGACTGATGACGATTTTCAAATAAGTGTAAACGTCTCCCCTGTACAATTATCTACTGCTAATAGTGGTATTGATGATTGGTATGCCATGCTTGATGCCGCTAAAATTTCCCCCTCTTCTATTGTTGCTGAAATAACAGAAGGCTTAATGGTTAACCCTGAGGAACTGACGCAAAAGCGCCTCAAACACATTGTGAAATCAGGGATGCAACTGGCGCTTGACGATTTTGGTACAGGCTACTCATCGCTTGCCTACTTACAGGAAATGGATACTGACTACTTAAAAATTGATAAACGCTTTGTTGATAATATTAAAGCTGATAGCCAAGAACTATCGTTGTGTGAAGCAATTATTGTAATGGCTCACCAGCTTGGTTTAAAAGTAATAGCAGAAGGCATTGAAACACCTTTACAATACCAGCTACTAACTGAGGCTGGTTGTGATTATGGGCAAGGTTACTTATTTTCCAAGCCTTTAAATAAAAGCGACTTTATGGACCTTATTGCTGAGAAAAAAGTAATTCTTTCAAAGTAAACTTACCGTGATTAATGAATTTTGTTAGGGCTGGGTTAAAACATAAATTAATCTATTTCTGTTATGCAATTAAAAATGCGTCTATACGGTCAAGTCCAAGAAGCAAATAAATTTCTAACAGGATTTCAAATGGCAAAACCCACATTAGATCAATGGCGGATGTTTAAAGCCGTGGTAGAACATGGTGGTTTTGCTGGCGCCAGTGCCGCGGTATTTAAAAGCCAGTCAACGGTTCATCATGCAGTGCAAAAACTCGAAGCCGCTTTGCAAATAAAACTACTTGAGGTGAAAGGCCGTAAAGCGTTTTTAACGGAAAGTGGAAAACTTATATTACGCCGTGCAGAGTTTTTAATTGAAGAAGCGAATAAAATAGAATCTGTTGCAAATACACTAAGTGAAGGAGTGGAAAGTACATTAAAAATAGCAGTTGATGAAGTATTCCCTCTGCCCATTTTGTATCAAGCACTTGCTAAAACAAGTGAGCTTTATCCATTACTAAAAATCGATTTGATCGAAAGCGTGCTAACCGGCGCCAATGAATTACTTAACAATGCGGTGGTTGATTTAGCTATTTCATCAGTTCCTATTTATGGCATTAGTTGTAGCAAATTGACAGATGTTGAGTTTATTGCCGTAGCGCATAAAAATCACCCACTTAACAAATATGAAGAACAATTAAGCTTTCGAGATTTAAAACAACATCGACAAATTGTAGTGCGCGATTCTGCAACACACACTAATCAAGACGAAGGGTGGTTAGGCGCAGATATGCGCTGGACCGTTAGCCACTTACGTAATTCAATTGATATGGTGAGCCAAAATCTAGGTTACGCGTGGCTTCCGTTTAATCAAGTAGCTCATCTTATTAATGATCATACACTCAAGGTACTAAACCTTGAGCAAGGCATTACGCGTCCTCTCAACTTATATTTAATGTGCAACGATGTTGATAGATTAGGCCCTGCAGCACAAGAGTTTAAAGATCAACTTACAGCAATAATTGCAGCAGAGTAACGATTGATTAATCGTTTTTGATACCTAAGTGATCAGCAACATACGCGCCGCGTTCACCTAGCTCTTTCTCAGGTCCAATTGTGCTGTCTTTTGCCGTTTGCTGCTCTGTTTCTGCGTTAATCACGGCTCCCATGGTGACGATGTACGCGCTTATGTATAACCACATTAGCATTATAACCACCCCACCCAAGGATCCATAAGTTTCGTTATAACTTGAAAAACGCGATACATAAAATGAAAAGCCAATAGATGCTATAATCCAAAATACGGTTGCAATAGCAGAGCCAAGCGTTATCCAACGCCATTTAGCCGCTTTTCTATGTGGTGCGTAACGGTATAAAAGCACCAATGCAAAGTTAAACGTAAGTGCTAGTATTGGCCACGACACGACCTTAATTAACAAATCAATACTGTCTTTGAGACCTACTAAATTTAGTACTATAGGCAAAATACCTATAATCAACAGCGCAAAAATAGCGACTAAAATAGCACCTACCGAAAACATAAAACGAACAAACTGCGCCCTCAAGAAAGAACGTTTTTCATATTCATGATAACTTATGTTGCAGGCTGTAATTAATGCTTGGCTTCCCTTAGAGCTACTCCAAATAGTGAGTAATAACGTGCCTAACGCCCCTAAAGTTAGCCGCGCCTGAGAGCTTTGCGTGAGCTCTGAAATTTGCGATAAAATCAGTTCACGCGAACTATTTGGTATTAAGGTTGTAAACTGCCTAAGGTGCTCACTGATCTCTGCAGGTGAAGCAAAATAAGCGTATATAGAAACTAAAGCAGCAATAGCTGGGAAAATAGCAAGTAACGCATAAAATGCCACTCCGGCAGAAACCAAAGATAAATTATCTTTGCTCATGCGCGCAAAAATACGCTTAGCAATATCCCACCAGCCCTTCATGGGAATATGTGCTGGTTGCTCTGCATGTTGACCTCTTTTTGGCTTTTTCATACTTAATCTCACTATAGTTAGTACTTTAATGAAGCAAAATAACTGCCAACTTAAAAAAGGTGTTTGGTATTAAACTTGCTGTTAAAGTAAAAGTAACTAAACACGGAAGAAACCCAATGCCTACAATAGCATCAGACGTACCATCAGCTGCCAGTACCCCCTCATTGAACCCGGTAATGGAAGGAAATGTGTTTTCGTGGCAATTTTTTTATGACCAAAGCATGCAATTAGTTCACGCTACAGCGCAAATATTACCCACCTTGTTGTTAGGTTTACTCTTACTCACTATCAGCTATTTTACAGCAGGCCCTCTTTCACGCATGCTCATAAAACCTATCAATTTAGTAACCGATAGTAAGCTAGTTTTGCTGGTTGTAAGGCGCGGAATTAGCACTTTAGTCATTTTATTAGGCCTATATCTGTTTTTACGTTTAGCAGGGCTTACTGAATTTGCGGTAGCCATAATGAGTGGGACCGGTTTAATAGGCTTAATATTAGGCTTTGCTTTTAGAGACATTGCTGAGAACTTTATCGCAAGCTTACTCTTAAGTGTGCAACGCCCGTTTAAAATAGACGACGTAATTGAAGTAGATGGACGTTTAGGCGTTATAAAAAAAGTAACGGCCCGTGCCACAACGCTTGTTGATTACGATGGTAATCACATTCAAATTCCAAATGCTACGGTATATAAAAATACCATCAAAAATTTAACTGCCAACCCCAAAATGCGCGGTAAAGTGGAAATAGGTATAGGTTACGATAACGACATACGCAGCGCGCAAACGCTTGCTCTAAATATAGCAAACAAACAAACGGCCGTATTAAACGATCCCCCAGCACAAGTACTTATAAAAAATTTAGGCTCATCAACAATAAACTTTATTTTATATTTTTGGGTTAATAGCGAGCAGCATAGCCCACTTAAAGTAAGCTCTCAGCTTATGCGTGAACTAGTTAATGAGTTTACTGAGAAAAATATTAGTATGCCGGATGATGCCAGAGAACGGATTTTACTAAATGCCTCTGGCGAGGATTTTTCAAGCTCAGCAATAAAAGAGCGTTTAAATGAAAAGAAACCACCGGAAACCCACGAGCAAACCGAAACACTTAACGATGTAAGCAGTGATACTGACGAAATACGCGAACAGGCAGAGCAGTCAAGGGATCCTGAACAAGGAAAGAATATTATTTAAGTTAATAAAATTTAGATGCAAAAAAGCCCGCAGCGTTAACTGCGGGCTTTTTATTGAATGAGTGAGTCAGCCTATAAGCCGGGTTTTGTCCTTTCCGAAGAAAGTGATAATCATTCGTCTAGGCCATAAATCGCTCTATGGCTCAAGCAACCTACCCGGTTCCAACGTGGGCCACGCCATAAGGAACCCTATTTGGTCTTGCTCCGAGTGGAGTTTACCTTGCAACCGACTATTACTAGCGGCCCGGTGCGCTCTTACCGCACCCTTTCACCCTTACCAACCGAAGTTGGCGGTCTTCTCTCTGCTGCACTTGTCGTGGGCTCACGCCCCCCAGCCGTTAGCTGGCACTCTGCCCTGTGGAGCCCGGACTTTCCTCCCCCTGATCATTTTCGTCACAGGCAGCGATTATCTTGGCTGACTCGGCGCGCAGTATACATGACGCTAAAGCCAAGCGCAGTAATATTTACTCTTTTTCTTCAATAATTGTTTTGTATAGTGCATTTTTTTTCATGCCAAAGTACTCAGCTACAACACCGCACGCCTTTTTCATTGGCATTTCTTTTTCAAGTAGAGCCAACATTTTACGAGCCTCTGGTGGAATGTCGTCTACCACCTTAGGTTTGCCCGGCAGCATGAGAACTATTTCGCCGCGTTGCTTAGTGGGATCATCGGTTAAAAACTGCTTTAGCTCACTCACTGAGCCATTAAAAAAAGTTTCGAACGTTTTAGTTAGCTCTTTGGCAAATACGACCTGCTGTTCACTGCCAAGTGCAGTTTCTAAATCGTCTAGACTTGCCATAATACGGTGCGTACTTTCATACATTATACTGGTAATACTTGAGTTAACCGCATCGATAAAAAAATCTTGGCGAGCCTTACTTTTAGCGGGCGTAAAGCCAATAAACTGAAAACGATCGGTAGGCAGCCCTGAACAACACACCGCGGTTATAGCAGCGCACGCACCTGGTACTGGGGTTACGCTTGCCCCTTGCTCACGACATAAGTTTACAACCGCATATCCAGGGTCACTAATGAGTGGCGTGCCTGCATCCGATACTAAAGCAATATTTAATCCTTGATTAAGCTGATCGATAATTTGCTGTGCTTTTTGTTTTTCGTTGTGATCATGTAATGCAAATGTTTTTGCCTTAATACCAAAATGGCTAAGGAGTTTACCTGTATGGCGAGTGTCTTCAGCAGCGATTAAGTCAACCTGCGATAATGTCGCGATAGCACGCTGACTTAGGTCGTCATAATTGCCAATTGGGGTGGCAACAACGTAAAGAGTGCCAATTTTATGTGAATTCTCCTCATTTAACATTGAGGTCTCCTGCGTCAGTCAGTAATATAAGCAAATCGCGTTAACGTATTGGGAAATCATTGTGCGACTTAAACTAGTTGGTCTATTAATTATATTGTCAGGGTTATCGGCGTGTAGCACAACCGAAAAACCAATTAAAAAAAGCGATAACTTCAGCAGCAGTGCAAATGCGCTAAAAAATCAAGCGACTAATGCTCAATCTATCTATCAATTGGCCGTAAATCGCGAAGGTGCAGATAAAATACAATTATTGTATAGCGCACGTGATGCTGCTATTTCTGAGAAGAACTGGCCATTATTAGAGCAAATTGGTAGCGACCTAGAGTTAACAGCGAGTGTCGATCAAACTCAAAATCGCCTTTATATTGCATACGCGCAAAAGCAACAAAATAAAAATGACCAGTCTTTGATTATTTTACAATCGTTAGATGGTCAACTGACACAACCTGAACACTTTGCATGGCATCAGTTTTTAACAGCCAGTATTTACGCCTCACAAAATTTCCCTAAAAAAGCGGCTCCCTATTTTTTTAGAGCATCAGAAACATCTGCAAAAAATAATATTGATATACCACAACTCGACCAACAATTATGGGATAACCTAAAACAGCTTTCTTCTTATGCGCTGGAGCGTTTTAACCGTGGCTCTGTTATTCAACAAGGCTGGGTAAATCTTGCTTTATACCATCAAGTATATGCAGGTAGCGGTGTAGAGTTAGATCAAGCAATAAATAATTGGCGACGCCGTTACGTGGGGCACCCTGCTGGAGCCGTGTTACCTAAACAAGATGAAAACTTTGTTGAATTAGCACCTTTGAACATTGACCGCTTAGTTTTGTTATTCCCTCAATCAGGTCCTAACGAACGCCTAGGTGATGCTTTAAAAGCAGGAGCTTTAGCCGCATTAGATAAACAAAATATTAATGAAGCTATTTTTATTGATGAAAATTTAAGTACTGCAGACATTGCAGCAAAACTTGACCAAATTAACCCTGACTTTGTAGTTGGGCCACTACTTAAAGCGAACATAGATAAGCTTACGGCAGCTGAAACGCTTATTAATATTCCTACGTTGCATTTAAATACATTCGATGGAGACACTATTTCGCTCCAACACTACTATTTTGCCCTAAACCCAGAGCACGAAGTTGAACAAGCTTTAGAGCATTTTCTAGCTATGGGATACCAAAAACCCATGCTACTCGCTCCAGAAAATACGAATGGCCAGCGCTTAGTTGATTTTTTTAATCAGCAATGGCAACGCTACAGCGAGACTAAACCTCAAATTGGTTTTTATGAAAACAATCAAGACATGCCAAAAACGGTTAGTAGCTTATTAGAAGTTGATCAATCTAAAGAGCGTATAAAAACAATAAAAGCCTTATTCAAGCAAGAAGTTGAAAGTGAAACACGCTCACGTAGTGATATTGATGTAATTTATATTTTAGGTGATGCAATAGAAACACGCTTAATTAAGCCCTACCTCGATGTAAATGTGAGTACATTCTCAGAGCGAATTCCGCTGTATGCGAGCTCAAAAAGTCACAGTAAGCAAATTGACTCAACCGACAAAGGCGATTTAGACGGCCTGTATTTCACAGAATTACCTTGGATGCTTAATTCACAAATCACACAACATAACTTACGTGAGCAGTATAATTTGCTTTGGCCTGAGCAAGCCGATATTAGCCAGCGCTTATTCGCCATGGCATACGATGCAGTACTCGTTATTAACGATATTAGGCAGTTGAGCTTAATGCCTGGCAATAAATTTAGCGGTTTGAGCGGTAAGTTATCAGTTAATAGTAATGGTCACCTACAACGCGTACTTGATTGGGCTCAATATACTAATCGCCAAATTAAGTCTGTGCAGTTAAAAACACAACGCCCTGTGCCCTTATTTATGCAGTCGGCTAGCGGTGTAAAAACGATAAATTAAGGGGGCGGCATGTCGTGGTTTAAAGAGCTGTGGCAAAATAGTCGTGAAAAAGGTCAGTACTACGAACTACAAGCGCAAAAATACCTAGTAGCGCAAGGTTTAAAACCTATAGAACGTAATTATTACTGCCCCTTTGGTGAGCTCGATATTATTATGAAAGAGGGTAACACCCTTGTTTTTGTGGAAGTGAAGTTTCGCAAAAACAATGCTCGAGGTGGTGCTAATTATGCGCTCAGCGCCCAAAAACAAGCACGGCTTAAACGTAGTATTCATCATTACTTAGCAGCTAAAAACTTAACAAATCAGGCATTAAGAATTGACTATGTAGCCATAACCGGAGAATCATCTCCTACATATAATTGGCTTAAAAACGTATTTTAAAAATACTAAAAAGAATTGGTAGGCTATGCAAGACACAATAAAAGAAATTTTCACAGAAAGTATTCAAGTTCAAATAGCCGCTGGAGAGGTCCTTCCCAGTGCGCTTGAATCGGCCGCGTTCACAATTGCACAAAGCCTTATTAACGGTAATAAGTTAATTTGTTGCGGGACAGCTAACTGTCATATGCTTGCGCAACATATAGCGGGTATATTGGTCAATCACTACGAAACAGAGCGTCCTTGCTTGCCTGCTATTGCTTTGTCACAAGAAAATATAAATCTTGGGCAGAACAATCACAGTGATGATCACGATACATTTGCCCGTCAAATCCGTGCATTCGCTCAACAAGGTGACTTACTATTGGTATTAGCAATTAATGGCAATGAAAAGCAGGTAATTTCAGCCGTTGAAGCTGCACTTACACGCGATATGAAGGTCATTGTTATGGTCGGTGACGATGGCGGTGAATTAGTGGGTTTACTTGGCCCTAATGATGTTGAAATAAGAACACCGTCTAAACGTCCAAGCCGTATTATAGAGTCGCATTTAACTAACTTACATTGTTTAAGTGAACTTATAGATTTAACGCTTTTCCCGCAGGATGAAAATTATGTTTAAACGCTCCCTTATTATTTTAGGTACCGTTGTATTATTACAAGGCTGTGCTGCAGCTGTTGTAGCCGGCACTGCCAGTGCAGTAACCGCTGCAAACGACCGTCGCACTATAGGCTCTCAAATCGATGATAACAATATAGAAATTAAAGCTAGCATTGCTATTAGTGAAGTTGAACGCCTAGAAAAGTCTGCTCGAGTTAACGCTATAAGTGTCAATGGTATTGTTTTGCTTGTTGGTCAAGTTGCTAATCAGGAAATGAAAAACGAAGCACAAATAACCGTAGAAGCGATTGCCGGCATTCGTAAAATTCATAACCAACTTCGTATTGGTTCAAATATTGGTATAACAACTCAAACTCATGATTCGTGGCTCACCTCAAAGGTAAAAGCACAGTTACTAGCAGCTAAAGATATTAGTAGCAATAACATTAAAGTGGTTACAGAAAACGCTGAGGTGTATTTGATGGGCTTGGTGTCTCAAGATGAAGCTAATCGTGCAGTTGATATTGCACGTAATGTGTCGGGCGTAGAGCGAGTAGTAAAGGTATTTGAATATATTAATTAAAAGTCACTAAACTACAGCGATAAAAAAACCGCTTTTAAGCGGTTTTTTTGTAATCTACATATTATTTTATAACACGTAAATGTGAGCCTTTTTTCTTTTCAGGTTTTTCTGGCGGTGTTTCATCTATATACTCAGATGAATCAACACTTTCTAGCCCTGTATCAAACTCGTCTTCGTCCTCTACAAACTCGTCTGCAGTAAAGACTGTACCTTCGCCATTCTCACGGGCGTAAATTGCAAGCACAGCACCTAAAGGTACATAAACTTGCATTGGCTGACCGCCAAAACGCGCGTTAAAACTAAGTTGGGTTAGGTCTAACGAAAACTGTGTTACTGCTGATGGGCTAATGTTAAGCACTATTTGTCCATCTTGCACAAATTGTGTAGGCACTTGCACATTCGCAAAACCAGCGTCCACCACAATATGTGGCGTACATTCGTTATCGACTATCCAATCAAAAAAAGCACGTAATAAATAAGGACGATTAGGCGTCATTATAAACGGATCTCACGCTCAGCTTCAGTTAAAGAGGCTTGGAATGATTCACGTTCGAATAAACGGATCATGTACTCTTTCATCTCTTTAGAGCCTGCACCATTAAGCTCAATACCAAACTCAGGTAAACGCCATAGTAGTGGTGCTAAGTAACAATCTACTAAGCTAAACTCTTCACTCATAAAGTAAGGAGCTTCGCTAAAGATAGGAGCTACTGCAAGTAATGCCTCAGTTAACTCTTTACGAGCTTGTGCTGCATCTGATGTGTTATTGCTGATTTTAGCAGCTAAGCTGTACCAATCAGTATCAATGCGGTGCATCATTAAACGGCTACGACCACGCATTACCGGGTAAACAGGCATTAGTGGAGGATGAGGGAAACGTTCATCAAGGTATTCCATGATGATATTTGCCTGATATAAACCAAGCTCACGGTCAATCAGTGTTGGCACTGTACCGTAAGGGTTAATTTCGTGAAGTGCTTCTGGCAGATTATCCTTTTCAGCCAAATGAATATCTACACTTACACCTTTTTCTGCAAGTACGATACGTACTTGATGGCTATACATACAGTTAGCCCCAGAGAAAAGGGTCATTACAGGGCGCTTATTGGCAGCTACGGCCATGCCTACCTCCATTAAATAACTAAAACAGCAATAGGGGCTTAAGCCCCTATTGCAAAATTACCTTTAAATATGTTCAAAATTAATGAACATCTCTCCAGTATTCTTTCTTAAGCATAAATGCCAAGATAAATAGGATAACTAAAAACCCAATTACCTTAATACCTAGCGCTTCCGATTCAAGTCGAGTAGGTTCACCTACGTACTCTAGGAAATTCGTTAAATCACGAACTGCTTGGTCATATTCATCTACACTCATCTCACCTGAACCATCTGTTTCAGTACCTGTGATATGTACAGTTGTTACACCGTCAACAGTTACTTCTTCAGTTATAGGAGTAGGAACACCCTGAAGTTCTTGTAGAACATGTGGCATACCTACTGATGGAAATAACGTATTATTTACACCAAATGGGCGAGACTCATCTTTGTAAAATGATTTCAAGTACGTGTAAATCCAATCACTTCCGCGTACACGTGCAACATTGGTTAAATCCGGCGGAGCCGCACCAAACCATTTTGCTGCATCATCTTTAGCCATTGAGTTCTTGATATGGCTACCTACTTTTGAACCATCAAAAATAAGCTGCTCTTGGCCAACTTCCGTTGGAATACCAATATCACGGAAAGTACGTTCATAACGCTGATACTGCATTTGGTGACAACCAAGACAGTAGTTCATGAACAACTTAGCACCGCGCTGCAAAGATGGCTGATCAGATATATCGTTACCCGCGTCCATTAAAGGAACTGACGGGCCTGCCGCCATTGCAGGTAACATATTTACTGATAAAGCGAATAAACCAATTATTAGTTTTTTCATCATTTCGTTAACCTCTCAGGCAATGGCTTAGTTTTTTCATTCTTACTGTAAACAAATAACAGTACGAAGAACATAAAGTAAGTCACAGTACAAACTTGCGAAACAATTGTTTTAAAGTCAGTTTGCGGTGTAGCACCAACCCAACCTAAAAGAACAAAAGTAATAACAAAGCCTGCAATGTTCCATTTGTGGAAACCACAACGGTAACGAACAGAACGAACTGAACCACGGTCAATCCAAGGTAATAACGCAAGTACTACGATTGACGCACCCATTGCTGCAACACCCATTAATTTATCAGGGATTGCGCGCAAGATTGCGTAGAATGGCGTGAAGTACCAAACAGGGAATATATGTTCCGGTGTTTTAAGTGGGTTCGCCGCTTCAAAGTTTGGCGCCTCTAAAAAGAAACCACCCATAGCAGGCATAAAGAACACAACCCAACAGAACAAGATTAAGAAACCAACCACACCCACAATATCTTTTACTGTGTAATAAGGATGGAACGGAATCGCATCAATAATGTCTTTTTTATCAGTGTAGTATTCATGGAACTTAAATTTAGGCTTATCTTCTTCAGGAACAGTGCCTTTTTTACGTTTGTTATCAATACCGTCTGGGTTATTAGAACCCACTTCGTGTAGTGCAACAATGTGTAAAAATACTAAGATAACAATAACCAATGGCAGTGCAATTACGTGTAATGCAAAGAAGCGGTTAAGCGTTGCACCAGAAATTACGTAGTCACCACGGATCCAAAGTGTAAGGTCATCACCAATAACAGGAATAGCCCCGAATAATGAAATGATTACCTGTGCACCCCAGAACGACATTTGGCCCCATGGTAATAAGTAACCCATGAATGCTTCAGCCATTAGGGCTAAGAAAATAAACATACCAAACAACCACAGTAACTCACGTGGTTTTTGGTAAGAACCGTAGATCATGCCACGGAACATATGCAGGTATACAACAATGAAGAATGCTGATGCACCGGTTGAATGCAGATAGCGCAGTAACCAGCCATAATCTACATCACGCATGATATATTCTATTGATGCAAATGCACCTTCAGCAGACGGTACGTAGTTCATTGTTAGCCAAATACCGGTCAGTATTTGGTTAACTAGTACTAACATTGCTAATGAGCCAAAGAAGTACCAAAAGTTAAAGTTTTTAGGTGCTGGATACTGTGCAATATGCATGTTCCAAACACGTGTCATTGGGATTCTGTCGTCAATCCAACCAATAATCTTACCAAACATTAGGCCACCCCTTGTTCTTCGCCCACTAAAATAGTGGTTTCATCAAGAAAAGTATATGGTGGAATTTCTAAGTTTAATGGTGCTGGAACCGATTGAAAAACACGGCCAGCCATATCAAATTTAGAACCGTGACATGGACAATAAAAACCATCATCAGTCCCTTCCACTTTTTCACCAAAGCCACCTTGTAAAAAGCTAGGTGAACATCCTAAATGCGTACAAATACCTACAGCGACAAAAATCTCTGGACGTAATGAACGGTAGTCATTTGTTGATGATTCTAATTGTTGTGGCTCTTGCGATTGCGGATCACGAAGTTGACCTTCATGTTCTTTCATTTGCTCAAGCATTTTTGGGGTTCGTGATACAACCCATACAGGTTTACCACGCCACTCGACACGTATTAATTGTCCTGGCTCAAGTTTGCTTATATCTACTTCTACAGGCGCACCCGCAGATTTAGCTCGCTCACTTGGATTCCAAGACGCAATAAAAGGAACAGCAGCCCCAGCCGCACCAACACCACCAACAACAGAGGTAGCTATGGTTAAAAAGCGACGTCGGCCATTGTCTACAGGCGCATTGCTCATCCACTTATCTCCACTTACGATTCTCAACACTTGCTATATTGAGAACATCAGTTACAGCAGGTTAATTATTCGAAATTTTTAAAATAGAAATGATCATAATTAAAACCCTTGTTTAAAACAAGGTTATTAACAACTCAGGTCTTGAAAAATATTAATTTCACCAATGGTTTGATTAAGCTAGTTCGAGCACGAGCCGAAAAGTAATAATATCACTTCTGTAAAAACGATGTAGTGACCAAGATCAACTCCACTAAGCGGAAGTTTTAAGACTACACTATAGTGTTATAAAACTTGATCGTTTTACTTCCACGCCAATTGTAGCAAAAAATTCCATCAATTAACTGATGGATTTAAACTAATTACGATAATTATTTAACTTTTTTGCACCTATCTGGCTATTTACTTCCTTTCGTTCAATTAATACGCCGTTATTGCACTGTGTGATCATCATAAACAGTAATTTGCAATTACAGCTTAGGCTAACAATTTTTTAAAGCTCAAAGGAATCAGAAGAAATTTATCGCCAATAACAAAAAACCCAGCATAAGCTGGGTTTTTGAATTCTTGATAACGTATAGATTAACGTTTTGAGAACTGTGGACGCTTACGCGCTTTCTTAAGACCCACTTTCTTACGTTCAACTTTACGTGCATCACGAGTAACGAAACCTGCTTTACGAAGTTGTGGACGTAGTGACTCGTCAAACTCCATAAGTGCACGAGTGATACCGTGACGGATAGCACCAGCTTGACCAGTTGTACCACCACCAGAAACGGTGATGAAAAGGTCAAATTTTTCAGTCATATCAACAAGCTCAAGAGCTTGATGAACAACCATGCGTGCTGTTTCGCGACCAAAGTACTCTTCTAAAGAGCGCTTGTTGATTACGATGTTACCAGTGCCTGGGCGTAAGAATACGCGAGCACTTGAACTTTTACGACGACCTGTACCGTAGTATTGATTTGCCATGATAGTGCTCCTTAAATGTCTAGAACCTGAGGCTGTTGTGCAGCATGGTTATGCTCAGTACCTGCGTAAACTTTAAGTTTACGGTACATAGCGCGGCCTAAAGGACCACGTGGCAACATGCCTTTAACTGCTTTTTCGATGATCATTTCAGGCTTTGCAGCTTGAAGTTTATCAAAAGTAGTAGACTTAAGGCCACCTGGAAAACCAGAGTGAGCGTAGTACACTTTATCTTTGAATTTGTTACCAGTTACAGTAACTTTCTCAGCGTTGATAACGATGATGTAATCACCAGTATCTACGTGTGGAGTGTATTCAGCTTTGTGCTTACCGCGTAGGCGATGAGCGATTTCAGTAGCGATGCGACCTAAAGTTTTACCTTCAGCGTCAACTACGTACCAGTCACGTTTTACTGTTTCTGGTTTAGCAACAAACGTTTTCATTTATAAAAATCCAATGTTTTTCAATTAAAACCACAAGTAGTTAATATTAACTACTGCTCTAAGTTTGCTATAACCCCTTCGAGTTTTAGACTTTTGCGCCGCTCATTAGTGGCTAAACTATATGAAGGCATAGAACGCAACGTGGCAGACGCGGGAGTATACCAGCACTTAAACCACATTGCTACCGATCGGTTGTTTTTCCCACAAGAAAATTATCGCTATTTACAAATAAGTGTTGAGAGCGCAAAACGACCGGCATTCTAATTTTTATTAAGCTAAATGTTCTCTTGCCAAATACTCTAACGACTGCATTTCTTGTAAACGGCTTATGCAGCGTTTAAATTCAAAATTTAAGTTACCTTGGGTGTAAAGTTCGGTAATCGGTTTTTCTGCTGAAATAATTAGCGTCACGTGGCGTTCGTAAAATTCATCCACTAGAGCAATGAAGCGCCTTGCTGCATCGTCATTACTTTGGCCAAGCTGTTTTACATTAGAGATAATTACCGTGTTATATAAACGGCTAATTTCCATGTAATCAACTTGGCTACGTGCAGTCTCACACAATTCACTAAATTCGAATAGCACGACACTTTGAGCTACTTTGCGCGTTTTTATTAAGCGCCCTTCTATTTCTATAGGGTGATCGAGTTGACCCGGTTCAGCAGACAACTTATCAAAATATTCAAATAGATTTTTATCCGCTTGTTCATCAAGCGGGCTGTGAAAAATCTCAGCCTGTTCTAAGGTTCTCAGTCGATAGTCAATACCCGAATCTACATTCACTATTTCAGTATTGAGTTTTACCAGTTCAATGGCAGGCATAAAACGAGCCCGCTGTAGGCCATTTCTATATAAATCGTCAGGCACAATATTAGAGGTAGCGACTAAAACAATTCCACGAGCAAAAAGCGCTTCCATTAAACCACCCAGTAACATGGCATCCGTTATGTCTTGCACAAAGAATTCATCAAAACAAATGATGTCTGTTTCTGATTTAAATATATCCGCTACTTTTTCCAACGGATTGGTCGTGTTATTTAGTTTTTTTAATTCATCATGCACACGGTGCATGAAACGGTGAAAATGCACGCGCATTTTTCGATCACTTGGTAATGCCTCATAAAAAGTATCAACTAAATACGTTTTTCCACGCCCAACTCCTCCCCAAAAATACAAGCCTTTTATAGATTCTGGTTCATTTTTACCAAATAAATTAGCGAAAAAACCTGTTGATTTTGGTTTTGCTTGCGTGAGGTCATCGTATAAACGTTGCAAGTGGCGCACAGCATTTTCTTGTGCTGCGTCGTGTACAAAGTCATCTCGTTTTAAATCTTGTTGATATGTTTGCCAAGGAGTCATATGTATTTTCAGTCAAAACGCAGTTTAATTTGTAAAGCATATTAACACGCATCATAACTCGGGGTATATTACACTTAATATGATTTATAAATGAATCAGCATTCTTTCGTTATTTTCCCAAAGGGGTAGTTTATGGGCACAGTTATATGGGTAGGTTTAATCGTTATTGTTGCGGTTATAGCATTTTTTATTGGTGCATTTGTTACTAAAAAACAGTTCAAACAAGATGAGTTAAAAGAGCAAGCGGAACAAGCGCAAAGCGAACTTGAGCAATACCGCCAAGACGTAGCTGACCATTTAGCAAGCACCAGCAAGCTTGTAAATAAAATGAAAGATAACTACAACCAGCTCTTGAGTCATGTAGAAGAAACTAATCAATTACTGTTAGAAGATAGAAATAAAGAACCAGCAGCCCCTTACTTTTCAAAAGAAACAACAGAGCAATTACAAGCATCTTTAAAAGAGCGTCGTTCTGATCGCTCTTCAGCAGAGGCGCAACCGGCAGACTTTGTGTCAGGTGAGTCTGGTTTATTTGCTGGTGAAAATAAAGTACAGGACCGCTCTAAAGCATCTTGATGAACTTTTTTTTGACCCCATAGTCTTTAGATATAACAGCTTTGTTGTTTTATCTTACTAACAAACTAAAAAAAGGCTGCTTATGCAGCCTTTTTTAATTTTTGTTTTTCCTAAGTGGAGTAAACCTTGACTATGAAAATGAAATTATCACTTATCAGTGCTGCTATTTTATCTACAAGCTTATTAATGAGCCCGGTAGCGTCTTACGCAAAGTTACCAATAGCAGTTAATGGGCAACAGCTACCGACTCTTGCACCTATGCTTGAACAAATCTCCCCTGGTGTTGTGAGTATTCAGGTTTCGGGCTCTAAAGAGGTTCGCCGCCGCGCCGATCCACTTGAGTTCTTTTTTGGCCAGCAACAACCTCGCAGCCAAAAGCGCCAATTTAGTGGTTTGGGTTCAGGTGTGATTATCGATGCAGATGAAGGTTATGTGGTTACTAATAATCACGTGATCCAAGATGCTGAAAAAATGATCGTTACACTCGAAGATGGACGTGAATTTGAAGCTACTAAAATTGGTACAGATAAAGAGTCTGACATTGCACTACTACAAATAGACGCTGATGACCTGACAGAAATCAAACTTGCTAACTCAGACCAATTACGAGTCGGTGATTTTGCAGTTGCTATAGGCAACCCGTTTGGCTTAAGCCACACCGTCACCTCAGGCATTGTTAGTGCCCTTGGACGCAGTGGTTTAAACATTGAAGGTTACGAAGATTTCATTCAAACAGACGCCGCAATTAACCAAGGTAATTCCGGCGGTGCTTTAGTGAATTTAAATGGAGAACTAATTGGCATTAACACCGCTATTTTAGGTGCATCTGGTGGTAACGTTGGAATTGGTTTTGCTATTCCTTCTAACATGATGAAAAACTTGGTTGATCAGATTATTGAGCATGGTGAAGTACGCCGTGGCTCGCTAGGCATATCGGGTCGTCCACTTGATGCGGGCTTAGCCAAAGCACAACAGCTTGATGTTAAACAAGGTGCTTATGTAATGCAGGTAATGGATGATACTGCTGCAAGTAAAGCAGGCATAAAAGCCGGGGATGTTATTGTAAGCATTAATGGCAGCGATATAAGCGGCTTCCATGAACTGCGAAGTAAAATTGCTACATTAGGTGAAGGCAGAGAAATAAAGCTCAGTATTTACCGAGATGGAAAAATAAAAACGCTCAAAGTCACACTCGACGGTGCATCTGGTGTTAAAGCGGTTGGCGAAGAACTGCACCCCGCATTTCAAGGGGCTGAATTAGAAAATGTTCAGAAAAATAACGCAAAGGGGATTGAAATTACTTCTGTCGATCCTCGCTCTCCTTCTGCACGGGTAGGCCTAGAAGAAGGTGACATGATAGTTCAAGTGAACCGCCAACGTGTTGAGACAATTCGCGATATGAATAAAATCATCGAAAATACGAAAGGTAATATTGTACTAGGCGTTAAACGTGGACGTGAGTCTATATTTATCCTAATTCAGTAATTAATCGCAGTATATGTGTAATAAAAATAACAGTGGCACTTGCCGCTGTTATTTTTTTTGTGCCATCATAAAGGGATTGCTCCTTTAATAATAAGAAACTTGTGCTGAAATTCATTAAATTTGTCCTCCCTCCTCTATTTGCAGGTCTCAGTATTGCTTTTTTGGTGGTTTTTTTCAGCCCAAATATGAGAGCAGCGCTGCTGCCTAATGTTCCTATCCCTAGTGCAATGAGTGCAAGCCACTTAAGCTTTTCTGATGCAGTAAAGCGCGCAGCCCCGTCAGTCGTTACTATTTTTTCTGAAAGTATTTCCAAGGAGCCCCGCTACAAAAGAAAAAACACCGTTCAGGAGTTAGGCTCTGGCGTTATTATGTCGCCAGATGGCTACATACTTACTAATTATCACGTTGTTAATAATGCTGATGTCATCATGGTGATTTTAACTGACGGCCGACGTTTTTTTGATGTTCAGCTGATAGGCTTTGATACAATTACAGATCTAGCACTACTTAAAATAAATGCAGAACACCTTCCTGTTATACCCGTAAACGATGACTATACGACTAGCGTGGGAGATGTTGTATTAGCGATTGGCAACCCACTTAATCTAGGACAAACAATCACACAAGGGATTATTAGTGCCACAGGTAAACAAAAAATCACCGATAGCCCGTTTAATAACCTACTGCAAATGGATGCAGCAATTAATGTAGGAAATTCCGGTGGTGCACTCGTTAATTCAAATGGTGATTTAGTAGGTATTACTTCAGCGCAATTTAAAACCCGCGAAAACTTAAACATTCAAGGCATCTTTTTTGCTGTCCCCTACACCCTAGCGAAGGAAGTCATGGCTAAGCTAATTCGCCATGGTCGTGTAGTGCGTGGTTACTTAGGCTTTGAAGGCACAGCTGTAGACAGTACAGGCAAAGAGGTTAATGACAACTTAACCCCTGTGACCGGCATGCGTATTACAAATTTAGACCCATTAGGGCCTGCGTGGCAAGCAGGCATTGAAGAACAAGATATTGTAATAAAAATTGCAGGGCTTTCAGTGGCTAATCCACAAAAGGTACTCGAAAAAATTGGCAATACTGAACCAGGTAAAGAAATAGAGTTTGAATTGTATAGAGATGGAAAAATCGAAAAAATAATGGTTACTGTGGCTGAGCTTGAAACCAAACTCTAAATAAAGAAAGGTCGGTGTAATCACACCGACCATCATTTAAACGTGTTAGCTTGCTTTACGCTTTATGTTAGCGCCTAGCGCGCTGAGTTTATCCTCAATACGCTGATACCCTCTATCAACGTGATAAATACGATCAACAACTGTTTCACCTTGCGCTACAATCCCTGTAAGGATTAAGCTTGCTGATGCTCGTAAATCCGTAGCCATAACTTGAGCGCCAGAAAGACTTTTAGTCTCACCACATATTGCTGTGTTGCCTTCTAAACGAATGTTTGCGCCCATGCGCTGTAACTCAGGCACATGCATGAAACGGTTCTCAAAAATAGTTTCTGTAATTGTCGCGCTGCCATTAGCCACTACATTAAGTGCAGTAAACTGAGCTTGCATATCGGTTGGGAACCCTGGATGCGGGGCTGTTTTAACATTCACCGCTTTAAGCTCACGACCACGCATATCCAGATAAATAGAATCGTCTTTCACTTCAAGTAAGGCATTTGTCGCGCGCAGTTTTTCAATAACCGGTTCAAGTGAATGAAAGTCTGTGTTTTTACACAATACTTCACCGCCAGCCATTGCTGCAGCAACTAAGAACGTACCTGTTTCAATACGATCCGGTAAAATTTTATGTTCACAACCGGATAAGCGTTCTACGCCTTCAATTTCAATACGGCTCGTCCCTGCGCCTGTAATTTTAGCACCCATTGCAATCAAGCAATTTGCTAAATCGGTAATTTCAGGTTCACGGGCTGCGTTTTCAAGTACTGTTTTACCATCGGCCAGCGCTGCTGCCATCAACAAGTTCTCGGTTGCGCCTACACTGACCATCTCCATAAAGATCTCAGCGCCTTTAAGGCGACCATCCACTTTTGCATTGATATAGCCATTTTCAACACTAATTTGCGCACCTAAACGTTCCATGCCTTGAATGTGAATATCAACAGGGCGAGCACCAATAGCACAGCCGCCTGGCAATGAAACTTGTGCCTCACCAAAGCGAGCAACTAAAGGCCCTAATGCTAATACAGACGCGCGCATTTGCTTTACTAAATCGTATGGGGCCAACGTTTTATCAACAGTTGCACCATCTATGACGAGGGTGTCACCCTGCCAATTTACATCTGCACCTAATGTTTTTAGCAAAGCTTCAGTAGTTACAATATCGCGTAAGCGTGGCACATTGGTAAATGTGCTTTTACCGTCGGCCAAAAGTGAGGCAAATAAAATAGGCAGTGCCGCGTTTTTAGCACCAGAAATAGTCACCTCACCAGCAAGTGAAGTGCCACCTTGAATTACAAATTGATCCATTAGGAGGCCCTATTTATTGCGGTAAAATAAATTTTTGTTCGCGTTTCCACTCAGTCGGTGTAAAAGCACGAATAGAAACTGCATGAATAGTACCGTCTGAAATAGTATTCATTAGTGGACCATATACTAGCTGTTGCTTTTTAACTCGGCTTAAACCGTCGAAGCACTCACCCACGGCAACAACTTCATAATGGCTTCCATTGGCTTTTACATGAACTTCTGCTAATTGAAGTTCTTCGCGTAATAATGTTTCGACTTGGCTAGTTTCCATAACTCTCACTCAAATAGGGTTGTAACTTGACCCAATTGCATTAAATTTTGCAATTGCTCAGGTGGATTTTGCAATTCAAGGCGAATACCTTGCTGCTTTAATTCTGCAAAAGAGTGAATTAACCAAGCTAAGCCGGCTGTGTCAACCCTTGACACCCCACTTAGGTCAAAATAGATGGTTTTATGCTTAGTTTGTAGCTGCTTGTTCAGAAGTTGTTCATCGCCAATTGAATTTCGAGAGAGCTCGCCGCTCGCTCGAAACTGTTGATCATCAATTTGGCTTATCGCCAATTTAGTCATTCGAGCTGCTGCCTCTAAATTGAACTGGAAGCTTACTTTTTTGCTCTAAAAGGTCACTTACTTTGTCAATACCTTGCTGACGCAAAATGCCTTGTAGCTCACTTTGCTTAGCATCTAACAAGCTTATGCCTTCAGCAATCATGTCGTATGCACGCCACTGACCACTGCGATCTTCACGAACTTTAAAATCAATGCGAATATCTGGCTTACCATCTTCAATAATTTTTGTTTTAACTACAACCACATCCTGACCTTTAAATGGTTGCGGTGCACCAAATTCAACGTGTTGGTTAGTATATTGAGTAAATACACCTGCATACGTAGCAACTAAATACTCTCTAAACACGCCAATAAAGCGCTGAATGTCTTTAATTGCTTGTGCTTTTTCAGCATCATCTGTGATTGCTCGTACCTTAGATACTTCACTTCCTAAAACACGCAGTGCTGCGTATTTATAATCAATATAGGGCATCAACTCTTCTTCAACGATAACGCGAAGATACTCTTGATCTTTAACAATCAATGGTTGATCTTTTTTGATTCGGTCAAATGTATGCTCTGATACCTTGCGCACCATTTTATTTGGATCGTCTAACTTTACTTCTGCAGCACTCACCGTTTGCATTAGGCTTAATGCGCTAAGCGTTATAATAGCTAAATACTTTTTCAACATAATAATTACTCACTACCTTGGTTGAATAAAAACTGCCCAATTAATTCTTCTAACACAATGGCAGACTTGGTATCAATAATTGAATCCCCATTCCCTAACGCCTTACTTTCTACGCCAAATAAATCATCAATTGCTGTATCTTGTTCATTGTTGGTTACTGTTTCACCTAAACAGCGCTGTTCAGCTGAACTGGAGGCAATAACAGGATTTATACCTAAGTATTGCTCGCCTAAAATACCCGATGTAAGTATGGATATAGAGCTTGTATCTGAAAAACGACATAAGTATTGCGCATCAATAGTCATATCAACCACAGGTAAAAACTCTTTTGGATGAACATAAATTGACTCAACGCGACCAATTACCACACCACCTACTTTGATGGGGGCTCGTGCTTTTAATGAGCCAATATTTTCAAACTTTGCATTGAGTGAATAAGTTTCGCCTGAGCCACTAATACCTGCATTCGCTACTTTAAGCGCTAACATAGCAAAAGCTAAAATGCCAAGCGCTACAAAAAAGCCAACTAAAATTTCTAATTTCCGTGAATTCATTATTTATACCCTAATTAGCTGGTAAACATTACCGCTGTCAAAATAAAGTCGAAACCTAAAACGGCCAATGACGAGTGTACAACTGTCTCGGTAGTTGCTTTGCTGATCCCTTCCGACGTTGGAACACAGTCATAGCCTTTGTAAAGTGCAATCCAAGTAACCACTATTGCAAATACAAAGCTTTTAATTATGCCGTTTAGTACATCTGCCTGAAACGACACTTGCGATTGCATAATTGACCAAAAACTACCGGTATCTACACCTAACCAATCAACCCCGACTAAATGAGCCCCTATAATTGCAACGGCAGAGAATATAATTGCAAGTAAAGGCATGCTAATAAAACCAGCCCAAAAGCGAGGTGCAATAATACGTTTGAGTGGATCAATTGCCATCATCTCTAATGATGATAATTGTTCGGTGGCTTTCATGAGACCTATTTCTGCGGTAAGTGCACTACCTGCACGCCCAGCAAATAATAGCGCGGTAACTACAGGGCCTAGCTCACGTAATAAACTCAGTGCTACAAGTGGCCCTAAGCTATCTTCAGCACCATACCCTACTAATACGGTGTAGCCTTGCAATGCGAGTACCATACCGATAAACAAGCCTGATACCATTATAATAAGCAGCGACTGCGAACCCACCATATAAAGCTGGCGAACAAGCAGCGGAGTGCCTTTTTTAAAATTAGGAACATGCGCGAGTGCGCTGAACAACATGTAAGCTGAGCGACCAAGGGCAGCAAAGCGACCCAGAGTTTTATGCCCTAACTTTTGAAACAAATCCAACATTAGGCTTTTTCTCCAAGCAACTCATCTGCATAGGCTTGCGCAGGGAAATGAAATGGCACAGGACCATCAGACAAACCTTTTAAAAATTGCTGAACTAGCTCAGATTCATGATTGCGCATTTCATCTGGCGTACCTGAGCCTATTACGCCCTGATCGGCAATAATAATAACGTGATCGGCAATACTCATTACTTCAGTTACATCATGGGTCACAATTAAAGACGATAAACCTAATACTTGATTGAGCGATTTAATTAACTTTACAAGCACGCCCATTGAGATAGGATCTTGGCCAGCAAACGGTTCGTCATACATGATGAGCTCTGGATCGAGCGCTATTGCGCGAGCAAGAGCAGCACGCCTTGCCATCCCACCTGATAACTCTGAGGGCATTAAATCTTTAGCACCGCGTAAACCCACAGCCTGCAACTTCATTAACACCACTAAACGAATAAGATCTTCACTTAGTTTTGTGTGCTCACGAATCGGAAAAGCAATATTGTCAAACACAGACATGTCGGTAAACAAGGCACCACTTTGAAATAGCATGCTCATTTTTGTACGCGCTTCGTATAATTCTGAACGCGTCATGGAAGGAATACTGCCACCTTCAAATAAAATATCACCCGAATCAGGTTTTAATTGGCCACCAATTAAACGCAACATGGTGGTTTTACCAATACCGCTTGGCCCCATAATCGCAGTGATTTTGCCTTTAGGCACACTAAAGCTCATATTTTTATATATGACCCTATCGCCCCTGGAAAAGCTAACATCCTTGACTTCTACTATTGATTGCGACAAGTCGCTCTCCATAAAAATGTTCACTAGTGCCCCTATTTTAAATCTTTTTGATCCAATATGGAAAAAACAATTCGTAAGATTTTGTAATGTACGTTTAAAACACACATTAAGACTCACTCATCTTCACTTAACCAACACTTAAACTGAGGTCTATTACCTATTAAGGTTAAATTTTCAGCAACCCATTTAGAATTTTGGCAAGTTAGTACCTGGTGGTGTAGTTATTCCCCATACATCAGCAAAACTTTAATACTGAAAGCCTAACAGCCCCGACTAATTAATTTAGTAAAATGAATTAGTCTACGTAGTTGACCTTACTCTTTTATTTATACTTTCATCGTGGCATTTGTTACTATTCGCGCCATTCCTATTTTGAATAACTGGCTTAATACAATGGTTACCTCGTTTGTTATTTTGATTCTTGGTTTTGCAGCCCTAGTTTGGAGTGCTGACAGGTTTGTTTATGGTGCGGCCGCACTGGCTAAAAACTTTGGCGTACCAACCTTAATTGTTGGTTTGACTGTTGTTGCCATGGGCTCATCAGCACCTGAAATGATGGTGTCAGCCTCTGCTGCATTGGCTGGAAAAACAGACACAGCGGTAGGTAACGCAATTGGCTCAAATATCACAAATATTTTACTGGTATTAGGTATTACCGCTTTATTTAGGCCTCTTAGCGTTTCTTCAAGTACATTAAAACGTGAAATCCCATTAGTGCTTATCGTATCTCTAGCTACTTGGTATATTTTTTCAGATAACTACTTTTCGCTTGCTGAAGGCGTTGCCTTATTAATTGGTTTTGTCGTCTTTATTGGTGGGCTGATTATTGTTTCGCTACGTGCTAAAAATCAAACAGACCCATTTGTATCAGAAGCATGTGATGAAGTACCCAATGACGTACCAACAAAAAAAGCAGTCATTTGGTTAGTTATTGGTATGGTATTACTCCCTGTCAGTGCACATTTTTTAATAGATTCAGCGGTCGATATTGCAAAATATTTTGGCCTAAGCGATTTAGTCATTGGCTTAACAATTATTGCAATAGGTACTAGCTTGCCCGAGCTTGCAGCTTCAATAGCAGGGGTTCTTAAAAATGAAGATGACTTAGCACTGGGTAATATTGTTGGCTCTAATATTTTTAATATTCTTGCCGTGCTGCCTTTCGCAGGCATTATTAACCCTTCTGTTATTGACCCGTCTGTTGCTAACCGCGACATACTTATTATGATTGGTGCCACGGTTGCGCTTATTATCATGTCATTGAACTTTAGAGGTGCTCAGCGCATCAATAGAGTAGAGGGCGGCTTATTATTAATCGCTTTTTTAGGCTACCAAGGGTATATTTTCAGTCAAGTAGGGTAAGTAATGGCAACGCTAAATTTTATTAAACAAGGCCTACGTGTATTAGACATAGAGCGCCAAGCATTGAGTGATATTGCACAATATGTGGATGAAAATTTTCATCAAGCATGTCAGTTAATATACGACTGCCAAGGCCGAACTATTGTTATAGGCATGGGAAAATCGGGTCATATTGGCAATAAAATAGCGGCGACATTAGCAAGTACTGGCAGCCCTGCATTTTTTGTACACCCAGGTGAGGCAAGCCATGGCGACTTAGGTATGATCACTAAAAATGATGTGGTTATGCTAATTTCTAATTCTGGTGAAACAAGCGAAGTCCTCAATATAATTCCCGTTTTGAAACGCCTCGGCGCAAAAATGATAGCCATGACAGGCAACGCTAGCTCAACAATGGCAACGCTTGCAAACGTACATATTTGCATAAAAGTACAAAAAGAAGCCTGTTCGTTAGGCTTAGCCCCTACAGCAAGCACAACAGCAACACTTGCAATGGGCGATGCCATGGCGGTTGCACTGTTAGAAGCTCGCGGTTTTACAGCTGATGACTTTGCGCTATCTCACCCCGGCGGCAGTTTAGGTAAACGTTTACTGCTGACCCTAAAAGATGTCATGCATAGCGGTAAAAACACACCTATTATTAACGTTACTCAAACTATAAAAGATGCACTGATAGAAATGTCGGCAAAAGGCTTAGGCATGACAGCCATAGTTGATTCTCAGCAACAACTTGTAGGGCTCTTTACCGACGGTGATTTACGTCGTATTTTAGAACAACGAATTGATATACATACAACACAAATAGATGTTGTAATGACCAAGTCCTGCACAACGGCAACGCAAGATATTTTGGCCGCTGAAGCACTTAATATTATGGAGCAAAAGCGTATTAATGGTTTAATCATCGTTAATGAGCAAAACCACCCTATTGGTGCATTAAATATGCAAGACTTACTAAAAGCAGGAGTATTATAAATGCAATTTGAAGAGCTCTATCAACCATTGAGTGAAGACGCAAAAGCACGTGCAAAAAAAGTAAAGCTACTTATTTGTGATATTGATGGTGTGTTTTCTGATGGTCGCATTTATTTGGGTAACCAAGGCGAAGAGCTCAAAGCATTTAATACAAAAGATGGCTTTGGCATTAAAGCGCTAATTAATAGTGGCTTTGAAGTTGCGGTAATTACAGGACGCCACTCAAAAATAGTACAACAGCGTATGACAAGCTTAACAGTACAACATATATACCAAGGCCAAGAAAATAAATTACTCGCTTACGAAGAACTAAAAACAAAGCTCAATTTAAATGATGAGCAAATTGCCTACATTGGCGATGATGGCCCAGACATGCCAGTGATGGAGTTAGTAGGGTTTTCTGTTGCAGTAAATGACGCACATCCGCTAATAAAACGTTTAGCACATTATACAACACAAATGCCAGGTGGCTTTGGTGCAGTGAGAGAACTAACCGACCTGCTAATGCTTGAAAATAACAAACCTTTGACCACAAAAGGGACTAGTTCATGAATGCAGCGCGCATAATATTAAGCGTTTTATTCATCAGCTGTATGGTTTGGCTTTGGTACCCTTATTTTACACAAGTAAATTTACCACAACAAACCGAAGCAGACATAATTGCAAAGCCAGATTACACAGCCATAGAGCTAAAACAAACAGCGTATGACGAAAATGGGAAAATCAGCCATAAAGTAACGGCAGCGCGAATGGAGCTATATCAAGAATTAGGGTTTACCTTTTTTGATAAACCTATTTTTACGCTATACAACAACAAGCAAACATGGCGAATTAACGCTAATGAAGCAACATTGTACGAAGGCAGACAATTAATATTAGAAGGTAACGTTGTTGCTAGTAATTTAACTGATAACGCAATGATAGATAAAATTAATGCTGATAACATTCAGGTAGATATAAAATTACTAACGATGCAATCAGAGCAGCCTGTCATTGTTACAGGGCCCAATTTAAAAATCACCGGTAAAGGCTTAGAAGCCGATTTAAAAACCGAAGTGATAAAATTAATTAACCATACGCGAACTATTTATTATGACCAATAAACTATCAACACTCTTTATTATTCCAACATTTTTACTTGCATTAGGTACTAATGCCGCTGAACCAACAGCGCCAATTTCTGCAAATCAAATTTCGATTAGTGCGGATAAACAAGAGGGTCAACTAAAAGAAAACGTAGGTATCTTCGAAAAAAATGTTGAAATTATTCATGGCGACAGAAAAATTACCGCAGACCGCCTTGAGGTTCACAAGCGCGATGAGCTAGGCGACAACAAGCAATTGTTAATAGCTACAGGTAAGCCTGCTTATTTTGAAGAAAAACAAGCCGACGGCACAATAATGCGCGCCAGCGCTAATGAAGTTAGATACGATGTTTCAACGCGTTTTTTAACATTAATTGGAGATGCAGAGATATCTCAAGCTGGGCAAAAAATGAATGCTAAAAGCATTACCTACGATATAGAACAGCAGCTTATTAGCGCCGAAAAAGATGAAAGCTCAACTGACCGTGTACACACTATCTTAGTGCCTGTGGAGCCTAAAAAAAATGACAAAGGCCAACCATGAGTACATTAAAAGCAGAGCTACTAGCCAAAAGCTACAAAGGCCGTGAAGTTGTAAAAAATGTGGGCTTAGAAGTTAAAGCTGGCAGTATTGTAGGCTTGCTTGGGCCAAACGGCGCAGGTAAAACAACAACCTTTTACATGATTGTAGGCTTAGTCCCTAGCGACAAAGGCAAAATATCTATCGATGATAACGATATTACGCTTTTACCTATGCACAGTCGTGCTAGATTAGGCATAGGCTACTTACCACAAGAGTCGTCTATATTCAGAAAATTAACAGTGTATCAAAACTTAATGGCTATTTTAGAAACTCGAAAGGAGCTCACTAAACAAGCCAGAGAAGATACATTGAATAATCTATTAGATGAATTTAGCATTCAACACATTCGCGATAGCAAAGGTATGGCATTATCGGGCGGAGAACGTCGCCGAGTAGAGATTGCACGTGCTTTAGCCGCAGATCCAAAGTTTATTTTGCTAGACGAACCATTTGCCGGTGTTGACCCTATCTCAGTATTAGATATTAAAAAAATTATTGAACACCTGAAAAACCGTGGGATTGGCGTATTAATAACAGACCACAATGTAAGAGAAACCCTTGATGTTTGCGAAAAAGCCTACATTGTTTCTCATGGGGAACTGATTGCTTCTGGTACCCCTGAACACGTATTAAATGATAAAACTGTACGCGATGTATATTTAGGCGAGCAATTTAGGCTGTAACATTTACGCCTTATTTATAAGCATCTGCTAGTATTAACTATAACAACTTAAAAGGATTGTTAGAGATACATGAGGCAATCACTACAGCTGCGCATGGGCCAGCAACTTACAATGACACCTCAGTTGCAACAAGCTATTCGCTTGCTGCAATTAAGCACATTGGATCTTCAGCAAGAAATACAAGAAGCGCTCGACAGCAACCCATTACTTGAGGTTGAGGAGCAAGACTATGCCGATGATCTTGCGGGCAAAAATGAGCAAAAAGCAGATAACGATGAAGTTACAGTAACCGTATCTGCAGATGAAGCCCCTAGCGAGTATGAACAAGACAGTGGTGAAGCGCTTGCTAAAGATACTGTAAGTGACGACATGGCAATGGACGTTAGCTGGGATGAGTACATGAGTGCAGCCCCTGCATCATCTTCAGGACCAATGCCTGAAGATGAGTCTATATATCAGGGCGCATCAACTGAAACGCTTCACGAATACTTAATGTGGCAATTACAATTAACGCCATTTAGCCCTACAGATGAAGCCATTGCTATTGCTATTGTAGAAGCGGTGGATGATTCAGGCATACTGACACTCAGTTGCGAAGAGATTTTAGAGAGCTTTAATCAAGATAACGATGATGACGTTGAGGTTGAACTTGACGAAATAGAAGCGGTATTAAAGCGCATTCAGCTATTTGACCCAGTGGGTATTGCGGCACGTAGCTTACAAGAGTGTTTGTGTATTCAGTTAAATCAATTTGATAAAGGCACGCCTTTTATTGATGAAACAAAAATGATTTTAACCGAGCACATTGATTTGTTAGCTGCTCGTGACTACCGTACATTAATGAAAAAAACGAAGCTCAAAGAAGATGAGCTTAAAGAAGTAATGACACTTATTCATACGCTCAACCCTAAGCCTGCAGACACAATAGTACGAGAAGAGTCTGAGTATGTAATACCTGATGTGTCAGTTAAAAAAATTAAAGGCCGCTGGATTGTAGAGTTAAACCCAGACAGCATGCCAAAAATTCGTGTAAACAGCCAATATGCAGCGATGTCGCGTACAGTTAAATCAAGCGGCGACAGTCAATTTATTCGCTCACATTTACAAGAAGCTAAATGGTTTATAAAAAGCTTAGAAAGTAGAAATGATACACTTTTAAAAGTAACTAACTGTATTGTTAAACAACAACAGGGCTTTTTTGAACACGGCCCAGAAGCCATGAAACCGATGGTTTTAAATGATGTTGCCGAAATGGTAGAAATGCACGAATCAACAATTTCGCGCGTAACTACGCAAAAGTATATGCACACACCGCGTGGAATATTTGAGCTTAAATACTTTTTCTCAAGCCACGTAAGTACCGAAAATGGTGGAGAATGTTCATCTACGGCAATACGTGCACTTATTAAAAAATTAATCGCAGCAGAAAACTCAGCAAAACCATTGAGTGATAGCAAAATTGCGGATATATTGGCTGAGCAAGGAATTAAAGTAGCGAGACGTACAATCGCAAAATATCGCGAATCTCTGGCTATTCCACCGTCAAATCAGCGAAAGAGCCTGATCTAAGACGCTAAACAAAGAGGGTAATGCTTATGCAACTAAATTTAACTGGTCGTCATGTAGAACTAACTGATTCATTAAGAGACTATATAAATACCAAATTTGCGAAGCTAGAAAGGCACTCTGATCATATTAATAATGTTCATGTCATTCTTGATATAGAAAAACTAAATCAAAAAGCAGAAGCAACTATTCATGTAAGTGGTGCTGAATTATTCGCATCCACTGAACATCAAGATATGTATGCAGCTATTGATTCATTGATTGACAAGCTTGACCGTCAAGTAATTAAACACAAAGAGAAGCTTGCTCGACACTAATATGATGAAATTAAGTTCACTTATATGCCAGGACTGCAGTAAAGCTGCGGTCCTTTTTAATAGTAAAAAAAGAATTTTAGAGTTTATTAGCGAGCTGGCTCACGATAAATTTCCGTATTTATCTCAACAGGATATTTTGGGCGCTTTATTAACCCGCGAAAAGCTAGGCAGCACAGGGATAGGCAGAGGTATTGCTATTCCACATGGCCGAATGAGCGGCGCACAAGAACCTTTAGCATTGGTGTTAGTAAGTGAAACACCGATTAATTTTGATGCTATAGACAACCGCCCTGTTGATATTTTTGTTGCACTCATCGTACCTGAAGGCGATAACCAACAGCATTTAAAGACGCTAGCAACGATAGCTGATAAACTAAAAAATAAAGAATTTTGTAAGCAGCTTCGCTGTGCTAAATCGGATGCTGAGTTGTATCAAATTATTGTTGACCAATCGTAACAAATTTAAAGGGTGATTAATGGAGTTGATTATCATAAGTGGCCGTTCTGGTTCTGGTAAGTCGGTTGCTTTGCGCGTTGTTGAAGATCTAGGTTATTATTGCGTAGATAACATTCCAGTAAATTTATTACCTTCTTTAATTAGAAGCGTTTCTGATAACTACGATAAAATTGCCGTTAGTATAGATGTGCGAAATTTACCAAAAGAGCAAGATGAATTTAATCACATCATCGAATACTTACCGGGTTTTACAAAACCAACGCTGTTCTACTTAGACAGTGAAGATCAAACCCTTATTAAGCGCTTTTCTGAAACCAGACGCTTACACCCTTTATCAATAGATTCACTTCCGCTTGATTTAGCCATAAAAAAAGAAAAAGAACTTCTCGATGTGCTAATTACGCGCGCCGATTACATGATCGATACCAGTGAGCTAAGCGTTCATCAACTTGCTGAATCAATTCGCGAAAAAATATTAGGTAAAAAAGATAAGCAGCTGATTGTTACATTTGAATCATTTGGTTTTAAACATGGCATTCCTAAAGAGGCAGATTACGTATTTGATGCACGTTTTTTACCTAACCCGCACTGGGAGCCTGAA
Source organism: Pseudoalteromonas sp. ECSMB14103 (assembly GCF_000813065.1). Taxonomy (NCBI): domain Bacteria; kingdom Pseudomonadati; phylum Pseudomonadota; class Gammaproteobacteria; order Alteromonadales; family Pseudoalteromonadaceae; genus Pseudoalteromonas; species Pseudoalteromonas sp. ECSMB14103. Next base: position 247,707 of record NZ_JWGY01000001.1, on the reverse strand, counting down.
CTAAAACCACTCAATGGCCTAGACCAACCAGTAAAAGATTATTTGGCTAGCCACAGCATAGTTCAAAAATTTACATGGCAAATACAAACCTTTGTACAAACATGGCTACCACACCTAGAGCGAAATAACAGAAGCTATTTAACTATTGCGATTGGCTGTACTGGCGGGCAACATCGCTCTGTATATTTAGCGCAAACAATTGGCGAAAGCTTTGCAGTTACGCATCCCAATGTAAAAATACGTCACAGAGAACAAGAAAAGTAATTTTACAAAACTAATAACCTGTTCAGCTTTGATAGAGTAATGTATGCGTATAGAAGACACTTTTTTAATACAAAATAAATTAGGACTGCATGCCAGAGCCGCGACTGTATTAGCCCAACTCGCTGTAAAATTTGATGCTTCAATCACCTTGTTTCAAGATGATAAAGAAGCTGCTGGTGACAGTGTATTAGCACTGATGCTACTTGAAAGTAGCCAAGGTAAAGAAGTTAAAGTGGTATGTGAAGGGCCTGATGCAGAGCAAGCTTTAAATGCAATTGGAGAACTTATTTCGCAACGATTTAACGAACAAGAGTAACGTTAATTTTTAACATTTAAATAAAATAACTATAATCAAAATAACTGGCTGCTAGGTCGTACTCCCCCACCCATTAGGTAACAGTTACAGTATAAATAAAGGACGCCAATGCCCGAAGCTTTTGAACAAGACTACCCACTACAACAACTAAAACAAGTGACCAAGTCACTTAATAGTGGTCAGTTTGTTCAAGTTAGGCGCATGCTCGCAAAAACAGCGCCATGTGATACTGCGTTATTATTAGAATCATCTCCACACAAAATTCGTCGCTTGCTATGGCAGTTAGTTGATCCTGATGTTCAAGGTGATGTACTCGAAGAATTATCAGAAGACGTGCGCCTGGGTATTATTGCCCAAATGGAGCCTGAGCACATTGCTGCTGCCACTGAAGACATGGGTCACGATGACCTAGGTGAAGTATTACGTAGTTTGCCTGACACCGTTTACCAAGACGTTGTTAGCGCCATGGACACCCAAGATAGAGAACGCGCAACACAAGCGCTATCTTATCAAGAGCGTTCTGCAGGTGCACTCATGAACACCGATACGGTAACTATTCGCCCGGATGTGACCATTGATGTCGTACTACGTTATATTCGACTTCGCGGAGAGTTACCTGAAGGCACTGATGACCTGTATGTGGTTGATAAACATAACTGCTTTATTGGTGCTTTATCGCTGAGTACATTGCTAACTAATCCACCAGAAAAAATTGTTCGCGATTTAATGGATGAAGAATGTGAGTCAATTCCAATTTCAATGGATGAAAGTGAAGTCGCACAACTGTTTGAGCGCCATAATTGGATCTCGGCCCCAGTTGTTGATGACAACGATCAGCTACTTGGTCGTGTCACGATCGATGATATTGTTGACGTAATTCGTGAAGACGCCGAACATAGTTTACTGAGTTTGGCGGGCCTTGATGATGAAGAAGATACCTTTGCCCCTGTCTTAAAAAGCTCTAAAAAACGCTCAGTATGGTTAGGAGTTAACTTATTAACTGCGCTTGCGGCCGCCTTTGTAGCCAGTTTTTTTGAAAGCACACTCGATATTTTACCCATATTAGCAGTGCTTAATGGCATTGTTCCTTCTATGGGCGGTGTTGCTGGTAGTCAATCACTCACACTTGTTATTCGTGGTATAGCTGTTGGTCATATAAATCAAACCAACCAACGCTTTTTAATGATGAAAGAACTCGCTATTGGAGCACTCAATGGCATTTTGTGGTCATTGTTGATAGCGGGTGTTATTGCACTTTGGCAGTGGGACTTTATGCTCGGCGGCGTACTCGCTTTTGCCATGTTTATGAACTTAGTTGTGGCAGGGGTTGCTGGTGCAAGTATTCCAATTTTACTTAAAAAAATGAATATAGACCCTGCACTTGCAGGCAGTGTAGTGCTAACAACAGTGACAGATATTGTGGGTATTTTTGCCTTTTTAGGCACCGCCACTTGGCTGTTAATATAAATTTAAAAGCTGTTATAAAAAACGCGCAGTTAATTTATAGCTGCGCGTTTTTATTGTCTCGGTAATAACTATCTGGCTTTGTGCCTATTTCCACCCACTTTAGGTTTTGTATTAGCCTTTTTAAACTGACTAAATCCCGTATGACGTGTAAGCGCTGGGCGAGCCCCTTTACGGCCTTTATTAACGGTTTTACCCGCTTTTTCATCACGGCCTTCTTCTGGCACTAAACAGTTTGGCCCTTTGCCAATTAAGTTGGCTTTACCCATTTTGCGAAGTGCTTCACGTATCATTGGCCAGCCCGATGCATCATGGTAGCGCAAAATAGCTTTGTGTAATCTGCGCTGGCGTGCTCCTTTTGGCACTGGCACTACTTCACTATTATTCTTGATATTACGCAGTGAGTTCATCTCTGTATGGTAAATAGTGGTCGCATTGGCCATTGGAGATGGATAAAAGTTTTGCACTTGATCCAACTTAAAGTCGTTAGACTTAAGCCATAAAGCCATGTTTACCATATCTTCGTCTTTAGTTCCTGGATGCGCAGAAATAAAATACGGAATTAAATACTGCTTTTTACCCGCTTCTTTCGAGTACTTATCAAATAATTCTTTAAATTGATCGTAAGCACCCATGCCTGGCTTCATCATTTTTGATAATGGACCGTCTTCAGTATGCTCTGGCGCTATTTTTAGATACCCGCCCACATGATGTGTCACCAGCTCTTTAACATAGCGAGGATCGCGTACAGCAAGGTCATAGCGAACGCCCGAAGCGATAAGAACTTTTTTAATGCCTTTTACATCACGTGCTTTTTTGTATAAGTCGATTGTAGGCGTGTGATCCGTGTCCATGTGCTTACAAATATCAGGGTATACGCACGATAAGCGTCGGCAGGTACTTTCTGCTTTTTTGCTTGTACAACGTAATTTGTACATGTTGGCCGTTGGCCCACCTAAATCGGAAATAACGCCAGTAAAACCGGGCACTTTATCTCTGATCTGTTCAATTTCTTCAATAATGGACTCTTGCGATCGGCTTTGAATAATACGCCCTTCGTGCTCTGTAATCGAACAGAATGAACACCCACCAAAACAGCCACGCATAATATTCACCGACGTTTTTATCATGTCGTAAGCAGGTATTTTAGCGTCGCCATAACGTGGATGAGGAATTCGTTGATAAGGTAATCCAAATACCGCATCCATTTCATGTGTTTCTAAAGGATAAGCCGGTGGATTCACCCAAATAGAGCGATCGCCATGACGCTGAAATAAAGCTCTTGCACAACCAGGGTTAGTTTCTTGGTGTAATATCCTTGAGGCATGCGCGTATAAAGGTTTGTTAACACTTACTTGCTCGTACGCTGGAAGTTTAACATACGTTTTCTCCCATGGCTTAGGACGCGCTGGCTGCACGGTAATAGGCTTTGCAGCTTCTGCTTTTAAATCAATACCTGCTTGTTTAAACTCAGACTTGCTACAGCCAACATCATCGGCTCCGTAAGGGTTTGGAATGGGGTCTATTTTACCTATTTTATCAATAGCTGTTGAATCACTCCCCCGCCAGCCCGGCAAAGGTTCTTTACGAATCACAGCGGTACCACGAATGTCTTGAATCGTATCCATCGTTTCACCACCGGCAATACGGTGGGCAACTTCTACTAATGGGCGCTCAGCATTTCCGTAAATCAATATATCGGCTTTTGAGTCAAACAAAATGCTACGGCGCACTTTTTCTTGCCAATAATCATAATGGGCTATCCTGCGAAGGCTGGCCTCAATACCGCCAATAACAATAGGAATACCTTTGTATGCTTCACGACACTTCTGAGAGTAAATCATCACCGCTCGATCTGGGCGTTTACCACCTACGTTGTCTGGTGTATAAGCATCATCGTGACGCATACGCTTTTCAGCTGTATAACGGTTAATCATTGAGTCCATGTTACCAGCAGTTACACCAAAAAATAGGTTTGGCCTGCCAAGCTCCATAAATGCATCTTTTGTATCCCATTTGGGCTGAGCAATAATACCTACTCTAAAACCTTGCGCTTCGAGCACACGTCCGATTACTGCCATCCCAAAGCTTGGGTGGTCAACATACGCATCACCACTAATTATTATTATGTCGCAGCTATCCCAGCCAAGTGCATCCATTTCTTCGCGTGATGTAGGTAAAAATGGTGCAGTGCCGTAACACTCAGCCCAATACTTGGGGTAAGAGAATAAGGCGCGCTTAGCTTTGAGTGTGCTCATAAATGTGACCGTAGAATAACAAAAGGCGCAAATTATACATCATAGACTTGTTTATATATACAACATTACAACGTATGAAATACCTTTAACACTAAGCCTATAACTATCTATGTTTTTCGTTTACTAATGAACTCTAATAACTTGTTTTCAGGCATAGGTTTAGCATACATAAACCCTTGTACTTCATCGCATCCCAAGTCTTTTAAAAACTTAGCTTGTTCCTGCGTTTCAACACCCTCTGCTATTGTTTTTAAACCTAACTTTGCACCTAACGATATTACTAATCCAGCAACGGCACCGGTATCACCATTATTAAGATCTTTAATAAACGACCTATCAATCTTTAGTCTATCGATAGGAAGGCTTTGTATATAACTTAATGAAGAAAACCCTGTGCCAAAGTCATCAATAGCCACTTCAATACCCAACGCCTTAAGCTCCCTCAGAGTATTAATAACCGTGTCTAATTCATCCATTACTACGCTTTCAGTGACTTCAAGCTCAATGTTTTTTGGGTCCACACCGTATTTTAGTAAGGTATTTTTTACTGTTTGCGCATACCCTTTAACTTTAAATTGCGGAACCGACACGTTAACAGCAATACATATTTCAGTTCCTTCATTTTCTAATCGCTTTTGCTGTTGGCACGCTTGCTCTAACACCCACTGCCCTATATCAACGATGAGTCCAGCGTCTTCAGCTAAAGGTATGAACACTGCGGGTGAAATGTAGGAGCCATTTTCCAACGGCCAGCGTAAAAGAGCTTCGCAACCAATTAATGACAAATCATCAAACGATAACTGCGGTTGGTACCATACTTCGAGCTTCCCTCTGGCAAAATCATGGCGCAGCTGTCTAATTAAACCTAATCGCCACTCCATTTTTTCTTGCATATCAATACTGTAATAAACACCTTCCTTGTGCTTTATTTTTTTAGCATGATTTAAAGCAATATAAGCCACTTTTAATGTTTCTAAACCAGAGCCTTGAAAGTCTTGCTGTTGGCATAAGCCAATTCTAAAATCGATGGGTAACACATGTTCCGCAGCAGAAAACGACGGACTTAACTTTTCATTAAAATCAGTTAAAACAAATTCACTTTTTGGGATTAAAAAACCAAATACATCAGCACCTACACGAGAGAGTAATTGAGCTGTGGGGACAACTGCTCTCAAACGCTCAACAATAGCAATAAGTAGCTTATTACCTACATCTTGCCCTAAGCCATCATTTATATCTGAGAAGTTAATAACGTCTAACAAAACAAACACATATTTGTTTTCACTGACGTTTTGAAAATCATCTATGCGCTCAATAAAATCAGTTCTATTTGAAATACCAGTGAGTAGGTCTCTATAAGCTGCATCTCTTAGCTTTACAAACAACCGTATATTATCGAGCGCAATACTAATATTAGTTAAAAATATTTCAGCAAACTGCAGTTGAATATCTGTCGGTGCTCCACCACTCTCAATGTATAAAGCAGCTTTGCGGTGCTTACTTTTTAAAATAAAGGTGATGCTGTTGTCTGTATATTGATGAGTGAGTTGTCCAAAACAGGCCTCAACCTGAGATAACGCAGTTTGGTTAACATTAACTAATTTTTCACCAAAATATTCTTCGTACTTTTCACACCCGCCCAGAACCTGAATAAAATTTTCACCATCAAGCTTGGTACAAATTAATCCGTTAGATTTACAACCTAAAATAACCCCCATAAATTCAAGTGCTTTATTGCACAATACTTTTATATCTGTTTGCCCCAAAATGTATTTAGAGGCAGATAAAATAGTATTCATCGCTTGCGCTTGATACTCAAGTAGGCATATCTGTTCGTAAGAACGAATAGCAGCGATAAGCGTTGTCACAAGTTTTGAGCGTGTCAGCTCTGTTTTAGTTTTGTAATCGTTTATATCGTATTCACGAATAACTTTTTCTTCGGGGATATTAGCGGCTTGGCCCGTACGTAAAATAATGCGAACGCGTTTGTTATTAAGAGTGTCTCTGACATGTTTAACCACCTGAAAGCCGGCATCGTCAGTTTCCATAATAACGTCTAAAAAAATAACAGATATATCATTGGGCTGAGTTAGTATATTTTTGGCCTCAGCGCCAGAATATGCGTGATGAAACCTAAGCCTAGCACCACCATACTCTAGTCCAGATAATGCGAGTTTTGTAACCGTATGAATTTCTTCGTCGTCGTCTACAATTAAAATATCCCAAAAACGAGATGGCTCAACAACTATTTCGTCGTCTTGCTGTGGGTCTAAAAATAGAAAATCATTTTGTTCAGACGACATATTTACCCTTTTTCTGATACTGCTTAATGCTTAAATATTCTAACGTAATGTTTAAAAAGCTATAAATTTAGTTTTTGGCTTATGATCTAATTCATACTATAGTCGATTAACAAAAAGTTGTTACATATATAGTTAAAAAAACTACCAAAGGTATGGTTATTAAATTATTAAAAGTACTGTTCAAATATGTATTAGTTTTACTACTTATAATAGTCGTAGTCGGATTACTGCTGCCACAAGATTATCGTGTAAGTAAACACGTAGAAATTAATGCCAATACCAGCACAATAAAAACACTTGTTGCAGACTTTAACCAATGGCACACATGGTCACCTTGGCAGCAAGTAGACCCCACCATTGAGTTTATTGTTAATGAACCTGGCGCTGGTGTAGGCGCTCATCAATCATGGATAGGAAAATGGGGATATGGTGAAATGACTATAACCTCCCTAAGTGATGATGAAATGTCGTTCAACATATTGCTAAATAATGAACACATTATTGAAGGCACACTCACATTTTCACCGCAGGCAAATGCCAATATCGTGACCTGTTATATTGAGGGACAATCAACGACTCTTCTCATTTCAGGCTATATGGCACTCGTATATGAGTATATTTTAAATAACACTCTAGAGCTTGGGTTAAATAATTTAAAAACCGTAGCACAATTAAGCGATATACAAAGCGTAGCAAATAGCCATGACAGTAAAAACAGCACAAGCACGGATTAATCTAGCTAATATAATAGAATCGTTACTTGGCTACCCTGTGACTAAGGTGCCCAACAACGACACTTCGCCATCATCAGAACAAAGTTACAATACAAAAGGGCAAGTAAAACCGCAGTACCATATAAATAGCGAACACCCTTTGCTGACTCGCGCAAAGCAAAGACAAGATTTACTGGCTATTAAGCGCCAACAAAATATAGAAGCTATCTTAACCAAAGCAATGGAGTTTTGCCCCGATGTAGCTAGCAATAAACACCCTGATGCAGATTGGGTTGAACACTTTATTGCTTTATGTGAGGACACCTCAAATAGCTCTATGCAAGCATTGTGGGCAAAAATTTTAACCGGTGAAACATTAAGCCCGGGGACTTTTTCAATTAAAAGCTTACAAACACTAAAACACATGACTCAGCGCGAAGCCGACTCTTTGCAAAAATGCGTGTCTTTGTCAGGTTATAATGAAAAAGACGATAGCCACTTTATTTTACTTGGCTTTTATAAAAAACCGTCTTTATTTGACCTACTTCGTAAGGGAAATAAAGTGTCATTAAATTTAGGTAAAACAGGAATAGGCTTTCCTGATATTTTAACTTTAATGGATTTGAATTTGCTTTACAGAAAAGAAATCGAATCTGCGGTGCTTAAAGCTGGCCAAGAACTCACGTTGTCGTTTTTATCTCAAAAGGTGACGCTTAAAGCAAAAAATAGTGATTTGGTTTTAAGCTATTACAAATTCACACAAACCGGCGATGAACTATCTAAACTCATACGATTTCCTGTAAATAAAGTATATAAGCAGCTGGTAAACACGGCACTAGAGGGAGAGTTTGATTTAGCGTGGCATACTACAAAATAGGACGCCACGCTTTGTTCAATTAGAAGGCACTAATTAAAAATGAACCTGAATACCTGCAAACGGACCCGATGCGTCAATATCAGTAGTAATATCATCAATATCGTCAAGCTCTAATACCATTGATCGGTAACCCGCTTTAACAGCAATATCTACAGCTAAGTTATCTACAAGTTCCCAAGCAACACCTACTTGATAATCTTGAACTTTACTATCGTCAATTGCCAAAAGGCTGCCTTCAAAAAACACACTTAAACCTGTAAGTGGTAAGCCTGCTTCTGCACGCGCGTATGCAAGTGGCACAAAACCAGAAAACTCAACCGTTTCAGTAAAGTTTGCGCCACCATCTTGCGTTGTACCATTAACAATGATGTCACCGTCAAACTGCTTTGCGTTTAGACCTAAATCAATAGAAATCAGGTCATTATCAAATATTTCGTAATACAAAATGTAATCTACATGCGTTAAATCGCTTACAGAATTAACGGTTGTACCCACTACGTAGTCTGAACCATTAAAGCTAAATGTATCATTTAGCACTGTAGAGCCATTTAGCTCGAGTTCTGTATACTTTAATTTAAGATTAGGTACTAATGGCACCGGATGTTCAAGCGCGGCGTAATAGCTTATGTATGTTTCATCTTCAAAGTTAAAATCTTGAGGTGCATTTGCTTTGTAAGAAAGCTGACCTTCATTATCCGACTGCCAACCATCAACACCTACATACAAACCTAATAGGGTATCAGCCTGAGCTACAGGTGCTAAACATGCCATAGATAAGGCAGCTGCTAAACAATACTTTTTCATTTTTTATCCTTGCGCTAATAGTTCGCTTAGTTCGATTAAAGCCGCGTTGGCTCTAGAAATATAATTTGCCATAACAAGAGAATGATTAGCAACATAGCCAAAACCATTTCCGTTTAAAATTAGTGGGCTCCACACGGTTTCTTGCGTGGCTTCAAGTTCACGGATGATTTGCTGTAAGCTAACGCGTGCGTTTTTCTTTTCAAGCACATCGTTAAAGTCATACTCTACGGCTTGTAAAAAATGCAGTAACGCCCACGTTGCACCACGAGATTCATAAAACACATCATCTATATCAAGCCATGGTGTTCTTACTTGCTGCTGCAATGGAGCAAGCGTTGCTTGCTTATTTGAAGAATTACCAGCTAAGTCAGTATTAACTTTATCTTGCCCAACACTTGCACTTAAACGCTGACTTAGACTGCCTAAACGTTTTTCAGCTTCTTTTAACCAACTACGTAAGTTATCAGCGCGGGCATAAAACTGACTATCGCGCTCATGCTGATGAGCCATTTGCGTACGGTAAACAATTAAGTAATCAATCCCTTTTTGGTACTCGCCCTCAGCACTTGGCCACGCCCAAGCTTCAGAACTTATATTAAATTGAGGTTGTGCTTTTTTAAGCGCTTCGTGTTCAGTTGATTGCGATTGAGAGCGGCTAAAATCTTTTCTCATAGAAAGTGATAAATCACGAACCATTTCAAGTGCGCCATATTCCCAAGCAGGCATATCATCCATAATAATGCTAGGTGGTATAACGTCGTTTGATAAATATCCGCCTGGCTTATCAAGTAGCGTATTTGCAACAGTGATAAGTGTTGATGTAGTAATGTAACCCGTCACCATTGTTTCATTTCGAAGTTGCGCTTGCTCTTTTGCACTTTCAACCACATCAAAACGTGAAGGCTCAGTACTCCAGTAAACGGCAATGGCGTAAAATATAATAAGCAGTATAACTATAATGCCTGCTATTTTTCCTTTGTGTTGCGACATGTAAACTCCTAGTGATGAGAATGTTGTGCTGACGACTTAGCTTTATTTATTTGCGACTCTAGCGTAACCACCTCAATATTTGTAAATAAGCGATTACCATCACTAAAATATAGCGTTAGTTTGCGTTCTTGCCCTGCTTTTAAAGGCTCTTGTGGCTCAAATACCATTAAATGATAGCCTCCAGGCTGAAAATCGACACTTTCATGCGCTTTCACAATGACCGATTCAACCTTTTGCATTTTCATCATACCATCAACATGTGCATGCTCATGTATTTCAACACGTGCTAGTCCGTCAATACTGGCCTTTGTTAATATTGCATTTGTACCACTATGGTTGGAAATAGTTAAGTAGGCGGCACTTGCCTTACCGCCAGGTAAGAACTCTCTAACTTGCGCGTTACTTACTTCAAGTTGTGCGGTATCGGCTGAATGGTTATGGCCAGAGTGCGCAGCCAAAGATGACGAAAAAAAACTAAAAGCCAATGCAGACACAAAAGATAAACACAATTTTGTCATCATTTTAATCCTTGTAAAAACGTAATATCACACGTTAAATTTAACATAGTTAACGGGGAATAGTGAGTTAAATTAAGGATTAAGAAACCACTTTTTTGTTATCAGCCACTAACCAGCACAATACGGCAATAAATAATAATGGCCATGCAATCATCACTGAGCCAAATAGCAAAGCCAAAACAGTACCAATAACAGCCACTGCTGCTGCACCAATCAAACCTAAAGTCACTAACGCAGCAATTGCGGCAACGGCTACAATGGCTATAAGTACACTCACTAATTCAACACCAACCCAGCTCATATCTGCAATCCACAATGGAAACTGCCACGTGTCAAAGTTTAAAAATGAGAATGAGTTAGTAAAAAACACCAAATAAATGAGTATACAAACAGCTATAGCTTTCATTTTAAAATTCCTTAATATGCTTTTCTTCTAAACAGCAATGCGCAATAAAATAACTAAGCGCAACTACAAACGGAAAACTTAAAAACAGTAAAATAGTAACCAAACGTGTTGCCCACACCGGAAAATCTAATCGGTAAGCTAAGCCACTACATACGCCAGATATCTTTTTATTTAGCGTGTCTTTAAACCAACCACGCTGATGATTAAATCGACTCATAACTCCTCCTAGGCGCTTTGTTTAGAACTAACATTTAAGCGTGCTTTTAAACTAGCCAGCTCTGTATCAATTTTTTCGTTTTTAACAAGTGACTCGATTTGAGTTGCCGTCGAATTAGCTTTATCAGTTAACTCATACGCCTCGACTTGTGCTTCAATACCCTCAACACGTTGCTCTATTTGCTCAAAACGAGAAAGTGCATGAGCTACTTTATCGCTATTTAACTGAGTATTTATATGCGACCTGGCAACGGCTACATCATGGCGCTGCGCTAGTTGAGCTTGCTTTGTTTTTGCCTCTGCTATTTTTTGTTGAAGGCGTTCACAGTCAGATCTAATTTTTAATAAAGACTCTTGTAAAGTCTCACGTTGGGCTTGTTTCTTTTCAATGCTTTCGCTTACAGCTTGTTTAGAAATGAGTGCTGACTTTGCAAGATCATCGCGTCCTTTTTCAATTGCTAACTCAGCTTTAGATTGCCATGTCGCAAGCTCTGCTTTTTTAGTATCAAGGTGGCGGGTAATTGCTTTTTCTTCACATAAAAGCGCAGCGGCTGTGCTTCGGCATTCGTTTAATGCATCCTGCATATCGTTAAGCATTAAGTTAACAAGCTTTTGAGGATCTTCTGCTTTATCAAGCATTGCCACTATATTTGATTGAATAACATCGTTTACGCGATTAACTATTCCCATTGTATTCTCCTGTTGATTTTTAATTAATTACAACGAGTAGATTCCAAGAGTTATGCCAAGTCACTTTATATTAATAAAAGAAGTTTATTATCAAAGAGTTGAAATGAAAAAAGATAAGATTAAAATGACCACACACTGAATAGTGCTAAGTATAATTGGCCAATAAATTATGTTTTTGACTAATTTTTAGGATCAAAAAAGCCACTGTATAAGTGGCTTTATATATTACGTTTGAAAAAATTACTCGGGAACAAAGCTAAGTGCTTTATCCATTACAGATAAATCAGCCTGCTTGCCATGGCCGTTCTCTGAAAGGTGACGTCTAAAGCCACGCGCACCAGGTTGTCCCTGAAAAATACCGAGCATATGACGTGCAACATGCCAAAAATTAGCGCCTAATCGCATTTCCTCTTCAATGTAATCATACATAGAGCGCACAACATCATGACGGGTTTGCGTGTTAGCTGTATCGCCGTAAATTTTTTCATCAACCTCGTTAAGCATAAACGGATTACTGTAGGCCTCGCGCCCAACCATAACCCCGTCAATGTATTGAAGATGCTCTAGACTTTGTTCAATCGTTTTCACGCCGCCATTGATACTTAAATCGAGTTGCGGATAATCTTTCTTAAGCTGATATACACGCGGGTAATCAAGTGGCGGAACTTCACGGTTTTCTTTAGGGCTTAAACCATTTAGCCATGCTTTGCGCGCATGGATAATAAAGTCATCACAGCCTACTTTATGACTTGCTTCAATTAACGCACATAAAAACTCATACGAATCTTGTTCGTCTATACCAATGCGCGTTTTAACAGTCACCGGAATGCTAACTTCATTTTTCATTGCCGCAACGCACTGAGCAACCAATTCGGGTTCGGCCATTAAACACGCACCAAAGCGACCATTTTGAACCCGATCTGACGGGCAACCTACGTTTAAATTAATTTCATCATAACCACGCTCACCGGCAAGCTTTGCACATTTTGCCAATGCCTCAGGATCAGAACCACCCAATTGCAATGCAACAGGTCCCTCATGCTGGTTAAAATGCAAGTAGTCGCCTCGGCCAAACAAAATAGCGCCTGTGGTGATCATTTCTGTGTATAGCACGGTGTGCTTTGTCATTTTACGATGAAAAGTACGACAATGACGGTCAGTCCAATCAAGCATTGGGGCGACAGAAAAGCGTCTGTTTAAAGTTGGTTTATCCAAAATATATTCATCCAAATGTAAAACCCAAGTGGGTATAAAAGCAAGGCGTTTAAAGGAGGCGCATTTTACACAAAACCCCGACTAGCAGCAATATTAGCTATATACCTGCAAACCAAAGTAATGCGCTATACCATTTAAAATATTAGTTACTGCAACAGAGCTTAAAATAAGTCCCATTATTCTACTTATAATACTCGCACCACTATCGCCAATAACTTTATGCACATGTGTTGCAAGTAAAAGTAATATGAGTACCAAAGCCAAAACAGCAAGCATCATCGAGGACGTCATGAGTTGCTCAATCCAAGTAAACTCTTCATTACGTGTCATAAGCACAGCACCTAACATAGCGCCTGGGCTCGCGATTGAAGGAATAGCCAATGGAAAGATGGCTGTTTCAGTGCTGTCACGTACGCTTTTTATTTCTGTTTCGGGTTTGCTTTCACCAAAAATCATCGACAGTGCAAAAAGCAGTAGTACTATGCCGCCCGCTATCTGAAAAGCCGACAATGGAATTTCAATCGCATTTAATAAAAGCTCACCAGCTACAACAAAAAATAGCAGCACAACAGCCGATACCCCAACGGCCTTAAAGATGACTTTGCGCTTAAATTTATCATCTTCTCCTCGGGTCACTGCAATAAATACAGGTACAGTTCCTATTGGGTCTATCACCGCAAAAAAGAAGATAAAAATGGCTAATAATTCGTTCATTTCGGGGTTTCCTAAATAAAAAGCGCCTAATAAAAACACTGCAACTACAACACAGTATGTTAGTATATCATGGTAGCGTAAGGATAAGAGAATGATGAATATAGAATCACTAGTTAGTAAAGCTAAGCAAGTATGTGACAACCGTGGCGCTCGTTTTACGCCTATCCGTGAAAAAGTATTTCGCTTATTAGCCAGTGCACAAGGCGGTGTAGGTGCCTATGATCTACTAGAACAACTAAAAATCACTGAGTCTGGTGCCAAGCCAGCCACTATTTATCGTGCATTAGACTTTTTAGCCGAACTAGGATTTATTCATAAAATTGAAAGCACCAACGCATTTATGTTGTGTCATCATTTTGATCATATTCATCCCGTACAATTGCTAATTTGCGACAACTGCGGATATGTTAAAGAACTTCACTCTACCGTTATCTCTCATGAGCTAAACAACTTAGCGGCAGAAAGTGGGTTTGTAGTATCAGGGCAAACAATTGAAGCTCATGGTAAATGTGAGTCTTGCAGAGCTTTATAAAAACAAAATAATTCTTTATGGCTATACTAGTAAGTTGTAGCCATTCAATAGCACAAATTTAAGAGTATTCAGTATGAATGTAGAGTTTATCAATCCTTTTTTATCATCATTAATCAACGTGTTAAGCACCATGGCACAAACACAGTTGAAACCTGGTAAACCGCGCATTAAAACTGATGAAGTCGCCTGTGGCGATGTATCTGGTTTAATTGGTATGGTTGGCCCGCAAACGCGTGGGTCGTTCTCAATCACATTTGACGAAAGTCTAGCTCTTACAATTATGGAGCGTATGCTTGGCGAGCGCCCAGACACTATTAATGAAGAAGTCACAGACATGGTGGGTGAAATCACTAATATGGTAACCGGTGGTGCAAAAAACCTGTTAGGCGAAAAAGGGTTTGATTTTGATATGGCTACACCTATCGTTGTTTCAGGTGCGGGCCATACAATAACACATAAAAGCCAAGGCAAAAAAATCATAATGCCATTTAGTAGCGACGCTGGCACAGCCAATATAGAAGTTAGTTTCGATACACTATGAGTTGGCAACAAAAAACAATTTCACTAAAACCTCGTTCTCGGGGTTTTCACTTAATTGATGATGACGTTTTAAACCAACTCCCCGAAATTGCCCACTATAAAGTAGGCTTACTGCATTTATTTATTCAACACACATCAGCAAGTCTAACGATTAACGAAAATGCCGATCCTACTGTGCGTATGGATATGGAAAGTCACTTCAATAAATTTGTACCTGAGCGACAGCCTTATTATCGTCATGATTATGAAGGCGACGACGATATGCCTGCCCACATAAAAACCAGCATACTTGGTTGTGAGTTAAGTATTCCAATTTCAAATGGATACTTAGCTTTAGGAACTTGGCAGGGTATTTATTTAGGCGAGCACCGAGATGTTGGTGGCGCAAGGCGCATTATAGCAACTATTCAAGGTGAGCTGCTTTAACTGAAATTTCAAAACTTCTCAGTCAAAAAGTATCCCCCCCCTCTTAATTCAACTATATGACCTCAGGATAAAATATCGCTTTATTAATGAAAAGCTGGCTCTGCGCAAAAGTGATAAAGTCAAATAATCAAAGCCTGAATGCTGAATATTATAAATAGGTAAAATTAGGTAATAACAGTTTGAATTATGCTTTTTAATGTAGATATTTTGAAGGGATAAAGATATTGGAGCGGTACACGAGGCTCGAACTCGTGACCTCGACCTTGGCAAGGTCGCGCTCTACCAACTGAGCTAGTACCGCATTTTTACTTCTTTAGTTATTTTACGTTGGTGCGCGACAGGTCGCGTTCAACACTCTAGCAACTGGGCTAGCACCACATTTTGTATTTTAACTAAAATTTTTTGGTTAGAAATTGGAGCGGTACACGAGGCTCGAACTCGTGACCTCGACCTTGGCAAGGTCGCGCTCTACCAACTGAGCTAGTACCGCATTTCTAAATTTTAACTCCAATTTCTTTGGTGAGAAATTGGAGCGGCACACGAGGCTCGAACTCGTGACCTCGACCTTGGCAAGGTCGCGCTCTACCAACTGAGCTAGTGCCGCATTATGGTTAGTCAGTAATTTGTCCGTTGGTGCGCGACACGTCGCGTTCAACATTCCGGCAACTGAGCTAGTGCCGCATAATCGCTTGCTCAAGCACACTAACCCCGCGGGGGTTATCGTCTTGAGCGGGGCAGGATTCTACAATAATACGATGTGTTTGCAAGTGTTTTTTACAAATTAAAGAATTTTTCTCTGTATACCTTCAATTCCATAATCGAATCTTTAATGTCGTCTAAGGCAAGGTGAGAGCCTTTTTTATTCACTTGAGCGAGCACTTCTGGTTTCCAACGTCTAGCAAGTTCTTTAATCGTACTTACATCAAGGTTGCGGTAATGGAAAAAATCTTCGAGTTCACGCATATATTTATTCATAAAGCGTCTGTCTTGCCCAATTGAGTTACCGCACATTGGGGATGCACCGGCTGGCACCCATTGCTTTAAAAACTCTAATGTTTGCGCTACCGCATACTCTTCATCAAACGTACTTGCTTTACAACGCGCAGTTAAGCCTGATTTACCGTGCTGAGTAGTACACCACTCATCCATACCATTAAGTAATTCATCGCTTTGATGAATAGCAATAGTTGGCCCCTCGGCTAATATATTAAGGTCTGCATCAGTGACAACAGTTGCAATTTCAAGTATTTTATCGGTTGCAGGTTCAAGTCCGGTCATTTCCAGATCGAGCCAAATTAAGTTTGATTTATTAATAGTCATAATTACCTTAAACGGTGCTTTTCTTTAGATCCAACGCATTTCGATATATCATATTAGCATCAACCGTCGAGCTAAAGCTTTTTTTATACCAACTCGGTTAAGTATTATTGCGAATTGGTATTATGCTCAAAGCCGACATTTAAACAAGGTTATAGGCCAAACGTGGCAAAACAGAAAAAATTAAGTAAAGGCCAATCGCGTCAGATCAAGGCCAATCATCAAAAGCGTATTAATAGCGCAGGTTCAAAACCAGCTAAAAAAGGTGCCCAAGAGTGGCAGGCAGATAATTTAGGTCAGGTTGAAAGCGCTATTGTGATCAGTCGATTTGGTCAGCACGCTGATGTTGAAACGCAAAATGGAGACGTGCTTCGCTGTAATATACGCCGAACGGTATCTAATTTAGTATGTGGCGACGAAGTGTTATTTCGTCGCGCTAAAGTAAGTGAAGGCGATTTAGCCGGAGTTATTGAAGCAACACAAGAGCGTCGCTCGCAGCTTACTCGCCCCGATTTCTACGATGGGGTAAAAGTAATTGCTGCAAATATTGACCAAATACTTATGGTTTCTGCTGTATTACCTGAGTTTACCCCTAGCATTATTGATCGCTATTTAATTGCCTGTGAAGACATGGGTATTGAGCCTATTTTAATCCTCAACAAAATCGACTTAATCGGCGAAGCCGGCCTTAAAGATATTCAAAACGTGCTCGATATTTATCGCACATTAAATTATCGCGTACTGCTTGTCAGCAATATAACCGGTGAAGGAATTGATGAACTTAAAAACATGCTTGTTGGTAAAAATAATATTTTTGTAGGTCAAAGTGGCGTGGGTAAATCAACCCTAGTAAATACTGTACTGCCAAATGCCGAAATATTAACGAAAGAGGTATCCGAAAACAGTGGCTTAGGCCAACACACCACAACGGTATCACGCCTTCATCACTTACCCACTGGCGGTAACTTAATTGACTCGCCGGGTATTCGTGAATTTGGGTTGTGGCATTTAGACGTTGAGCGTGTGACTTGGTGCTTTAAAGAATTTAGAGAATTTATAGGTGGATGCCGCTTTAGAGACTGCAAACACTTAAATGACCCGGGCTGTATAATTAAAGAAGCCGTAGCCAATGGCGACATTTCGCAACTACGCTTTGACAGCTACCACCGAATTTTAGAATCAATGGCCGATGGCCGTGCCGGCGCTCGTGCGCCGCGTGTATAATTAAGGAAAAATACCGTGAGCTTAGACAAATTTAAAATCGCAATGCAGTACGCAATGCCAAAACACTTTATTTCGCGCGTTGTGGGTAAATTAGCAGCTGCAAAAGCCGGTGCGTTAACAACAACGCTTATTAAACTGTTTATCAAGCAATATAAAATAGATATGAGTGAGGCTAAATATTCAGACCCGTCTCATTACAAAACATTTAACGAGTTTTTTACTCGTCCACTCAAAGACGGCGTTCGTCCAATGGTTGAAGACGCTGATACAATAATTCATCCAGTAGATGGTGCAATTAGCCAGCTAGGCGACATAGTTGATGGGCAGCTTATTCAAGCCAAAGGCCACGACTATAGCTTGCAGGCACTTCTGGGTGGGTCTGAGGACGATACTACTGCGTTTTTAGGTGGTAAATTTGCAACTATTTATTTAGCACCGAAAGATTACCACCGTATTCATATGCCTATTGATGGCACATTAAGCAAAATGATTTACGTACCGGGCGATTTATTTTCGGTAAATCCGCTTACAGCGCAGAATGTTCCCAACTTATTTGCGCGTAACGAGCGTGTAGTGGCTATTTTTGAAACGGAAATAGGTCCACTCGCTATGGTATTGGTAGGCGCAACTATTGTCGCTAGCATAGAAACTGTTTGGGCCGGTACTGTTACTCCACCAGCAGGTAGTGATGTATTTAGTTGGAATTACCCGACCAGCGGTGAAAACGCAATCACATTTAAGAAAGGCGAGGAAATGGGTCGCTTTAAATTAGGCTCAACGGTAGTGCTTGCATGGGGTGCTAATAAAGCAAACATACTAGACGATCAACTACCAGAAGTGGTTACTCGCTTAGGTACTGCGTTTGCAAAAATTAAAGAAAGTGAAGAGCTATAAGTTTTTAGTTTTTAGTTTTTAGTTAAAGATTAAAAGCACCGCGTTTATGACAAATGCGGTGCTTTTTTATTGGTAGACAATGAGCTTGCTCATGTTAGAAGCGCAGCTTCTCATGGCTTAATCCCAAGTTTAGCCCCGCGAATTACCTCTTATTTTATCCACCACACTCTTTACAGTTTAAATCTTTAACTACTTTAAAATGTTGCTGCTTTAAACTCAGCGCATCAAAGGTAATAAATGCACTCCCCTCAACATGCCCGAGTAAAAAATTAAGCGTAAGTTGTGCCTGCATAGAACCAACAATCCCTAATAAAGGGCTTATTACCCCCGCATTACTACAATTAATAGCGGGTGCTTCACTCGTTTTTGGAAAAATACAGCCGTAGCAAGGGCTTTGAGTCTGTGTGAAATCAAAGCCCATTAACTGCCCGCTTGTCGCGATAGCAGCGCCAGCTATTAAACGCGTTTTATTCGCTAAGCAATACCGGTTAACTGCATAGCGAGTGGTAAAATTATCTGAGCAATCAAGTACTACATCGGCATTGCTTAAAAGCTCAGCGCAATTCTCGTCATCAAGCTTTTTACTCTGCGTTACTATATTTATTTGATTATTGAGGCTCGTTAATACTTTACCAGCGGCCGCTACCTTACTTTGTCCTAAATGATTAACTTTATAAAGCACTTGGCGCTGTAGGTTTGAAAGCTCAACGGCATCATCGTCTATTAAAATAAGCGTTCCAATACCTGCCGCCGCTAAATACAAAAGTGCTGGACTGCCTAAACCGCCTGCACCGACTACAGCAACAGTGGCAGACTTTAGTGCTAACTGCCCTTCTAGCCCCACTTCTTTTAATAATAAGTGGCGGCTATAACGCAGGGTTTCTTTATCGCTGAGCTTATCCATTTGGCTGGTTTATAGCACTTTGTAGCGAGCTAATAGCTGCAATATAGTCATCCGCTTCACTAATGGCCCTTACTACCGCAACACTACCGACGCCTGTATTAGCAACTTCATTTGCGCGGGTTAAATCAATTCCGCCAATGGCAACCGTTGGGTAGCTTTGCATTAATGGCACACACTTTTTAAGTTTATCGAGCCCTTGTATTTGCCCTGTCATATCTTTGGTCGTGGTAGGATAAATAGCGCCAAATGCCATATAACTTGGTCGGTAATTATGCGCACGCAGCATTTCATAAAAACCATGAGTCGAAAGCCCAAGCCTTAAACCCGCCTCTTTAATGGCGGCTAAATTAGCAATGTCTAAGTCTTCTTGGCCTAAATGCACGCCATAAGCACCGTGCTTTATTGCTAACTGCCAGTAATCATTTATAAATACGTGAGCGCGGTACTTTTTACCCAGTTCAACAGCCTGTTTTATGAGTTCATCAAGCTCAGTATCCGTTTTATTTTTAACACGTAATTGCGCTGTTTTGATCCCTTGCTGTAAGCACTTTTCTAGCCAGTCATTACTATCAACAACCGCGTACAAGCCTAATTGTTTACTTTCACAGGGTGCAAAATCAGCGGCCATATTAAACTCAAGCGGCACATCAAAATCAAGCTCATCACCAAGCCAGCTACCTGGCTCTATAACTTGAGGATAGTCATCTAAATGTGTAGGAAATGATGTTTGCGCTACAGGCCCTATTCCTTCACCGTATCTAACCGACTGTTTTAAACCTTGGTTTATATAAGCTTTGGCTAAAATAAAGGCATCTTTTAGTGGGTAATCTTTTGCTAAACACGCTGCAATAACCGACGCCATACTACATCCCGTACCATGGTTGTGTGGGGTTTGAATTTTTTTATTACCTAGCCAATATTCTTCATTATTTTGTATGCAGTAATCAATACAGTAACCACTAGGGAAATCCCAATGCCCACCTTTAATAACCACTGACTTTGCTCCCCAACTTAGCAGTTTATTTGCAGCGTCTTTAACGGCGCTTGGGCCAATTAAATATACGCCGGTTAATAATTGAGTCTCGTGCGTGTTAGGTGTTATCACATCCACCAGCGGCAATAAGCACTCTTTAATAGCGCTTACGGTATCTTCTTCGGTTAATACATCCCCGCTTGAGGCAATAGCAACGGGGTCGTAAACAATCACTGGTGGAACTGGCCATTTAGCTTTGTAGTGGCTTATGTGTTCACTGATTAATTGAATTTGCTGCACATTTGCTAACATGCCAATTTTAATTACTTTGGCCTTCATGTCTTTTTCAAGTGCCAAAAGCTGTGATTCAATAATATCGGTAGACACCGCATTAATAGCTTCTACACCTAAACTATTTTGCGCCGTAAGCGCAGTAATTGCGGTACAGCCATGTACACCAAAACTTTGCATCGCCTTTATATCGGCTTGAATACCTGCGCCACCGCCAGAATCAGACCCGGCAATTGTCCACACTACGTTATTCATATATTTTATTTCCTTACTGCTGATGCCAAAACGGCATGCCCATTGTAGGGGTTGAGGGTGCTGCGAGGTCTTTTTCGGGCATTGCTTTAGCGTTATACGCAAAACGCCCTGCCTCAACCGCCGCCTTAAATGCACGGCTCATAGTTATTGGGCAACCCGCCCCAGCAATGGCTGAATTTAATAATACAGCATCATACCCTAATTCAAGCGCTTGGCAGGCATGCGACGGTAGACCTAACCCTGCATCCACAATAAGTGTTGTATTTGGTAAGCGCTCACGAATCGTTTTTAAATTGTAACTATTTAACAAGCCTTTTCCTGTACCTATTGGTGCCCCCCATGGCATAAGCACTTCGCATCCTAGGTCATTTAAACGCTGACAAAGCACTAAATCATCGGTGCAATAAGGCAGTACTTTAAACCCATCGTTAATTAGTATTTCTGTGGCTTCAAGCAAAGCAAATGGATCAGGTTGCAAGTTATAGTCATCACCTATCAGCTCAAGCTTAATCCAATCGGTAGCAAATACTTCACGACACATTTGAGCAAGGGTTACCGCTTCTTTTACACTGTGGCATCCGGCCGTATTGGGCAATATTTTTAAACCCGTATTTTTTATCAATTGCCAAAAGTCATCACCTGCTTCTGCACTTTGCTGGCGCCTTAGTGATACCGTGACAACCCCCGCTCCGGATGCTTCAATTGATTGCGTCATAATATCTGGCGATGGATACAAAGCGGTGCCAATTAGTAATCGGCTATTAATTGCTTCACCATAAATATTTAACGTGTCTTTTACTTGCATGCGCCTACCCACCTTGAATGGGCGATAACAATTCAATGCTATCCCCTTCATTTATAACAAAACCGTTATGCTGACTTTTTGGTATAAATACGCCATTAACAGCCACCGCATAAGGGGCAATTGCTCCATACTCTTTTAATATCTCAAGTAACGCATGAGAGGTTAAATCTAAAAGCTCACCGTTTAACGTAATCTTCATTTAATACTCACCTATGTACGATAGCGCTTGTGCAACAAGAACAGGGGCTAACATATAGCCATGACGATATAAGCCATTAATGCTAATAACATTTCCTGATTTTTTTACTTGCGGTCTGTTGTCACTAAACGCAGGGCGAAGCCCTGTTTGAACCCCTAATAAACGCCCTTCTGCAAACCCACTATGCACCGTGTAAGCTGCCGACAATAGTTCTAGTGTTGAACGTACAGTAGCAGGGCCGCTGTCTTGCGATTCAATTTCAGTTGCACCAATGACATATTCATTATTAGGTTTTGGTGCTATATAAATAGGATACCGCGGATGCATTAATCGCACTGGGCGCGTTAAATTAACTTCTGGTGCATAAAGTCGCGCAACTTCACCTCTTACACCACGAAGCAGTTGATCCTTTTTTGCGCCAAGCCCTCTGCAATCAATAATAAAATCAAACGGGCGATTATTAATTTCACCATTTTTAATAGTTACCCGCTGATTAAACACAAACTTTACTTTTCGCCTGTTAAGCATGCTATAGCTTGCTTTATAAAAGGCTTGGTTATCTATTTGCCCTTCACAGGGTAAAAACACACCTTGGCTAAAACGATTCGTAAGCTCTGGCTCTAACTGCGCTATTTTCTGAGCATTTAAAGCCTCAGCATTGTGCCCAGCTATGGGTTTTATTCGCTGGGTAAAGCTTTGCAGGTCGCCTTTATCTTGCTGATGTGCAACCACTAATGTGCCTTGCTGCTGAAAAAACACATCGTGTTCAAGCTCTTCTATTATTTGTGGCCAGCGATTAATCGAATCCAATCCCATTTGCGCTAAATCGGCTTCACACAATACCGACTCAGCCAATGGCGCAAGCATAGCTGCTGCAACTTTGCCTGCGCTATTGAGAGCATGTTCATCATCGGCCTCAAACACACTCACATTGTGCTGCTTACTTAGCTCAAGTGCAGCAAGCCTTCCTGCTAAACCAAATCCAACAATGGCAATATGGTACTGCATAAAAAATCCTTCATTGGCTGGCCGCGAGTCACAAACTACATGCAATCTTGTGCTAAGGTAGCCACCTCATTGCACGTAGATAGATATCCACAGCCTAAGATCGAGTTATATCGCTTTATGATAAATTTCAGAGCCCGTTTGCTTAAACTCCTCTGATTTAGCTTTCATTTGTGCTTCTACATCAATCATTTTAATTTCAATAGCCTCACCCGCGTTATTGGGATCAATACCACGCTCCTCTAAATCGTTAGCGTAATCGCGTACTTCTTGGCTGATTTTCATAGAGCAAAATTTAGGGCCACACATAGAGCAAAAATGAGCTACTTTGCCCGACTCTTGTGGCAGTGTTTCGTCGTGATATTCGCGTGCACGTTCAGGGTCTAAACCAATATTAAATTGGTCATGCCATCTAAACTCAAAACGCGCTTTTGACAAGGCATTATCGCGCTCTTGCGCGCCTGGGTGTCCTTTAGCTAAATCGGCGGCATGCGCTGCAATTTTGTAGGTAATTAAACCTTCTTTAACGTCTTCTTTATTTGGTAAGCCTAAATGCTCTTTTGGCGTTACATAACACAACATGGCACAGCCATACCACGCTATTTGCGCCGCTCCAATACCCGATGTAATGTGGTCGTACCCTGGTGCAATATCGGTTGTTAGTGGGCCTAGAGTATAAAATGGCGCTTCGCCACAATGTGCTAGTTGCTCATCCATGTTGGCTTTAATCATGTGCATTGGCACATGCCCTGGCCCTTCAATAAATACTTGTACGTCATGCTTCCATGCTATTTGTGTTAGCTCGCCCAATGTACGTAACTCACTAAATTGTGCTTCATCGTTTGCATCAGCAATAGAGCCTGGGCGAAGGCCATCGCCTAATGAAAAACACACATCGTATTGTTTTAAAATTTCACAAATATCTTCAAAGTGCGTGTATAAAAAGTTCTCTTTATGGTGCGCTAAACACCATTTGGCCATAATAGAGCCACCGCGCGATACAATACCTGTAACACGTTTTGCCGTCATCGGGACGTAGCGCAAAAGCACACCGGCATGAATAGTAAAGTAGTCAACGCCCTGCTCTGCTTGTTCAATTAAGGTATCGCGGAATATTTCCCACGTTAAGTCTTCAGCTACACCGTTTACTTTTTCAAGGGCCTGATAAATGGGCACAGTACCAATGGGTACAGGCGAGTTACGTACTACCCACTCACGTGTTTCATGAATATAGCGCCCTGTTGATAAATCCATTACGGTATCGGCGCCCCAACGAGTCGACCACACCATTTTTTCTACTTCTTCTTCAATAGATGAAGTGACCGATGAATTACCTATATTAGCGTTCACTTTAACCAAAAAGTTACGGCCAACAATCATTGGTTCGGTTTCTGGGTGATTGATATTGTTAGGTAAAATTGCACGGCCACGCGCTATTTCGTCACGTACAAATTCAGGGGTTATAAAATCGGGAATACTCGCGCCAAACGACTCGCCCTTATGCTGCGCAGCTAATAATTCTTCGCGAATCTTTGCACGCCCCATATTTTCTCGCACTGCAACGTATTCCATCTCTGGCGTTACAATACCTTGGCGGGCGTAATGCATTTGTGTGACATTTTTGCCCGCTTTACCACGGCGAATTTTTGGTAGGTGATCAAATCGAATATGATCAAGTCCATCATCAGCCATACGCTGCTGTGCAAACTGCGAGGTGACCGAATCGAGTACTTCTGTATCGTTGCGCCCTGCAATCCATTGCTCACGAAATTTTGGTAACCCTTTACGTACATCTAATTCAAAATTTGGGTCAGTGTAAGGGCCCGATGTATCGTAAACACGAAGGGGCTCATTAGATTCATACACCGGATTTTCGTCGGTGCCACCAATAAACGTATCACTGAGTGTTATTTCGCGCATACCCACACGCACGCCTGGCTGGCTACCTTCAACGTACACTTTTTGAGAATTTGGAAATGGCTGCCCTGTTAAATTATAAATATATTCAGAAGCAGCTGCGCGCGTTTCGCGACGCGATGATTTATTTGTAGTGTTTGACATGACTTACCTCATAACTAAAGGGTTGTCTTGTCAGATATTCCAAAAGGAATAGAGAAAGATCGTAAAGTAGCTTCATGCCACTTTGCAGCCTATAAAAATGGGTATCGCTTTATTGCACGCATAAAAAAAGACGCACAAGCGTCCCGTTTTAGGCAGCTTGTTCCCTACGCAGGTATTAACCTGATCAGGTTCACGGATCCCGCTTTCGCGATCTCAGCCTAAGCAACATACTTAGGCACTCCGACAAGTATATAAATTGTTCGTTGATTTAATAAACAATCTTATTAAATCTGCGTTGAGTGTACGCCAGTTAAAAAAGACCCGCAAGGGGTCATTTTTTAAAACTCTAAAATTTATTTAGCAACAAATACAAACTTTTGCTCGCCTTGCATAACTAATTTTTGACCTTGCATGCTAAGCGTTGCACCTTGCTTTAACGTTTTTAAAAACTGCTGTTCAAACTTATCTGTTTTTTCGCCGCAAGATTTTCGGGTCATTCCAACTTTTTGCACACTAAGGCTACTTTCGTTAAGTTCACCCTCACCAAAAAATCGGTTACATCCTGCAAATCCATTTACTTGAAGCGCTTCTATAAAGCTAACGGAGGCCGTGTATTGTTCCTCTAAGGCTAAATCATCAATTGTAGATAACTGCCATTGTGTGTACTTTAGCTGCTCACTGGTAACGGTCCCTGTTGATGCGCAACCAACACATAAACCGATTAAAAGCATCGGTATTGCTGCTAATTTCATACTGCTACTAACTCATTGTCTAATTAATGTCATAATAACAATATTTATGCGATTTATCCGTTAAATTTGCATGTTTTAAATGTAATTTTTTGTTCATAAAACGTTATTTATAGAATATGAGTTAGCTTAAATCATTATTGTTGAATAGGGTTTGCATTTCGGGTGGTAAAAAAGGACGCCCTTTTTCGTTAACGGCAGTACCTATTACTTTTGCTTTAAGCATCACTTGCTGGTCGTGTTTACGTACAATAGTTTGCTCAAACGCAAACTTTAAACGACTTAGACGAACGGGCTTTACAGACACATAAAACTCATCTTCTGGCACCAATGAGTGCTTGTAATCAACTTCACTACGAATCACAACTAAATTAACTTTTTGCTTAGCAAGTAATGCAAAGTCAACACCGTTCGAAAATAGGAATTCATGGCGGGCATGTTCTAAATAATTAAAATAAACACTGTTATTAACGATCCCTTGTAAATCGCATTCGTAATGACGTACTTTAAAATCAACTTTAAAAGTCATATTAGTAATCCTAGTTTTTTTACGTATAATCGCTGCGTTATAACACAGGTATAAAAATAATTACTAGGGTCAGTTTGTCTTTTAAGATTAATACTAAAAGGTCAACAGACCCCAGCATAAGCCCCTAAAATGGAGTTAAGTAACAAAATGAACTTACGTTTGTCTTTAATCACTGCCGCACTTTTGCCGCTAATGAGTGCCCCTTTTTCAGCTAATGCTGATGATAGCGACATAGAAAAAATAGTGGTCACCGGTGACTTTCAACGAGAAACTATTCAAACTTTAAGTGCCAGTGCAAGTTTACTCAGTGAAGAAGAAATAAGCCTACGTGGTGCAAGTTACTTAGACGAAATATTAGGCAGTGCCGCTAACGTAAACTTCACTGCGGGTGCGTCTCGTGGGCGTTTTATACAAATTCGTGGCGTGGGTTTACGCTCACAATTTGTTGACCCTATTAACCCTTCAGTTGGTTTAGTTATTGATGGCATTAACTACTCTGGCCTTGGCGGCAGCTCATTATTATTTGATATTGACCAAGTAGAAATTTACCGTGGGCCACAAGGAACACATTTTGGTGCAGACGGCATGGCCGGTATGATCCAAATGCAATCAGCTAAAGCAACTAGCGATCCGAGTTTAAAACTTCACTTAGGTGCTGGCACATACAACAGCCATGAAGCAGGCCTTGCAGCAAGTACTGGTTTGACCGACGATACAACGGCTCGTGTTAGTTACTTTCGCAGAAAATCTGACGGCTACGTAGACAACTTATACCTGAACGAGTCAACACAAAATCAAGACGAGCAAGTTGCACGCTTTAAGTTAAACTCTCAGCTTACTGAAAACCTAAACACTGAGTTAAATTTTCATTATATTGATATAAACAATGGTTACGATGCCTTTACGCTCGACAATAGCCGCGACAGCGTTGCGGATGAACCAGGTCAAGATAACCAAAAAAGTTACGCGGTAGGTATTGCTAACACTTACACGGGTTTCGATAAATTTGATGTAAGCCTTAATGTTTCAGCAATCGATAGCGAGTTACTTTATAGCTACGATGAAGACTGGGTATGTAATGATATTAACGAGCCGCAACTTTGTGCTGCAGGCTTACACCCTTGGGGTTACAGCTCTACTGATATTTACAATCGCGATCGCGATGATCAATCAGCTAACTTACAATTTAACGATAAAACCGGTAACTGGGTTGCGGGTCTTTATTATCAAAACCGCGATGTTGATTTAGAGCGCCAATACACATGGCTTGCAAGCCCATTTGCCTCTACTTATGAAACCAGCAATATTGCATTGTATGGCCAAGTAGCAACCCCTATTGGCCCAAAAACCACTTTAATAACAGGCCTACGTGTTGAGCAATACCAAGGTGATTACACCGACAGTAACGGTTTTATACAAGAAACCGACGATGTTATGCTCGGTGGTAAAGTCGCGCTTGAGTATCAAGTAATAGATCGCACTATGATCTACGCAAGTATTACGCGCGGTTACAAAGCCGGTGGTATTAACTCTGAAGCGCTTGCAAAAGCAAAAGATGAAGGCCTAAACCTAGACGCTAACTTTTTTCAACAGCACACCAGCTTCGACCCTGAATACTTATGGAGCGGTGAGTTTGGCGTTAAAGGATCATCACTCGATGACGCTTTAACACTTCGCCTAGCGGCATTTTATATGCACCGCGACGACATACAGTTAAAAGCATGGCAAGTTGAAGGCCAGCAGTTTACAGGCTACGTTGATAACGCAAGCTCTGGTAGTAACTACGGCCTTGAAATTGAAGGTAACTACCGACTCACCGACAACCTATTATTAACCGGTAGCGCTGGTTACTTAGACACAGAAATAGATAACTTTGTAACGCAATCTGGTTTAAACCAAGATGGCCGTGAACAAGCCCAATCGCCTAAGTACCAATATGCATTTACTGCACGCTACAATTTTACCAACGCTTTTTATGCCATGGTGGGTATTGAAGGGAAAGACGATTACTACTTCTCAGATAGCCATAACTCTAAAGCGCCTAACAGCAACTTAGTTAACTTAAGCTTTGGTTACGACGCTGACATGTGGTCAGTTCGTGCATGGGCACGCAACGTGTTTGATGAAGCTGTGCCGACGCGTGGTTTTGAGTTCGGTAACGACCCACTTGATGGCTACGAAACGCATACCTATACACAATTAGGTGAGCCAAGAGTAGCAGGTATAACATTTACGTTAGAGCTGTAAGTTGTCAGTTAAAGATTAGAAAACACCGCGTTTAATTAAAGCGCGGTGTTTTTATTTATAGACGTTGAGCTTGCTCACGTTAGAAGCAACGCCTCTAATTACTTTAATTTAAGTACAATCGATATAATCAAACAACCTTTCAAAACCTCGCTTTAACGCGCCAGCAAGCTTTGCGCTTACAGGGCAAGTATCAGGCTCTATCTACATCAAAGGCAATTACATCTTTAATTGTGTCTTTGTTAGTTGCTAGCATTACCAGCCTATCAATCCCCAATGCTACGCCTGAACATTGCGGTAAACCATGCTCCAATGCAGCAATTAAGCGCGAATCCATCGGAACTTGTTTTAAACCGTGCGCTTCACGATACTGGTTATCTTCATCAAAGCGTTTAGCTTGTTCTGTTGCGTTGGTTAGCTCGTTAAAGCCATTCGCAAGCTCCATATTTTTATAATAGAGTTCAAAACGGCCAGCGACTCGCTCATCGTGTTCACAAATTTGCGCTAATGCCGCTTGTGAGGCAGGAAAGTGATAGACAAAACAGGGTTTAGTTTGCCCAATGCTCGGTTCTACTTTCATACAAAATAACAGCTGTAGCAAGGTATCTTTATGAGTTTCGTTTTTAGCTATGTCAGCAAAGCCGTGCTCACAAGCATGCGCCTTTAGTTGATCTAAAGATGCTGTCAGTGGATCCAGGCCTAATACTTGTTTAAATGCATCCTGATAAGTAATACGCGTTGCTGGCTCCACATTAAGTACACACTGCATTAGCTCATCCATTTCATCCATCAATGCAAATTCGTCAAACCCAGGACGATACCACTCAAGCATCGTGAACTCAGGGTTATGATGACTGCCCGCCTCTTCATTTCTAAATGCTTTGCAAAGCTGAAAAATAGAACCTGAACCGGCCGCTAACAAGCGTTTCATTGCAAACTCGGGGGATGTTTGTAAATAAAGAGGCAAACCACCAGCATGCCCGGGGCCCATAAATGAAGTATTAAAACTTGCCAAGTGAACATCAGTGACACTAGCAGCACTTAAGCTCGGTGTTTCTACTTCCATTACATCTCGTACGTAAAAAAATTCACGAATTGTGCGTAAAATTTCTGCGCGTTGTTTTAATGTTTTTATATTTGCGCTGGGCGTCCAAAGTGTTGCTGACATATTTTCTCCAAAAAAAATCCCAGCATAGGCTGGGATTTATACCAATTCGCTTAGGCCGTGTTGCTCTTTGCGGATTGGTATTATTAAGCTACGTTAAATATTACTTAACACGGCCTACGTACTCACCACTGCGGGTGTCTACTTTAATTACTTCGCCAATTTGAACGAATAATGGAACACGAACTACTGCACCCGTGCTAAGTGTTGCTGGTTTACCACCCGTGCCCGCTGTATCACCTTTTAGGCCAGGATCTGTTTCAGTGATCTCAAGCTCTACAAAGTTTGGTGGAGTAACTGCAATTGGGCTGCCATTCCATAGTGTGATAGTACATACATCGTTTTCAACTAACCATTTGCCAGCATCGCCTAAAGCTTTCTCGTCAGCAGCAATTTGCTCAAATGTTTCGTTATTCATGAAATGCCAAAATTCACCGTCTGTGTAAAGATACGCTAAGTCCGTATCCATAACATCAGCACCTTCAACCGATTCACCTGATTTAAAGGTTTTTTCAAGTACCTTGCCAGAAATAAGCTTGCGGATACGAACACGGTTAAACGCTTGGCCTTTACCAGGTTTTACCATTTCATTTTCTAAGATACTGCAAGGCTCGCCGTCCATCATAATTTTTAGGCCGCCCTTGAACTCGTTGGTGCTATAATTCGCCATCGTTTCCTCTATTTTAATTTTTTCGAGTAATCTACGTGCCAATGATACAAAGAAATGAAGCAAATTTGCATAAAAACTGGCAAAAAGAATTAGCAAATGTAGTTACCTGTCCAAAAACCCTGCTTGAAATGGTTGGTTTATCGAGCCAAGTCCATGAAAACGACCTAAAAGCTCGCAGTTTATTTCCGGTACGGGTGCCAGTGCCTTTTATAAAAAAAATGCGCAAAGGTGATGCAAACGATCCTCTATTGCTACAAGTTATGCCTCGTCATCAAGAGTTTTTAAAAAAATCCGGGTTTAATAAAGATCCTTTGCTTGAGCAAGACAACGATCAACCCGGGATTTTACATAAGTATAAATCGCGTGTTTTAGTTATGTTTAAAACCGGTTGCGCGGTAAATTGTCGGTATTGTTTTAGACGTCATTTTCCGTATCAAGAAAACCAACTTAATAAAAAAAGCCTGCTAGATGCCCTTTGCTATATAAAATCAGATACCAATATAAACGAAGTGATCTTAAGTGGTGGCGACCCGCTCATGGCCAAAGACGATGCCATTAGCTGGTTTTTAGATGAGCTTGAAAAGTTACCGCAAATAAAACGTATGCGAATACACAGCCGTTTGCCAGTCGTAATACCTGCGAGAATTACCGACGAGCTATGTGCCCGCTTACAAAAATCACCACTAAAAATTGTATTTATAAACCATATAAATCACGCCAACGAAATAGATGATGAGTTTAAAGCCGCAATGCAAAAGCTTAAACATGCAGGCGTTATGCTATTAAATCAAGCGGTTATTTTAAAAGACGTGAACGATACGGTTGACGCACAAGTAAATTTAAGTGAAGCGTTATTTGATGCCGACGTGCTGCCGTATTATTTGTATTTGCTAGATAAAGTTGAAGGCGCAAGTCACTTTGACATTAACGAAGAGCAAGCAATAAAAATAATGGCAGAGCTTTTAAAAGCTCTGCCCGGATTTTTAGTGCCTAAACTAGTAAGAGAAATAGGCGGTCAAAAAAGTAAGACCCCTATCGACCTCAAACTTATTTAGGGCGACATTTAAACGTATACGTTTATGTTATTACCAAGTGTTGCAGTCACCGATTTAGCCGGTGTTTGCGCACTTGATGATTGCGCAGCACCTTCAATTAGTGCAAGCGCAGCTGCGCCGTCTGCCTGTTGCTGTTTTTTAGCCAAAGAAGCGCTGTAAACTTCACCACTTTCGCTAGCCCCTGACATAACGGGTAAACTTGAACCTGATATATTCATATTACTAACCTGACTTTTAAATGTAATCCACGTATTATATCGGCCATGCAGTACAAAGCTTTAGGAAAACCATGGATTCTATAATTGAACAACTCAACGCTAACTTAAAAATTGTTTATCGTCAGTCACTTGATGCCGACAAAAAACTAGACGAATTACAACAACAAGGCCATGGTAAATTTAAAGCCTTATTTGGAAAAGACGCTGGTTTTGACTTTGAGGCAAAGCGTTTCAAACCCTATGTACTAGACGTTGCAGCCGACGTAGAAAGTTTATCGACCGATGGCTTTAACGAAGAAAAGTTAAAAACGACCGTCATTAAATTACAACAGTTACTCACTTTACTTGCCACGTTTAAGTAACCAAAGTTAATCACTTGCCGCTCTTAAGCGGCAAGTTAACTCAATCAATACTTGTTAATACTTGTTCGCCAAACCACTGTGTGAGTAATCTTTTTTCGTGGTCAAATGACTCCTCTCGGCCTCTTCTTATTCTATCCATAAAGCCCATGTCTTTGAGTTCAACATCATTTGCTTCACTTATTACATCGCCTTCTTTATTAACTAACGAATAGTTCAGGTTAATACGTGGGAAAAAAATAGGTTCAACAACGCGAATTTCACTTGTGCCACTAAAACGTACATCACCAGCTAAATCAACATCTGTAATTTCGACATTCAGCTTATAACCTTTTGGCAGTTGCTCAGCAAGCTTGGAAAAATGTTTTTCAAACTGCTTCGTAATTTGCTTATGGTAAGACGCTTTAGTTTGGTTTGATGCACGCACATCGCGATAGTCTTTAAAGTCATGCCACTTAACTGCAGACTCGCCAGCATGTGTAAATAGTGGCAATACAACACACAGTGCCATTGAAATTTTTGTAATTGAGTTCATAGCTATCTCCAAAAAGTAATCCATAACACAATGTATATGGTGTGACTTTGTTGCTTACCTTAATTAAATAATCCTAGCAGATATATATTAACTATAACTTAATCATAGTTGTTAAATGTAATTATAAACGAACTAAATGTAATCTGATGTACCTTTTAAAACTACTTTAAACCATCTTCTTTGCAAACTAAAAATTAAATATAAAGCATGTAAACTATGCCATTTTATGTTGAAATTAAAACAACTGAATAAAGAACCCTACGGAGCTTTCATGACTATTTTAGTAACCGGTGGCGCAGGCTATATAGGCTCGCATACCGTTTTAGAACTTTTGCAACAAGGAAGTGATGTTGTTGTTATAGATAATTTAGCAAATTCATCGCAAGAGTCTCTGGCTCGCGTTAAACAAATTACGGGAAAAGAAGTAACTTTTTATCAAGGTGACATACTCGATAAAGCTTTTTTAGATTCAGTATTTGCAAAGCATACGGTTAACAGCGTTATTCATTTTGCAGGCTTAAAGTCGGTTGGCGAATCGGTTGCTAAACCAGTAGAGTATTACCAAAATAATGTGCAAGGCACGTTAACCTTAGTTGATGCTATGCGAGATGCGGGCGTATTTAAGTTAGTATTTAGCTCATCTGCCACCGTTTATGGTGACCCGGCAAGTTTACCTATCAAAGAAGACTTTCCTGTTGGTGGCACAACTAACCCATACGGTACCTCAAAATTGATGGTAGAAATGATGCTCCAGGATATCGCTAAATCTGACGAGCGCTTTGCGTTTGCTATTTTGCGTTACTTTAATCCAGTAGGTGCTCACGAATCGGGCCTAATTGGTGAAGATCCTAATGGCATTCCTAATAATTTATTACCATTCATTGCTCAAGTAGCAGTGGGTAAACTCAAGCAGTTAGCCGTATTTGGTGATGATTACGACACCATTGATGGCACAGGTGTGCGCGACTACATTCACGTTGTAGATTTAGCTATTGGCCACTTAAAAGCCCTTGATAAAATAGCTACAAATACGGGTGCACTTGTCTATAATCTTGGCACTGGTAATGGCTATTCTGTTCTGCAAATGGTTAATGCATTTATTAAAGCAAGTAACCAAGCAGTACCATACCAAGTATCACCTCGTCGCCCTGGCGATATTGCTGCATGTTACGCCGCACCAGAAAAAGCCCTTAATGAGCTGGGCTGGGAAGCTAAACGCGGAATTGATGCCATGATGCAAGATACATGGCGCTGGCAGTCAAACAATCCAAATGGCTACAGTAAGTAAAGTAATTAGATTTGCGCTTAGCCATAGACCGTTAAGCGCGTTTTTACCAATTTTGCATTTCTACTAGCCGCGATTGCGTTCGCGCATATTCAAAGCTTAGCTTTTTACCTACATATAATTGCTCTATATTTACCTGAGCATTGATGATCAGCAATTTTTGACAGTCATAAAATTCATCCACTAATGCAATAAAGCGCCGAGCCTCGTCGTCTAAAGTGTGTTCTTCAAGCGTTTGCTTTTCCCGCTGGTAGCTATCTTCTATTCCATGCACAATCGTTTTACCCGTTGCGGTTTCACCCATTTTAGGCACATTATTAACGTACAATACATCAAACTGGGATGCTAAAAACATATAGTCGTTTGCACTACGTGGGCCTGAACATAAAGCCATAAAATCAATGATTACGGCTCTAGGCGCTTTTAATTGGTAGCTAAGTTTACGGCCGTGAATCGTAATTACATCTGAAAAAGTAACCTGTGAATTCA
Source organism: Pseudoalteromonas sp. ECSMB14103 (assembly GCF_000813065.1). NCBI lineage: Bacteria > Pseudomonadati > Pseudomonadota > Gammaproteobacteria > Alteromonadales > Pseudoalteromonadaceae > Pseudoalteromonas > Pseudoalteromonas sp. ECSMB14103. Next base: position 213,235 of record NZ_JWGY01000001.1, on the reverse strand, counting down.
CTTGCACAAAAATAGCTTTAAAATCATCACTCGGTAAGTTGATATAATAATGGTGGTTGTTTTTACCGTATCTAAAGCGGTGATCTTCCTGACCGGCCACATTGACTATGTGGCAGTGGTTGTTAATTAAATCGATAGTAGGTAAAAATCGCGCGCGTTGCAGGCCGTTGCTATAAAGCTGTTCAGGTTTTGCATTAGAGGTAGCCACCAGCACTAAACCTTGCTCAAACATCGCTTTAAACAATCTAGCCATAATCATGGCATCGCCAATGTCGCTGACAAAAAACTCATCAAAACATAATACTTTAATGTTTTTAGCCCATTTTTTCGCTATCAATGTAAGCGGATTAGCGTGGCCTTGTAGCTCAGCTAATTGACTATGAACATGTGCTATAAAATGATGAAAGTGAAGTCGCTGTTTTTTTACCAGTGGCACATTGTTATAAAATAAATCCATTAACATAGATTTACCGCGTCCTACTGGCCCATACAGATAAACTCCGTTTATATTTGGTGTTTTTTGCCACCATTTTACCGGTGTCTGAAGTTGTAGGCTTAAGGTATTTAATGCCATAACCGCACGTTGCTGGGCAGCATCGTACGTCAGCTCACCAGAGGCAACTTTGGCCTTATACAGGTTTAAAATTAGTGTGCTGTGCACTGTCATGGTATTTCACTATCGGCTATAATCGCGCCCATTGTAGCCGACTAAAAATGTGAACCAAAATGAAATTCCCTTGCCGTTTAGATAAATTTATTAGCCACTTAGCAGAAGTACCGCGCACGCAAGCCCGCGCCAGTATTAAGCGTAAAGAAGTAAGCGTAAATGGTGAGGTGATCACAGCACATAATTTTCAGTTAGCAAAAAACGATGCCGTATTACATAACGGTGAGCCATTAGTATTTTTAGGTAAGCGTTACTTTATGCTAAATAAGCCAGTTGGTTATGTGTGCGCAAATAGTGACGACTTGCACAAAACAGTTTTTGACTTACTTGATGAGCCAAATATGAGTGACTTTCATGTAGCAGGCCGATTAGATATAGACACAACAGGCTTAGTTATTATCACTAACGATGGCGACTGGTCACATAAAATTACCTCACCACGCAGTAATAAATTTAAAACGTACCTAGTTGAAACCCAAGAACCAATTACCGACGAAGCGCTTGAGCAATTACGCGAAGGCGTTATGCTACACAATGAAAAAGATGCCACCCGCCCCGCTATTGCTGAGCGCTTAGCTAACTACGGTTTACGCTTATCAATTAGTGAAGGAAAGTACCATCAGGTAAAGCGCATGCTTTACGCCGTTGATAACAAAGTGGTTGAACTACACCGTGAGCAAATTGCGGGTATTAAGTTAGATGAAGACTTAGCGCCAGGCGAATACCGCTTGTTAACCGAGAATGAGATAACACTATAGGGCGGTCTGATAACGAACCACTTTCCCTTACGATTTAATTTGCACTAAATCAAAGTCTGCCATGCCCGGTACAATCGCTTGTAAGCGAGATTCGGTGACATCTAAGGTGTTGAGGTATTCGCAATATTCTGATGCTTTTAGCTCTAATTGGTCTGCTTTTTTTTGCAATGACTTATCAATCTCTTTCGTGATGATATCCATGCGTTGACCCATATCGTTAATGCGATCCTCAATATTGCCTTCACGCGATTTAAACGCATCCCCTAAAGACACTAAAATAGCACCTAACGAGCCATGAACCGCCGAGTGGATTTTTTGGCTTATTTCTTTTGTAAAAAAGTCATCAATTTGAGAAAGTGATTGAGGAGCTATAAAAAAAAAGTCGTCGCCTCGCTTAAACTTATCCATCAACGCGCGTTCTACGTATTGCAGTTGGGTTTTAAGTACTTCAGGCTCTTTATCCGACATGCCCTCAACCACCTGCTCAATAGCACTCAGCCCTAAATTAACACCGTCGGTGGCTAAATTTACAAGTTCGGGTACTGTTTGACGAATGCCTTGGCTAAATTGCTCCAGTACTTTGCTTTCATCTTCACCTAAATCGACCCAATAGCCACGAATAAAGAGCTGGGTATTGTTGTTAATTTGCACTCGTGTTTGGCCTTTATCAACAATTCGTATTACGTCATCGGTAATAATTAGACCATGTCTGAGTTCAACATCACACGGTTTTTGAGCAAAGGCAGCGGTACTTGAAAGTGCAATGGACAGCGATAAAATCGCACGAGATAAAAACGCCATATACACCTCAAAAAGACAAAAAATGGAAGGCAAGTAGGTTAACAAAAAACCAATTTTATGCAAGAAAAAACAGCGCTTGATACTATCGAAGCGCTGCTTATAAAGGCGTTTAAAGCTCAGGGCGTGTTAACCTGCGCCCTTATAAAATTAAATGGGTGAACCTGGCGGTATAGGCAGAACCTTAAAGTTATTAGGCCACTCTCCATTAGCTAAAAAGTGTTTTACCTGCACTGCTAGGTATTGCTTAAATGCGCTTTCACCGATGCTTGTATTACTCAGCATAGTGTTTTGATTAAAGTCGTCACTTAACTTAACTAAGTAATAACGAAGTTGCGCTTGTACCTCTGGGCTTACATTATTATTTGCCACTAAGTCAGCAAACGTTTTTGCTGTTAAAAACTGTATACGCTGGGTTATTTTGCCTTTCATTGTGTCGGGTGACGATACATTATAAACATGGCTATACAACTGCTTTAATAACGCATCTAAACTGTAAAATTGGTTATTACGGGCTTGTTGTTGCGCTAAACGATTTAAGCGCTGTGGATTAAGCAACAACGATAAACTATGCTGCACTGCCACCTCTGGTAAAGCCATTGCATCAAGTGTTAACCCGGTACGCCCCACTACGCTTTCGCGCGATTTAGACTCACCATATGCTTTTGGCGGAATTAACGATAATACCGATTCAGGTATAACTAAATTTTTGGCTGTAAGTGTTGCTAAAATGGCATTAACTGCATCTTGTTGCACTTGCTTATCAACAACCTGAGCGCCTTGGACAGGCTCATCTCCGCGTGTTTCATATTCGTAATTTACACCTGCAATTAACTTAACCACAGACTCAACTTGAAAACGATGAAATAAATAAAGTGGCACAAGCTTTTCTTCTAACTGAGATAGCGCAACACCGGACTTAATATTATTAATACCAAATTGCGAAAGTGCCTTTTTACGCACATCTAAAACACGTAAAAGCTCTTCTGATGGGTTAGCGCCGTTATCCCATAAGTGAGCCGTTGGGTGAGCGCCCCCTTTAGCCCGCGCGTCAGAATCTGAAATAAACGCTAGCCCTTTGGCTTTATTCTCTTTTAAAATTGCTGCCAGCTCTGCGTTTTCATCTTGATTAGTAAAGTCGCTATAACCGTATTTAATTACCTGGGTATCCCATACGCCCATACCTGTTGCATAGCCTCGTGTTACATCAAGCTTGCCTTGTTCATTAAAGCTCAATAATGGGTGCGGGTAATCCATTACTGAGGCTCTATCACTTACTGATGCCGCAAAGTTATGGGCAATACCTAATGTATGGCCAATTTCATGGGCACTTAACTGGCGAATACGATCAAGCGCCATAGCGTGTAAGTTTTTAGCAACTTCATCTCCTTTAAAATAAGGAGCAGCCAGCGCTTCTGCTATTAATATATCTTGGCGGACACGAAGCGATCCTAAGGTTACATGGCCTTTTAATATTTCACCGGTGCGCGGATCAATAACTGAGCTTCCGTATGACCAGCCACGTGTTGCCCTATGCACCCACTGAATTACGTTGTAACGAATATCCATGGGATCTACATTGGTTGGTAATACTTTAACAATAAACGCGTTTTTATAACCTGCAGCGCTAAATGCATCATTCCACCACTTACCGCCTTCAAGTAAGGCGCTTTTAACTGGCTCTGGTACACCGGGATCTAAATAATAAACAATAGGTTCAACCGGCTCGCTAATAGGTAAGCTCGGATCTTTTTTTGCTAAGCGGTGACGCGGTATATAACGAACATACATCGACTCGCCTAAAGGCGCTGCGTAATCTTTGTGCTCAATGCTCCAAAAGCCCGATTGCGGGTTAAATTTACGTGGTGTGTAATTATCATCTGGTAATTGAATAAGTGAATGGTGCATATGTATGGTAACAGTGTACGGGTCGGCGCTAACTTGGCGTACAAACTTACCCGGCTTTGCGCCTTTAAATGTAAGCACGGCTTCCAGTTCGGTGTTTTTTACAAAGGCTTTTGAACGCGCCATGTAAACCGCACTTCGTGATTCATCAAGGTTAAAATTACCCTGCTTACGGGCAGCTAATGTACGGCTTACTCCATGTACATCGCTCAATAAATAAGGCGTGTAATCAATAAGTGCCGTGCTTTTGTCTTCTGCAACCACTTTAAAGCCCGCCAATATGCTTGATGCAAATGCCTCTTTGATACTTTGCTGCTCGGCTTTGTTATTAGTGTTAGCACGGTAGTAAGTATTTACAGCACGCAGCATAACTTTATCGCCAAAGCGCTCAAACTGTACCAAATGCGTGTTGCCAAGCTGGCCTCGATCAAGTCCAATATCGTTTGACCCAATCCCGTATGGCAAACTTTGTTGTAATAAAAACTGCTGCTCAAGCTTATCTACTTTTAAATACACTTTGCCGTTTTGGGTATCGTAATAAAACGAGTAGTACCCCGGAAAGTGGTTCATTTGTGTAGTAAATTCATCAATTGACTTAATTGCTGCGTGCGCTTGAGTTATGATAGAGCACAACACAGTAAAGAATATGTAACTTAGTAGTGGTATTTTTTTCATAATCTTATCTTTGTTATTGGCGTTTTAGGTACGATTAGGTGCCCCCATTATAGGGCGGTATTTAAACAATACAGATATTTAAGACGAATTTCAGCGCTCTAAACTAATCTCTCTCACATTATGATTAGTTTTAACACGTTATCAGGAAAATAGAATGCGTAGACTCCCTCCAGTATTGCTAGAAGACGGTTGCCCAAGAGAACTATTATCATTAATCCGAACTATTTTAGCGGCATGTAAAGAAATATCGTTTCGTGTTGGCCAAGGCGCACTTTCAGGCGTATTAGGCTCAACACTTGATGAAAACATTCAAGGCGAAACTCAAAAAAAGCTCGATGTATTATCTAATCAGCTATTAAAAGATATTTTACTGGAGTCGGGCACAGTTAAAGCCATTGCCTCTGAAGAAGAAGACTACACCGTTGCAGGAAACCCCGACGCTAAATATATTGTGGCATTTGATCCACTTGATGGTTCGTCAAACACCGATATTAACTCGCTGGTTGGGACTATATTTTCAATTATGGAAGCCCCTGAAGGCTCAGATGCAGCAGACGAAAGTATTTTTATGCAACCTGGCCACAAGCAAGTTGCGGCAGGTTATGTACTTTACGGCCCATCAACAATGTTGGCGCTTAGTACAGGTAAAGGCACACGTATGTTCACCCTTGATAAAACCCAAGGGAGCTTTTTACTAACAGAAGACTTTGCCACTATACCCGCAGATACAAACGAGTTTGCGATTAATGCGTCTAACCAGCGTCATTGGCAACCCGCTATGCAAAATTATATAAATGATTTACTAGAAGGCGATACCGGCCCGCGCGCTAAAAACTTTAATATGCGCTGGATTGCGGCCATGGTAGGCGATGTTCATCGCGTACTAAGTCGAGGCGGTGTATTTACTTACCCAACTGATACTAAAGATCCTAATAAACCCAATAAACTGCGCCTACTTTACGAAGCAAACCCAATGGCTATGCTAGTAGAACAAGCCGGCGGCATTGCCTCAACAGGGTCTGAACGTATTATGGATATTCAGCCAGACGCTATCCACCAGCGTGTAGCGGTTATTTTAGGATCTAAAAACGAAGTAGAAACCTGCTTGGAATATCATAAGTAATCACGTTGTCAGTTGTTAAAAAATACTAAACCGCATTTAATTTAAATGCGGTTTTAAGTTAACCTAAACTTTAATCCTTTAACAATGCCAGTATTTTTTCAAGCTTTTGGTGATCAAGCTCGCCCATTTGCTCGCTATTACTAAGCGCATAAATAACGCCTTCGTGTTGAGCGCAATCAACGTCTTCTCTTGACTCAATAACGTTAGCCCAAAGCTCTAAGTCATCTAAATCTATTTCACCACTCAAACAGCGTTTAATTACATCAACTAACACATCTGTTTTTAATGTATATAAGGGGGCTTGATCATATGCAGGCGTTGATACAATAACCGATGTTGCATCGTCTCTTTGTGCCGAAAACGTAATAAATTCTGCTAACGCTTTTTGTATATTCATAATATTTGTTATTCTTGGCGCTCTACTGTTGATAAGAACTAACATGACTCAAACAAACTGCAGCCAATGTAATACAGTGCTTAACTGTAATGTAAATAATATAACCGCATGTTGGTGTAACCAGTTACCTGCCATTTTACCCCTAGACGCAACAGCAACAAGCTGTTTGTGCCAAACCTGTACACTCAATAAAATTAATCACTACCTTGAAGAGCTTTATACTCAGCCAATTAAAAGCCAAATAGAGTTTGCAAAAGCATTTAGAGGAAACGATAACTTAATTGAAGAGCTCGACTACACGATGCAAAATGGCTACATGGTATTTAGTAAGTGGTTTTTTTTAAAGCGAGGAACTTGTTGTAAAAATGGCTGTAAAAACTGCCCGTATGGTTTTAGAAAGTAAAAGCTACTTAATAAAAATGCGAGAAAATATTCGTTTTTACCTTCTCATTTTCTTCTCTTTTACTTCTCCTTGTGAGTAATATTTTTAAGTACTGTTATTCACAAAGAGGTTTAGAGGCGCTGCGCTTTAACATGAGCAAGCTTTAAACTCGTTGCCTATTGCTACTTTTCTCCAGTAGCAATAGGCAACGAGTTACTTGCGCCCCACTCACTCCAAGAACCGTCATAAACACTTAAGTTTTTATAACCACATTCATCAGCAAATAAAGCTAAAATACACGCTGTAATACCTGATCCACAGCTAAATTGAATATACCCTGCAGTACCTACAGCGTTCTCAAATTTTATCTTTATTTCTTCAAAAGCTTTAGCCTCGCCATCAGTTAGTAAATCTAAAAAAGGCAATGAACGGCTTTGTGGTATATGCCCACCTCGCATGCCTTTTCGAGGTTCGCTCTCTTCGCCAGTAAAGCGCTTAGAGGCACGCGCATCTAATAATACAGTATTAGCATCATCTATTGCTGCTAATACTTGCTGGCGGTCAATAAAGTAATTTGGATTATAACTTGCTTCAAAATTACCACATGTTAAAGCCTCACTATAACCTTGCTGCACTGCATAGCCGCACGCTAACCACTTTTTAAGGCCGCCACTTAATACCTTTACATTGTGATGCCCCATGGCTTTTAGCATCCACCACGCCCTTGCAGCACTAAATAAGCCAGCATCTTCGTATACCACAATAAACGAATCATGGTTTACACCCGCATGCTGCATAACCTGTGTAAACTGCTGTGCATTACACATTGTGCTTGATAGCGGGTTTGATTTATCTGCCAGCTCATTTTTTATGTCAAACCGCTTTGCATTGGGTAGCATAGCTTCAGGCACATAAGTTCCTAAAACCCCGGGGCGAAGCATACCCGCATCAAACAACACTAAATCAGGGTCGTTTAGCCTTTTTTGTAATTGCTGGCAGGTTATTAGGTTTTTGATTTGATACCCTTTTAATAAAGCGAATGGGGTTTAGAGTAATAATCAAAATATTACTCAATTATCGCTCTTATAAGTTTCTATGAAGGATTGCGAACTACTTCAATTATTTCCGTAGTTGAAATGGAAGGTGTTCTAGTTAAGTATTGTACGTCGCATAACGTTTTAAAGTTATCGAATTTACCAGCCCAATCGTCCCCCATTACTAACAAATCTGCATCATGTTCTTTTATGTAATCGCCTTTGAGCTCAAGGGAATGCTCTATAAAAATTTCATCGACACAGCGTAAAGAACTAATTATTTTAACTCTATCACTTTCGCTATAAACTGGAGTTCTACCCTTCTTTTGCATATTGAGTGCATCTGATGATATCCCAACAATTAAATAGTCACCTAAGGATTTGGCGCGTTCTAAAATGTTAATATGACCGACATGAACAATATCAAAGGTACCAAATGTAATAACTCGTTTCATTCATAACTCTCTAAGTAATTAACTATACGGTCAGCGCAATTTCCATCTATTTTTCCTGCAAGCTGCTCTATAATTTTTTTCCGGTTAAATCTAAACTCTTCCGATTCTGAGGCACACAACTGAACTGCAGATACAACATCACTGAACTGTTCAGCCCTTTGACAAATTTTGTGAAAATAATTTATGTCCTCATCAAGCCGTGCCTTAAAACGATAAGAAAATATACCTCTATAATTCCATCGCAACTTGTAAAAGTCACACCACACAACAGGCTTATCCAGAGCTGCAAACTCAAATATAGCAGACGACGCGTCTGATAACATTATGTCTGCAACCGCTAAAAAAGGCGTTAAGTTAAATTCACTATCACTTGTTAAATAAACATTATTATATTTTTGCCAGCGCATGATTTTACTTTTTTGTTTTTTATAACGCGGTTTAGACAAACTAAAAAAGTGTGGTTTTATAATAATATTATAATCAGGAAAACACTCTGGAAAATCATCGCTCATACACTCAATAGAGCTCGGATAAAAAGTGGGGGCATATAAAAGTGTTGGCTTATTCTTATCTAAACCCAACCCAGCCAAGTCAACTTTTTCCACTGAGTTGTTAATAATTGGATCTAATTTCGCATAGCCGCTATCAACAAAATTACCATTTGGATATAAGTTTTTTAATCGTTTTAAACGATGTTCACCTTCAACAAAGCGAACGGTAGTCGTTGTGTTTGATACATCGTAGTAGCAGCTTTTTGGACCTATACCATGCTGCATTAATACACTTTTATTATTGAGCTTATCAACGTCTAAAAACGCATTACCAAACACGACCCAATCACACTCAACACCCTGATAGAAATCTAATGTATTTGATTTATCTTCCAACCAAATTGCTTTTATTGAATGTTCAACTGCGAATGTCTCGCAAATATCTATAAATTGTTTTTCTTGAGATCTATAAAATACTAATGCGCATTGATGACCTCTTTGTGATAATTTTTCAATTACAGGTATATATTGAGGTAAATAATAAATATGCTGGACGTCGAAATATACAAACATGAAAAATATACAATAAAGTAACAATATTATTCATTGTACATAAGTAATGGCTTGTATTGTAGGTAAACAGAAAATAATGTTTATCCACTATATGTTAATAATGTCGCTTCTTAATGGCGCCATTTTTGACAAAATTTTATTTTGAATAGGATGAGATATGTTTTGCTCATTCATGGCATTCACCAACAAATCAACAACATGATTAAAATCTTTTTCTGTTATATTCATGCCGGTGTGTATGTCTACCATTGAATCACCTGCGTAGCTGTATTTACACGGACCATCGGTAAGCATGCACATATGCAGAATAAAACCTTGGCGAAAATGCGCTATGTTTGTGTGCTCAAAATAGTGAAATACCTGCTCGTCGTTACCTATTTGATTAATAAAGCTATCAATTAATTTTTCTATGCCGGCGTTACCGCCAATTTGATAATATAAAGTAGGCGGTGCTTTATTCGCACAGCCCATTAAAATACCAACACATAAAAACCCAACTGCAATTAACTTCATTACCAATACCCTGTTACCGATAAGTACCAACCGGTTTGATCGTCTGCCCCTGCAATACGCCCTAAATCTAAATATGCGGCAGTTACACTCACATTTTTATTAGGCATCCAGGCAACAAAAACGTCTTTCCAGTCTTGCTCACCCAAGTTTAAGTTATTCGCTTTTTGACGATACTCAATACCGATTGCCAATTCACGACTTAAAAATACAGCGGTGCTACCTTCAAATAAAAACGCGCTGTCAGCATTGCCGCCACCATAACCGAGTAGTCCCAGTTCATTGGCTTCACTATAGCGTGTTGTTACATTCCAAAACCAGTTATAACCTGCAAGTGCACCTAAGTGAAGCTTACTGGCAGCCAAGTAAAAATCTGTACCGCTGGTATCCTCTGCGCCAACAAGTTTGGCTACGGTGCCGTCATCTAGCGATTTATGCTGTATACCTAAACTTAATTGCGGCCATTGGCTGTAAACAATATCACCATATAAACGTATTTTTGCACTAGTAATCGATTGCTCTATTTCTGTGTTAAGTGCTGGCACGTCAAACTCTTGTTTTGCGTAACTTAGCTCTACCCGATTAAATAAGTTTAACTGCGCACCACATACATTTAATGCGTAATCACTTACATCCGCTCGGCTACAAAAACCATTTACCGAAAATTCATCTTCGCTCGCATAACCTGCAAGCTGAGCCCAAGGCACAATACCGCCACCGCCGCTACCTTCAACTTGAGATACACCAGGTGTTGCTAGTAACTTTCCGCTACTGTTGGCAAACGTTGGCAAACTTATTAGCAATAAAACACTGACAAATAAATACTTAATTTTTACCATAGTATTCTTCCAGCCATTGTTCTAATAAATCAGCTTTTAAAGGCCGGCTAAGGTAGTAACCTTGTGCGTGGTCGCACTGCATTGTTTTAAGTAAAGCTAACGACTCTTCGGTTTCGACCCCTTCAGCCACCACCGAAAAACCTAACTGATGCCCAAGCGTAATTGACGACTGCACTATAAATTGATCTTTTTGAGAGGCATCTAGTTTTAAAATAAAACATTTATCGAGCTTAAGCTCATCAATAGGTAACATTTTTAAACGCCCCAGCGATGTTTGCCCTACCCCATAATCGTCAAGCGATATTTTAACGCCAATTTGTTTTAAATCTTTAAGCGCTTTTATGCCCTTTTCTTCGTTTTCTATCATGTCGCGCTCGGTTAATTCAATAGTGATTAACCTTGCATCCACATTATGTTTTTTTAGCGTAGCGACTAACGCGGCATGAAACCCCGGAAACGCAATATCTTGTGCCGATACATTAATGGCGGCTTGAAGCTCAATGCCCTTCGATCTCCAGTCGGCAACTTGTGCAACAACGGTATTTATTACCCACGCCGTTAGTTCAACAATTAGCCCTGAGCGCTCAGCTAAATCAATAAATAACTCGGGATTAACCCAGCTGCCATCTTTACGCTGCCAACGAATAAGCGACTCAACTTTATCTATTTTTTGAGTTTGCATATGCAGCTTAGGCTGGTAGGTCATAAACAGCTGACCATCGTCGTCGCTAATAGCTTGCTTTAATTCATCAAGCATAATTAAACGATCTAAGTGAGCCTCGTCCTCGCCATCTTGGTAATAATGTATATGATTTTGGTTATTGGCCGCATTTTCTACGGCAATAAGCACTCGCCTTACTAAGTCGTCACTGGCAGTGCCTTGCGATGGGTACTGCAATACCCCGGTACTAAACTGTAAGTTAATTTTTAGCTTTTGAATGGTATAACACTCTTGAAGCCTAGCAATTAACCCCTCTATGCCGCACTTTTTCTCGCTAACCGCACTGCTTGGAAATACCGTTAAAAACTCATCTCCACCAATACGCGCATGAATCCCACCAAACTCATCCGAAAACTCACTTATTCTGCATGCCACGGTTTTTATACATTCATCGCCTATGCGCGGGCCCAGCTTATCGTTTATATGGCGTAACCCTTTTATATCTATTGCTACAAGCGTATATTGAGTTAATTCGCTTAATTCTTTGTCCAACACTTCTAACATCGCAGAGCGATTATAAAAGCCGGTTAAAGTATCGTGTCGCGCCTGAAAACTAATTTGTTGTTCACGCTTGTTGATGTCGTTACCCATGTTGTCGAACGCATTAACTAAGGTCGTTATTTCTGTGCTTTGTTTTTTACCTTTAAACTCAAAATTATAATTACCTTGCGCAAACTGCTTAGCAATTACAACCAGCTGAGAAAGCGGCGTTGTTAAGTTATTTGCTAATAAGCTACTTGTTATTACACCTACAAACATCGTTAAGATAGACAAAATGATAAGGGTAAAAAATAGCTTTTCAAAATCGCTATAACTTTGTGTTAAATCGGCGCTTAATAAGATAATAATTGGGTGTGTTGCCAAAGAGGCTAAATTAATATCTCGGTTTCGGTAAACCGGGTACTCGCCAAATATTCGTGAGGTGGTGGCCGAGTTAAAATAACTCACCGGTTCAAAAGGCGTTGGGCGCTCATCTAACGAGCTAATAACTAGGTTGTCGGCACTGCCTACAAAACTTACATCCATGCCCGTTAAACTTTTAAGCTCGCTTGCAACACTGTCGTCTATTTTAAAGCCTACTAAACTGTAAGCTATGGTTCTTGGGGCTTTTACAGGTAATAAAATAACCTGGTAAAGCTCATTGTTTAACACTACAAATGTGGATTGCTCTTGTGCGTTAAATAGCTCTGCGAGTAAAGGTCGCAAGTCGTCTTCAAAGGCACCTTGCTCTAAATTTGACGAAATTAGCTGACCCGATAAATCTATAAGCAACATTAATTGCGCGTCTATCCGTTGGCTGTGATTATACAAAACACTACTTATGGTACCCGCATCGCGCGTGGCAACCGCTTGTTTAAAACCAAAATCGGCAGTTAATACTTTAGCCGCAGTTAACAGGAGACTTTCTTTTGAGGTTAAATATTGCTTATAAACGTTTTGCGCAACACTTATGTCTTGGTCTACTTTTTGTTCCTGAAACTGACTTGTTGACCACCAAAAACTAGCAACACTCACCAGCGTTGTTAATAACACCAGCCCTACGCAGAGTGAGGTAATTCGGTTTTTTAAACTATGAGTCATTACCAGCCTTAAATTTGCTACCAAAGGTGTTTCTTGGTGCTGGTGTAGATGTGTTTACCGTTATGGTGTGTTTGCTTTTAGCGCTTACTGTTATAATTTTTTTATTCTCCAAAGGTGCTGTTTGCAAAGCGTGCCATACGCTTAATTCAATCGGTAATAGGTTATTTGGCAAGGTTACTTTGCCTTGCTTATTTGTTTTATAAACATGTTTGCTACCTGCCACATATATGTAGCCAACCATAGAGTCGTGAATATTACACCCCAAAACAACGACCCCTTGATTATCAAAAGTAATAGGTGCTTTTGGTTGCCCTGAATATAACTTTAGCTGAAAAGGCTTAGCTTGCGAAAAAGAATACACATGGTGGCGAATATTATCGCTATTTGGAAAGTCAACTTGCTGCCCTTTTTGCACAACTAATAGCTCTGGCAAAAACTGTTTATGAACTTGGTCCATAGTGGCTACAGGAAGATTTGGCTTGGCTAATTGCTCGGCGTTAAAGTGTAGCTCAATAACAGCATTTGCTAGTTTACTACCGTGTTGATCTTCTACTACCAACTCCAGTGCAGCGGCGTTAAAAAAGTAACCAAAAAACAAACCCATGGTTAAAAAACGGCAACTTTTAGTTATTTTTTGCAAACAACGTTCAAACATAACAACACCTAACTATTAACGTTAGGTTAAGGTAATTAATTACAGGGGTTAATTGCAAGGAATATAGCCCAGTAACTAAAAATAAAAAGCTAGCCACTGGGTTTTTTAGTTCTTTAGTATGACTATTTTACAATTAAGCCATAATCAGCGTCTAAAATAGAAATGACCTCTTGGCGCGGATCTTCAGGAATAGTAATTGCTTCACCAACTATTTTGCTGGCAATACCCACATAAGTATTAGACACTTCAAGCATGACTGATTCGGGTAAAATATACTCTTTTGCTAATTTTTCACGCTCAGCCATGCGATCTTTGTTTAGTAATACGTCGCTTTCTGGCACGTTATTAATTAACAATTGGCGAAAGCCTTCTTTAGAGTTTTCAACAATTTTACCATCTCGATACGCAGCGCCATCCCATATACGCGATGAATCTGGTGTACCCACTTCGTCGATATAAATAAGCTGTTGTGCGCCATTTAGGTCTTCTACGTAACCAAATTCAAACTTGGTATCTACAAAAATTTGGTCAAGCTTGGCAAGCTCTTTACTAATTAAGCCAAAACCTTCTACTAACAGCTTTTCGTATTTTGCAACGTCGTCTTCCGACTTAAAATTAAATACGTCTAAGTTATTTGTTATGTTCTCGCGGGTAATGTTTACATCGTCTACTGGCGGTATGTCGGCAACGCCTTCAATAATCCCCTTGGTTGATGGCGTAATAAGTACATTATCGAGTTTTTGATTCGCGTTTAACCCTTCAGGTAAATCTATACCGCAAAAGTTACGTGTCCCTTTAGCGTAATCACGCCACATGCTACCCGTAATATATTGGCGCGCTATCGCCTCTACCTTAACTGTGCTTGCTTTACGAACAATCCATACATATGGGTGCGGAATATCCACAATATGATTGCCAGCTAGGCCTGCTTCGTCAAATAATTTAAACCAATATGATGCAACGGTGTTAAGTGCTATCCCCTTACCCGGCACACCATTTAAGCCATTTTCACCTTGCCAAATACAATCAAATGCTGAAATACGGTCCGAAATTACCATAATAGCCAGCTCAGTACCTGCGGGTACTTTGTAGCCTTTATCTTTAATTAATCGTGCACTGTCTTCGTCTGTTAGCCAATAAACTGAACGCACTTTACCACTATGTACTTCACCTTTGGTGCGGATGGGTAAATCATCGTTTACGTCTAAAACTTTATAGCTAGTCATGCTATCTCCGGGGTTAGGGATGCTCTATGAGCAAAGTATGGTATGGGGTTATGTGCGGTATGATAATCCAGCCAACTTCAAAGCTCAATCTTGGGCTTGAAACTAAATAACCTGAACTTTGGTTAAGAGATTTAGCAAGAATATTTATATGGTTGTCACAATCGGGTAAACTAGCTGTGCTAAAGAGTCGAGGAGCTAGCTTGAACTACTTAACCACCACCAAAAATAAAAAATACTTAATGTATATATCTCAAAATTATTCATACGCAATTTTGAGGCCTATTCAGGCGGCCATATTAGCGAATGGTGGTCAGGTACGCTGGTTTTTACAAGGTAGCTCTGTAAACCCTGACTTTTTAACACCCGATGAAATACGTCTGAATTCAATAGACGACATTCACAACTGGAAACCCGATGCTACGTTTGCACCGGCTAATTTAATTCCTACGTTTTTTCCGGGTATTAAAGTGGGTGTATTTCATGGTTTTGATGCCGGAAAACTTGATAAAAAAGGTAACAACGACCACCTAAAAGCAAGGGGCTGCTTTGATCTTTACTGTACTCAAGGCCCCAATACCACAGTGCCATTTAAAGCCTTACAAAAAAAGCTTGGTTATTTTAAAGTGACTGAAACTGGCTGGCCAACGCTCGACCGCTTGTTTACTGGCGAATTACAAAACCCATATACCAGCAAAGCCGACACTCGCCCTACACTTTTAATTTGTTCTACTTTTTCAAAACGTTTATCACTTGCACCTAAACTTTACGAGCAAATAAAGCACTTTAGCGAAACAGGAAAGTGGCGCATATTAATGCAGTTTCATCCTAAAATGCCTATTGAGCTTATTAATAAATACAAAGCGTTAAGTAATCAAAACTTAACCTTTATTGAAACCGACGACGTAGTCCCCTTATTAAAGTCGGCCGATGTAATGCTGTGTGATACCTCGTCGGTGCTTTTAATGTTTATAGTGCAACGCAAGCCTGTTGTGACCTTTTGTAATAATGCCCCAGACAAGCACTTACTAAACGTAACAGATCCAAATAAGCTAGAAGACGCGATAGACCTTGCATTTACCTACCCTAAAACATTGATGCAAAATATAGAAAGCTATTGCCAACAGCTGCACCCATACACAGACGGTAAATCAAGTGAGCGAGTAGTGGCTGCAACGAATGAGTTTTTACTTAGTGACGAAAAGCTAAGACCTAAACCGTTTAATATTATTAGGCAGTTTAAAACGCGCAAAAACCTTAATTATTGGAAGTGGTAAACCAAACAATGATAAGCCTTAATAACGTTACTTTTAAATGGCATAAAAACGATAAAACGCCCACGCTAACTATTAGCAAACTTAACATTGAAAAAGGCCAACATGTTTTTTTACACGGCCCAAGTGGTTCGGGCAAATCAACGTTACTTGCCTTACTTGCCGGTATAAATACAGCTACCAGCGGCAATGTCACGTTATTAAACCACACCTTAAATACACTAAGTAACACTCAACGAGATGTATTTAGAGCTGACCACATTGGTATTATTTTTCAAAACTTCAACTTACTTCCTTACCTATCGCCTATTGAAAACGTGATACTGGGCTGCCAATTTTCAAAAAAACGCCAACAAAAAGCATTAAGCCACTCTGCCACGTTAAATAATGAGGCTACACGGCTATTAGACTCACTGGGGTTAACCGAGCAATACCATAATAAAAATGTGGCAGAATTAAGCATTGGCCAACAACAACGCGTGGCCGCCGCACGCGCATTTATTGGTAACCCAGAAATTATAATTGCCGACGAGCCAACTTCAGCCCTTGATACACAAAACCGCGAAAGCTTTATTAACTTATTGTTTGAACAAGCGAGTAATACAAACAGCACACTGATATTTGTAAGCCACGACGAAAACTTAAAGCCGCTGTTTAATCGCTCAATCGACTTAGTAAGTTTGCAGGAGGCATTATGATCCTTACAAAGCTTGCTTTAAAAAGCCTATTAAATAGACGTGCTAGTGTTGTTTTGACGCTGTTTACCATTGCCGTTAGCGTTATGTTATTGCTAAGTATTGAACGTGTTAGAGTTGATGCTAAAAGCAGCTTTAGCAATACCATTTCGGGTACCGATTTAATTGTCGGAGCCCGCACCGGCGATATTCAATTACTGCTTTCATCAGTATTTCGAATTGGCCACACCAATAATGGCGTGAGCTGGCAAAGCTATAAATACATAACAAGCCAACGCGGCGTAAAGTGGAGCATTCCTATTAGCCTTGGCGACAGCCACAAAGGCCAAGCAGTGTTAGGTACAACACCCGATTACTTTACCCATTACCGCTTTGCTAAAAAACAACATTTGAGTTTTAGTGCAGGTAATCCTTTTAGCACTATTTACGGCGTGGTATTGGGCAGTGAGGTAGCTACAAAACTAGGCTATAAGCTGGGCGATAGCATTGTAATATCCCATGGTATGGGTAATACCAGTTTTCATCATCACAACGACAACCCGTTTGAAGTAGTCGGTATTTTAAACCCGACGGGTACCCCGGTCGATAAAACACTGCATATACCGCTTGCCGCTATTGATTTAATTCACGGCGGTAACCCAAGCGATGAGCACGATGAGCACGATGAGTACGATGAGCATAACAACCTAACTGGTCACCCTAAACAAATCACTGCATTTTTAATGGGGTTTGATTCGCCTTTATATACACTACAAATTAGGCGCAACATAAATCAGTACAAGCCCGAGGCTCTATTAGCCATTATGCCTACCGTCACGCTAAAAGACTTATGGGAAATGCTCGCCATTGTTGAAAAAATACTGCTGCTTTTTTCATTTGTTGTCGTGCTAATAAGCCTGCTCGGTATGTTAACCACGTTACTTGCAAACCTTAATCAACGTCGCCGTGAACTTGCTATATTACGCTCAGTTGGTGCAAGGCCATGGCAGCTATTTACACTTATAAGTATGGAGTCATTGCTTACAACATTTTTAGGCTGTGTGCTTGGGTGCGCATTATTTTACGCCACCTTATTTTTAGGAGCCGACTACCTACAAAGCCATGCGGGTATTAGTGTAAATATAGCTATGCTTTCACGCTATGAACTCACCCTCATAGGCGTTATTATGGCGGCAGGTTTTATTATTGGCTTAATACCAGCAACTCGTGCTTATTTTTACTCACTCAGCGACGGCATGAGCATAAAAACATAATGTTTAGGAATTTTATGACACTTTTTAAAACAGCTTTAAATACTTTTTGCATATTAAGTTTAGCTATTATTAGTTTTTCAAGTAACGCTAATCCACCTAAAGAGATTTTTTGGGAAGACTTAATTCCAAAAGGCCATGTGCAAATAGATACCCAAGCACAAGCAAACCACGAAGGCAGCGATCAAAACTGGGTACAGCCCGACTTAGACGCCCCTGTAGTAAAAGAACTAAACGGGCAATCTGTTAGCTTACCCGGTTTTGTTGTACCGCTAGAGGGCGATAGCGAAGTAATCACCGAATTTTTACTAGTACCGTATTTTGGCGCCTGCATACACGTACCACCGCCGCCACCTAACCAGCTTGTACACGTTACTATAAAAGGCGGCGTACCAATCGAAAGCCTTTACGATGCAATTGTAGTCACAGGTATTATTACAACAGAAACCTGGTCAGGTGAATTAGCGCAGGTAGGTTACAAAATGAAAGCCGTAGGCGTAGCGCCGTTTGAGCTTTGAAAAACTTTTCAGTTTTCAGTTTTCAGTTTTCAGTTTTCAGTTTTCAGTTTTCAGTTTTCAGCGCGGAGAATGAATAGCTAAACACTCTAAATTTAGCTGTTATCAAACTTATTTTTAAGGCTTGTTAACATAGCAGCTAATTCTTTTGTTTCTATTATCCATTGTTGGCTTGTTGACTTATTTAAGTAACCTATTTCTGTGCCTGTGTATATCTGTGTTCTAGCTTCTGCAAGAGAAGCCCTAGCTATATCTATAAATCTACTTTTCTCTTTATAGCTTTCTCTACACACACCTTCTGCAATGTTGCTCGGCACTGAAAGGCCTGAGCGTGTTAATTGATCTCTGAACCCATAGTCTTTTATATCTGCTGTAGACCTGTAAGTATCTACGCTAAGACGTGCAGATCGTTTCCATACATCTAAATTTTCAAAATTCATTAGTGTTACTTTTATTTATATCATTTTTACTAGCTTAGTTTTAAATATACAAATAACAACTAGCTAACTAAACTAGCCAAAAATACAATATTCATTAATAACTAAAATCTTCAGTCTAATCACTAATGTCTAAAAGCTTCTATCTGATAACTAAGTACCAACCACTGACAAACTAAATGGGGCCTTAAAGCATTTCTAAAACATGCTCTGCACGGCTTACTGCGAACTCTTTGCCTTCTTCTACAAATAACCCAGTAACAACCGCGTTATTTACAATCATCGCGTAACGAGATGAACGCATACCACCAAAGCCAGCGGTGTCTTTTTCAAGCCCGAGTGCTTTGGTAAAGCTTGCATCACCATCAGCTAGCATTAAAATTTCTTCAGCGTTTTGCGAGTCGCCCCATGCTTTCATTACAAAGGCATCGTTTACCGAAACACAATAAATAGCATCAACACCTTTTGCTTTAATTTTATCAGCAAGCGTAATAAATTCAGGTAAATGTGCATTTGAACACGTTGGCGTAAACGCCCCCGGCACAGCAAATAACACCACTTTTTTACCATCAAATAATTCTTTGTTAGTCAGTGTTTGCATGCCTTCACTTGTTAACTGCGTAAGTGTAACCTCTGGTACGTTTTGGCCTTGTTCAATCATGATAAATCCTTAAAAATATAAATAACGAATAGCCCATAGCATAGTGGACTTTGCTAATAGGCGCAGCTTTATTATCAATAAGCATAAATACAAATTTTTCACACAATATACGTTAAGGTAAAAGTTGGAATGCTCATCGACTAATGCGAACTTACAGTGGCACAGCGAATTTAATGTAGGCGCTTTGCTTGCTAGTCCGTTTAATTTACACATAGTTACATTAACAACCTTTTACGTGAGCAAGCTTCACACCTTTGTTGAAATAACTCTAAAAATTAATCACTACCGAGAACGCTGAGCAGAGCGTAGTACAATATATTTTTTAAAAGATGATTTTAAATATTAATTACCACCGAGCGCACCGAGGCCATGTGGGCTACAAAGAGGAAATATACTATTGATTAGGCACTTCTCCTTGTATTTTCTTTGGTGAAGAAGTCACTTTTGTAAATAACACTTATCAGTTTAAATCTCAGCAACTAATCTGATAACTGCTATCCGCTGTGCCTTATAACCTGGAGGTGAATCATCCGCCCCCGAACAGGCAGGTACCTATTTAGGGGGGGCAGTTTAACCCTCAGACAATTATTATTTAATCGCTACCAAACAAATCTCGCGTGTACACTTTATCAGCAATGTCACTTAGCTCTTCAACCATACGGTTTGAAACAACCACGTCTGATATTTGCTTAAACTCGTTTAAATCTTTAATCACGCGTGAGTGATAAAATTCGCTTTCTTTAAGAACAGGCTCATAAACAACAACCTCAATCCCTTTGGCTTTAATACGCTTCATAATGCCTTGAATAGACGACGCTCTAAAGTTATCAGAACCCGATTTCATTACTAAACGATATACTCCAACCACTTTTGGATTTCGCTTTAAAATAGAAGCAGCTATAAAGTCTTTACGTGTAGTATTCGCATCAACTATTGCACCAATAATATTATTTGGAACACTCTGATAATTAGCACGTAACTGTTTGGTGTCTTTTGGTAAACAGTAACCACCGTAACCAAACGACGGGTTATTGTAATGGTTACCAATACGTGGATCTAACCCAACACCCTGTATAATTTGCTTAGAGTTTAAACCGTGTGCTTCAGCGTAGCTATCAAGCTCATTAAAGTAAGCGACTCGCATTGCAAGGTATGTGTTAGAGAATAACTTAATAGCCTCAGCTTCAGTTGAATCCGTAAATAGCACTTCAACATCTTGCTTTACAGCGCCTTGCTTAAGTAAGTTTGCAAATACAGTTGCACGCTCGCTTTGCTCACCCACTACAATACGAGAAGGGTGTAAATTATCGTAAAGCGCCTTGCCTTCACGTAAAAACTCTGGCGAAAATATTAAGTTATCAACATCAAGTTGCTTTTTTATATCGGCCGTAAAACCCACCGGAATAGTTGATTTAATTACCATTATTGCATTTGGGTTATGCGCTAATGCATCTTTAATTACGGCTTCAACCGAGCAGGTATTAAAGTAGTTATTTTCAACATCGTAATCGGTAGGTGTTGCTATAATGATAAAATCTGCGCCACTATAAGCCGAAACTTTATTCGTCGTTGCAGTAAAGTTTAAATCATTGCGCATTAAAAATTCACTAATTTCTGTATCAACAATCGGCGATTTTTTATCATTCAACAGCGCTATTTTATTTTCATCTATATCTAACGCAACTACTTCGTTATGCTGTGAAAGCAGCATAGCATTAGATAAGCCCACATAGCCTGTACCCACTACGGCAATTTTCATGTTAATCCTTTAAGATTAATTAATATTTTACAAAATTATTTTATCAAAGTTACTTATATTCAACTATTGGTGTGTTTAAATAAAAAATATTACGATAATCTATAAGACCAATGACATTTAATTATTACCATCCGTAAAACGCACCGAGCCTAAAAAAGCTATCGTCAAATACGGTTTTACCTGTATAAAGCTCAATACCCCAGTAACCATTTTTTAGTTGCTGGGTATAGCGAGTTTCGAGCTCAAAACCTATTGAATAAGGACCAGCAGCCTCACCGATTTTACCATTAGAGTCCATTTCTGTCTCAATGCGTCTAAATGTAGTATCAATATTTTGTGATGAGCTATATTGCCAAACCCAATTAATCGATTGACTTTCTGCGCTTGGGTAGTGTTGAAAGTATCGTTGTTCTCCTCCCCAATGCCCTAATGCCTGTTTATCAATAGTATTACCTTGTGAATACAGCTTTGACCAGTACCACTCTGTTTGCCAACGGCTATTTTCAAGCCTTAAACTATTATTTTCACTTAAATAAGGTAAGTACAAACCAAAGTTATAACTATTATTACGAGTCCCTCCAAGCGTGTCTTCAAGGCCCACATCGCCGTAAAAGCTAAACGGCTGATTAAACCAAGCCGCTTTGTAATCAAAACTGAGTGACGCTAATTGGTCACCTACCTCATAATTAGGGCCAAATTTTTGGGTTTCTTCCGCATTTACATTATCGTTACCGCCAGGTAAAAAAAACGCCTTTGCAAAATCTTTTAAACCTACAGAGCGATCACCACCACCAAACTGTAATAACCTGTTTGCACCTAGCGTTAAACCATCAAAGGGCGAAAAGCTCAAATGTACACCGGCTAAGTGGGGTTTACCTGGCACCTTTAAACCTAACTCTTTACCGGAGTTTATAGCGGGATCTGTTTTCATTTTCATGTAAAACAAATCATAACGAATATCAAAGTCAGTAATTGGTTTAACATTACTAATACTTATAGACGGAAGCGTTTTGGCATTAGTACTTATAATCATCGCGCTATCGTAAAACGGAGAGTACCAATGCTCGCGGTAACCTATATCAACCTGTGCATATTCGTAACCAAAATAAAAAAAGCTTTGGGTAGGTATTAGGTTATCTTCGTTAGCAATACCGGCAACACTTACACCAAAATGCTTGCCAAAATTTGCAAAGCCACCCGCTTCTAACTTTAAATAGGTATCAACCTTTTGGCCGCGCTGATTAGGTATAGACTTAGGCTCATTACCATAAGCGACAGTCGCTTTAGCATAAGTCATCGCATCGGTTTGCTTGTATAATGCAAGCTCGTTAAATAGCTTTTGGTAAAGGCTTGGATAACTATGCTCTACCGATTTTAAAACTCTAAGCACTTCGCTGGTTTTATAGGGTTTACTCATCATGTGAGCGTTTTCCCCAACAACAAGGAGCTTCTCAACCAATTGCTCTAATTGCGGGTTTTGTTTTAGAGGTAAGTAAGGCGATACCCCACTAGCTAAAACCTGAGAACTAAACATTATTCCAATTAATACGGGTAATTTTTTGAGCATTTTTTTTCCATTTATTTTTTATGTTCTAGGTTATGCCCACATAATAAAAAATCGCTGGTGAGTTAACAACAACGATCTGTATTAATTTACTATCTCGGTTATATATAGTACTTAATTGATTACAACATACTAAATAACTCTTTGCGTGAGCAAGCTTCACGCCTACAAAGAGATAATTTAAAAATTAACTTTCGCCAAGCGCACCGGAGTCTGTTTTTTGTAGGCGCCTTGCTTGCTGGCGCGTTTAATTACACATAGTCACATTAATAATCTTTTGCGTGAGCAAGCTTCACGCCTACGCGGAAAAAACTCTAAAAATTAATTACCACCGAGAACACCGAAGCGCTGCGCGCTACACTGAGAAAAACGTAATACAATATATTTGTTTAAAATGACTTCCCTGCACTGCTCCTTGTCTTCTCTGTGGTGATGATAATGTTTTACCCACTTAATCAACCAAATACAAAGCTTGCCTAAAAACAAAAAAACCGTGTTTGAATAAAACACGGTTTTATAATTTTTTATAAACTCAGGGTACTTATTACAAATTAACCACATTGTTAAGTGTTGGTGCATTTTCACCATTAACCAATGTATTTAAATGCTGTGCAAACTCTTTACCCAGCTTTTCATCGCGCATACCGTATTCAACAATTGCCTTTAAATAACCAAGCTTATCGCCACAGTCGTGTGCGCGGCCACTCATGTGGAATGCCTCTACAGTTTCTTGTGCCATTAACGCATCAATAGAGTCAGTTAACTGTATTTCACCACCAGCACCCACTGGTGTTTTAGCAAGTAACGGCCAAATATTTTTACTCAATACATAACGGCCAACAACAGCAAGATTTGACGGCGCAATATCAACATCAGGCTTTTCAACCATAGTTTTAATTTTAGCGCTTTCACCGGCAACTAATTGCACACCATTAATATCGGCAATACCGTATTTACTTACATCATCTTGTGCTACAGGCTCAAGCATTATTTGGCTTGCTGCAGTTTCATTAAAACGAGCGATCATAGCGGCTAGGTTTTCTGTTTTTTGGTTTGCTGTGTACGCATCAAGTATTACATCGGGTAGTACAACAACAAAATCGTCATTACCCACAATGGGTTTTGCACACAATATAGCGTGGCCTAAGCCTTTAGCTTCGCCTTGGCGAACGTGCATAATAGTCACATCACTAGGGCAAATAGAGCGCACTTCTTCAAGCAATGTACGTTTAACGCGTTTTTCAAGCGTTGCTTCAAGCTCGTAGCTGGTATCAAAGTGGTTTTCTATCGCATTTTTAGAGCTATGTGTTACTAATACAATCTCTTTAATGCCAGCAGCAACACACTCGTTCACAAT
This sequence comes from Pseudoalteromonas sp. ECSMB14103, assembly GCF_000813065.1. Classification (NCBI taxonomy): domain Bacteria; kingdom Pseudomonadati; phylum Pseudomonadota; class Gammaproteobacteria; order Alteromonadales; family Pseudoalteromonadaceae; genus Pseudoalteromonas; species Pseudoalteromonas sp. ECSMB14103. The sequence goes on along the minus strand of NZ_JWGY01000001.1, from coordinate 188,936 downwards.
GTATTGAATAAGTGGCTTATCAACTATAGGTAGCATTTCTTTTGGAATAGCTTTAGTCATAGGTAGCATACGTGTGCCCAAGCCGGCAACAGGGATAACTGCTTTCATAGGTAGTCCTTTATTTAAAATAATAATTTATATGTTGATCTTAACTTAGCAATTTAAAAGTAGATACAACCTGAATATATTTAATAATGTGCTTTATCACACAATATATAAGTTTAGGGCTTTGTAAAAAATGCTTATTTCGACTGGCAAGAATGCTTGCTGGCGTTAGAGTCGAAGCTTATCAAGGCTTTTATAAAGCAATTAATAATGTAAAAGTGCAGCTTTTAAACGCCAACATGCTGTGCGTCTGCAATTAAACTTTACATCGTTTAGCTCTTTGCCCAACTATTCGTAATACCCTACAAGCTCTTCAATAAAGCTTTTAACTTGCGCTTTAGGTAACTCATTAATGCCAGCAGCGGCAGCTCGCCCACCACCGGTGGGAAATTTACTGCAAATATCAACAGCACCTTGCTTATTGGTAAGGGGCGCTCTAACGCTTACAAGGTAACTACCTTTATTATTAAACGTCAATACTGCATGGGCTTTATTTGGTGATTGATTAGCAAGGTCATTACCTAAAACCCCACTTACACGCCGAGCCCAAGCCGCATCTTCTAATAAAATAACTTTAGCTGTATCACAATCATGCATAACAGTAGCATTTGCTGCCTTTTGCATATCGGCTTTATAAGCTTGCTCGAGGGTGTAATAAACTGAGTTTTTATCGTTAATTGCATCAAAAGGCGACTTAAACTGCAAAAGAAGCTCAAATAAATCGGCAGGTGCAAAATGTAAATCAGCTACTTCACTTCCGTAGCCATTGTAATTAATGTATGTGCCAAATGCTTTTAACTGTGACTTTTGAAGTTCAGTTAACCCTAGCTTATCAGCCTCACTATCGGCCTTAGCAAATAAATTATCGCCGTAGGCAGCTGTAATAGCCCATAAATGAAATTGCTTATCTATTAAATCGCTAACAATCAAACTAGTACACATGTTTGCATCTAAATCTATGTGAGCAAATAAATTGGCATGGGTTGGAATATCACCTGCCTTATGGTGATCTACATACATAACCTTAGCGCCAGCACTTAAGGCATCGTGCAATGCGTCCATGTTTTTTTCCATCGACACATCAAGCACGCGAATACAATCGCCTTGGCGCGGAGTCACATTTTTTAGCAGCTGAATATCTCGTTTCACACCCGTTATTTTTACTGTATCTGTAGGGTTCGCAAGCTGTAACTGTAATAAAGCAATAATGCCATCGGCATCACCATTAAAAATATCGTATTTCATAAAGTTCTCTAGTAAAAACTAATTAATAATTGACTTGGTATGCTTATTATATTTAGCTAATTATTTGTTTTTGTTGTAGGTATTTAACTATCTGCATCACGCTTTGTTCAATACTTTGATCTGCTGTTTTTATATGTAATTCTGGTGACTCTGGTATATCAAATGCAGAACTAATACCTGTAAAGTTTGGTATTTCGCCAGCACGCGCTTTTTTATATAGCCCTTTTGGGTCACGGCTCTCACATACCTCAATAGGTGTATCTATAAAAACTTCTATAAACTCCCCCTCAGCCATTATTGCACGAGCTTGAGCCCTATCGGCTTTAAAAGGTGATATAAACGCAGTAGACACAATAAGCCCTGCATCTACAAATAATTTAGCAACCTCACTTATACGGCGAATATTTTCAACGCGGTCTTCATCACTAAAAGTTAGCCCTTTGTTCAGCCCCATACGCACGTTATCGCCATCAAGCAAATAGGTATGACAGCCTAGCTCAAACAATTTGGCCTCTACTGCGTTAGCAATGGTTGATTTACCCGATCCACTTAAACCGGTATACCAAAGTAATACAGGTTTATGACCTTTGTGTTGCTGTTTTTGCTCTCGTGACACGGTTTGAGTGTGCCATACAATATTTTCGTCTTGATTCATTAATTTGCCTTTATTCTAAACTTGTTATAATTTTATCTAGCTCGCAGCAGACCAACAGTGTCACAGAGATGAGCTTTACGCTATGTATTGTGCTTTCAAAGTGACTTCCCTGCCTTCTTCATTTGCTTCTATGTGATGATAATAATGTCTTATTAACTTTACCATCCAGATACAAAAACTAGCCTATAAAATAATTTTAACATCGATAAAACCGCAGCCAGCTTTTGTAGGCGCTTTGCTTGCTAGCGCTTTTAATCTACACGTAGTCACATTACTAATCGTTTGCGTGAGCAAGCTTCACCCCTACGAGGAGAAATTTTTAAGCACTAATGATCACCAAGCGCAGCTAAGTCTGTTTATTGTAGGCGCCTTGCTTGCTGGCGCGTTTAATTTATACAAAGTCACATTAATAATATTTTGCGTGAGCAGGCTTCACGCCTACGTTAAAATGATTGCAAAAATTTAATTAACTCACCCTAAAATTAAGTTTATTTTTCGCACTAATTATTAAAATGGAAAAAAAACAGGCACAAGCGTTATAACCACCACACTGTATGCAACAGAAATAGGTAAACCAAATTTAATAAAGTCTGCTAATTTATAATTGCCGGCGTTATAAACCATTAAATTTGTTTGGTACCCATAAGGGCTAATAAAGCTACCACTTGCAGCAAAAGCCACAGCAAGTACAAAAGGTAAATAACTCACGCCAAGGCCTTGTGCAATACTAAACGCGATAGGAAACGTTAACGCAGCAGCTGCATTGTTTGTAATTACCTCGGTAAGCACTAAGGTAAGAACAAACACACCAATAAACGCAATGTAAACACTTTGCCCTGTAAGTAAATACTCTACCTTGCTGGCAATAAGCGCTGAAACCCCTGTGTTATCCAAGCCTGTAGCAAGAGTAAGTGCGCTCATTACTATTAGCCATAGCTCTAGTGGAAAGCGGCGTTTTATTTCGTTAATAGATAAACACTTACTACCAACAAGTAATGCCAAATAAAATACAAAACACTTAAACAAGCTAATATCAAAAATAAGTGAGCTGCCAATAGTCGCTAAAAAGCCCCACAAAACTAGTCGCTCTTTTGTGCCACTTAACATATTTTCGGCTTTTACACCGCTTAATATAAAAAAGTTTTTAGTGAGGTTTGTACGCTTTGCAAAATCAGGCCCAACAGCAAGCACTAAAAAGTCACCGCTTTGTATTGTTATTTCACCTAACTTACCAGAAAGCTTTTCACCCTCACGCCTTACCGCAACAACTGCAGCATCAAAACGCGCCCTAAAGCCTGCTGTTTTGAGTGTTTTACCTACAATAGCGGCACCAGGTTTAATAACAACTTCAGTTAAATTATCGCGTAATAAACCATCTTGCTCAGCAAATAAAGTTAAGCCTTCAAATTGTTGTAAAATGAGTATCTTAGTAACATCGCCCGAAAAAATCAGCTTATCACCCTCACGAATCATTTGGCTGGGTGCTACGGGCGATATAAGCCGATTATCGCGCACTATTTCAACCAAAAAAAGTGACTCTAAATTACGTAAGCCATTTTGTTCTACCGTTTTACCTATTAGTGGTGAATGTTCAGTCACTTTGGCATCTACAAAGTAATCACTCATTACTGCGGTATTATTTAATGTGCCTTTTAACCTATTAATTGTTAAAGCCATAACAATAAAGCACACAATAACAGCAGCTAAACCAATGGGTAAAAAGTCAAAAAATGCAAAACCGGCCTCTCCGCGCTCAATCAGCATAGAGTTAACAATTAAATTAGTAGAAGTACCAATAAGGGTGAGCGTACCGCCCAAAATAGCAGCGTACGAAAGCGGAAGTAATAACTTAGTAGCAGGAATTAACTTATTATTTTTTACAGGGCTAATTAAGGTAGCAACCACTGCCGTATTATTTAAAAAGCCCGATGCAATAACTGTTGCAAACAATGTTTTTAAATACGATTTAAGTACTGAGCCATTAAATAAAATAGTGGCAATTTTACGTAACAGGCTTGTGCGTTCAAATGCGAATGCGCACACAACCAAAAGCAATAACGTTATTAACCCAGGGTTAACCGCATTATTTAATAACTGCTCTGTAGAGACAAGTGAAAGCGCAAAACAAGCAAGGCTGGCTGCAGCAAATACGCGCTCTGGCACTTTTTGAAACTTAATTAAACCAACAATGGTTATAATAAATATAACCACTATTAACCATTGTGCTAAAACCACTTATTCTTCCTTAAACTCAATTTACTAACTCGTAGCCCTTAGCTCGCAGCTTTTATCTCGTAACTCGTGGCTCGTGGCTCGTGGCTCACCAAATCATATTTTCTGCCAAAACCTGAGTGTATTAAACCCTAATCGTTTTTTTACAAAGTACACTGCCAATAAGTTTTGTAGGCTAATAAAAAAGGCGGTAGCTGCCGCAGCCCCCATTGCGCCATATAAACTTGTAAATAGTGGTACGCTCAGTAATACACCACAGCCGCTAATTATAGTTACAAAGCGCATATCACGTTCGTTTCCGCTCATCATTAGTAAAAAACCAACAGAGCCTGTTATTACATTTACGGCTTGGCCTAACACCAGTATTTGTAAAATAACTGCGCCTTGCTTAAATTGCTCACCAAATAACCCCATTAAAAATTCAGGTAACAACAACATAAACAATACAATAGGCAAGGCGCTTAATACTAATAAACGCACACTAAACAATGCCGTTTTTCGTATTCCATCCATATTATTAGCAGCTTTAAACGCGGCAAACTTAGGCGCAACCACTAAATTAACCGCCATTAAAATAAAAGTTGTAAGCATTGCTATACGTTGAGCAACACTAAAATAAGCAACCTGTTCAGCCACTAAATACACACCTATAATAATAGGGGCGCACCACTGCACTGCCTGATTCATAATGACGATTATCCAGTTAGGGCGGGCACTATTCCAGAGCTCATGTGGGCTAACAGTATTACCAGCTGAATTTAAGCTTTTTAAAGCAATCCAATAAAAAAAGCTTGCTGTAACACCTAAACTTAAACTTAAATACAATGCGGCAGTATCTGCTGCAGAGGTATTAAATGATAAAACAGCACCACCACACAGTAAAAAGTGCGCAATGTTTTGACACGGAATACTCGCTATTAAGTTATGCCGCCCCTGCAAGCTCATTGCTATAATTGTTACAGCACTTAACCCAATAATAGCAGGCGCAATAAACGCAAGGCTATTAGCCATTTCCGGCTTGTTAAATACATTATTTGCAATCAGCGGTGATAAAAAATAAAGAATTACAGCAATAGCACTTGCTACCGGCAAGCTGTATTTTAAAGCAAAACTCAGGACACTTTTTACCGTAGCTCCATTGTTTGCATTAGCACCAGTAAACCTAAGTACTGTGTTATCAAACCCCAAGCGGGCAAAGGCCGATAGGAGCATAGCAACGGCAAAACTTAAAAAAAAGTAGCCTGATTGTTCAGCCCCTAACTGCCTTGCAATTATTAAATTAAATATAAAGGCCATACCTGCACCAAAAACGCGTATAAAAAGTGCAATAGCGGCGTTTATTGCCGTGTGGCGGTGCTCGGCGTCATTTAATATTACCTTTACTTTGCTAAACATTTACTTCTCATTTTCTGTAGCCCGTAGCCCAAACATTAATACGCATTTTTGTTTATAAAGCCTTTAAAAATAGTCAAAAATACTATTTTTAAATCTAAAACGAGTGACCAATTTTGAATGTATTCTAGGTCAAACTCAATGCGCTTTTCCATTTTATCTAATGTGTCGGTTTCGCCTCGCCAGCCGTTAATTTGTGCCCAGCCAGTAATGCCAGGCTTTACTTTGTGGCGTAGCATATAGCCGTCAACCAAACTACGGTATTGCTCGTTATGCGCAACTGCATGGGGGCGAGGGCCTACAATCGACATTTGCCCTTGCAGTACATTTAAAAATTGTGGAAGTTCATCAAGGCTGGTTTTACGTATAAACTGGCCTATGGGCGTGAAGCGCTTATCGTTTTTTATGGCTTGGGTAACTTTAGCGCCGTCTTCCATTACATTCATTGAACGGAACTTCCATACTTTAATAGGTTTACCATCAATACCGTATCGGTTTTGTTTAAAAAACACGGGGCCTTTTGATGTAAGCTTAACTGCAACTGCTAGCCCTATTAATACTGGTGAAATTAAAACAAGTATTAAAATAGAAAGTATTACATCCTCAATACGCTTAATTATGGCGTTACTGCCATCTATGGGGGAATCGTAAATACTTATGGTAGGTATACCCATAATGGTATCACTACGTGAATGTAATAATTGATAGGTAAATACATCGGGCACTATGTAAACACTCGCGGTACTGTCTGCTAATTGTTTAACTAACCACTTACGGCGCTCATATGCTTGTGGTGGTAGTACAATATAAACGCGATCTATTCCACCGCTTTTGCAATCAGCAACAAGTTGCTCTAAATCACCCAGAGTTTGTGCAGCAACCACTTTTTGGCTAGGTGTTTCGTCGTCGTAATAACCACTAAAAACCAAGCCAAAACTGGCATGTTCAATAATATTATTTGCTAGCTTTTGCCCTAGCACACCAGCACCTACAATAACTACATTACGGGTGTTGTAGCCTTGTGCTCTAAGCAGCCTTAGTATAAAGCGCAAGAAAATACGATATGAGCTCAGTAATACACAAGCAAAAACAAACCATACAAACTGAAGCCCAGTAGGGTTTAAATACTCTGGCGCTATAAAATTAACACTTAAAAACAGTACTGCGGCACTTATAAACCAGTGTGAAATTGTTTTTTTAAGTTCTTTGTAAAGTGATAGCCCACGCCACGATATATAAAGCTTGTCGAGCTCGCTAGTAAAGTGAAACAAAAAAACAGCCAGCAAAGCAGCCGTTGTGTGCTGCAATAACCAAGGAGTATTATGTAGGCTTGTACTACCCCATAAGGTACCCACTATTATTACTATGTCGAGCACTCGCTGGATAAATGCAACAATAGTTGCATTACTTTGCAAAATTCCTTTATGCATATGCATAATCTTCTCTATTATTGTTGTTATAAATGCAACTTTATAATAACGTAACAAACTAAAAATAACACCATAGAAAAAAACACTTACAATTAGTTAGAAATGTGTTGTTAATGGCTTAATTCTTGTTGTGTCGTAAATGTTTAATTATGAATAACCGTTTACATTGCTATTGCAGTTTAGAATGTAGTTCGCTTATAAAAACCACATTAATTATCAAATTATATTTTTTAATGCAGTTCGCCAATCTGAAAAACTAACATGTGGGGATGTGTCTTTCATTACTGAATATTTAGGCCTTTTTGCCGGAGTTGGGTACTCTGATGTTGTTAGCTTTTTAAGTAGCGGCTTATTTACAATTACCTTTTTAGTTTTAGCTTCATCAAATATAGCATTGGCGAACTCATACCAGCTAACTTGCTCGTCACCGCAAAAGTGGTAAATACCAAAAACTGTTTTAGTATTATTTTTAATTAATGTTATAAAATTAAAAATACACTGCGCTAAATCACCGGCGTAGGTAGGGCAACCTATTTGGTCTGCCACTATACCAAGTTCATCTCGCTCTGCGCCTAACCTAAGCATGGTTTTTACAAAGTTATTTCCGTATTCACTAAATACCCAAGCAGTTCTGATAATTACATGCTTAGACGTAATTGCTTTTATACTGTTTTCACCGTCTAACTTTGTTTGACCATATACACTTTGTGGATTTGTAGGGCAACTCGGTATGTATGGGGTTATTGCAGTACCATCAAAAACATAATCAGTAGATACATGAATAACAGGTATATCTAGCTTTGCAGCAGCGTATGCTAAATTTTCAGACCCCGTTAAATTAATAGCACCTGCAGCTGCAGGGTTACTTTCTGCTTTATCTACAGCTGTATAGGCTGCTGCATTTATAATAAAATCTGGCTTTAGTTTTTCACATAACGCCATTACATTTGCTTGGTCTGTAATGTCGAGCTCAGCACGTGTTAAAGCAATGAGCTCAATACCTTCAGGTGCTCTATCCTGAATACAACGCCCTAACTGACCATTGGCACCGGTTAGCAATACTTTCATGTTTATAAATCCTTTAACAACCCTGCAAGTTCATCTTTAGCTGATAAAGAGGGCTCAAAATCAAATGGCCAATCAATAGCAATGTCAGGGTCATCCCACTTTATAGCACCCTCGTCATTGGGGTCGTAAAAGTCAGTGCATTTATACTCAAAGTCGGCAGTATCACTTAAAACAACAAAACCATGAGCAAAGCCCGGTGGAACCCAAAATTGGCGTTTATTATCACCCGATAATAAAACACCTTCCCACTTACCAAAAGTCGGTGACCCTTTGCGTATATCTACTGCAACATCAAAAACCTCACCAGTTACAACGCGAACTAACTTACCTTGCGGCTTTGTTTTTTGAAAATGCAGACCACGCAAAACTCCCTTACTAGATCGGCTATGATTATCTTGAACAAAAGTAAGGTTTTCACCTATAACAGCTTGGTACTTTTTAGCCTGAAACGTCTCTAAAAAAAAGCCACGTTCATCGCCAAATACTTTTGGTTCAATAATTTTAATTTCAGGAATATTTGTATCAATAATTTTCATTTTTAATCTTCAGATAAACGAGCCAAATACTGCCCGTATTCGTTTTTCATCATTGGTTTAGCTATTTCAAGTAACTGTTGGGTAGTTAGCCAACCGTTGCGCCAAGCTATCTCTTCTAAACAGGCCACTTTTAACCCTTGTACATGCTCGATAGTTTGTACAAACGATGACGCCTCATGCAAGCTTTCGTGCGTACCCGTATCGAGCCATGCGAATCCGCGTCCAAGCAGCTCAACGTTAAGAGTACCATCAGCTAAATACATTTCATTTAACGTTGTTATTTCAAGCTCGCCCCTATGAGATGGCTTAACTTGTTTAGCTAATTCAACTACTCTGTTGTCGTAAAAGTAAAGGCCTGTCACTGCGTAATTCGACTTTGGCTTTTCAGGCTTTTCTTCTATAGAAATAGCTTTCATGTTTTCGTCGAATTCTACTACGCCAAAACGCTCAGGATCTTTTACTTGGTATCCAAATACAGTAGCACCCGTTTCACGGCTTGCTGCACTTTTAAGCGTTTTGCTAAATGACTGGCCATAGTAAATATTGTCGCCAAGCACTAAACACACGCTATCATCGCCAATAAAATCTTCACCAATAATAAAGGCTTGTGCTAACCCATCTGGCGATGGCTGTACAGCATAACTTAAGCTAACACCGTAATCGCTTCCATCACCTAATAAGCGCTTAAAGCTTTCGTTATCTTCAGGTGTTGTGATTATTAATATATCGCGTATACCTGCCAGCATTAGCGTAGATATTGGATAATAAACCATTGGCTTATCGTAAACGGGTAGTAACTGTTTTGATACACCACGGGTAAGCGGGTAAAGGCGAGTGCCTGAGCCGCCTGCTAATATAATTCCTTTCATAATACTCTCCTTACTATGCTTTTATTTCACCAAGGCGTTCACGTTGGTATGAACCATCCTGTACATTTTTACACCATTGCTGATTAACTAAATACCATTCAATTGTTTTTCGTAACCCAGTCTCAAATGTTTCTACTGGCGTCCAGTTAAGCTCTTCACTCATCTTTGATGAATCAATAGCGTAGCGACGATCGTGACCAGGGCGGTCGGTTACATATGTAATTTGCTCTGCATACTTTGTACTTTTTGGCACTAAGCTATCTAAAATTTCACAAATAGTTTGTACTACCTCTAAGTTTTGCTTTTCGTTATGGCCACCTATATTGTAGGTTTCGCCAACTTTACCTTCGGTTACTACCTTGTATAAAGCGCGAGCGTGATCTTCTACATATAGCCAATCACGAATTTGATCGCCTTTACCGTATATAGGCAGTTCCTTGCCATCAAGGGCATTAAGTATAACAAGCGGTATTAACTTTTCAGGAAAGTGGTAAGGGCCATAATTATTTGAGCAGTTAGTGACAATAGTTGGAAAACCATATGTGCGTAACCAAGCGCGTACTAAATGATCGCTCGATGCTTTACTCGCAGAGTAAGGGCTACTTGGTGCATAAGATGTTTGCTCAGTAAATAAAGGAAGCTCACCGTGCTGCTCATCAGGGTGCGGAAGATCACCATAAACTTCATCAGTAGAAATATGGTGGAATCTAAAGTCTGCTTTAGACTCATTATTTAATGTATTCCAATAATCACGGGCCGCTTCTAGTAGATTATAAGTGCCAACAATATTAGTTTGAATAAAATCGCTAGGCCCTGTAATCGAACGGTCAACATGGCTTTCTGCTGCTAAGTGCATAACGGCATCGGGTTTGTGTGATTTAAATACACGGTCAAGCTCTTTACGGTTACAAATATCAACCTGCTCAAATGTATAACGTTCACTGCTATCTACAGTTTTTAAAGACTCTAAGTTACCTGCGTAGGTTAATTTATCTAAATTGACTACTGAATCTTGTGTGTTTTCTATAATATGGCGAACAACTGCAGAGCCTATAAAGCCGGCACCACCAGTAACTAAAATTTTCATAAAAATAATTTATCCATTTATTTTAAATATTTTGTAAGCAAAGTTTCATACTGAGTTAAAATATCACCCCACTGAAACTTTGTAATAAATTGATCTTTAGCAGCAGCACTTTTTTGCTTAACAAAATCATCATTTAAATAATCTTGATCTAAAAACTCACTTAAATGTGCTTTATTTTCAAAATAAAAAGCGCCATTACCGGCAACCCAGCGATTAAACTTGTTATCGTGTGCTATTACTGCACAACCAGCAGCTAAACCTTCAACCAGTGATGGGTTAGTACCACCAACTTGGTGGCCATGCACATAAAAGCGTGCATAAAAACGCAGTGCTGCCACTTTTTCGGCTTCGTAAATAGCACCAGGAAATACCACGTCATTACTTGCAGCAGCAAGAACTTGTTGATGATATGGGTTTGAATCTAAAAACTTACCTAACACCACTAATTTATGGCTACGCGGTTTAGCCGAAAACGCCTCTACTACTTCTAAAATAGAGTTTTCAGGCTCTGGCCTAGCAATCACTATTGCATACTCGTTTTTAACTAACCTGTAATCAGCTAACACAGCTTCGTTAGCCGTACTTACATCAGGGCCGCCGTATGGAATCATAGTAATTTTTTTACGCACTACACGAGTCGCTAAGTGATCCTCTATTTTTGGGTGATCTGCTACCAAATGGTTTCCAAACCAACAACCAAAGCGCTCGTTTAGCCAAAACCACGTTTTTGCAACAAAACCCCACTTTTGGCGTTTCCACTCAATGCCATCCATATTAATCACATTATTAATACCGTATAGGCGCTGAATAATATTAAAACACGCAGTATTGTAGCCCAGTGTTAAATGCAAGCCCTTATTTTTGCGCGCATGCCATACCGATTTTAAGTCAAAAATAATAGTGCCTAATGGCCCTTCATTTTTTACAGGTATATGAATACGCTTAACACCTTGCCATTGGCTTTCGTACATTTCACCTTCACCGTCTTCTTGACAGTAAACAGTAACCTGCCAGCCATTTTTAATTAAAAAAGGGCATAAATATTCAGCAAAGGTTTCAAAGCCTCCATGACCAGCAGGAACACCACGTATACCTAAAACAACTAATTCTTTATTACTCATAGCCTAGTAACTTCATAATCCGGTTAAATTCTTCACTAATTTCAATAGGTAAAACTATTGGACTTTTTTTCTTCGGTGATTTTAAAACTTCACTACAATAATCATTAAAGTTAGTATCAGGTGATAAATAACAAAACTTCAAAATCTCATCTCTAAAACTACTGTCAGTAACAAATTGCTCATATTTTACAGCATAAACATCGCTATTTTGTGATAACGAAAGACCTTGCTTCATAGTTAAAATCCACTCAACCGCAGCCATAGCAACATGATCAGTGTAATTTTTTATCGTACCGTAATTATCCTTTAGCTCAGGGTCTTGCAATAAAACTTGATCGCACAGAGCTATCCATTTTCTATTATTTACTCCCCACCAGTCATGCGTATTTCCATTGTCAGCAACCCCTAAACGCTCCGACCAATGTTTTATAGAATGGCAAGTATCCCACCCATTTCTAAATAGAAATAAAAATTTAGCGTCAGGAAAAATCTCTTTAACAAACGGCACTCTAAAAATAAGTTCAGGGTACTTATCCACCACTCTATTACTCAATGTAAACCTTAAATAACTTCCAAAAATTTTATGGGCGTTTACTTTTAAAGTATTATTAGCGTCTTGCTCAGTTAAAAAGTAGCGGCCAACCTTATTTTGATAGCTGCCAATTAAGTCTTCATCGTTATAAAGGTGGCTCCATAATGCTTTTGGCTCATTTAAAAACCCCACATCTTTATGAATCCCTAAAGTAACACCTAAAATAGTCGTTCCGCTCCTACCTGTACCTAAAATAAAAACAGGCTTTTCAACCTTTTTCGCAAAGGGTAAAAGTTCTTGCAAACGGTATAAAGCAAAAACAAGTGGATTTATCCATCTACCTTTTGTTGTTAAGGGTCTGCCTTCGTAGAGTAAATAAGACAAATATCGTGTAAATGTTTTTAACTTAGTGCGCTTAGTAAAGCGACTATCAACCTGTGCAACCATTATAAATTAACCATCCAATTAAACTGCTTTTGAATACCTGCTTCAATAGTTGTCGTAGGTTTCCAGTTAAGCTTCTTTCTTGCTAACGTTGAATCAAGAATAATCTCATCAATATCAAAATCACGTTTTGGTAAAAAATTACATTCAAAGCGATGTAACGTAATATCTTCAATACACTTTTTTATATTACTCACACTGTAGCCAGCATCGTAGCTAATATTGTATATTCCAGTTACACCTTGTATTACAGATTTATAAATAGCTTCTATTAAATCATCTATGTATATGTAGTCTCTAATAGCATTGCCATTATCAAACAAAATAATTGGCTGCTTTTTAATAGCTTTATCTAATAAAGTAGCAATAAGCCCTTGGGAGCCTTTATTATACTGTCTTGGACCAAAAGGGTTAGAGGGCCGTATTATTGTTAAGTCTATTTTTAGCTGTGTACACAATATGCTTAGGTAGTTTTCTACAGCTGCTTTTGTTGCTCCATAGACAGAAACGGGTTTTAACTCTGTTTTTTCGCTCACAGGCAAATGTAGTGGGTTTCCGTAAACAGTCCCGCCGGAAGAAATATAAACAAGTTTCTTCACATTTTTACGTGCCATGGCTTGCACTAAAAAAATAGTGGGTAATAAATTAGCCTCAATATCAAATCTGGGATCGGCAGCGGCAATAGCGGGAGTCGAAGAACTTACAGAATGAATAACACAATCATGACCAATAAGTGCAGCTTCTAATGCTTCTTTATTATTAAAGTCACCAACATAACTTTTAACATCAGGGTTATATAAATACTCTTTCCTTGCAAATGATGCCGCATACCCTGTTTTTTGTTTTAATAAATCAGTAAGATGAGATCCAATAAATCCATTTGCACCTAAAACTAGGCATTTCACTTTATTACACTCCGGTAGTTTTCCATAATATCTTGGTAAAAAACATTATCATTAAAATGACTCTCCACATACTCCCTTGCAGCTAGTCCCATCTCCTTACAAGCAGTTTTATCATTCCATAGCTGCTGCATTTTATTTGCTAAGTCAGTTATGTCATCAGGCTCAAAAAGTAGCCCTCTATCCTTCCCTACTAATTCGGGGATCCCGCCCCTAAGCGAGCCAACAACCGGCTTGCCATAAGCAAAAGCCTGAAATATAACGTAAGGAAAGTTTTCGTGCCATAAAGAAGGCACAACGACAAAGCGAGCATTACTTAATACTGTGTTTAAAGCCTCTCCCCACATAGGTCCTAAAAATTCTATATTTACACTGTTTTGTTGCTTTGCTAAATGCTGTAACTCTTGTAATTGCGGGCCATCTCCTATTATTTTAATAGGTAAGTTAACCTCAGCAGCTGCCTTTACTATTCTGTCTACGCCTTTTTCATCAATAATACGGCCAAAATAAAGAGCGTATTCACCAGTGTAATTAGGTGTATATTCTTCAGGCTTAAATGGGTTTTTTAGCACACCATAGCTTATATGTTTATTAGCCCAAAATTCCTTGGTTTTGTTAAGCATAAACTCACTAGCAAATAAATACTTGTCTACTAAATTGTCGTATACTTTTTTGTGTTCATGTACATAAGCTTCAATAGCCGATGCAGCACTGAACGATAAAGACCCTTTACAGCATCGTTTTTTTATAGCGTTATAAAACTTGCCGCCCTTGCATAACTCACAATTTTTTTTGCCATCATAAATTTTATAATTGGGACAAATATGTTTGTAATCGTTACACGACATTACAACTGGAATATTACGCTCTTTTGCTGCTTCTAAAATAGATGGAGTAAGGTGTACATGAATAGCAAAGGCATGAACAATATCTGGTTTAAATTCGTCTAAAAGCTTCGCAAATGCCTTTTTTTTATCTTTTGAGTAAAACGTGCTTGGTAACGCTTTTAGCTTATCTAAAAGCCCGCCACTATAATTTGGCGCGGGCACAAAGTGCGCAACATCCCCTGTGTTAATGTTATTTTCATCAGCAGTTGAAAAGAAAGCGACCTCGTGACCATACTTTTTCAGTACACGTGCCACTTCGAAGTAAAAAACTTCTGCCCCACCAGTTAGATGGTGGAATTTATGAACTAATAAGATCTTCATATTTTATTTTTACTTAAATTAAAGAACAAAGTTAAAAACATTAAAATACCAATAGAAAACCCTGCTAAAAACAGGGAGTTGTAACATAAACAAATTAATAATGTAGGTTCTACATAAGAATTATTGATCCTACCTTTTACCCAAACTCGCTTTAAAATCAGGATAAAGCCAACTAATCCAACCGCTCCATATTGTGTCAATATTGATAACCAGTTATTATCTTGAAAAACACCTAAAGGTATTGAAAACCCGGCATAATACATAATTTTGTTATGCTCGCTCGACTCTGAAAAAGCTAAACCTAATCCCCAACTACCAGCACCACTACCTAAAATAGGACTTTCAAGAAACTTTAAAATAGAAGCATATATATAGGCCCCACGCCCTACATCAAGAACAGTAGTGTAATATTGCTGAGAAAAAACCTCTTTTATTGATTTAGGAAGATACTCCGTATCAATAAAAAACAAAGGTAGTATAATCAAAGGCGCAATTAAAATAATTAATAATTTATAATCCTTTCGACTCAAATAGAAAGTAAATAAAACCATAAAAACAAAAGCACTACGTGACTCAGATATCAAAATCAGGAAAAAGCAAGAAGATAGGACTAGAACGTTTTTAAAATTGGTATCAAATACCTTATATTTACTAAAAATAATAAAGCAGAACAATGAAAAATAGCCCAATGTATTTTTTGATATAAAACTCCCGAAAACTCCTCCACCAATAAGATTTTCTCTATAGTAGTCATGGGCATTAATAAAGGCTATTTGTATAATTAGTGACTTTAATCCAAGAATATTAAAAAACTGCAAAATAGAAAATATAAGCTGGAAAAGAAACATTACAAATAAAAGCTTGGAGCATTTTATAAAATCCACATGCCTACAAAAGACCAAAAGATAAGTGCAGAAAAGAAAATATTTACCCTCGTAAAGAACAGTTTTCACGCTATCAAATAAATTAAAACCATATCCCAAAGATAATAAAATACAAAAAGAAATATAAAATAAGACCCAAAAATAAAAATAATCCAATTTAAAGTTAAAATTAGATAAGTACCCTGAAACACCTATAAGGAAAAGACTAACTATATAGAACGTGACCAAAAGCGAAAATTGAGGATAAATAACAGAAATTAGTGGCTCAAATGAAAAAAGAAATACTCCAAAAGAAAACGTTAATTCGGGTTTAAAAAGCGTTTTCATTTCAAAACTCTTTTAATTTTAAATTTTAAAAATAGTTCTACGAGCTCTTTTTTAATAAAAAACTTAAATCTCAGAGATTTGCACCCCCCAACACGCATTAACAAACTAAAAAATGAGATTAAACTCACATTTTTACTCAGCTCTTTATTCCTAAGAATTTTAAATGACTCCCAATCACTTTGCTCAAGACTGATGCCTGTGTTTTTCATTGCATTTTCTATTATTTGACAAGCATTATTTTGCATATCCTCTCTTCTAGTTGAGCTAACACTCGAATTATGCATTCTGTAGTACATCAACTTTTCTTTTAAGTTTGTAATGCGAAAGTCATTGTCTAAAAGCCTATGCCAGAGCCCAAAATCTTCACAGTATAACTGAGCCTCATCATAATATAAAAATGGCCTAATTTTATCAGAAACTTTAATCATGACACTCGGGTGTAAAACGGGCACTCTAACAAAGCTTTTAGCTTTCACAGCTAGAGATGCAACTGGAAATGAGATAGAACCAACCCTCTTACCTGAACTGTCAATAAGAAAAGCATTACAACCCAAAACATCTATGTTTTCATGAGAGTTCATATAGTTAATTTGCATTTCAAGCTTACTAGGAGCGAGAATATCATCATGATCCATCCTAACAAGGTATTTGGCACGAGATAAAGAAATCCCTAAATTTAAAGTAGCGATAAGGCCTTCATTGTCTTTATTTATGACTTGAATTCTAGCATCAGTATTTTTAAGTTGCTCTAGTATTAATTTGGTCTTATCTGTAGAACCATCGTTAATTACTAACAAATTAAAGTTACTATAAGTCTGATTTAAAATACTCTCTATAGATTCAGTAATGTAAGCTTCACCATTGTAAACAGGTAATATAATATCAATACTATCTTTCATAACCGAACAACTCAAAGTCCTCTTTATAGTAATCATAAAGCTTTTCTTTATTTTTATTAGTCAAAACTTCATTTCTATTCACACTTCGGTTCACTTTTGTAAAATCACCTGAAAATGATATCGATATCATATTTTTCAGAGTGGTAATGTCATCATCTATTTTTTCGAATCTGCCAACAAAATCCATTTCAACTTTTCCATTTACAGTTAAAAAATGACTCTGGGGAACAAAGTGTATCCAATTTCTTATCTCTTTCTTCGCAAAGAAGTCATCAATAAATTGATTTATTGAAACGAAGCTGGCTTGATGCTCAAGATAGAAAGTTTTATCAAATGTATTTCCTCCACCAGCACTCAAATAATTATATGCTGAAACGAATCTAGTGTAAGGGTTCCGAACGAATGTGAATTTAAAATACTCATTATACTTTTGATTATCTAAAAATTTATAGTCCGCTGCATAAAAGTGCCCTACTTGTTTTCCAAAGAATATGTCTTTAGAAATTGATGAACCTGCAGCCTTTGGTATATGAACAAATATAGCTTTTCTTTCATCAACCTCACGAAGAAATGGAGTCCTCAACCCCCTTTTCACATCTAACCAAAGAATTAATTTTTGTGGCAAGACGTTACGATATATTTTTTTCAAGATACTCATAGAATTGGTTTTGCATTCCATTCAGGGTAATAGTCACAAACATATTTATTCAAGGCAATTTCAGCCTCGGTATATTTGCGGGCTGCTGGCTGCGGGTTGCGTGCTTCAAGCATGGTATTAGTAATCATACCCGCACCTACAGTTACATTAGTTAGACGGTCAATTATAATAAACGAGCCTGTGCCTACCACGTTTTTGTAAGTGTCGATCACTACTGGACTTGCGGTTTCTATTGTACAGTTTGCAATTTCGTTTAGTTGCAGATCGCTTGCTTGCAGCTCATTGAGGGTATTTACATCAATACGGTGGTTTATCGCACTGATTGTACCAAATGTGTTTTTAGTGCCAATTTTTAGCTCGTATTCTTTACCTGGCTGCATAGCAGCGTCAGCCATCCATACAATATTGGCAGCGAAACTTGTTGTGCTGGTAGGTTGTTGCGCTTTGTCACTTGTAGTACGAGTAATTACATCGCCACGGCTTATGTCTATTTCATCAGTAAGTGTAAGTGTTATTGCTTGGCCTGCAAAGGCCATTGGTAGGTCGCCGTCGGCCGTTACTATACGCTCAACACTCGATGTTTTACCTGAAGGGTAAGCTGTTACTTTGTCACCTACATTAATAACACCACTGGCTATAGTGCCGCAAAAGCCGCGGAAATCTAAATTAGGGCGGTTTACGTACTGCACAGGTAAGCGAAAAGTATCTAGGTTTTTATCATCGCTTATGGTTACCGTGTCTAACAGTTGCATAAGTGTGGCACCTGGGTACCAGCTAAGGTTTTCACCTTTGTCTACCACGTTGTCGCCATTAAGCGCCGATATTGGCACAAACCGCACGTCTGGTATGTCTAGTTGCTCAGCAAATGCTTTGTAGTCGGCTTTAATTTGGCGGTAAACGTCTTGGCTATAATCAACTAAGTCCATTTTATTAATAGCGACTATTACGTGTTTAAGGCCAAGTAGCGATGCAATATAGCTGTGGCGTTTAGTTTGTGTTTGTACGCCTTTACGGGCATCAATCATTACAATAGCAAGGTCGCAGTTAGAGGCTCCGGTTGCCATATTACGCGTGTATTGCTCGTGCCCTGGGCAGTCTGCAATTATAAATTTACGCTTTTCGGTTGCAAAGTAACGGTACGCAACGTCTATTGTTATGCCTTGCTCACGCTCAGATTGCAAGCCATCAACCAGTAGGGCAAGGTCAAACTCACCACTGGTGGTATTAAACTTTTTAGAGTCACTTTTTATAGCCGCCATGTGATCTTCAAAAATTAATTTTGAGTCGTGCAATAAACGGCCAATTAAGGTTGATTTACCATCATCTACGTTACCGCAGGTTAAAAAGCGCAGTAAGTCTTTATTTTCGTGTTGTTTTAAGTAACCTTCAATATCGGTTTCAAGAAGGTGAGTTTGTGTTTGTTCGGTCATGATAATCCTATTTAGCTTTGAGCTTTAAGCTGTAAGTTGTAAGTGAAAACAGCAGCTATATAAGTTTGTTTTTAAGGCTATTGAGCATGGCAGATAGCTCTCTGGTTTCAACAAGCCATTCTTGTGCCTGTTGCTTTGGGAGATAGCCGATATCAATGCCTATATAAATTTGTGTTCTTGCTTCTGATAATGACGATCGTGCAATATCCAAAAAGCGTTTCTTTTCTTTAACACTTTCTCGTGTCATTCCCTCCGCAATGTTACTGGGCACGGAAAGTCCTGAGCGTGTCAGTTGTTCTCTAAAGCCAAAGTCTTTTAATGATGCCGTTACCTTATATAATATATCTCTGCAGAAAGTCGATCTGAACGTTTCCATACGTCCAAATTTTCAAAATTCATGAAAATCCCTTTAAAGAAGTTATTAATTCTGAGCTTTGAGAGCTATATTACGACGTCTGTTACTTATGACTTACAGCTTACGGCTTCAGGCCCCTAGCCTTCGGCTAGAAGTACCCTTCCATTTTCTTTTTCTCCATTGAGCCGGATGAATCGTGGTCAATTACTCGGCCTTGGCGCTCAGAGGTTTTGGTTAGTAACATTTCTTGAATTATTTCGGGTAATGTTGTGGCGTGTGACTCAACAGCACCTGTTAATGGGTAACAACCTAGCGTTCTAAAACGTACCATTTTTTGCATGGGTACTTCACCATCGTTAAGTGGCATGCGTTCGTCATCTACCATTATTAATGTACCGTCGCGCTCTACTACTGGGCGTTCTGCTGCTAGGTATAGTGGTACAATGTCGATGTTTTCTAGGTATATGTATTGCCAAATATCGAGCTCGGTCCAGTTACTTAGTGGGAATACACGAATGCTTTCGCCTTTTTCTACCTTGCCGTTAAACGTGTTCCATAGCTCTGGGCGTTGGTTTTTTGGGTCCCAGCGGTGGTTTTTATCGCGGAACGAGTAAACACGCTCTTTTGCGCGTGATTTTTCTTCATCGCGGCGCGCGCCGCCAAAGGCTGCGTCAAATTTGTATTTGTTAAGCGCTTGCTTTAGGCCTTGGGTTTTCATTATATCGGTGTGCTTTGCACTACCGTGGGTAAATGGCCCTACGCCTGCGTCAATCCCTTCTTGATTTTTATGTACAATTAGATCAAAACCCAGCTTTTTAGCCATTTGGTCTCTAAACTCAATCATTTCTTTAAACTTCCATGTGGTATCTACATGCATTAAAGGAAATGGTGGTTTTGCCGGAAAAAACGCTTTCATTGTTAAGTGCAGCATTACTGCTGAGTCTTTACCTACTGAGTAAAGCATTACTGGGTTGTCGAACTCAGCCGCTACTTCACGAATAATGTGAATAGACTCAGCCTCTAATTGCTTAAGATGGGTCATCCTAGCTTGTGAGATTTCCATTTTTTTCTCCAGGGTATTAAGTTTTAAGCTGTTAGTTATGAACTACGGGGCACTAGCGACGAGCATCGAGCTGCTAGGCTCAGGCTGCGAGAATCGTAGCCCGTAGCCAATATTCATCTATTTATCTGATTTATATTCGTAGTTGTAGTAACCATAGTACCCGTAGGCATTACTAGCTTTTTTAACTACGCCATTAAATACTAGGCCTTTTACATCTATGCCATTTTGTTCAAAGCGGTTACGCGTTAGCTCTATTTCGCGAACATGATTTTGCCCAAAGCGTGCTACTAATAATGTGGTACCACAATGCGTGCTTACTATGGCCGGGTCGGTTACGGCAAGTATTGGCGGGGTATCTATGATTACTAGGTCGTAGGCTGCGCTAATTTGTTCAATAAATTTACTGAAGTTGCTATGCATTAACAGCTCTGACGGATTAGGTGGTATTTGCCCGCGCGTAATTACATTTAAGTTTTCAACTTTGCTTGCTTTTGTTATTTGCGCTAAGTTTAAACGGCCCGATAGGTAATCACTTAGGCCGTCGTCCCACTTTAAACCAAACTGTGTTTGTAAGTAGCCTTTACGCATATCGGCATCAACTATAAGTACTTTTTTACCACTTTGCGCCAATACTGTGGCCAAGTTTACCGATATAAACGATTTACCTACACCTGGGCTTGGGCCCGAAATCGCTATTATATTGTTTTTTGATTCGATCATCGCAAAATGTAGGCTGGTACGTAAGCTACGTAAGGCCTCTATGGCTAGGTCTGCTGGGTTATCTACTGCTAGTATTGATTTGGCTTTTCCTGCTTTTGCTTTTTTAGACTTAGCACCAAACCCTACCAATTTATCTTGGTGATCTGAGTGTGGCACACTTGCATATACGTTTATACCTAGGGCTTCTATTTCGCTTGGATCTTCAACGCCTTTGTGCATAGCTTTTTGTATAAGCACTATAGCAACCGCTAAAAAGCCCCCTAGTAACGTTGCAACTACTGCAATTAAAGCTTTTTTAGGTTTTACGGGTTCAGTTGTATCTACCGCTGCAACATCAACAACACGTACGTTACCCACTGTGCCAGCACGCACTATGTCTAACTCTTGTGTTTTACTAAGTAGTAGCATGTAAATTTCGTTACCTACTTCTACATCTCGTGTTAAACGTAATAGCTCTTGCTGGGTTTCGGGTAGGTTACTTACTTCAGCGGTTAGCTGCGCTTTTTCGGCTTGTATTGATTCTATTTGCTTAATTACACCTTGGTATGCTGGGTGTTCACGCTTAAATTTACGGCTAAGTTCTAAGCGCTTTAGGTCAAGCTCTTGCAGGGTTGTGTCTAGCTCTACAATTTGCTCAAGAATTGCTTGTGTTTCTAGAGTTATGTTTACCGACTGTCGCTTTTTTTGGTAGTCGTTAAAACGTTGCTCTGAGCCTTCAAGCTGTTTTTTAACCTCTGGCAGTTGTACCTCTAAAAAATCGAGCGACTTTTTAGCCTCTGCGCTGTTGCGCTCTACGTTTCGGCGTACGTAAATATCGGCTACTTTATCAAGCACTTTTTCAGCGTGCGCTGCATTTTTATGCTCGTAAGCAAGAGTAATAATGCCTGAATCTTTTCCTTTTTCGCTGGCCGATATTTCTTGCTGTAACTCAACTACTGTGCGGTAACGGTTGTTTTTTACTAAGGTAAACACCGTACCAGGGCGTGCATTTAAAGCACGCACTGTAAGGGCATAAAAGCCTGCGGCTTCGTCTTTACCTACTGTGCCGTTTAGTACTGCATCGCCATCTGGGTTTAATAATTCGTACTGATTGTTTTGTTTTATGTGTAATTCAAATTCTTTGCCTTCAAATGCTTGGGGCACTATAAACCTAAATACGTTTATAGATTCACCGCCCCATGCATAGCTACTTGCACCTAGGAGTGGGTCGGCTACATCGTTTGGTTTGTTGGCTACAAATCCTCTGTAAAACTTGCCACCAATAATAGGAAATAATTTAGGCTCGGCTATTATATCAAGTTTAAGCGCGTCAACCGCCTCGCCAATTACACTGCGCGATTTTAATAGCTCTATTTCGGTTACGGCCTCACTTGAGCTCTCAAACATACCTGCCATGTCATCTAAGCCAGGTACTGAGGGGCTACTTTCTTCTACTTGTATGAGCGCTGTGGCTTTGTAAATGGGTGTACTAAATACAGCTACAGCCACCCCTATTATTGCAAATAATACAGTTACTAAAACTATAAAGTATTTACGGTCGAGTAATGTGCCAAATAACGCTAGAAGATCTATTTCTTGTTCGGTTGATTTATTTTGATTATTGGTTGGAGCTGAAGGCTGAGGGGTCATTTACTTTGCCAATCCTTATAAATACTTTTGCCAAGCGCTACAAGCGCTATCGATTAATGCGTATACGTGCTCAAAAGCCTCTTGGCTTTGGCGGTAAGGGTCTGGTATTTCGGCGTTGTTGATCCATTTACCTAATAAAAATGTTTTACCGCGCGCTTCGGGGTAGCGTGCGTGTAAATCATTTAAATGTCGTTCTTCCATAACTAATATTACGCTATTTTGCGCAACGAGTGCCGATGTAAGCTGGCGACCTTGATGGGTATCCATATTTACACCATGAACTTGGGCAATTTTTTTTGCCATTGCATCTGCTGGCTTACCTTCAAGCGCTGTTAACCCCGCAGACGACACTTTTATATTTTTACCTTCCAGCTTTTGCTTTAATACATACTCGCCGGTTGGGCTGCGGCAAATATTGCCGGCACACACAACTAAAACAGAATCAAACATTATAGCCGCCTTAGTTGTTTATATCGTTTAAGTTATCAACGGTAGCTACCGACGGTAATAGTAAACTTATTACGCGGTTCCAACGGGCCAATGGGGCTGATGTTACATATACTATATCGTGCGGCTGCAGTTCAAACTGCTCGGCCAATACGAGTGCTGCAATGTTTTTTGCATGAAGCTGGTATACGTTTGCAAGCACACCTGTTTGCTCTAAATTACTTTTACGTAAAACGAATACGCCGTTTGCATCTGCTGTATTTTCATTTAAGCCGCCCGTGTCGCTTAATGCTTGTGCTAGGTTTAAGCCATAACGGTTAAGCGTAACCGACCCTGCTCGTTTTACATCACCTAATACAAATACTTTTTGTTGATCGTTTCGACTAACGTGCACTATATCGCCATGTTGTAGTAAGCGATTTTGCGAAATATCACCATGAGCATAAAAATCATCAAGCTCTATTACTTCTGTTTTGTCGCCACGGGTAAACGTTACTGTACGCCAATCGGCTGATTCGGTTAGGCCGCCAGCTTGATTTAGTGCATCTATCAAAGTAAGTGGTGTACTAGTGACAGGGTAAACACCTGGTTTATTTACTTCGCCAGTAACATACGCTTTTTGGCTTCTAAAACCGACTACTTTAACATCTATTTGTGGGTCTTCAATTACTCTACTAAGGCGTTTTACTAGCTGTTCACGCACTTCACTTATGGTGTGTCCTGCAGCTGGAATGTTTGGTGCGTATGCGTATGTAATGGTGCCGTCTTCTTGAACTCTAAAACCGTCAAACTCTGCGGTGCGCTGCGTACCTGCTGGTATGGTTAACTCTGGGTGATCCCATACACCTATTGTAAGTACGTCTCCTACACCTAGTTTGTATTGGTAATTGCTTACGTTTAAACCCGCGGTATTCGATATTGGCTTTGCGGCCACACGTGCTTGTTTTTGTTGTTTAATTAGTGACGAGTCAATTATTTGAATGTTTACTTTTTCTAGGTCTTGCTCAAGGTTTTGAGTTTGCTCGCCAGATTCTATGCCTTCAAAATGGCTACCTGGTACTATGGTGCAACCGGTAACTGATAGTATTGCGAGTGAAGTGATGAGTGATTTACAGCTTAACGCCATCGTAGAATCCCAAAATTATTTTAAATATTGCACTTGCCCACCAACCTTGGTGAGTACTTGTATTTTATCGGCTAATTAAAGCATGAGCTTACTTTGCACGCAAGCCGAAACACGCTTTTGCGCTTTGGCATTCCCTTAAATAAGTATTTATGCTTACTCAGTGTTTTATAAAATATAGACAGCAAACAGTGGCCGATTTACTTTATGAGTTATTAGCATTCACGCTGGCAAACTACGCGTCTACGAATAGCCACTCGGGCACGCTTCTCGTTCCAGTTCGTCGCAGAGCTCCTCTCGCTCCAGCTTGAAAGCAAGACCATTTGCTTATCTAGCCCTTCGGGCACGCTTCCGCCCCTAGGTTGCAGTTCCTACTTACTGATAAAAGCTAAATTTTGATGAGCGGGGTAATAATTTAATACTTGCCACTAAGGAGTTTATTTAAAATCATTGTTGTCTATGCTTATTTCTACTTCTTTGTTAAGCAATTTAATTAACAAAATGCT
Organism: Pseudoalteromonas sp. ECSMB14103; assembly: GCF_000813065.1. NCBI lineage: Bacteria > Pseudomonadati > Pseudomonadota > Gammaproteobacteria > Alteromonadales > Pseudoalteromonadaceae > Pseudoalteromonas > Pseudoalteromonas sp. ECSMB14103. The sequence continues at coordinate 164,069 of NZ_JWGY01000001.1, read as the reverse complement.
TCGGATATCTCCATCAGGTTCTTTATATATGGCATCTATATTGTTAAACGAGTTGTTATTTACGTTTACCCTATCACCTGATTTTGGCAGTTCGGATTTTGTAGTGTACAAACGTTCACACTTTAGTTGTTCTATTATTTGTATTGGTACAATTTGGTATTTGGCACCATATGCAACAAAACTTGCTATTCCGCGTGTGTTTTTTACAGCAGAAAAGTTACCGTTTTTTGAATCAAGGAACACAAATAAATAATTTGGAAATAAAGCAGATTTTTTGATGGTCTTACGACCTTTGACCAGCCTTTCGGTAGTCAATTGGGGGTAAAATGCTTCAATCCCTTGATTATTTAAGTTGGTTTTTGCCCGCTCTTCCTGACGAGGTTTACACACTACTAAGTACCAACTTTCCATAGCAATCCTACATAACAAAATTGCAATTAACACAAGATTAAACTAAATCAGGTGAGCATTATAGCTAATACTAAACACCTATGTAAACTGGCAATTAAAATAAATAATGCCAAACTTATGCTTTGAGTACTAAGTTTATCACTAAAAATAAACTTAACCAATTATGTAACAGTCACTTAACATTGGTAACGTTTAAAATTGATTTTGTTAAATATTTTTACATATATTATTTTAAATCTTACGAGTTAACTTATTTTCGGAAAAACATAGTAAAACAGCTATTTTTTATCACTTTTTATTTTAACTAAATTTTAACACAAGGAGAGTGTATGCATTTATTTCACCACGGGGCTGTAAACGGTGTTACAGGCTCATGCCATGAGCTTTTAATTAATGAGCAAACAAGTGTACTTGTTGATTGCGGGTTATTTCAAGGGGAGGACTCAAAAGAAGACTTATCAATAGAATTTGATATTAGCCATGTTACCGCGCTTATTGTTACGCATTGCCATATTGATCATGTTGGCCGAATTCCCTATTTATTTGCCGCCGGCTTTAAAGGGCCAATATTTACCTCGCAAGCTTCAGCCAGTTTATTGCCGCTAGTAATAGAAGATGCGCTAAAAGTGGGCGTAACACGCGACCCTAAAATTATAAATGCCTGCTTAAACCTACTAAAGCGACGCATTGTACCCGTTGATTTTAAAACATGGTTTAACTTGCCATGCAATGGACAGCAAAGTGCTAAAGCGCGATTTCAGCGAGCCGGGCATATTTTAGGTTCAGCCTATGTTGAAATTGACATTAAAACTCATAAGCAAAGTACTAAACCAAATAGCACTCACCGCGTTGTATTTTCGGGTGATTTAGGCGCTCCATACACGCCATTACTCCCCTCGCCTAAAGCGCCTTATAAAGCCGATACTTTAGTGATTGAATCTACTTATGGTGATAAAAACCATCAAGGGCGTAAACAGCGTACCCAAACACTTAAAAAAATAATAGAGCGTGCTCTTGCCGATAATGGCGTGGTGCTAGTACCTGCATTTAGTATTGGCCGAACCCAAGAACTTCTATACGAACTAGAACAACTTATACATAGCTCTGCCAAGCATTCACAATGGCGAGATATACACGTAATACTCGACTCTCCCATGGCAGCAAACTTTACTGCTCAATATAGAAAGTTTAAACACTTATGGGATAACGAAGCAAAACAGAAAGTAGCCAAAGGCCGTCACCCACTTGATTTTAAAAACCTAACCACGGTTGATTCGCATAAAGAACATATAGCCATTATTAATTACTTAAGTACGCGCCAAACGCCTGCTATTATTTTAGCCGCCAGCGGTATGTGTACCGGAGGCCGAATAGTTAATTACCTAGAACGATTTTTAGGTGATGCAACCACCGATGTTTTATTTGTGGGCTACCAAGGGAGAGGCACGCTAGGCCGTGATATTCAACAATACGGCCCACGTAATGGTTATGTATTTATAAACAATACACGCGTTACCATTAATGCCAAAAGCCATACCATTAGCGGTTATAGTGCACATGCCGATCAAAACGGGTTAATTAAGTTTGTAACGGGTATGCGTAAAAAGCCAAGCCATATAAAAATTGTGCATGGCGATGATGATGCAAAAGCTGCATTGGCAAATAAGTATAAAGAGGTGTTGGGTGAGAGTGTTAAAATTGAAATAGGAAGTTAGCTTTAACGCGCCAGCAAGCAAGGCGCCTACGTGGCGTTAAAGCCTAATATTAGAGGTTTGAGGTACCTTTGTAGGCGTGAAGCTTGCTCACGCGAATAGTTAAATATACACGCTTTTAACGCGCCAGCAAGCATGGCGCCTACATGGTGTTAAACCTTAATATTAGAGGTTTGGAATACCTTTGTAGGCGTGAAGCTTGCTCACGCAAATGGTTAAATATAAACGCTTTTAACGCGCCAGCAAGCAAGGCGCCTACATGGTGTAAACCTTTACATTAGAGGCTTGGGATACCTTTGTAGGCGTGAAGCTTGCTCACGCAAATGGTAAAGATTTAAAACACTAACTATCGTTTATTATAAACGCTACTCAAGAACTACTTATAGTAGGCAAAACAGTCACATTTGATTGGCTAGTTTGTTTTTCTTTCCAATTAAGATCGCAAATACCATCCGTAGGTGAAAACGCTGTGGGCGCTTGTAAAAGTAGCTTACGAATTTGAGGATGGTCAGACTCGTCACATGCAATTTTTAGGTTAGCTAAAAAGGTATCTAATTCAGCCCATGGCATTTTTATTTCGTGAGCACTTAATATTCTTGTGTGATCTGTACCAGTAACGTTATCGCCAATTAACAACTCTTCGTATAACTTTTCACCTGGGCGCAAACCAGTACATTTAATTTCTATATCGCCATTTGGTCGTTTTTCATGCTTAACTTCAAGCCCTGACAAGTGCACCATTTTTGTTGCAAGGTCTTTAATTTTTACGGGCTCCCCCATATCAAGCACAAACACATCGCCACCGACCCCCATTGCACCGGCTTGGATAACAAGCTGAGCGGCCTCTGGTATTGTCATAAAGTAACGCGTTATATCTTGATGGGTTAATGTAATTGGGCCACCTGCTTTTATTTGTTTTCTAAAAAGCGGCACAACCGAACCCGATGATCCTAAAACGTTACCAAATCTAACCATGGTAAAGCGCGTGGTACTTTGCACCTCTGAAAGGCCTTGCAAAACAAGTTCGGCCATACGCTTGGTTGTTCCCATTATATTTGTTGGGCGAACAGCCTTATCGGTAGACACTAAAACAAATGTTTCTACATTAGTAAATATGGCTGCGGTTGCTACATTATAAGTTCCGTAAACATTGTTGCGAACACCTTCAACTACATTATGTTCTACTAGTGGGACATGCTTGTAAGCTGCGGCATGATATACAGTTTGAATACTAAAAGTTGAAAATGTTGATTCAAGTAATTTTTTATTTTGAATGGAGCCAAGTATAGGTAACACTTCAATATTTAGATTATTTGCAGAGCAATACTCTGAAAGCTCTTTTTCAATAGCGTATAAAGCAAACTCTGAAAGCTCAAACAACACAATTTTTGTTGGAGTATTTTTTATTATTTGCCTACACAGCTCTGACCCTATTGAACCACCTGCGCCAGTCACCATAACGGCTTTATTGGTAATATTTGATGACATTAAATCTTGTCTTGGTTTAACTGATTCTCTGCCAAGTAGGTCATCGATTTCTACATCCTTAATTGCATCAACACTTGTAGTGCCCGACACTATATCGGCCATTCCAGGTATGGTCATCACCTGTAACTTGTACTTTTCAATTGCGTTAAGTATTTCTTTACGGCGACTTCTTGATGTGCTTGGCAGGGCAAGTAAAATCTTCTTAGCACATTTTTGCTTTGCAACTTCTGCTATTTGTGTAGATGAGTACACGCATACTCCCTGTATTACAGATAAATGCTTTTTAGAATCATCATCGATAAATGCAACAGGTGAATATTCAGGCCCGCTAGCAAGCGCGGTAGCTAATTGCCGACCTGCAGATCCTGCACCATATATAATTACACCTTCTTTGCGACGCATGGTGATTTGCCCTACAATGGCGCGCGCTGTTAACCTTGACCCACCTACAAATAAAATACAGAAACTAGCATATATAAATGGCACAGTACGCGGAACCGCGGCACTTAAAAAGAAAGACAAAACAGTTAAATATAATGTAGATAGCACAACGCCAGCGGCAATGGCCCACATAGCTTGTGTATTCATATATCGTAGAACAGCTCTGTATAATCCTAGCTTCACAAAACTAAGTAAACTCAGTGGTAACAAAGCGGCTAGTAATAACCAATTGTGTATGCTTTTTAAAACAACTACACTATCTAACCTAAGCAAAAAAGAAAGCCAAAAAGCCACTATTATAAATACGCTGTCGATAAGGAGAGAAATAACTCTTTTTTGGGGGCGTGGTAAACTAACTAAAAACTTTAAAAACACAATACATTTCCCTGAAGCCAGCAATCATATTGCTATTCTATTGGCTACAATTTTACTACAAGATGAGCAACCAATGCACTTAATAAATAAAGACTATAGGCAATATTTTATATAGTCTTTATGTATTTAGTTATTTTTTGTAAATTTGTGTATGTAATGTAGCTATTTTACTCTATCGCCACTGCCACTTCCTGTTACTGTTTGCAGTATATAAGTAAAGTAATCTTTAAGGTTTAGCGTGGCAATCATTTTTGCATCGGTTTCAGCTAACAGCTCTGGAGTAGACATATCTATTTCGCTCACTTGTGCTAAGCCAGTAATGCCAGGGCGCACATTGTATATATTTTTAGCATCACGAGCCTGAGTAAGTTCTTGCTGATTAAATAGCCCGGGACGTGGTCCAACTAAACTCATTTCACCTTTAAGTACATTCCAGAGCTGCGGTAGCTCATCTAATTTAGTTTTACGTAAAAAACCACCAAAACGAGTGATAGATGCACTGCTTGCAAGATGGCTAGCAACCGACGCTGTATCTACTGACATTGTTCTAAATTTAACTAAAGTGAAAGGTTTTTTATTACGACCAACACGCTCTTGTTTAAATAGTGGTGAGCCAGTATCGAATAAGCCAATAAGGTATAAAATCAATAAAAACGGTAAAGCAAACAATAAACCAAAAAGTGAAAATAAAAAATCGAGTACACGTATCATTTATAATTCCATATTATTAAAATAGTAGTTATTTAAAGCAACGACGAATGCCTTCTTCCAGAGTAATTGGCGGCTTCCAGTTTAATGTACTTTTAGTATGCTCAATATCAACAATTAACGAACTAGAAAATCTTTCAACGGTATCTTTTTTGCCAACTATAGAAGCTATGAGTTTTAAAAAAGATAATGGAATAGGTATCAACCAAGGCTTTTTACCTGCTGCCAACGTAAGCTTTTTCAAAAGATTTGATGTCGATATATCCTCATCATCGCTTACCAAAAATGTATGATTAACAGCATTTGGATGATCAATACATGTAACTATTAGATCAACTAAGTTATCTACAGCTACAAAGCTGCGCTGATTATTAATTGCACCCAAAGGAAGTGGTAGATTCCTCTGTGCAACATTTAAGAGTTTACCAAAGTTACCTGGAGCATTTTTGCCATAAACTAGAGGAGGTCTAATTATAACGAGCTCCATATCAGTATTCTTTACTATTTTTTTTAGCGCTATTTCAGCTTCATACTTAGAAATAGCATAATTTTCAATTGGAGTAGGTTTATCGTTATATTTAAAAGGAGATGAGTTTGATACCCCATTTACTCCTATAGAACTCATAAAAATAAACTTTTTAACACCTGCAATTACGGCTTGCTTCGCTAAGTTGACCGTACCATATGTATTTACCGAGCGGAAAGCTTCCAGCGACGACGCATTACTTACCTCATGTGCTTTCCCTGCTAAGTGAATGACAACATCGGCTTCTGCAAGTAACTCACTCCAACCCTCTTTTTGATTTAAACCTGGACATAACTGAAAGTTCGGCGGCAATGGCTCTCTTGCTAACGGTATAAAATTAAGGTAGTTGTATTTACTTAAATTTGAGCATAGAGCTTTACCAACAAAACCTTTAGCACCAGTTATAATGATTTTTTTACTAGAATTACTTGCCAATTTTTATCTCAATTTTGTTTTTCAAACAGTTCATCTACCAGGGATTTATACTTTTCAAGTGATTGTTCTTCAGAAAAGTGGTCAATCATACACTTCCGAGGGTAAATGCGATTATTAACTGTTAACCAGTTTTCGGATATTGTATCAATACTCTCGGCTAAAGTTACTGGGTTACCACTTTCACAAAACCAGCCTACATTGTGCTCATTTATTAATAGATCCAACTCAGACTCCTTATCAGCCACTAATAAAATAGGTTTGTCTGCAGCCATAGAAAAATATGCCTTGCTAGGTACACCTAAACCATACATTCCCTGCCCAAGAGTAACTAAGGCTATATCGCCACAATTTAAGCCTATATTATTATCTTTTAGCTGTAGTTCACCGTAATAGTAACTATTCCTTTTACCAACTGATGAAACAAACTTCTTCACCAAATGGTCTTCTGAACCACCACCAATGAATAAAAACTTGCTAGACTCCGATTTCACTAGCGCGATAGCAGATAATAAATTATCGATACCCTGCAAACGACCGATATTTCCAAAAAAACAAAAAACCAAATTGTTTTGCCAATTAAGCTTTTTAATTATTTGGTTTTCGTTTTTAGCCATCATCTTTATTTTATTATGATCAGCCCAATTTGGTACTACTACAATTCTTTCTTGAATTACGCCTTTTTGCTGAAGCTTAACCGCCATATCTCTACCAATAGGTGTAATTATATCTGGGGTTCGATACAAAAGTGAGAATACTTTATTCACCAATTTGTACTTCAATCCTAACTGCATTACACCTGATGGAATTAAATTGTCAGGAAATATATCGTGGCATAGCATTATCCACTTGAAGGCTTTAAGCTTCTTAATTAACCCGGTAAAAAACATGCTAATTATTGGGTTAGTTCCAGTAAAAACTATATCTTCTTTACTAATATATTTAAGAATATGCCTGTTAAAAGACCATGCATATTTCAATTGTCCAAAAACTCTTGATACTAATTTATTTTTATCAAAAGCAATATCTTTAACATAGTAAACGTTAAGCTTATGCTCGCGCAAAAAGCTTTCTGTATGCGAGTTTTTAGGACATATAACAATTAATTCATAATGTTTATTAAAAAATAATGCAATTTTCGCCCAATAAAAAGCTGTAGAATTATGATTGAGACCAATATATTCAGTAACTATAAATATTTTATTATTTTTACTCAATTTAATATTTTTTCCATACAACTCTATTTACATAGTCAGTGTAAGAATGGATTATTCTCACCACTTTATCTGCAACATTTGGCATGCTGTAATCATAAACCTGGCGAAGTAAGCGTTGTTCCCCTGCAGGTTGAGATTCCAATATACGTAACCCCTGCATAACTCGCTCAACCCCTAAACCGACCATCATTACTGATGCCTCTTCCATTCCTTCAGGGCGCTCATGAGCTTCTCGTAAGTTCAATGCAGGAAAGTTCATAATAGAAGATTCTTCATTGATTGTTCCACTATCAGAAAGTACAGCTTTTGCATTTTTTTGTAAGTTATTATAATCATGAAAACCTAAAGGTTTTAATAATCTAATATTTTGATGAAACTCAATGCCCTGTGCTTCTATTCTATTTCTTGTACGTGGGTGAGTAGAAATAATTACAGGCATGTCATAATGTTCAGCAAGCGTGTTAAGCGTTTCAGCTAAGTATGCTAGTTGTTTTGGGGAGTCAACGTTTTCTTCTCTGTGAGCACTGACTACAAAAAACTGACCCTTTTGCAGTTCCAGTTCATTTAGTACACTTGAATCATCAATTTGAGGCATATAGTGGTTTAATACTTCAAACATCGGGCTACCTGTTTTTATCACGCGGTCTGCCGGTACCCCCTCTGCTAACAGGTAATCTCGTGCAATAGTGCTATAAGTCAGGTTTATATCAGCAGTATGATCAACTATTTTGCGGTTAGTTTCTTCAGGTACTCGCTGATCAAAACAACGATTACCTGCTTCCATATGAAATATTGGGACTTTTCGACGCTTTGCAGGAATTGCTGAAATACATGAATTTGTGTCACCTAACACAAGCATCGCTTCTGGATTAACTTCTTCAAGTACTTGGTCAACTTTAATAATTACTTGACCAATTGTTTCTGCAGCATTTTTACCTGCAGCATTTAAAAAATAATCAGGCTTTCTTACACCTAAATCGTTAAAAAAAACTTCATTAAGTTCAAAATCATAGTTTTGACCAGTATGTACCAAAATATGTTCGCAATGCTCATCAAGCTTAGCAAGTACTCGAGATAAACGGATTATTTCTGGTCTTGTTCCTACAACAGACATTACTTTTAACTTTTTCATTTTTTTCACTTTAAACTTATTAAATTAAATAACGCACTTTATAAAGGCATAGCGACAGTATCTGGTTTCTTTCTATCGAATATTTCATTTGCCCACAGCATAACGATTAGGTCTTCTGTACCAATATTAGTTATGTCGTGAGTCCAACCTGGTATAGTTTCTACTATAGTGCGGACTTGTTCCGATGTTGTAAGTTCATACTCTTCGCCTGTGACAATGTGCTTAAACTTAAATCGAGCATCACCCTTTAATACTAAAAACTTTTCATTTTTAGTATGGTGATAGTGCCCACCGCGAGTGATACCTGGGTGCGCAGTGAAAAATGAAAACTGACCTGAATCATTTGTTTTAAGCATTTCGCTGAATGAGCCTCGCTCATCAGTATAACTTGGCACGTCATAATTAAACTGCTCAGGTTTAAAATAACTCAGGTAAGTAGAATAGAGCGCTCGTTCAAACCCAACACCTACCTTACTCGTTATTAGAGAGGTGCGACTTTGTTTATAATCATTCAATAAGCTAACAACCTTACCTACTGTAGTTTTGTAAACAGGCTCTACATAATTATACTCTTCAGACTTTGAAGGTGTATTGATTAGTAAGTTAACAAATGCATGACAAACATCATCTATGTAAACAAGATTAATGGGTGCATCAGCTTTGTGTACAGTAATTGGTAAATCGTTTATTACGTTATAGCAAAAGGTAGCCACTGCAGAATTATAATTAGGTTTACACCACTTACCAAAAACATTCGGTAGTCTATAGATATATGCCGTGCTTCCAGTTTTTTCCCTGTAAGAAAAAATAGCGGACTCTGCACCGGCTTTACTTTTTCCATATGGATTATTTAATTCAGCCTGAATTGATGATGTAAGTAAAATTGGAGTACTTCGTTTATTATTGACTAGTATATCAACTATTTTTTTTGTTAAGTCAGTATTACCCGCTTGAAACTCAGCGTCATTTTCAGGTCTATTTACACCTGCTAAATGGTATATAAAGTCAGCACTGTTTACCTTTTTATCAATACTTTCATCAGTGTCATCGCGGGTAATTGTTTCTATACTTTCAAAACCAGCCTCTTTCAAATGAATGCATAAATTTTTACCAATAAAGCCGTTAGCACCTGTTACTAAAATATTCATTACACACCTTCTGGTACTATTAATTTACCAGCTTCAATATCACGCATAAAGTCAAGTTTACGTAATAACTGCTTCATCCCTTCAACATCTAAGCGAGCTGTATTATGCGAATTGTAATCTTCGACATTAGATAAGTCTTTTTCACCTTGTTCAGTATATTGCGCATAGTTCAAATCACGATTATCAGCAGGTATACGGTAATATTCACCCTGATCTTGTGCTATGAACATTTCTTCACGGCTACATAATGCTTCAAACAGCTTTTCGCCGTGGCGAGTACCGATTACATTTACTAAATGCTCCGGTGTTTTTAACATTTCAAGCAATGCTTTAACTAACACGTCAATGGTTGCAGCAGGCGCTTTTTGTACAAAAACATCACCATTTTGGCCATTTTCGAAAGCATGTAATACTAAATCAACCGCATCGTCTAAAGTCATCATAAAACGAGTCATGGTAGGGTCGGTAATCGTAATTGGCTCATTATTAACTACCTGGCGAATGAACAATGGAATAACCGAGCCTCGTGATGCCATAACATTACCGTAGCGAGTACAACAGATTGTAGTGTTCGTGTGCTCTAAATTTCGGCTTTTTGCAACGATCACTTTTTCCATCATCGCTTTTGAAATACCCATAGCATTGATTGGGTACACCGCTTTATCAGTACTTAAACACACTATACGCTCAACATTATTCGCTATAGCAGCTTCTAGCACATTCTCTGTACCTAATACATTTGTTTTTACGGCTTCTAGTGGGTAAAACTCACATGATGGAACTTGTTTTAATGCTGCCGCATGATAAACATAATCAACACCGCGCATAGCCATTGAAATACTTTGAGGATCACGAACATCGCCAATGTAAAACTTTAGTTTTTCATTATTAAAAGCCTTACGCATATCATCTTGTTTTTTTTCATCACGAGAGAAAATACGAATTTCTTTGATGTCTGTATTTAAAAATCGGCTGAGTACAGCGTTACCAAATGAGCCTGTACCACCTGTTATGAGTAGTGTTTTATTTTTGAACATTCTAAACTTTTAACCTCAAATAAGATAAATATAATAATTTTATAAACTTGGTTCTAATTTTAATTTTTTGTAAAAACGTAAGGCCCTTTTTAGGGCTTAAATTATTGTTATGCTGTCGATAACTTATCAATACTTTGTCATCGAAATATAAATTAGAAGAAACTACACCAAAGGCATTTAACCAATGATCATGTGAGTATACTTGTTTTGGAAAAGGCACAATAAGAGGTACTATTTTTTTTCTAAAAGCCATAGCGCATCCATAACACTTCGGCTTAAGAATTGTTAATAAAACCTTACTATAGTAATTTTTCTGATTAAAGGAGGGAGGTACATAATTGAAGGTTTTATCTAATAAATTTCCATCACTACTAATAGTCTCCATGCCATGATGTAAAATATCTACGTTAGAATTCATTTCATCATTAAAAAAATCGGATATATATTTAACTTTATCTTCATTCCAAATATCATCTTGATCACTCAAATAAATGATATCACCTCGTGCTTCATAGATTGCTTGTTCAAAATTTTTTACATAGCCAAGATTTACTGGGTTCTTTTTGACTTTGACAATAGAGTTTACTTTAGAGAAATTAACTAGAAACTCATACGTGCCATCAGTAGATTTGTCATCAAAAATTAAAACTTCATCTGTAGAAGACAACTGATTCAATATACTGTTTAATTGTTGCTCTATGTAAGCTATACCATTATATGTGGTCATACAAACTGATATCACAAAACTATCCTCTTCTAATTAACCTCTTCACTAATAACCTTATAGTCTTGAGATACTTAATCTGCGAAAAAACTAATAAACCAACTCTACCTCTATACTCACTAAGCAATCCAGTATGCAAATATTTGTCATACTCCACTGGGTCATAAGCTGGATTAAAAGCAATACTAATAGCTTCCTCATAAACCATCGGATCATGTGTCCATGTATTTGAATGTGTCCCATCAGTTCCGAAACCTACATTTCTTATAAGGTTTCCATTTGGTATAATACAATATTGATGTTTATTCCTAAAAAGCATTTCATATGAATATGCCCATGAATTAACCTGTCGTGATGAAAGCAAACCTAGGACGCCTTGAACATATAAACGCTCCACAATACTACTCGGCGTGTTTAATAACTTAAAATTGGATTTATAAGGAAGTTCTACATCTAACCCTAATATTCGATCAGACCAAGATGCCCAGCCCCAACAAAAAAAGCGAGAACAAAACGAATAATCTTGATGCATATCTAAATCGAAGTGTTTTCTACCAGATATAGTGGCAACTCTCAAATCACTTCTATAGTTATTTAGCATATTGCGACAATAACTAAAAAAGCGCTTATTTGGTACACAATCGTCTTCTAGTACAATACCTGCGTCTACCTCAGAAAAAAACCATTGTACTGCAGTATGAACTGCTCTTTTACAGCCAAGATTCTCTTTTTGGTACAAGGTCTTAACTTCACATGGCCAGTCAATAAAAGATTCAACTTTACTTCTTATTGCATCGACATCGAAAGATTCAGATTCACTACGTGCACCGTCTGAGGCTAAATAGATATATTTAACTTTAATTTCTCGGAGTATATTGAAAGTATCTTGCATCCCTCCTAATCGATTGAAGGAAAGAATTAAAACAGGTACTTCGTTTTCATTTTTAAATTTAATCATCTAAATTAACAAATTTTTTAAATTGGGTAGAAACCGTTTCTTGTTTGAATAAACTAGACGCTTCTTCTAAATCAATATTTTTCGCGTCTTTCATAAGTCTTTCAATACAATGTAAGATTCTATTTTGCTCTAGTGACGTACAAGTAACTCCGCAGTTATATTTCAAAACAAAACCACATACATCGGCACTTTCTGGTCCATGGTAAAAAATTGGCAAATTCATTGATAGATATGAAGTTACTTTTCCTGGGAATGAAGTTTTAACAACTAACTCTTTTTTTAAACTAAACCAATAAGGCATGTAACCAGCATCACAATCTTTTATTACATTAAGAGTTTGACTCTGAGTCAAATAACCTAAATTAATAACACCAAATTCGGGGAATTTAGTAAGTCTACCTGGCGTTCCGATAAAAACCAACTCAACCTTCTTGTTTGATACTATAAAATCAACGGTTTGAAGCGCTGTCACTAATGCATCCCACTCTGCTCTGCAATATAAGGAACCCGCAAAAACAATCCTAAACTTCTTGGCTTTACTATCAGTCAACATAGGTAAGTTCTTACTATATTTTTCCTGATTATCAATAGCATTTCTAAGTATAAATACTTTATTAGGTTCAATATCAAATTTATTCAAAGCAAAATAGTTTCTATACATGCCTTCAGATACAACGCCCAATGACAAAGATGAATTTATAATTTTTTTATATGCTTTGCCTAGCATATTTGAGGTAAACCTTGAAACTTTGAGGTTACTACAGATATACTCTAATACATCCCACACTAATACTCTAAATTTGAATCGCCCATTAATTTTTATTATTTCTGACAATATTAAAATTATAGCTGGACTAGATAATACGAATACTACCTCTTTATACTTATCTTTTCTTATTTCAGTCAGAATTTCACGAGCATACTCCGCTGCTTTAGTTTTATAGAAAAAGTATATATTTATATCAGAAAGTATTGGCCATGAGATATTTTTGTAAAAAAAGCTATCTACACAATTCGCATCGCTAATGGCTATATTTTTATCTACATCTGAAACAAAAATTCTTTTTACATCAATCCCACTACACATATTCGATAAAAAAATCTCGCCCACGCCAATTTTATCTGGACGGGTTCCTGATACAACTAAAACTGTCATTTATAGAGTTAACCTTAGAAGCCAAGGGGAAAATTAGTAGAAGTAAAATCCAATATTCCTTTGATTGAAACAAACTACCAGAAAACATTCCATTAACAAAATAGAATATGTAGAGATAAAATACTAACTTAAGTATTTTATCTAATATTATATTAGAACTAAAATATACAGCAATTGTTATAATGTTAATAAAAATAAAAACGACTAGACCTACCGCCCCTATAGACATCATAACTTCAATTAAAAAATTATGTGGATAATAATTTGTATTAATTTCCACCGCTCTATCCCCTATAAAAGGAGAATTAGAGAATTGTTCAAAGGCTGAAATGTATAATGAAAATCGTTGGTTTGCACTCTGATCTTCGCTGCCACCTACTTTACTAAACATCTCTATTAAATCAACATTGTAACCAACGAACTGAGATACTGAAGTGTAAATAATTATTATCGCAAATAAAGAAATGACCAAGTAAGTTATTTTCTTCAAGCTAAAATTACCTAAAACGAAAATAAATAATACAACAGCTAATCCTAACATTGGCCCCCTTGCTAAAGATAACAACAACCCTGTTGAACCTACGATAAAGATTAAAAGTGATAATAGCTTATGCTTACTTGGAATAAACATCTCGATAATTATTAATACTGCACTTGCTCTTCCAATTGAAATCGGGTTTAGTCTTTCAAATCCAGCCCTAATATTAGTTAGACCACCACTGCTAAAATCCAATAAAAAAAGCGAGATTATTAATACCGTTGAAATCAATAATAGCACTTTTAAACTTACCATTACTTCGAGTAGTAATTCTCTCGTTGAATTAATAGAAATTAGGATAGAGGCAAGCAAACTAAAAAGTAACCCAAAGACAAAATACTCAAGAAGATAAGAGTCATCAATGAATTTTTCTGAGTATATCGAGTCAATAAAAACCCTATAAGTAAACATTATATAAATGCATACAACTGACATTATAGCAATAAGATGTGTAAACTTTATTCTTCTATTATCAGTCTTTACTGATATAAAAAAAAGAAAAAATAAAAATACTACCTGACATATTCTTAACACTATCGTTATTGGTGATATATCTTCTGTATAACCTAAAAACTTACTGACAGGAGATAATATATAAAAACCATATAATAATAAAATAATGGTTATGTATATAAGTCTTTTTTCTAAATCATTATATTTAAATAGCATTTTTAAACCTTCTCCAACTTTAATGAAGAAGGTAATTCCACAATTAAAAAGCACATAAAAAACACTATAAATGGATTTATTTCGAGCTGGAAATACAAAACTAAAATAAGCACTAAAATAGAGGTAATTGCTTTGATTAAAAATATATTGGAAATTTTATTTATTTCATCTTTAGCTGTAAGTATGCAAAAAAACATATTACTCCAAATTAACGATGAGAAATATAATGATGCAGAAAACACATAAAAATATGAAAAGTCAATTTTATAAGAAAAATACCAAGTAACCAAATACTCTGCAATAGTGCTTCCAACTATTAAACTGGCTGTGATTAATAAAAACCCATAAGATTTCAGTCTTTTCACACTAGATTCGAACCAGGTTTTTTCACCTTTAATAAGTGATTCCCTAAGAGCTGGTATCAATGGAAGAGAAATAATAGAAAACAAACCACTACAAAGTAGTATAAGAGAATTTAAACTACTATATTGTGACGACCACTCAATACTACTAAACTTAGCTAAGATAATTACAGGTAATACATTCAATATAAAATTAACTAAAGTCGAAGCTTTTGTGTACTCTAATGCTGATAAAAAAAGTTCTTTTATAATCCTGGCATCAATTAACCCCACCAAAAACAAGTTTTCTTTGATAGTAAATAAAAGGCCTGTAATATATTTCATAATTAGTGCTGGAAGAATTACAACTAAAAGAAAAATAGGGACTGAATCAATATAATCACGAAAGAAAATTAAGGTAATAATAGAGACCATACTTCCGATGCAAATAGCTAAACTCGACAAATATTGCTTTTGAAAGGATAAAACGATTGCATCAACTGGAAGACAGATACATTGGCTCATGAATAAAATAAATACTATAAATATCCCCGCGAATAAATTTTCACTTCTCAAACCCAATAAAAGCAGATTTTTAACATCTATTATATTGATGAAAATAATCATAATAGAAGAAACAAACAAACCAATTACCAAAAATAATGCCATACCATTGGTAATCCACACCCTAGCAGTATCACTGCTACTCGAACCCGATATTTTTGTAATCATTGCAGGTGATATTCCTGCTGTAGAAAGCATCAACCAAGAGTTTATACTTAATAAAACTGAGTAAAAAACTAGCCCCTCTGCTCCAAACTTTTCTGCAACCATAGGTAGTGACGTTAACTGCAGTAATAAAGTAGTTACTTTTGCGATAAGCGATGTTGATATTGAAGCTTTTAATTTGTTACTTCTGTTCATATTACCAATTTTTTAATGTAAATTACTTGGTTACGCTAATATAGCTTATATTCATGGCTAGCTAACTCTAAGAATAACTCATCACTGAATCGTATAAATTTAGAAGTAAATTTTAACTGCAATTAAATGAGTGTAATAACATTCACTCTTAACAATAAGGGGTCAAGAGACCACGTGAACTTACTTCATCAATTGATAATGAATTAGTATCCTTACTGGATAACACAGGCTTATTTTCAATAGGCCACTGAATACTCAAGATATTATCATTCCATGCAATAGATACTTCAGCTTTCGGGTTATAATAATCCGTACATTTATAAACAAATTCAGCTTTATCGCTCGTCACATAGAAACCATGAGCAAAACCTTTAGGTATCCATAATTGATGCTTATTTTCAGCTGATAGATATGCACCAACCCACTTTCCAAAAGTCGGTGAGCCTTTTCGAATATCAACAGCCACATCAAAAACCTCCCCTGAAATAACTCGAACAAGTTTCCCTTGAGTATTTTCAGTTTGATAATGTAAACCACGTAAAATCCCTTTATTTGACTTAGAATGATTATCTTGAACAAATTGAGTTGGTTTACCTGTAACTAGCTCTTCAAATTTTTTTTGGCTCCAGGTTTCCATAAAAAACCCGCGTTCATCACCAAATACTGTAGGCTCTATAATTTTCACATCTGGGATGCTTGTATCGATTACTTTCATTTTTTCAGCCTACTTATTTATATTTTTGAATAGTGTTTAATGCGGCTTTCCAGTCACTTGGCTCTACAGAAAAATTTGTTAAAATTTTACTGCAATCCAATTTTGAATTAGCTGGACGTTTAGCAGGAGTCGGATACTCTGAGGTTGAAATTGCACTAACTGTTACGGGCGATTCAATCACTTGTTGCGATAACGCTTGAGAAAATATTTCTGTTGCAAACTCTTGCCAGCTAACGTGTGGGTAGCCTGAGTAGTTATATACACCGAACTTAGTAATACCTTTCTGAAGCTGTTGCGCTATGTTAATTAACGCTTTCGCTATATCACCTGCATATGTTGGGCCGCCAAATTGGTCCCCAACAACACCTAGAGTATCGCGTGTTTGTGCTAAACGCAGCATCGTTTTTACAAAGTTATTCCCATATTCGCTAAACACCCAAGCTGTACGAAAAATAATATGAGCATCGCACTCTTGTGCAACACTTTGCTCACCAGCAAGCTTAGTTTTACCGTAAACGCCCTGTGGGTTTACTTCATCACCCTCTGTGTATAAGCCGCCTTTATCACCAGCAAAAACATAGTCAGTTGATATATGAAGAATGACCGCATTCACATTCGATGCTGCTTTCGCTAAGTTTTTTGGACCAACATTATTTATAGCATTTGCCAGCCCAAATTCAGACTCTGCTTTGTCAACTGTAGTATATGCCGCCGCATTAATTATAATAGTCGGCTGATACTTGTTTACTACTTCATTAACTTGTTCAGCATTCGTTATATCAAGCTCTTCTCGTCCTAACGCCAAAAAGTCAATGGAAGGGATATCAATTAATTGCGATACCAAGCAGCTTCCAACTTGACCATTTTTACCAGTAATAAGTACTTTCATTACTTTGCCTCAGACGCCAAACGAGTTAAATATTGACCATATTCATTCTTCATCATTGGTTTAGCTATTGTAAGTAATTCATCTGTGCTTAACCAACCGTTGCGCCATGCTATTTCTTCTAAACATGCCACCTTCAAACCTTGTACGTTTTCAATAGTTTGTACAAACGATGATGCTTCATGAAGACTTTCATGCGTCCCAGTATCAAGCCAAGCAAAACCACGCCCTAACAGCTCAACATTTAAACTTCCATCGTTTAAATACATTTCGTTTAAGGTGGTTATTTCAAGCTCACCACGGTGAGAGGGCTTTACCTGTTTAGCGAGATCAACTACACGATTGTCATAGAAGTATAAACCTGTAACAGCATAGTTTGACTTTGGCTTTTCAGGCTTTTCTTCTATAGAGATAGCTTTCATGTTTTTGTCAAATTCGACTACGCCAAATCGTTCTGGGTCTTTAACTTGATAGCCAAATACCGTAGCACCTGATGCTCTACCTGCCGCGTTTTTAAGCGTTTTACTAAACGATTGACCGTAATAGATATTATCGCCAAGTACTAAGCACACGCTATCATCACCAATAAAGTCTTTACCAATAATAAAGGCTTGTGCAAGTCCATCAGGAGAGGGTTGAATCGCGTAACTCAAGTTAATGCCGTAATCGCTACCATCACCTAATAAACGTTTGAAGCTGTCACTATCTTCTGGTGTAGTGATTATTAATATATCGCGTATTCCCGCTAACATTAACGTTGATATTGGGTAATATACCATTGGCTTGTCATAAACTGGGAGTAATTGCTTTGATACACCGCGTGTTAGTGGATAAAGTCGAGAGCCTGATCCCCCAGCTAAAATAATTCCTTTCACAAAATGCTCCTTTATTTATGTTTAATTTCGCCTAGGCGTTCGCGTTGATATGAACCATTTTGTACATTTTCACACCACAATTGATTTACTAAGTACCACTCAATTGTTTTGCGTAGACCGCTCTCGAATGTTTCCTCTGGTGTCCAGCCTAGCTCATTTTGCATTTTTGATGAATCAATAGCATAACGTCTGTCGTGGCCCGGGCGGTCTGCCACGAACGTTATTTGTTCTGAATATAGGGAATCTTTAGGCACTAAAGTATCTAAAATACTGCAAATACTTTTCACCACTTCAATATTTTGCTTTTCATTGTGACCGCCTATGTTATAGGTTTCTCCAACAATACCTTCGGTCACTACTTTATACAAAGCGCGCGCATGGTCTTCTACGTATAGCCAGTCACGTATTTGGTCGCCTTTACCATAAATAGGCAAGTCTTTTCCTTCAAGGGCATTGAGTATCACTAAAGGAATTAACTTCTCAGGAAAGTGGTAAGGCCCATAATTATTTGAACAGTTAGTGACAATTGTAGGAAACCCATACGTGCGCAGCCATGCCCTTACTAAATGATCGCTCGATGCTTTGCTTGCAGAATAGGGACTACTAGGCGCGTAAGATGTTTCTTCTGTAAATAACGGAAGTTCACCTTCTTGTTCATCAGGGTGAGGTAAATCACCATATACTTCATCAGTTGAGATATGATGAAACCTAAACGATTTTTTGGCATCATTACTTAATGTATTCCAGTATTCACGAGCCGCTTCTAATAAGGTATAAGTTCCTACAATATTAGTTTGTATAAATTCGGCAGGACCAGTGATTGAACGATCAACGTGGCTTTCAGCCGCTAGGTGCATCACAGCGTCAGGCTTATGTGTATTAAAAACTCGATCTAATTCCGTTCGATTACAAATATCAACGTGTTCGAAATAGTAACGCTCAGACTCATCTGCATTTGAAAGAGACTCTAGGTTCCCTGCATACGTTAACGCATCAACGTTAGTTACACTATCTTGAGTGTTAGAAAGTATGTGACGAATAACGGCGCTACCAATAAAGCCTGCACCACCAGTTATTAATATTTTCACAATAAATACCTTTATATTTTTTGGGGATTATTCGTGCAAAGACGCTTTGCGCAGTCCTAATTATGTTTTATTTCTACAAAGTGTCTCAGTCATTTAATTAAGGACTGAGACACTTTTTCTAAATTGAGACAGTCAATTTAACTACCCCATTATAATTACTTGTTTTTATACTTTTATTTAAACGTGTCCAACAGCCCCGAAAGCAGGTTCCAAATCAGGATTTGGAATTACCAACAAAATGTCTGATCAATACTATCATTACACTTAACATCCCACCTAAAAGTAAACCCAGCACACAGATTAAAGCACGCTTAGGTTTAAACTTTTCTTCTGGCACGAGTGCTGCGTCTATAGTTTTAAATACATATTCGTCGCGCACTTTTGCAAACATAATTGTTTTAGTTTGCTCTTCAACAAGTTTATAGAGAACAGCACGTATATCAGCAATTTTAGTTTGTTCTAGTTGTTGAGTTAAAAAGTCGGTACTTTTT
The DNA here is from genome assembly GCF_000813065.1 of Pseudoalteromonas sp. ECSMB14103. Taxonomy (NCBI): domain Bacteria; kingdom Pseudomonadati; phylum Pseudomonadota; class Gammaproteobacteria; order Alteromonadales; family Pseudoalteromonadaceae; genus Pseudoalteromonas; species Pseudoalteromonas sp. ECSMB14103. Next base: position 144,077 of record NZ_JWGY01000001.1, on the reverse strand, counting down.
ATTGCCTCTAACACATCACGCTGCTTCATGGTTTGGTTAATATCTTGTATTAACCAGCTCACCCATTGTTGAGCAATAGTTGGAGAAACATGCTCAATCGATATTTTAACCATGCCTGTTTCTTTATCTGTGCTGGCACTAAGAATTTTACTAAACTCTTTATATGCCTCTTGCATTGAAGGCTTTGGTTTAAAAGGTGCAGAAACTTCTCGCACCCATTTATTATTTTGAGCATTGTATATTTCGCTGTCATGGATAATGGCATCTGTTTGCATATTCCATGTTTTAGCGGACATTAAATCAGGGAGAATGTTGTGCTTTTTAATAAAATCGCTGGTGAATTGGCGTGATTTTAACACCTCAATTGCTAATTGTGCTTTATTGCTTGAACCGCCACCTAAATTAACGCCAGCCAAACTCGCTAAACCACCGAACTGGCCTGCTAAGCCAGCTAAACCACCTGAATTTTCTTGCTCTGCAGGAGCTAACAACGCCTCTGACTTATAAATATTAGGTAAGTGGATTGCATAAAAAACGGATGCCAGAGCAAACAAGGCAGTTACAGCTATAATTATCCATTTACCCTTCCAAATTACGGCAAAGAGTTCACGCAAGTTTATTTCGTCGTCGGCGATGTCATGGCTTTGTACGTAATCGTTATTTTCTTTTATACTTGCTTTGTTATTGTTCATATAAATCTCGGTTGATAGCTAAAGCTATTTATTAGTCTGGCAGCCAGGATTGCGATCCAATTCGTCGCAGAGTTTCTCTCGTTCTAAACTGAAGGCAGAATTATTTGCTTGCATAGCCCCTAGAGCACGCTTCCGCCCCTAGGTTGCAGTTCCTAAGGCCTGATAAAAATATAAATTTTGTTTTTACTATCTTGTACATGCCAACTAAAGCCAAAGGTTTTCTTTGGCTTTAGTTGCTAGTTTATTGCTTTAATTAAAGGCTACCAATTGCGGCTACTGCTACACCTAGTTGATAAAGGATCTGCGTCGCAGTGCTCCACAGTGTTAGCTTATCCATGTGCCCAGCATCCATAGGGACCACTATTGTATCGCCTGGCTCTAACTGGTTTGCATTATTAGCCGCGAACCAGCCTCCTGTATTTGGAATTTCAACAGAGCCATTGGCTTTAATAATGTAAATGCGGTCTTCTGCAGCTCGCTCTTTAAGGCCGCCGCTTAGGTCAATGTAATCATCAACACTTACACCAGCTTTATAAAGATGCGATGTAGAATAGTTAACTTCACCAATAATGCTTATAGAATCACGCTTACTTGGTACGTAAAGCGTATCGCCATTTTGTAGTACTAAGTTTTGTTGGTTATTTACTATTAATGGTAAATCAATAACTAAACGTCCTACCGCTTCAACACTAGCTAAATCGTTTAGTAGTTTATCCATCTCATCGTATGAAAGAGAGTTACCGCTAACTGAGTTTTGGAAGCTTTTAGAAGCAATATCGCGGCGAAGCTCGGTTGATAAACGAGCAAGCTGTTGTTGCTCTTGCTCTTTTATAGAAACACGGGTAAATATTGCTGCGTTTTGTTCTGCAAAATCAGAAAATCCACCTGCACGTTTAAGTAAATCAGTGAGCGTTTCGCCCCGGCGAATAGTGTAGGTACCCGGGAATTTCAGTTCGCCTTTTAGCTCTACCTTTACATTTTCTTGCCAGTTAGGAATCGAGAAAATGTTAATGCTGTCTTTGCTACGAAGGGTAATATTGTTTTGTGATTCACCTTTTAGTGCACTTTCAAGATCAAATCGTACATGTTCTACCTGAGAGGCATCACCTAAAACAATGCGCGTTATTTCAGCTTGTTTAGTATAAGCGGATTCTAATAAGCCACCGGCTGCGGTTACTAAGTCGGCTACTTCGCCACTCACTGTAAGAGGGTAAATACCCGGGTAAGTGACGTTACCGTTAATTTCAACTAGTTGCATAGCTTGCGATATTGATGCTTGCTGTTTTAACTTTTCGATAATAGGAAGAAGTAAGTTATGGCGACTAAAAAAAGCATAGTCTTCTGCTTTTAATTCTTGCGATTGTTGATTCGCTTTACGTTTTGAGAAATCAGCAATTGTAAGCCCTTGCTGATTTTTTTTAATAGTTTCATCTTTTTGACTTATACCGATGTATTTTTCAAACTCTTTTTGTTTAAACTTATGCCATTGCTTGGCTTTAAGTTGTTGCTCTTGTTGCTTTTGGCTTAGCGCCATGTTTTCAAGCGCTGTTTTTTCTATTTCTTTTTCTTCAAAGCGGCTAAATACAATGATTTTATCATTAGCTTTTAGCGCTAGGTTATTGTCAGCGTTTTTAATAATCGCTTGCGCTACATCAAATTGGTGCGCTTCTATGTCACCATTAATGTTTGTTTCACGAATTAATAAACCGTAGCTTAAATCTGCCTGAGGGAGTAAATCGCCGCGCACGGACTTAAGCACATCTGAAATGCGTTTACCTTGATACCACTGATAGTTACCTGGGCGAGCAACTGCACCAATTAGGCTGATTGAGTTTTCGTATTGTGAACTTACCGAATTAAAACGAACTCGGTCGCCATCTTGTGGAATATAGTTAATGTTACTTTTGCTAAAATCAACAGAGAGTATTTCTTTACGCTGATTATTAAAACGCTCAACAACCACGTTTTTAGCATAAGCCTCTGGTTTTAATCCGCCGGCCATGTTTAAAAGTTGTTTAGCCGTTTCACCTTGTTTAAGTTCAAAAATAGCCGGGCGTTTTACAAGGCCTTCAACCGTTACTTGTGAACCAACAGAAGGTACAAATACAACGTCCCCAGGTTTTAATACTATATCTTTACTGCTATCACCTTTGATCAGTAAATCGTATAAATCGAAGTTACTAACCACTTTACCAGCGCGTTTAACTTGAATATTACGAAGAGAAGCAATGTCAGATACACCACCACTGACAAATAATGCATGCGATACGGTGGTTAAAGACGAAACACTATAGCTACCCGGTTTGTAAGCCTCACCTAATACTAAAATACGCATACTGCGTAACTGCCCAAGCGATACAAACGCTTTTACGCCAATAACTTCTTGCTCTACCTTAGCATTAATAAGCGCTTTTACTTCTGCAAACGTTAAGCCCGCTACTTGGACTGGTGTTAAATCAGGAATGCTAATTCTGCCTTCACGATCGACTGTAACATCAAAACTTTCACTTTCTTTACCATAAAAGTTAATGTTTAACTGATCACCAGGGCCTACTAAATAAGTGTCAGGAACTGCTGCGCCTTCATTTGGCATAAAAGTGGTTGGCTCACCGGCAAACAGTGAATAACCAAATGGTTTTAATTCATCTTTTTTTGGATTAAAGCGCTCGTCATCGGTGAGTTCTGCTTGCTGTGGTTCTTCGCGTTCGCCAATCGTTGGCTGATCGGTTTGTGTTTGATTGCTTGGTTGATTTGATCCTGTGATTGAAGAAAGGTCAACACCATACTGCCTAGCTAAGGCTTCTTGTTGTGATTTAGGTAGTTTTTTAAATTGCTCTAGCTGCGAAGCAGTTGGCGTAAAAGCCATAGCGTTAATGCTAAATAAAAGAACAAAAGCACTTAATAATTGTGTAAAAACTTTCACGAGTAGGTATATCCCTAGGTCTACAACCAAAATTGGTGGCTATAATACATTAATCTGAGGCAAATAAAAAAGGGACTTTCGCCCCTTTTGTCATTTTAGTGTCACTAATTTAATGGTTTTGGTTAAAAACTGTAAACTAGTGTGAATGACGTCTCTGTGTCTGTGCTTTCTTTGTCATCAGCAACGTCTGAGTTGTTGGTAACATTAAAAGCCACTTTCATTTGTAGAGAGCCATTAATTTTAGCAAGCAATGCCGTTTCTGAACGTGTTTTAGTGTTCGTGTCACCGTATTCAACCGCCACTAACTGCGTAAAACGTGCATTATCAGAAATTTGCCAATTGTAGTCTAATTTACCAAGGGCAATCACTTCACCTTCAAACTCACCGGCAAGTGGATTGCCATTTTCGTCTACTTCAGTGCTGTCATCTGGGTACTCAAAGTATTTGTAACCCGGACCAATCTCTGCGCTTAACCACATTGTTTTTTCATTTAACAAACGTAAGCCATAACCCGCTGAAATTACAGACTCACTGCGGTATGCGCCAAAGTAGTCTGAAACGTGTGAACCATAAATGAATAAGTGAGAATGCTCTTCATTTAATTTGTAGTTACCTTGGGCCGAAATTGAGTACTTTTCGTTTGTACGTTGAGTAACTTTGTTACCGTTAGCATCATCAACTTCATCTTCTTTGTAGATTCCGTCAAGCTTGTACTCGTTGTTCCAGCTTTCTAGGTTGTGTTGTACTTTAATACCACCTTTAAGCGTTGTTGTTTCAGTGTTACCACTAGTAACAATAGCACCAAGCTCACTGGTAACTTCCCACGTTTTTTGCTCTGCATCTTCAGCGAAAGCGTTAGTCACAGCAGAAGCTGCAACTAACACTGATAAAAGCTTTAATTTCATTAAAAATAACCTATTTAATACTAAAAATTAGTCTTGCTTGTGTAAATGAACATCCATTTGCGGAAATGGAATTGAAATATTTGCGTCATCTAATGCAATTTTAATATTTTCCATTAGTGAAAAATATGTAGGCCAGTAGTCAGCAGCATTAACCCAAGGACGCACAACAAAGTTAACGCTTGAATCACCTAGTTCAGAAACAGCTACGGTATAAGCAGGGTCTGTAAGTAAGCGTGTTTCTGCATCAAGTACTGATTTTAATACTTCTTTTGCCTGACGTAAATCAGCATCGTAACCAACACCAATTACTAAATCGATACGACGAGTTGATTCGCGCGATACGTTTGTAATCGCACCTGACATAATTTGAGAGTTTGGCACAATAATTACTTTATTATCTGGTGTGCGAAGTTCTGTAGAGAATATTTCGATTTTTTTAACCGTACCAGATTTGCCACCGGCTTCTACAAAATCACCCGATTTAAACGGACGAAGTAAAATGATTAGTACACCCGACGCAAAATTAGACAGTGAACCTTGCAGAGCCAAACCTACCGCTAAGCCGGCTGCACCTAAAATAGCAATGAATGACGTTGTTTCAATACCAATTTGCGAAAGCGCCATTAGTACTGTTAATGCAAATACAAGGGTATACACAATGCTTGCTACAAAAGAGCCAACCGCTTTGTCTACCTGTTTTTTTGCAAACCCTTTTTCTGTCAAGTTAGAACAAAACTTAGAAACCCTACTACCTATTAAAAAGATAATAAGCGCAACAACTGCTTGAATACTATAGTGTAAAATTAAGCCTGAGTTATCATTAAGCCAATTAAGTACTGAATCCATGTTTACTCCAAATGTTTTTGATTAGTGTTTTTCCGGATAGCATTATACATTAATTTACAATTTATTCTCATTTATTAATGAATTCATACTATATATATGGCGAATTGTTTATAGTTTTTAATCGCGCATAGCTTGAACAAGCTTTACTGAACTTTCGCTGTACGATAGTGAATTTTTAGATTTTATTTTTAAATTTAATTTTTTTTAATTTAAGGCTTCACAAGGTTTATTATTTTATGTATTATGCGCGCCACACCAAACAAGGTGTGTAGTGGCGGTTGTAGCTCAGTTGGTAGAGCCCCGGATTGTGATTCCGGTTGTCGCGGGTTCAAGCCCCGTCAATCGCCCCATTTTTTTCTCCACAACCTTCCCCTGTGAATAAAAACTACACGTTAATCACCATAAATAAGCTTTTTTAATCCAATTATATCTTCCATTTGTTAGCTCTGTACTGTTCTCGATAAGTTAATATTGATGATTAAAATTAAATATCATTGAATTTATTATGTATTTTCATTAAAAACCGCTTATTTTCTGTTCAAAACCTATTTTTACTGTAAAATATATCTACACTTTTCAAGATATATAACTAAGTATGATTAAACCGATTCTAAAGCTTTTCCTATGTAGTTATTTAACCGCCCTCAGTTTTAGTTCTATTGCACAAAATATTAACAGCTACAGTCAGTTTTTAATCGATGTACAAAAGTTAGTCTCTGAAAAAAAATATCACCAAGCCTACCAGCTAAGCCACGAACAAAACCAGTATTTAGGCGAGCCCACTTATGATTTTTTGTTAGGCGTTTCTGCTTTAAAGTTAAATCATACTGCTGAGGCTATTTTTGCTTTTGAGCGCACCATTGAAAGCAACCCAAAGTGGTATGAAGCGCGTTTATTTTTAGCTCGCGCTTATATGTTGGTAAAAAACTTTCCTGCTGCACAAAATCAAGCCTTAATACTTGTTAACTCATCTATGGCGCCAAACACTATAAAAACCTCTGCAAGGGCATTGCTAGATAAGGTCGCTTTACAAAGTAAACGAGCAGGTGATTTTTATTCTCAAAATATTGAGTTTGCGTTAGGTGTTGATGGCAACGTAAATGCAGGCACTACAGAAGATACAATTATTATTCCTGAAATTGGGGAATTTTTATTATCTCCTGAAAGTAAAAGCACAGATGATAGTTACGCTAAGCTTAATTACTCAGGTAAATACTCTTACCCTATTAACCAACAAAGCACTGTAGTAATAAACGCTAACGCTGGGTGGTATAAATTCGCCGAACTTAGTCAGTATGACAGAGTTAATGCCCATTTTAGTGCTGCATACAATTATGATATTGGAAGTATTAATTGGCACGTCCAAGCTTCAACAACGCCTTTAATGCTTGATTCAGAACTTTATAGAGCTGAGTCGGCTATTACCTTGGGGGCTGATTTTGCGTTATCAGACGGTATTACCCTTTTTGCAGCGCTCAGTGGGGGGGAATTAAACAACCGGTTTGACGACAAGCTCGATAATACATTTTATACGATTAATACTGGAGTAAGTTATTCAACACAATATTGGTTTAACCGCTTTAGTGTCAATGTTAAAAATGAGGACGCAGACTTAACTCAGGGAGAGTTTAATAGTCGCCAAAGCACCAGTGTGTACTACCAAGCCAACACTCAATTAGCCAAAAATTGGCAATTACTTTCACTTGCTGGTTACCAATGGATTAATTACAAAGAAGATCATCCTTTATTTTTGCAAGAACGTGCCGATAATCTACTTATGCTCTCGGCTACTGTTCGCTACTTAGTTAGTCGTGATTTTGCGTTGCAACTAACCACTAACTACCAGGATAAAAGCAGCAATATTGCTTTGTTCGAATACGACCGTTTAGACATTAATTTAAGCGCCTCTTACTCATTTTAATTTAAGGTATTTATGAAACACATACTTCCTGTCATTACCGCCTTACTGTGTGTAAATTTTTATGCGCAAGCAAGTGAGCCAGCGGGTAAAACAATTTTGGCCCGTGGTTCTGTATTAGCAACAAATGAGGCAGCCCAACAACGTCAATTGCAGCGTCGTGATACTGTTTTTGGTATAGACCGAATAACGACTGGCAACCAAAGTAAAGCGCAGTTTTCAATGTTAGATGGCGGTTTAATTTCTTTAAAAGAAAATTCAGAACTTAATATAGCCAATTACCAGTTTGATAAAAATACACAACAAGGGTCTGCATCTATTGAGTTACTCAAAGGCGGCCTGCGTTCTATATCTGGCGTTATCAAAAAAAATGGCGGTGCTTATGACGTCAAAACCCCTGTGGGGTCAATTGGTATTCGTGGCACGCACTTTGAAGTGCAGCTAGTAGGTAGTGATGTATTTATAGCTGTATGGGATGGTGCAATCGACCTAACACTTACAAATAATAACGTGCTGTCGCTTGGTGATAATGAAGCGTTTTCGTTTGCACAAATTACAAGTACTGGTGATGTTTTTACAACAACGCGTGCCGCAGCTGTATTTGATCAAACCGTTGCAACTATTGAGCCTAATAGCGAAAGTGAAGAAACAGAGCAAACTCAAACAGCCTCAACAAACAACACAATTATAGAAGATGATAGCACAGCAGATGCATACTCAGAGCAGCAATTTCAGGCTGTAGATAACGCCTTTTTAGTTGACCAAATAGCTCAGCGCCAAGGTATTTTTAACTACAACGCTTCTGATTTTAGTGTGGCTTCAAGTGCAGGAGGCGTTACCGACTTTTCTATGACTATGGCCGTTGATTTTGACAATGGAACAGTGCCTGATGGCGAAATTAGCTTTAAAGATGCAGATGGTACATGGTATGCCGCGTACAGTGGTTTAATAAATATAAGTGAACTAGATTTAGCTATTACGTTTGCCTCATACGGAAACAATAAAGCAGAAGGTGATATAGACGCGGTGTTTTTAAATGACCTAGACACCATTATAGGTAACTTTCAGTTGAGTGAAATTAATAATCCAGATGTAAACGCGAGCGGTTCTTTTATATTAGAACCGTAAACACATTGGATAGACCGCTTTTATTTTGGAGTAGTAAATAATGACCGCCAAAAAACACTTTTTGCTTGGTTCAATGATGTTTGCACTAAGTGCTTGCGGAGGCTCAGATGAGCAACAACCTCAAGCGTCAGCGCAAGCGCCTACATCTACAGTTAACCCACCAGCCGTTGCAAGTTATGTAAATTTAGCGGGCGTTTTAGCCAGTAATAAAACAACAGAAATACAAATTTTAGGTGAAAATACCGCGAGTCGCGGCGCTGTGGGCTCAGCTATAGCAAACTCGCAAGCTACTATTGGCTTTACTCAAACAGAAACAGTACAGGGTAATGTTTCATTTTTACTTAACGCCCGCGATCCCGATGGCATTAGCGAAATAAACTTAGTATTACCCAGCGTTAATAAAAGTCTACCTATTTGCTCATCTGATTGTGGTAATGAATACGAGCGTTCTGTTATTGGGTTAAGCCCATCTATTTATGGTGTAAGTACCGGAGAATTACGCTTAGAAATATGGATAACAGATACACTGCAAAACCAAGTTCTTGCCGATGCAATTACGTTTAGCTGGCAGCCTCATCAAATTGTAGGAGTAACAGCTCAACGAGAAGATCAAGGTATTAACCTTACTTGGCAAGCCAACACTGAGCTAAACCGTTATAACGTATACATTGCCACGCAACCGGGTGTGTCGCCTTCTAATGTTGATGAACTTGAAAATGGCCAGCAATTTTTAAGCATTTCAGACCCTTTTTTTACAATACCAAACACGATTACAAACAAAAGCTATCAAGCTCTTATAACAGGCATAGATGGTAGCGGTGAAAGTGGGTTTTCTAACTTAATAAACATAGCTCCCCTAGGTGGAGAACTTGCTTTTGCTCCTACAGCCAACAACGATATATTTGAAATTGATGAAGATACTGCCCTGCAAGGCAATGTACTAACAAACGATACGAATCCGTATAGTGGACAACTGCGTGCTAATACACAAGTATTAGTAGCCCCTTCGCATGGCTCAGTAACTATGACCGAATCGGGTGATTTTACTTATCAGCCTGCGTTTAACTTTAATGGTGAAGATGCATTTAGCTATCAAATTATTAACGAGCTAGGCAGAACCGACACCGCGGTTGTGGCAATAACTATCAACCCAATTAATGATGCGCCTAATGCCCTAAACAATACCTATAATATTTCAAACGATGGTACGTTAACTGTTTCAGCTCCCGGTTTGTTAGGTAATGATAGCGATGTTGATTTAGATGAACTTACGGTTGATGTAGCGCCTGTTAATGAGCCGCTGCGCGGACAGCTAACCTTATTTGCTGACGGTAGCTTTGAATACCAAGGCGAACCAAATATGCAAGGTGAAGATAGCTTTCAATATAAAGTTATTGATAACCAAGGCGGTGAAGCTACAGCAACTGTATTTATTGTAAGCACCAATACTAACTCGGCCCCCGTTGCTAATAACGATAGTTATAACGTAAACGAAGATAATACCCTTGTTATCTCTGCAGAAAATGGGGTACTTAGCAATGATACCGATCCTAACGATGACACATTTACGGTAGACGACACCTTTATAGTTGCACCTACTCATGGGCAACTTTTACTTAGCATTGATGGCAGCTTTAGTTACATACCTGATGCTAACTTTAATGGGGTAGACCAGTTTCAATATGCAGCCATTGACTCCCAGGGTGCTAGTGCCACAGCAACTGTCACTATCATTGTAAATAGCCAGCCAGATAACCCGGTTGCGCAAAACGATGCATATCAGTTTAGCCGAAATAGTCTATTTTCAGTCTCAGCTGAAAGTGGCCTACTAGCAAACGACTTTAATATAGAAACTGGCGAACTTACTGTTAACACCACACCTGTTACAGTGCCTCAAAACGGCACGCTCAATTTAAATAGTGATGGTTCATTCACTTATCAACCCAATGCTGATTTTTCTGGGGTCGATAGTTTTTCTTATTCAATTTCAAACGATCAGGGCTTAACCGCAACCGCTCAAGTAACCCTGAGTGAAAGTGGAAATAACACCTTCCCTGAGGCAAGCGATGATCAGTTCACCATAGCCGAAGATAGCAGCGCAACACAGCTTAATGTACTAGCAAATGACACAGACGCTGACGGCGATACCATTACACTATTTAATGTAAATAGCACACTTGGCTCAGCAAGCATTGTTAATGGGCAAATTGAATATACCCCGCCGGCCAACTTTTCTGGGCAAACTGTTCTTACCTACAGTATTACTGATGGGTATGAAAATGGCTCTCCTGGTGAGAAAGACAGTACCGCAAGTGTTACGATTATTGTAACGCCTGTAAATGATGCACCCGTTGCAAACGCTGACTTTGCTACCATAAATGAAGACGCAATTGCATTGCTCATTGACGTTTTAGCCAATGATTCAGATATTGACGGCGACAGCTTAATATTAAGCGAGGTCTCTGCCGACAGTGGCACTGCGCTAATTGTTGAAAATCAAATTCAGTACGCACCCGCCCCCGATGCAAATGGTGTAGCAACGGTGACTTATTCAATAAAAGATGCGCAAGATGCAAATGCGACTTCAACACTGAGCATTACTATTTTACCAATCAACGATGCGCCCGTTGCCACTGCCGATACCGCAACCATGGATGAAGATGCGGCACCTATTGCTATTGACGTACTCGCTAACGATTCAGATGTGGATGGCGACAGCTTAGTAATCAGTAACGCCACTGCCGATGTGGGTGCTGTAAGTGTTGTAAACAACCAAATTCAATACACGCCTGCAGCTAATGCAAACGGTGTTGCAACGGTCACTTACACGGCAAGCGATAATAACGGTGGAACGGCTAACAGCACATTAGCGATTACTATCAACCCAATAAACGATGCACCCGTTGCAACCGCTGATACTGCAAATATAGATGAAGATGCAGCGCCTATTACTATTGATGTACTCGCTAACGATTCAGATGTGGATGGCGACAGCTTAGTAATCAGTAACGCCACTGCCGATGTGGGTGCTGTAAGTGTTGTAAACAACCAAATTCAATACACGCCTGCAGCTAATGCAAACGGTGTTGCAACGGTCACTTACACGGCAAGCGATAATAACGGTGGAACGGCTAGCAGCACATTAGCGATTACTATCAACCCAATCAACGATGCCCCCGTTGCCACTGCTGATACTGCAACCATGAATGAAGATGCAGCGCCTATTACTATTGATGTACTCGCGAACGACTCTGATGTAGATGGTGATGGCTTAGTGATCAGTAACACCACTGCCGATGTGGGTGCTGTAAGTGTTGTAAATAACCAAATTCAGTACGCGCCTGCAGCTAATGCAAACGGCGTTGCAATGGTGACTTACACTGCGAGCGATAATAACGGTGGAACGGCTAACAGCACATTAGCGATTACTATCAACCCAATAAACGATGCCCCCGTTGCAACCGCTGATACCGCAACTATGGATGAAGATGCGGCGCCCATTACTATTGACGTACTCGCTAACGATTCAGACGTGGATGGCGACAGCTTAGTAATAAGTACCGCGAGCGCTGATGTAGGCACTGCAACTATTGTAAATAACCAAATTCAGTACACGCCTGCTGCTAATGCAAACGGCGTTGCAACGGTGATTTACACTGCGAGCGATAATAATGGTGGAACGGCTAGCAGCACATTAGCGATTGCTATCAACCCAATCAACGATGCACCCGTTGCAACCGCTGATACCGCAACTATGGATGAAGATGCAGCGCCTATCACTATTGATGTGCTCGCTAACGATTCAGATGTGGATGGGGACAGCTTAGTAATTAGTACTGCGAGTGCTGATATAGGCACGGCAACGATTGTAAATAACCAAGTTCAATACACGCCTGCTGATAATACAAATGGTGTTGCAACGGTAACTTACACTGCAAGTGATAACAATGGTGGAACGGCTAGCAGCACATTAGCAATTACTATCAACCCAATAAACGATGCACCCATTGCCACTGCCGATACCGCAACCATGGATGAAGATGCGGCGCCTATTACTATTGATGTACTCGCTAACGATTCAGACGTGGATGGCGATAGCTTAGTAATAAGTAACGCGAGCGCTGATGTAGGTACGGCAACTATTGTAAACAACCAAATTCAGTACACACCAGAGGCTAATGCAAACGGCGTGGCAACGGTGGCCTACACTGCAAGTGATAATAATGGTGGAACGGCTAACAGTACATTGGCCATTACCATCAACCCAATCAATGATGCGCCCATAGTTACTGAGCAAAGCTTTAGCATTAACGAGGAAGCGACAGATTCCGACATTATAGGAACCATTGTTGCAACTGATTATGAAAACCAAGATTTAACTTACGTATTAGCCGGCGGTGATCTTGCTTTATTTAACATAAATGCATCATCTGGCATTTTAAGTGTGAATGGCGAAACCCCTTTTGACTATGAAACCAAAACTCAATACATATTAAATATTCAAGTAACAGATAACGGCACCCCTAATGAAACCACTGCGGTTAATATCACGGTTAATATAATTGATGTTGTCGAGCCACTAATCCCTTTTGAAGATACATCATTTGGTCGCCCTATTACGGGGCAGCTCGATCTAGGCAGCGTATTTTCAGGTGGGCAATTTAACGACAGCATAGCGCTTAACAACAACTTATATTTTGTGGGCTTTACCAATAATGCAGACAAAGACATTCTTATTGTTTCGTACACAAATAATGGTGATGTAAATACCGCGTTTAATACCACAGGCACTAAAGTACTTGATTTAGAGCAAGATGAAGAAGCCACTGCCATTATTTCCGACGGCACCGATTTGTTTATTGCCTACTCTAGTTTTGATGGCAGTAATAACGAAGCGTGCGTACTTAAGATGGATCTTGCAGGAGCATTAAGAACTGGCTCAGACGACGACGGGGAAAGTAACACGGGTATAAAGTGTACAACGCTAAACAGTACCAGCGTTATTAATGACCTTGAAGTTAATGGTAGTGAATTAGTGGCTGTAGGCAAGCACTTTGATGGTACTCAAACCGATAGCCTATGGATACATTATAAAACCGACGACTTGTCATTTGAAAACTCCACACCCGCTATCGTTGATGTAAGTGGTGCTAATCGTGATGATGAAGGCTACGCAGTTAAAAACTTTGAAAACTCAGACTATTTAGTTGTGGGTAGCGTTACCGATGCTGATGGTACTAAAAACTCACTTCTTCGCTATTTAAAAGCAAATGGAGATAACGATGGTAATTTTAATGGTGGCGTTCCACTTATCATTAACTTATCAAGCGACTTAGGCCAACCAGATAGCAACAAAGACGATGAGTTATTCGCGATTGGTGGTTTAGCAAATTCTAATTTTACAGCTTTTGCGGGTGGCTACATGACACGGCAAACAGGTGAAAAAGAAGCTGTTATGTTAGCCATTGATAAAAATGGCGAGCTAGTGACCAGTTTTGATACCGACGGAATAGCAATCTATGACATTGATGGTGAAAGTGGAGGCACCGGTAACGGGGTTATAAATGGCGGCGCTCAGGTAACGGGTATTCAATACGAGCCAATTAAAAATGAAATAATGCTCTCGGGCACAACGGGTATACCTGTTGCAGAACACGTATTTACAGCTCGCGTAATTAGCTCAACTGGTTTACTTGATGATACGTACGGTGAATCTGGAGTCAGTATTCTTTCAGGTATAGATGCTAAACAAATTGTAAACACAACGTCTATCGACTCTAACGATACTTTATGGGTAGCTGGCATTGATGACGACACCAACGCTAAACCATTTATTGGAGCGATAACCGATCAAGCCGCATTATTTACTAATTTCAATAGCACAGGTTATTTAACAGTTGATGAAATAAGCGAAGCGTCAAACGATAAATCAATGAAATTGATACAACTTAGTAATGGCGCTCAAGCAGGTAAATATATGCTTGCCTCAACAGCCGAAACAAACGGTGTAATAAAATTAGTATTAACCCGTTTTACCAGCACAGGTGCAATAGATACAAGCTTTAGTAAAACGGGCCACAAAGAAATTGCCATAGAGTTAAACTCGCAACACGTTGCGTTAGCTGAATTAAACAATGGCAACTTATTACTTGCTGGTACTAAAAAAACCACCAATGGCTCGCAAGGTTTTGTAGCCAAAGTGGACCAAGACGGCTCCCTCGACACAACATTTGCAACCGATGGCATCTATGTAACCAACATTGAAAATACCGAGGCGCTTACATTATCAGATATAGCAATAACCAATAGTAACAATATTGTTGCAGTGGGCACTGCAACGCAATCTGCAAACGCACAGTCATTTGCAATGATGCTCACAGCGCAAGGGGTACTTGCTACAAGCTTTGGCACTGAAGGCGTTTTATTAGGGTTAACGGGTGAGGATTTTTCTAAAATTCACATTGATAACAATGAGATTTTTATTGCTGGTGAATTAGTAACAGGTGCTGATTCAGCATTAATTGCGCTCAAACTTAACTTAACCGGCAATGAGTTGTTTAGATATTCAGGTACCGATACGCCTAACATCAACAACAAAGTAGCCAGTGTACTAACCGACTCATCTGGCGCAATCTATTTAGTTGCAAATTTAGTCGCTACACCTGATAAAGCGAATGTTGTGCGCCTGCTTTCGTCGGGCTCATTAGATACAAGCTTTGCTGACAATGGCGTTGGCCAATATAGTTTAGCTGTAACCGGCAATACTTTAATTAAAGGTGCCAAGCTAGATAGCACTGATAAACTTATATTAGTCGGTACCAGTAACAACCAGGGCGTAATTGCACGAATTACTACAAATGGTGAGCTTGATAACACATTTGGTACTAGTGGAGTTGGTTATTACCAAGCTAACCTGTGTACAAATTCACTCGTATTTTCCTCGTTGATTTTACAAACTGACACGCAAATAGCCTTAAGTAGCACTTGCGATAATGGTAGCTCAAATAATATCAGTGTATCTAAGTTTGATTTTTATCCGGATGGAGTTGAGCCATAAATGAAAGTCGAATTATTTGGGGTAAGAGGCTCAATGCCTACACCCGGTAGCGATACCCATCTATATGGTGGGAATACATCGTGTACTTATGTGACAAAAAATAATGGCAGTTCACTGATATTAGACTCGGGCACTGGAATAGCAAAACTTGGAGATTATTTACTCGAGCAGCAAAGCCCCATTTATATTTTGCTCACTCACAATCATTGGGATCATATTCAGGGCTTTCCTTTTTTTAAACCTATTTATCAAGCAAATCGCGATATAACAATTGTTGCGGGTGATGTTGATGATAAAGGTAGCCAACACGCTATTTTAAAACAAATGAGTGGCTCTTATTTCCCTGTTCGCCATCAAGATTTACCGTCAAACATTACGCTCAATACTGAGCTTTCGGCGCAAACGCAATTTAACCTTAATGGTTTTTCTATCTCCACCGCACCGCTAAATCACCCTGGTGGCGGAACTGCTTATTGCTTATTTGCTGATGGCGCGAAGGTGGCATATGTGACCGACAACGAGCTTAACCCACCTCAGCAAACTAAAACCAGTATTAGCGAGTGGGCAGCATTTATAGAAGGGGCCGATTTACTTATACATGACGCTCAACTTATTGATGCTGACTTACCATTAAAACATGGCTGGGGCCACAGCACTATTGACCAAGTTGCTCAACTTGCAATAAAAGCGAAAGTCAAAAACATGGTGATAATCAGTCACGATCCATCAAGAACCGATGAGCAACTTACCGAAATAGAACGTTATTTACAAACAAGCTACGGCAAGGATGTGCGTATTGAATGTGGTAAAGAGGGGCGCGTTTTTGAATTTTAAATGCGCTAGGAGTTTTGACTATTAACCTATTAAAAAAAATAACATCAAAGCATTTTTATATTGGTGTATTGATCACATTACTCATAGCATCTATTGAATTTTTTTCGACAGGCGCTGTAGCTAAACTTTTAAACCGAGTTGAAGGGATTATTTACGATTCACGCTTACAACTAACCCTTGCAGAGACACCAAGAAAAGTAAATGAATCTGTAGTGATAATCGATATTGATGAAAAAAGCATGCAAGAACAGGGGCGCTTCCCTTGGAGTCGCTCTAAAGTAGCTGAGCTAGTAACTAAATTGACTGACGCTGGTGTTATTGTTATCGCCTTCGATATATTTTTTTCGGAGCCTGAAGTAAACCCAGTCACTAAAATCATAACTGAACTTCCTGACTTTTCGGCAAAGTATTCGACCCCCCTTTCGACAATAAAACAACAAGTAGATGCCGATACAAAATTGGCTAAAGCGCTGGCAAAAAATGATATTACCTTAGGGTTTTTATTAATTAACGACAAATTAAGTGAGCATAAAGCGCCATCTAAAAGTAGCGTGGTTTGGCGAGAAGATGATCACATCAACTCGCAAATTAATGACTACCCGGGTGCTATTATTAATATCCCTCATTTACAAAATGCCGCATCAGGCCAAGGTTTTATTAATGCACATAGTGATGAAGATGGCTTTATACGAAAAGCAGCATTGATTAATCGTGTAGGTGATACCCTTTACCCTTCGTTGGCCCTTGAGGCCGCCCGTTTGTACACATTAGCCAACACAATAGAAACACGCTCAACGACATCAAATGGTATAACCCTATTTGAAGGCATTAAGTTTCACAATAAATGGATCCAAACCGATGAATACGGACAAGTACTTATTCCTTATAAAGGCGGCGCTCGAAGCTTTCCATATTACTCAGCAACCGATGTGCTAACCCAACGAGTTGGCTTGAAAGAGCTTGAAGGAAGCGTTGCGTTTATTGGCACCTCTGCTGTGGGGTTGGCTGACTTACGATCCACCCCTGTGGGCTTACAATACCCGGGAGTTGAAGTTCATGCCAATATATTTGAAGGACTCATGAACCCACAACTACTTCCTTCAAAACCGAGTTGGTCACTTGGCGCCAGTTTGATCATTATTATTATTACTGGCCTTGTGCTGTCGTTTTTTAGTATTGGCAAAACCGCACGTTTTATTTTGGCACTCTCAATTATTGTTGCTGGTGTTGTCGTCGCTATAAATTTTTATTTGTGGTCAGCACAAAAGGTGAGCCTTCCTTTATTCATGACCTTATTACTCACGACTCTTCTGGCTAGCTATTACATTATTGTTGGTTCTATTGCTGAAATGAAACACAGCAAAAAAATAAAAACGATGTTTGACCAATATGTACCACCAGAACGTATCAACCAACTTATAGAGCAAGGCGGTAACCTAGTTAAAACCAGTGAACGCAGAAATATGACTGTTTTATTTGCCGATATAAGAGGTTTTACGTCACTGTCTGAGAGCATGTCGGCTCATCAATTAAGTGAGTATTTAAACCAATACTTAAGCTCTATTACTAAAATAATATTTGATAATAATGGCACAATCGACAAATACGTTGGCGATATGGTCATGGCATTTTGGAATGCCCCGTTAATAGATAAAGACCACGCCCAACACGGCGTAGAAGCGGCTCTAGCAATGAACGAAGGCCTAATAGAAATAAACGCCGTGTTTGCACAGCAAAACCTTCCTGCAATTAGTATTGGAGTAGGCTTGAGCTCTGGCGACATGAATGTAGGAGACATGGGTTCAATATATCGTAAAGCCTATACAGTTTTGGGTGATGCGGTTAACTTAGGTGCTAGAGTCGAAAGCTTGACCAAATTTTACGGTGTCGCTATTCTGGTCACTGAAGAAACAATGCAAGCTTGCTCAGCAATTACTTTTAGGCTCATAGATAAAGTACAGGTGGTTGGAAAAAAAACCTCAATTGCACTATATGAACCCATAAATTATACGAATAAGCTCAATAAAATACAGCTTAAAGAAATAGATAACTCGCTTAAAGCCATCACATTTTTCCACAACAAAGAATGGGAAAATGCGCTCAGCTTATTTGAGCAATTAGAAAATAACGCTGTATTAAACGCAGACGTTTACCGCATTTACATAGAACGAATACAAAGTACAGATATACAAACACTCGCTAAGGATTGGAATGGTGCCTTCGTACATACAAAAAAGTAGCAAAAATATGCCTCAGCACATTAAAGACAGAACAAACCTTCAGCACTTTATCGATATTAGTATTCGCCTTACTACCGAAAAAGAGCCACAACTGCTGTTAGACGAAATTTTACAAGTTGTTATGTCTATCGCTAACTCAGATGCAGGCAGTATATATTCGATTACAGAAGATGATCAGCTTAAGTTTGAAACAGTGATCAATAAATCACTTAACTTATACTTGGGGGGTGGTTCAGATCGTTTTGTTAGCTTTCCCAACATTGACTTGTGTATCGATGGCAAACCAAACCAACGAGCAATCGTTGCCCATGCTGTTAATTCAGGCAAAGTAATTAATATTCCTGATGTTTACGCTGCACTGCCATTTGATATGAGCGCTGCGCGTGAAATGGATGCTCGTACGGGTTATCGTACGCAATCAATGCTAACTATTCCTTTAAAAGATCACCAAGATGATATTTTAGGTGTGATACAGCTTATAAACGTAAAGGATAGCAACAATAATATTATTCCCTTTAGTGAAGAGCTCGTCACGCTAATACGCTCGTTTGCTTCATTAGGGGCTATTGCATTAACTAACTCATCACTGATTAAAGAAATGGAAGAGTTGTTTTCTACTTTTGCTGAAACCATTGCAATGGCTATCGATGAAAAGTCTCCCCATACCGGTGGGCATTGTAAGCGTGTACCCGCATTAACGCTAATGCTGGCCGATGCGGTAAATGCAATAAGCAAGGGCCCATTAGCGTCATTTTCTATGAGCGACTCAGACCGTCATCAATTAGATATAGCTGGCTGGTTACATGACTGCGGAAAAATCGCCACCCCCGATCACATTATGGAAAAGGCAACTAAATTAGAAACCATTTTTGATCGTATCAGCTTCATAGACGCTAAATTTGAGATCGTTAGACGAGATTTAAAAATTAACTACCAAGAACAAATAATCTCAGCAATGAAAAATGGTAAGCCTGTAGAGGTGCAGCAACTCGAACGACTGCTCGATACCGAGCTTAAGCAGGTTGCACTGGACCGTGCCTTATTACAACGCATTAATGTGGGTGGGGAATTTTTAGGCGATAAAGAACTTGCCCAAATAGAACGCATTGCACAACACTATCATTTAGTGATCAACGATATACGCACACCACTGCTCAATGATGATGAAGTTGAAAACCTGTCAATACGAAGAGGAACGCTCACCGCTGGCGAGCATGATGTCATGAAGCGTCATATGGATGTCACTAAAAATATTTTAGACGCCCTGCCGTTCCCTAAACACTTAAGTAAAGTGTCTGAGTATGCATTAGGGCATCATGAAAAACTCGATGGTACAGGTTACCCAAGGGGTCTAACCAAAGAGCAAATGTCGATACCTGCTCGGTTAATGGCAATTACCGATATATTTGAAGCACTTTCAGCGGTAGATAGGCCTTACAAAAAGGCAAAGCCGGTAAGTGAGTGTTTATTTATACTCGGTACTATGGTCGAAAAAAACCACTTAGACCCTGATATTTTCGCTGTTTTTATCGAATCCGGCGTGTACAAAAATTATATTAGTGAATACGCAAATCCAGAACAGCTTGATGACGTAGACCTGAATAACCTACCTGGATATAAACCAATCCGTTAATGCCCTACTAAAATTAACGACGCTGAACAAAAAAATGCCACCTTACGGTGGCATTTACACACGGGGTTATTTCTACTTATAGAAATCCTTTTACTTTTTATTTGGTTTTTAGTGTTGTTTTATTAACAAAAAATATGTGGCAAAGGTAGCACTTAGTCCTTGCTGTATCAATAGCAAAAAGAAAAGTTCATGATTTCGCCATATTATTGTAATAAACAAACGTTACCGAAACACAGCCTAAGAACCTTAAGCGTAAAATCGCGGATTGCTATTAAATTTTAATACACACGTACTTTTCTTCTAGGTATTCATTAAGTCCTTGGTGTCCACCCTCTCGCCCTAAGCCAGATTGTTTTACCCCACCAAACGGGGCAACGGGGTTTGATATTACCCCTTCATTTACGCCTATCATGCCAAACTCAAGTCCTTCGCTAATGCGGTAAACTTGTTTTAAATCTTGGCTATAAAAATAAGCGGCTAAACCATAGGGCACATCATTAGCAAGCGCAAGCACTTCTGCTTCTTCATCAAAAGGGATGACCGTTAATACAGGGCCAAATACTTCTTCGTGGTATATATCCATTTCAGTCGTTACGTTAGTAACAATGAGCGGGTTTTGAAAGCTGCCGCCTAAACTGCTGTTATCCCCTATTAGGTCTGCGCCTTTATCAAGTGCATCTTGCACAAGCTGCTGCACTTTCTCTTTCGCTTTTGGGTAAATAAGGGGGCCAATATCTACGCCCTCTTCAAACCCATTAGCTACTTTTAATGCGGCCAATTTAGGCGTAATTTTACCCAGCACTTCATCTAAAATACTGCGCTGAATAAAAATGCGGTTTGCGGCTACACATGCTTGGCCACTGTTTCTAAATTTAGCCGCCATAAGCCCGTCAATCGCATCATCGAGATCCGCATTATCAAAAATGATAAACGGCGCATTGCCGCCTAATTCCATTGAGGTACGCTTAACCGTGTCGGCACATTGCTTAAGTAATTGGCTACCAACACCTGTAGAGCCAGTAAAAGTAAACTTGCGGATAATATGTGAGTCAGTGAGCATTTTACCCACTGTTTTTGCGTCTTGCGATACAAGTACGTTAAATGCCCCTTTAACAAAGCCAGCTTGGTCGGCTAGGTATGCTAATGCAATCGCGCATAGCGGCGTATGCTCAGAAGGCTTTAATATAAAACTACAGCCTGCAGCATAAGCAGGCGCCACTTTACGTGTCACCATAGCAACCGGGAAGTTCCATGGTGTAATACCTGTTACAACGCCTACAGGCTGCTTAAAACTGGTTAAACGGTGGTTATTGTCGGTAGGTGGGATCACATCGCCATAGCTTCGCTTAGCTTCTTCTGCAAACCATTTTATAAAGCCTGCACCGTAATCTATTTCGCCCAGCGATTCTTTAAGCGGCTTACCTTGCTCTTTGGTCATTAGTTCAGCTAGTGTTTGTTTGTGCTTGACCACAAGCTCATACCAGCGCATTAGCGTTTCACTACGCTCAGTGGCGTTAGTGTTTTTTAATTTTACAAAAGCGCCCTGTGCGGCAGTTATGGCGCTATTAACGCCTTGCTCGTCTATATCACTTACTTCAATAATGCTTTGTTGGGTAGCGGGATCGTTAACGCTAAAGTGTTCATTGGTTTTATAAAATTCACCATCAATAAACGAGTCACAAAAAATTAGATTACTCAAAGTACACCTCCGAAAAATATTTTAGGGGTTAGCTTTTAATGCGTGGCATAGAGCTAAGGCTAACTCTTTACGTCTACAAAATAACTTAAGAGCTTTACTCGTCACGCCTACAATTTACAAACAAAAAAGCCGCTGTATTAAACAGCGGCTTTTAATAGATTAGTCGTTAATTAAAAACTAGTGCTCTTCATTAACGATATTGAGATTGTACTTAGGTATTTCAACCACTAAGTCTTCATCTCTAATTATTGCTTGGCAACCAAGGCGCGACTCAGGCTCTAAGCCCCACGCTTTGTCTAGCATATCGTCTTCTAGGTCGTCACTTTCATCAAGTGAATCAAACCCTTCACGAATAACTAAATGACACGTAGTACACGCACACGACTTTTCACATGCGTGTGGAATGCTTATGCCATTTTTAAGCGCCGCGTCGAGCACAGTTTGCCCCTCAGGTGCTTCAATTGCAGCGCCGTCAGGACACAATTCAGGATGTGGAAGAAAAACAATTTGTGGCATTCTAATCTCTCTTAAATGTTGTCTACTGACTGACCCGTTAGGGCTTTTTTTATTGATGCATCCATTCTGCGCGATGCAAATTCACTACTGGCGTTATCTACTTTTTCGATAGCCGCTTTAATTTCGCTAGGTTGTTGAGCATTTTCGCGCACTTTTACCAACTCTGCAATTTCAGCTCTTAAACTTGTAAGCTGAGCGTCATCAAGTAACGCGCCATCAGCATCTAATGAAGCATTTAGTGCCTCGATAACACGAAGAGCCTCAACTTGTTGCTCTTTAAGCATACGTGCTTGCATGTCGTCTTTTGCGTTGCTCATCGACTCTTTTAGCATGTTAGCCACTTGGTCGTCAGATAAACCAAACGAAGGTTTAACCTGAATTTCGGCTTGCACACCCGTTGATTTTTCCATCGCTGAGACACTTAATAAACCATCAGCATCTACTTTAAAGGTAACCCGAATATGCGCAGCGCCTGCTGCCATTGGTGGAATACCTTTTAAGCTAAACTTAGCAAGTGAACGACAATCGTCAACCAGCTCACGCTCACCTTGTAATACATGCAAAGACATCGCCGTTTGGCCATCTTTAAACGTCGTAAATTCTTGAGCACGCGCTACCGGAATAGTGGTATTACGCGGAATAATTTTTTCAACCAAACCGCCCATGGTTTCGAGTCCAAGCGACAGTGGCAGTACATCTAGCAATAACATGTCTGAGTCTGGCTTATTGCCAATGAGCACGTCTGCTTGCAGTGCTGCACCCAATGCTACAACGCGGTCAGGGTCGATTGAGGTTAGCGGTTCTTTATCAAAAAAGCTATGTACTTGGCTGCGTACCAGTGGCATACGCGTTGAACCGCCGACCATAATAACTTGTAAAACTTCTTCGTTTTCAATGCCAGCATCTTTAACAGCTCGGCGACACGAACGCAGTGTTTTTTTAACCAGTGGCATAGCCATTTCGTCGAATGTTTCGCGCGTTACTTCTACCGTGTGGTTTTGCCCGTCAAACTCAAGCCCTACATTTACTTTTGCGTATTGGCTTAACGCTTCTTTACAGGCTTTGGCTTTGTTAATAAATAAACGTAAAACCGAAGGTGATAACGCTGACACACCGGTTTGCTGCTTAAAGTAATCAACGAGTAGTGAATCAAAATCGTCACCACCTAAGCTTGAGTCGCCGCCAGTTGCCATTACTTCAAACACACCTTGGTGTAAACGAAGAACAGAAATATCAAATGTACCACCGCCTAAGTCGTAAACGGCAATGATCCCTTCTTGGCCCGAATCTAAACCATAGGCAACAGCCGCCGCTGTTGGCTCGTTTAACAAGCGTAATACATTAATGCCAGCAAGCTCTGCTGCATCTTTAGTACTTTGACGCTGAGCATCATCGAAATACGCAGGAACGGTAATAACAGCGCCTAAAATTTCTTGATTACCAAAACTTTGTTCTGCACGCGCTTTCAACGCGGCTAATATGTGGCTTGACGCTTTAACTGGGCTGACTTTTCCAGCTTCAGTTTGAATGGCAAGCGAGCCATTATCTTCACAAAATTGATACGGTAATTGACCGTAGCTTTGCTCTATTTCAGCCTGTGTTTTGCCTAAAAAACGCTTTACCGAAATAAGTGTATTTGCAGGGTCTTGTGTTGCAGCTTGTGCCGCATCGCTACCCACAGTAATACCACCGGCTTGATAACGAACAACCGACGGCAACATTGCCGCACCTAACTCATCTGTTAATGTGCGCGCTTCGCCACTTTGTACGGTAGCAACTAATGAATTAGTAGTGCCAAGGTCAATACCTATGGCTAGTTTATGTTCGTGTGGTGCCGCGCTTTGCCCCGGCTCAGCAATTTGCAATAATGCCATAATGCTCTTTAAACTCGTTTTGCTCGCTTTACAGCAAGTAATTAATCGTCAAATAAACTGTCTTCAATGCGTTCTAGTTCGTCACGTAATTTATAAACAAACTTCAGTTTACGAATATTATCGGCAGCTAGTTGGTACTGTTGCTCGTTGCTGCTTGCTAACTGTTCTGCAAGTTGTGCACTGTATTGCTCGTTAAGTTGTTTTATTTGTTTTTCAAAATTTGCAATGGCCGCATCCGGGTCACTCGCTGATGCAAGCTCTTCAAGCTCTTCGCGCAATTCCATTTGTTGCATTAAAAATAATGGATCTTGCAGTGTTTGTTGCTCAGCGCGAATATCAACTCCCAGCTCGCTTAACATATACTCAGCACGTTTAACTGGGTGCTTAAGTGTTTGCAAGGCATCGTTAATTTCTGCAGCACTTTGCACCGACATTAACTTATCACGGCTGCTTGCATTGGCATGGCGGTCGGGATGTACAGCACGCTGTAATTCTAGATAATTTTTATTAATCGTTGCTAAATCAATATTATAATCAACGGGCACTGCAAATAATTCAAAGTAACGCATAGCTTCAACCAGTAATATTCAGAAATAACAAAGCCCTACAGTTGCAGGGCTTCAAAATACAATTACACGTAGCAATTAAACGGTAAAGCTTTCGCCACAACCACACTCGTCAGCTTGGTTAGGGTTATTAAATTTAAACCCTTCATTTAAGCCTTCTTTAGTGTAGTCGAGCTCTGTGCCATCGATGTAAACTAAGCTTTTTGCGTCAACTATTAAAGTAACGCCTTTAGCCGCAAAGGTTTCATCGTCTTCGTTTAACTCGTCAACAAACTCAAGTACATAAGCAAGACCTGAACAGCCCGTCGTTTTAATGCCAACGCGCAGACCTAACCCTTTGCCGCGGTTTGCTAAAAATGATTGTACGCGGTTTGCTGCCGCATCTGTCAATGTCACTGCCATGAGTTTCTCTTCTTACTTCGCTTGTTTGCTTTTGTAGTCTGCAATTGCTGCTTGAATTGCATCTTCGGCTAAAATTGAACAGTGAATTTTCACTGGTGGTAATTCTAGCTCAGCACTGATATCAGTGTTTTTGATGGTTGCTGCTTCATCAAGTGTTTTACCCTTAACCCACTCTGTTACAAGTGAAGAAGAGGCAATTGCGCTGCCACAACCGTAGGTTTTGAATTTTGCATCTTCAATAACGCCAGTATCCGATACTTTAATTTGCAATTTCATTACGTCACCACATGCTGGTGCGCCTACCATACCCGTTGCCACTGACGGATCGTTTTTGTCTAGAGCACCTACGTTACGTGGGTTTTCTACGTGGTCGATTACTTTATCACTGTACGCCATAATTCTATCCTCATTACCTGCTAGGGTATGTGCTTACATCACTAAGTATTAGTGGTGAGCCCATTCAACTGAATCTAAATCAATACCTTCTTGATGCATCTCCCAAAGTGGAGACATTTCACGTAGGCGACCGATAGAGTTTTTCATTAATTCAACGGTGTAATCAATCTCTTCTTCGGTAGTAAAACGACCAATACTGAAACGAATTGAGCTGTGTGCTAATTCGTCGTTACGGCCAAGTGCACGTAAAACATAAGAAGGCTCTAAGCTTGCAGATGTACAGGCTGAACCTGACGATACCGCAATGTCTTTTACTGCCATAAGTAACGATTCACCTTCAACAAAGTTAAAGCTGATGTTTACAATACCCGGTACTGATTGGTCTTGTGTGCCGTTAAAATATACTTCGTCCATATCAGCCATAATGCCGTCGATTAGGCGTTTACGTAATGCGCTGATGTGTGCAAAATCTTTTTCAAAATCTTCTTTTGCAATTCTAAATGCAGTACCCATGCCTACTAACTGATGAGTTGCAAGTGTACCCGAACGCATACCACGCTCATGACCGCCACCGTGCATTTGCGCTTCTAAACGAGCACGTGGTTTACGACGAACGTAAAGCGCACCTACACCTTTAGGGCCGTATGCTTTGTGCGCAGAGAACGACATAAAATCAACTTTAAGTTGTTGTACGTCAATAAGTACTTTACCTGCACTTTGCGCAGCATCTACGTGGAACATGATTTTACGTTCACGACACATTTCGCCAATCGTCGCGATGTCTTGAATTACACCTAGCTCGTTATTCACGTGCATGATGCTGACAAGTACTGTGTCGTCACGCATTGTGTCTGCTAGCTTTTGCAGATCAAGCAAGCCATTTTCTTCAACGTCCATATAGGTTACTTCAAAACCTTGACGTTCTAATTCGCGACATGTGTCGATGACTGCTTTGTGCTCAGTTTTAGCGGTAATAACGTGCTTACCTTTCTTTTTGTAAAACTGTGCTGCACCTTTAATAGCTAGGTTGTTTGATTCAGTTGCACCCGAAGTGAAAACAATTTCACGTGGGTCTGCATTTACTAAATCAGCAATATCTGTACGTGCTTGGTCAACGGCTTCTTCAGCTTGCCAACCAAAACGGTGTGAACGTGATGCAGGGTTACCAAATTTACCGTCCATTGTAAGGCATTGCATCATTTCTTTAGCAACACGCTCATCAACAGGCGTGGTTGCTGCGTAATCTAAATAAATCGGTAACTTCATTTCTCTCTCCGCTGCAGGTCAACCTTAAAGTTGACAGCTTACTTGAATGTTTTCCAACTGCTTAATTGCGTTATTGATACTGTTATCTTGGCGCGATGCAATTTCTTTCACATCTGATTTTTCCACCAATTCAGCAAGGGTAATACTGTTCAAAAATTCTTCTATACGTGCGCTTAAATCTGACCACAAATTATGGGTCAAACAGCGCATACCGCTTTGGCAGCCAGTGTTGGCGCCTTGGCAACGTGTTGCATCAACCGATTCATCAACTGCGGTAATAATGTCACCAACAGAAATAACACCGGCTTCTCGCCCTAGTAAATAGCCGCCACCAGGTCCTCGAACCGAGCTTACCAAGCCATTTTTACGCAGCCGAGCAAATAATTGTTCAAGGTATGACAAAGAAATTTCTTGTCTTTGTGAAATATCAGCAAGGGCGACAGGACCAACACCTGTGTGCAGCGCAACATCAAGCATCGCTGTAACGGCATATCGGCCTTTTGATGTTAATTTCATAACGCCCCCTGCACAAAGAGTGCAAATTTTAATTACCAGAGTAAATTAGTCAAGTATTATCACTTGATAAAAATTTGATTTAAAAACATATCGCTCAAAGTGAATGTAGTTAACAAATTTTTAATACCTGACCTGTTTGGTCAAGTATTGTCTCCATTGTAATTACCTGAGTAATTTAGTCAAGTATTAGCCAGTTATTTAAACACCCGTTTATATAACTAATTGCTATACCTTACTTAGGAATCGATTTATTTATAGAGGTAAGAATACCGCGCAAAATGTTCATTTCAGCCTCTTCTGGGCGTGCACGGTTAAATAAACGACGAAGCTT
Source organism: Pseudoalteromonas sp. ECSMB14103 (assembly GCF_000813065.1). NCBI lineage: Bacteria > Pseudomonadati > Pseudomonadota > Gammaproteobacteria > Alteromonadales > Pseudoalteromonadaceae > Pseudoalteromonas > Pseudoalteromonas sp. ECSMB14103. The sequence continues at coordinate 116,335 of NZ_JWGY01000001.1, read as the reverse complement.
TGTCATCACAATGCCTGGGTGCTGTTTGATAATAAAACCTGTGTTATATAGTGTTTCTTCTAGATGATCGTAAAATAACTCTGTTTGTTTAGAGTTAGGGTAAACGGTGTCGTCTTGTGCTTCTTGCTTAGGTTGCTTATTTAAAAATGCCATACGTGTTTCGTAAGACAAAGTTTGCACAGCCATAGCAAGATTTAGCGAGCTATATTCTGGGTTAGCTGGAATGCATACATGGTAATTACACAGCTGTAGCTCTTCGTTAGTTAAACCACTGTTTTCACGGCCAAACACTAATGCCACAGGACCATTTTCAGCTTCTGCCACCAGCTTTTCACCACACTCGCGAGGCTCAACCATAGGCCATGAAAGCGTGCGCGAACGTGCGCTTGTACCAATGGTTAATGCACAATCAGCAATAGCGTCTTCAAGCTTATCAACAATCACTGCATTGCCTAATACATCGCTGGCACCTGCAGATAACGCACTTGCATGGCTATCAATTTCACAAGCAGGGTCAACTAAATAGAGTTTTGATAAACCCATTGTTTTCATGGCGCGAGCCGCCGAACCTATATTACCTGAGTGTGATGTGTTAACTAAAACAACGCGAATATCGTCTAAGATCATTGCTGTGCTTCTTACTAATGCCAAAAAATTGCGCGAATTCTAACATAAAAGCACACTAAGATCCTAGATCCTTAAACCCGATCAACATACGTAATAAGGGCCTTTAAACCATGGCCGCTTTTACATACACATCAAAACGGTTCTTTTTAGTTTTAATTTGCATGCTGGGGGTTTTGTCATTTAAAAACGGGGCGTAATCAGGGCGCTTAACCACCACTCGCTTGCTGGCAAGTGGGTAGGCAAATTCAAGTAAATCATCGGCGTCGGTATCTGCACCTACTAACTCTTGAAAAACTCGCATTTCTTTTTTTACTAAGGCTGACTTTTCGCGGTGTGGAAACATGGGATCTAAATACACCACATCGGGCATGCTTTCACATTGGGCAAGTAACGTGTGGCTTGAGCCAAACACTAGGCTCATATTGTCTTTCATCCAAGGGCCAATTTCACTGTCGCTGTAAGCTCTGTTTAAACCATCGGCCAGCAATGCAGCAACCACTGGGTGACGCTCATGTAAAATAACCTTGCACCCTAATGATGCTAATACAAAGCCATCACGCCCCAAACCTGCGGTAGCATCCAGTACCACAGGCGTTGCCCCTTTATTAAGACCAACTGCTTTGGCAATAGCTTGCCCTTTACCGCCACCAAATTTTCGCCTGTGGGCGGCTGCCCCGGTAACAAAATCAACGTTAATGGCACCTAATTTAGGTTCATCAGTTTTAAATAAACTCAGCCCTGTATCGTCATAGTGCAGGCTAAAACCTTGGCTATTTTGTTGCCAATTCACTAAACCAAAACGCGTTTCTAATTCATTTAAATACGGGCGACACTCTTTAAAGGCACACTGAATAACCACAATACACTCCGACGATAAAATACCGCCAGAGTATATCAACCAGCGAGCTTAAGCGCACTAAAATAGCTCTATGTCAGGGTCTTGGTTAGTTGCAGGCTCAATGTCTTCAACTTTATGGCGTAAACTCTGTAAAAACTCACTGCGGCTTTGTGTTACTTGCTCAAACTGATATTTTATAAACGCTAAATCGCTATTGGCAGACACCAGTAACTGCATAGTATGTTCGAGCTGCGATATACATGAATCAATATCGGCGGGGTTTAAATTATTCTTTTGAAGCTCAATAGCTGTATTTAATGCCTCTAGTTGTGTACAAAACTGCTCTGCTACATTACTTTGCGTGATATTTTGAGCATTAAACTGGCTTATTATATCTTCCAGTGCCGTGCTAATTTGTTCAGCTTGCTGGTAATTTTTTTCGTTTCTTTCCATAGTAACGACCTTTTCATTGGTAACCTCTAAAATATGAGGAAACAAATCTTTATAACGCCCATATTTTTCGCTCTCATCGACGGGCATATTTTTAACCAGCAACGATAGTTTTGGGTAATTAATAATAGTGCTCTCGCCTATATCAACAAACCTCTGTGCATCTTTATGTTGCGCCAATAACTCCTGCACTAGTGGGCATACACCACCTTGTAAGCTGTAAAATTCACTTTTATGTTGATACCAAAATACAACCACTACATCCAAATTAAGAGGAGTAAAAAACCCTAAGAAGAACTCACTCAACGTTTGTAAGCTGTTGGCATGATAACTTTGTCCAACGTAGCGCATAATTCGACCCATATCTCCCGACTCGGTCATCGCCATTGCAGCCGTTTTATTGGCTTTGTTTATGTCGCTTTCGAGTTTGACGCATTGCTGACGATACGCATAAAGTATTTTAATACGCGCCATTAGCTCCTGTGCGTTAAACGGTTTCATTATGTAGTCAGACGCACCAACGCTGTAGCCTTTCACTCGGTCGATAAGCGCTTCTTTTGAAGAGAGAAACATAATCGGAATATCTTTTGTATCGGCATTTTGTTTTATTTCTTGGCAGACTTGGTAACCCGACTTACCCGGCATTTCTATGTCGAGAAGAATAATATCGGGTTTATGTTCGTTTATTAACCTCAGCCCCTCCTCGCCCTCTTTAGCATGAAGAAGTTTACAAAACCCAGCTAGAGACTCTTCAATAATGAGGTGGGTTAATTTATCGTCATCAATGGTAAGTACTAACTTTTCCATACACAAATCCGTTTAATTGAGCATGCTTAGAGCATAGTACGGCGTGCTGAAATTACTAACGTTTATAGCCTATTATCTAAAAACAATAAAAAAGCGCCTAAAAGGCGCTTTTGTTAAATTTAATAAACGACATATTTTTAAGCTGCGATGCCGCTGTGGCGAAGTAGTGCATCAACGCGTGGCTCGCGGCCTCGGAAGTTTTTAAATAATTCCATAGGCTCTTCACTGCCGCCTTTTTCTAGAATATGCTGCATGAAGGCTTGCCCTGTTTGTGGGTTAAAAATTCCTTCCTCCTCAAACTTAGAGTAAGCATCGGCCGATAATACTTCAGCCCATTTATACGAGTAATAACCGGCACTGTAGCCACCTGCAAAAATATGGCTAAACCCGTGCTGAAAACGGTTAAACTCAGGAGCGTGAACAACGGATGTACGACTGCGCACATCGTTTAATACAGCTTGGATTTGACACGGCTCGCCCGCGACATAATCGTTATGAATTTTAAAATCAAATAACGAAAACTCAATTTGACGCAGCATTTGCATGCCTGAGTTATAGTTTTTAGCGGCCAATAACTTATCAAGCAATTCTTTTGGTAATGGCTCACCGGTTTCAAAATGACCCGAAATAAAGCTCAACGCTTCTTCCTCGTAACACCAGTTCTCTAAGAATTGACTTGGTAGCTCTACGGCATCCCATGCTACGCCATTAATACCTGCTACGGGAGCAGCATCAACTTGAGTCAGCATGTGGTGAATACCGTGACCAAACTCATGGAATAAAGTCGTTACTTCATTATGGGTGAACAAAGCTGGTTTATCGCCTACCGCTTTATTAAAGTTACATACTAAATAAGCTACAGGGGTTTGTAACTCGCCATTAGCGCGTACCTTACGACCCATACAATCGTCCATCCACGCGCCACCGCGTTTGCGATCGCGTGCGTAAAGATCTAAGTAAAAACGTCCTCGTAGCGTGTTATTGCTATCAACAATTTCAAAAAAGCGCACATCTTTATGGTACGTATCAAAGTCGGTTACTTCATTAACACTAATGCCAAATAAACGGTTAACCGTTTCAAATAAGCCACTTAACACTTTATCAGCAGGGAAATATGGGCGTAGTACTTCATCAGAAATTGCATATTTTTCTTGTTTTAATTTTTCGCCGTAGTAGCCAAAGTCCCACGCTTCTAACTCTGTAATTCCGTGTTTTTGTGCTGCATACGCTCTGAGCTCTGCCACTTCTTGCTCTGCTTGCGGCTTAGATTTAGCGGCTAAATCTTCTAAGAACGAAAACACTTGCTCTGGTGTTTCAGCCATTTTTGTTGCTAATGATTTTTCAGCGTAGCTTTTAAACCCTAATAACTGCGCAAGCTCATGGCGAAGTGCAAGTGCTTCTTTCATTATGTCTGAGTTATCAAACTCACCCGCATTTGGGCCTTGATCAGATGCGCGTGTGCTAAATGCGGTGTAGGTTTCTTTACGAAGTTCACGGTTATCAGCGTAAGTCATAATTGGTAAGTAAGATGGAAAATCAAGCGTAAATACCCAACCGTCTAGCTCTTTACTTTTGGCTGTGTCAGCAGCAAGCGCTAGTGCAGACTCGGGGAGTCCGACTAAATCGGCTTCATCAGTAATGTGCTTGTGCCACGCTAAAGTCGCATCCATTACATTGTTACCAAACTTAGATGAAAGCTCAGATAAACGCGCACTAATTTCGCCGTAACGCTTTTGATCTTCGCTCGCTAATGCAATACCCGACAATTTAAAATCACGCAAGGCGTTAGTAATTGATTTTTGTTGTGCTGTGGTGAGTGTTTTAAATTCGTCACTGTTGTACAAAGCATTATACGCTTCGTATAAACCTTGATGTTGGCCGACAAACGTAGAGTACTCAGAAATAAGCGGTAAACACTGCTCGTATGCTTCACGCAGTTCGTCGTTATTCATAACAGAATTTAAATGAGAAACAGGCGAAAATAGTCGCGATAGTTTATCGTCGGCCTCTTCAAGTGGTAACACTAAGTCATCCCACGTGTATGACTTTTTCGCAAGTACGTCATCGATGGCTTTTCGACAATTTGCTATTCCGTCTTTAAGTGCCGGTACTACAAATTCAGGCTTAATTTTAGAAAATGGTGGTAAGCCTTCAAGGCCAATTAGTGGGTTGCTCATAAATACTCTCTTTGCGTTAATGCATTTCATTTTTAGATTGGGTCTAAAAGTTAAAAAACAACATACTTTTATTAATCTAGCTATTCAAAAGCCATTAATAACTACTTTTAGGCGCGGTAATAATGAAATGCCTACAGGTAATGCAATCTAAAGCGAGCTCGGTTACGTACTGCAGATATTCTGTTTGGTACTGACTTAGCGTGTCGCTTTATATCGATACAGCTGTAAATTTGAATGTTTTTTTACTCAACATAGGTCATCTAAACACTCTTTATTTTTAAAACTTAATGTTATGCTTATGCGCATAAAACTCAACGCCTAAGGACTTAAAATGACACAACACTTTGATTACATTGCAATTGGCGGTGGCAGCGGTGGCATTGCTTCTGCAAACAGAGCTGCAATGCGCGGTGCTAAAGTGGCACTTATTGAAGCAAAACACATGGGTGGTACCTGTGTAAACGTCGGCTGTGTGCCTAAAAAGGTTATGTGGCACGGCGCACAAGTAGCCGAAGCAATTAACTTATATGCACCCGATTACGGTTTTAACGTTGAGGTAAAAGACTTTAATTGGAGCAAGCTAGTAGAAAGTCGTGAAGCCTACATTGGCCGAATTCATAAAGGGTACGACAACGGTTTAGCAAGTAATGGCGTTACCGTTATTAAAGGCTTTGCTACCTTTATTGACAGCAAAACAGTAGAAGTAAATGGTGAACACTACACCGCCGATCATATTTTAGTGGCTGTAGGCGGGCGCCCTACTATTCCAAACATTCCGGGCGCTGAGCATGGTATTGATTCAAATGGCTTTTTTGAACTTAATGAACAGCCTAAACGCGTAGCTGTAATCGGTGCAGGTTACATTGCCGTAGAAATTGCAGGTGTATTACATAGTTTAGGCACAGAAACACATTTATTCGTGCGTAAAAGTAAGCCTCTACGTACATTTGACCCCTACATAATTGACACGCTCGTCGATATTATGGCTAAAGAAGGTCCGACTCTTCATACTGAATGCTCCCCTAAAGAAGTAATCAAAGAAAGTGACGGCAGTTTAACTATTCATTTTGAAAACGGTTACAGCCAAAATGTTGATCAGGTTATTTGGGCCATTGGCCGCACACCTACAACAGACAAGATAAACCTTGCAGCAGCCGGTGTAGAAGTAAATGAAAGCGGTTATGTGAAAGTAGATGAGTACCAAAATACGACTGCTAAAAACGTTTATGCAGTGGGTGATATTATTGAAGGCGGTATTGAGCTTACTCCTGTTGCAGTTAAAGCAGGCCGTACGTTATCAGAACGCTTATTTAATAAAGCACTCCCTGATGATTTAAAAATGGATTACAGCCTAGTACCAACAGTCGTATTTAGTCATCCGCCTATCGGTACCATTGGTTTAACCGAGCAAGAAGCGATTTCTCAGTACGGCGCAGAAAACGTAAAAGTGTATAAATCAAGCTTTGCAGCTATGTACACAGCGGTAACTCAGCACCGCCAAGCATGCAACATGATGCTAGTTTGCGCAGGAGAAGACGAAAAAGTAGTTGGCTTACATGGCCTTGGTTTTGCCGTTGATGAAATGATTCAGGGTTTTGCCGTAGCAATGAAAATGGGCGCAACTAAAGCTGACTTTGACGCTGTTGTTGCACTGCACCCAACAGGATCTGAAGAGTTTGTTACTATGCGCTAAGCTATTTAACCTAAATTTTGGATAATAAATCACTTAATCAGAGTTCAGGTTATTTACTAATTTAACAACTTTAAGCCCCTTACACATACGTGCAAAGGGGCTTTTTTATTAAGGTTAAATTTGCTTATTAGCTAAATAACTCAATATACTAGCGTGTGTTTATCAACATACCTACAACTGGATATTATGATTACTGATATATTGCTACACCCGTTTCTTGTTTCAATTGTTATGCTTAGTTTTGCACTTGGATTAAAAGTACTTGTTGATAAATTAGCGAGAAACCGCGCAGAAAAAAAAGACAAAGATATTCGCTACATTGCACATAACATTAAGCATTTTATTAATTTTGTGTTGGTGCTGTCGCTGTTGTTTGTGTGGTCGACTGAAATTCAAAATTTTGCGTTATCTATTGCGGCCTTTGCGGTTGCCATTGTTTTAGCTACGCGCGAGTTTATTCAATGTGTTATTGGCTTTTTTTACTTAGTCACCACACGCCCATTTAGAGTCGGCGACTGGGTGCAAGTCGGTGAATATTGCGGTGAAGTAGCAGAAACAGACTGGATAAAAACAACCATGCATGAAATAGACATGCACACTTATCAGTTTTCTAGAAAAACGATTTACATACCTAATAATAAACTCATCACCAGCCCGATTAAAAATCTAAATTATGTAAAACGCTTTGCAACTCATAGCTTTACTATTGTTCGAAAAGAGAGCTTTAACCCTTACCCAATTTACGACACGCTCTCGGTAAAAGCTAAAATGTACTGTGAAGAGTTTGAAGAGCTCGCCACTCGTTACAACTCGATTATTGAGCGAAAACTAGATGCAAAAATATCGGGCCCTGCACCAGAAATACACTTTGGAACAACCGAATTGGGGGAGTTTAGAGCACGCTTTACACTATTTTGCCCAACCGAGCAGGCACTGGACATAGAGCATAAACTCACTGAGTGTTTTATGGCGCTATGGTATGAAGAAGAAATGAAGCATAAAATTGCATTAAGCGAAGTAAATAACCAAGTAACTAACTGATAAAGTGGCTAGGCGCGAACGGTTTCGCGCCTAAACTTTATCGGTTAGGCCTTTAAGCTGTTCCACCTACCGTTAGCTGATCAATTTTAAGGCTCGGTTGCCCTACGCCAACCGGAACACTCTGCCCATCTTTACCACACACGCCAACGCCTTTATCAAGTGCTAAGTCGTTACCTACCATTGAAATATGCTGCATGACTTCAGGGCCATTACCAATAAGCGTTGCGCCTTTGATTGGCTGCGTAATTTTACCATTTTCGATTAAGTAGGCTTCTGATGCACTAAATACAAATTTACCCGAGGTAATATCAACCTGCCCGCCACCAAAGTTAGGTGCAAACACGCCTTTTTTAACGCTACTGATAATATCGGCTTGGCTATGCTCGCCACCCAACATATAGGTATTTGTCATGCGTGGCATAGGTAAATGCGCATACGACTCACGACGTGCATTCCCGGTTGGGTTTACCCCCATTAAACGTGCGTTTAGCTTATCCTGCATGTAGCCTTTTAAAATGCCGTTTTCGATAAGCACGTTATATGCAGCAGGCGTGCCTTCATCATCTACGTTTAGAGAGCCGCGACGATCGGCCATGGTGCCATCGTCAACGACGGTACATAGCTCAGAAGCCACTTTTTGGCCTACTTTGCCACTAAACGCTGATGCGCCTTTACGGTTAAAGTCGCCTTCAAGGCCATGGCCTACCGCTTCATGTAAAAGTACACCTGGCCAACCATTTCCTAATACCACTTCCATAGTGCCAGCTGGCGCGTCAATAGCTTCTAGGTTGACTTTAGCTTGGCGTACAGCTTCTTGTGCAAACTCCATCCAACGTGGTTTACCGTTTACCAGCTCTTTAAAATAGCCGTAATCTAAACGTGCTCCACCGCCTGCGCCACCGCGCTCACGACGGCCATTTTTTTCAAGCAATACTGAGCAGTTTAAACGAATAAGCGGGCGAATATCGGTAGCAAATGTACCGTCACTGGCCGCAATTAATACTTCTTCGTATACTGCTGACATAGAGCTAATTACTTGCTCAGCGTCGGGAGCGAGTTCTCGAATGTAGTTTTCAAGCTCGCGTAATAAATTCACTTTATCGCTATCGCTCATACTTGAAATTGGTTGATGTGGTGCAAATTGCATTTTTGCTGATACATCACTAAATACTTTAATCGTTTTATCTTCACCTGCATCGGCAATACTGCGAGCTGCTGTAGCGGCTTTGTTGAGCGCTTCTAAGTTGATAGCATCCGAATATGAAAAACCCGTTTTCTCACCGCTTACGGCACGTACGCCAACGCCGCGCTCAACATTGTATGAGCCTTCTTTTACCAAGCCATCTTCCAGTACCCACGACTCGTGATGACTCGATTGAAAGTATAAATCGGCGTAATCTACTTTGTGCTGATGTATGTAAGCGAGCGTTTTTTCGAGCTCTTCTCTATTTAGTTGGCTGTCGTGTAATAAATGCTGTTCAACCGAATTCATAATAAATGCTCTCTAAATCGTTGATGAGACTGCACAGGCATATCTCGTCTAATTTTTTGTAACGGCTCTAAATCAGCGTTAGCGCTAATAAAACCTGTACCACAGGGTAAATTACTTAAAGTACTACCCCAGGGTGAAATAATAATACTGTGGCCATACGTTTGGCGGCCATTTTCATGTGTGCCGTATTGGGCTGCAGCAACCACATAACATTGGGTTTCTATCGCTCGCGCCGCTAATAATGGTTGCCAGTGTGCTTGACCAGTCACCATTGTAAATGCACTTGGCACTAAAATAACTTCAGCACCTTTACGTGCAAGCGCAGTAAATAAGGCACTAAAGCGCAGATCATAACACACTGTTAGACCTAGTTTACCAAAGGGAGATTCAACCACAACCACATCACTTCCTGCTTGGGTAAAATCAGATTCGCGGTAACTCCCTGTTTTATCATCAACGTTTACATCAAATAGATGTATTTTATTATACGTTGCGACGCACTCACCTTGATTATTATATAAATGTGAGGCGGCATAATATTTAGTATTATTGTATGGCTCTGGTATTGTGCCTGCGTTTAACCAAATATTATGGTGTTTACATAATTGGCTTATTTGACGTTTGTATTGCTCGATGTGTTTAGCTGTTAAGAGCGTATCGTGACCGCTTTTGCTAAACACTAAAAAGGCCTCAGGGAGACATACAAGCAATGGCCGTGTTGCGGGAAGTGTGTTTAATGCTTTTTTAAGTTCTGCAATATTGTCGTCAGCATTTAAACCAGAACACATTTGTAAAGCAAGTATATTGTGGTTATTAGGGGTCGCTAAATTAGTCATTAGTTGCGGTTACTTCAGCATCTTTAAGTTTTAAATCGACTGAAGCTTGGGGCTGGTTTTGCGCCGCTTGTGGTAATGTAACTTCACGGCTTTTTCTATCTAGCTCCTGAACAACAGGCTCACTCATGGTGCCAGTCACTTTAAAGTTAATTTCAGAAATTACGCGCGCAGAGTGTATTACTTTATCTAGTGCCAATGCTGCTAGCCCTGTTACAGGGTTTACCATCCACGCCACAATAACGGGAATACTTGAGGTGACCTGCGGTGCAACAGCAAGATCGTAGTTAATATCAAGCGTATTTAAATTTGCGTAGCCTTTAATGGTTAAATCAGCCGGAACGCCATCCATCTTAGTGTCTTTTGTATAAGCGATACCGTTCTCTAATTGCATAGAACCTTGCATGCTGTTGTAGAAAAACCCTTTTGAAAATACGTCTCTAAAATCAAGTTTTAGTTTTCGAACCAACGAATCTAAGCTCAACAACGAAAAAACCCGTGCGCCACCATCACTAATTTCTGTTAGGTGCCCTTCTCCTAAATCCCAATCAATTTCACCACTGAGGCTCGGGACATCAAATGAGTAAGGTGCGGCTTGCCAAGCAAGATTGTAATTTATAGTGGCCTTAGAGCCCTTAATAGCCGTGGTAATATCAAACTCATCAAACAACGCGCCTATATCATCACTTTTAACTTCACCGCTTAACTGTGTGGTGCCATCTTTCCATTGCCCTTTCGTGCGCAAAATATGATCGCCTTTATCAACAACCAACTCAGAAATAACCAAACGTTTACCGTCACCAAGTAACGACGCGCTTACTTTGTCTAACTGATAATTGGTAATTTTACAATCTGCACATTCAAACTCTATAGCCGGTAAGTTCGTCAGCCACGTTAAATCGGTGTCAGGGTCTGCTTTTGCAGCCTCAGTGATGGGCGCTTCAATTTGCTCTGCAAAATTCACCCGTAAATAATCAGCGTTAAATCGAATAGGCTGGCTGCGCTGCGAGGTAGGAATAAATACACCTGCGCGCAGTTCTTTGGCGTTTAATTTTAAATACACATTGCTTTGCTCAGGAGCTAGGCGCATTTCAAAGTCATTAAACACCATACTGCTAATATCGAGCATGCCAATATTTGCGACTATCTCATTAAGTGGTGGCATAATGCCTTGTGATTCAGGGTCATCCTCGTTTTGGGCCGCACTAATTATTTGATCAATAAGATCAACCCAAGGTACAAGTTCGGTTTGCTCTAGGTTTATTGAAACGCTTAAATCTTGTGAATTTAGCCCTAAATCTTGCTTACCGATAACAAAATGCGCATTACTAAATTGCGATTTTCCATTTTCTAATATTGCATTAAAATAAAACTGCTTATTTACCTGTGCAGTTATAAGGTTTGAAATGTCATCGCCTTGAACAACCGCATCAAGAACCCACGGTTGTGTCTCGGCTTTATTGTATGGTGTTGGCAATTTACTTGTTAACCCAACAAGGTCAGATTTAACCTGTGCACGATAATTAAACCCTTGCTCGGTAAAATTAAGCACAAGTCCAATATCAACTGCACTTTGCCCTTCTAGTGACCCTTTTAAAATACCTTGCCCGCTATCGATTAAGGTATTGGCATCAAGTTGTGCATTAATATCTATGTTTGCTTTGTAGTCACTCGCTTCACTTTGGCTGTTGTAATTAAGTGCCAGCGGCATCCCAAGCCATGTAGCAGTGGCATTTTTAAGTTCGATATTATCGTTTTTAAAGTTAAGCACGCCAGTTAAGTTATTTAACGCAATACCGGGTGTGGCAATAAATACAGGTAAATCATCTAGCTTAACAGTGCCGCTAACACTAGCACCACCTTCAAACTTTGAACCTACCAGTAACTCAATGCTGGCATCTGCTTCACCTTGGCCTTGTATTACCTCAAAAATATCAGCTAACGGGCTCGCAATGGGCGTGGATTTAAAAAAGGTGTACAGGTTTTCCATCGGTGCTTTTTTATCTATTTGCACCACCAGCTCATCGGCATTCATTAAATCATTAATGCTAACTTTAACGCTATTACCCACATCTAAATTAACCAAAGAGCCTTGTTGGCTGTAAATGTCCATGCGTTCATTAGCAAAATGTAGCTTTACCTTTGCATCTGTTACTGCTGGCCACTGCGGGTCGAACTGATAGGTGGCATTGTCAATTTGAGCAAGTACATCAAATTGCCCTGAGCCATCTTTAAATGGAAATCCTGATAACGGCCCTGCAAATAGAACCTGCGCTTTTGATATTTCACCGCCTTTTATAGCCCCGTTTAGGTAGCTAACTAATTCTGGGCTCATCGCTTTTAACGGAAAATAATGACCGGCAATACTGGCATCCTCTGCAAATGCCTCTGCGTATAAATCAAGACGCGGTGTATCACCAAAGCTCAGCTGCATTTCTGCGGCTAGCGTTACCTCATTGTTATCAAACCAAATATTATCACTGCTAATACGCCAGTTATTATTTTGCTTTGCGAGGTCTAATTCTATATTGAGCTGGTTATAATTAATGTTGTCACTAAAACTATCGCCAGTTAATAAAGTGCCGTTTTCGCCAAATAAGCTGATACGGCCTTTATCTTGATTTAATAAACCGCTTACGCGTAAACCTTGCGCAGCAGGCACTGAATTAAGCTCTTGCCAGCCTATGTTATTGGCGTTAAACCATACTTGCCACTGCTGGTTACTCTCGTAATTAACGTACGCCTGCTGTATTTGACCACTTGGTTTGCGTTTTAAAAACGCGTCGAGAGAGTCAAAATTTGTCAGCGCTGCCAAGTTAGCCAGTAGCGCTATATCTATTTGATTTAACCAAATTTGATTATTTTCACCAAGTTGAGCCTCAAACTCTAAGCTTGGCCATGTCGTATTATTGTTATTAAACGCTAAACCAGTGCTTTTTAAAAACCAATTACCTTGCTCGGGATAAAGATGAAAGCCACCTTCACTTAAACTAACTTGCTGGCTTTGCGCTTCTTTAAACCAAGTAACAGAACTAGGCAGCCACTGCATTTTTATATCGTCAATTAGGCCTTTTTCAATTTTTAACCACGCCTGTAAATTGATATCGCTAGTTAATTGTTGTTTTTCAGTATTTATATATTGCGCCAACCAATTAGACACATCCACCTTATTGGCTTGGACATACATATTGCCAGCAACTTCTTCTAAGCTTTCACCTTTGAGAGCAATGCGTGCATCAAAGGTGCCCACTGTGATGCCTGGTAAAGCTAATGTTCCGCTACCTAAATGTTGAGACTCTTCATTTTGCCAAATGATATTTTCAAGTAGGAGTTTTCGCTCTTTGTTATCGTCTAAAACAAAATTAATACTGGAGTTTTCTATTGCAAAATGACCGGTATTACCTAAAAACAGCCCTTCTATAAGCTCTTTTTGCTCAAACGAAACATCATCTTGGTTACCGCTTTCAAACAGGTCTGCCACGTTTACCGTGGTATGAAAGCCATTTATAACAAAGTAGTTAGACTTTAACTGCAGGGTTTTAATGCTTTCCCATAAATTAAGCTCTAAGCTGGTTTTTGCAATAGTGAGGGAAATTGGCGCAGTTTCGTTGTCTTTAAACGATAGATCTTCAAGCACAAGGGCTGGGCCATTTCCCTGCCAGCTTGCTGAAATAGCGCCAATAGACAAACTAATAGCAAACTTTTCGTCTAGGTAGGTTTCTATATCACCTTTGTAATCATTTGCGTAAGGGAGTGTGTACTTTAATATTGAAACAATAACGGCCAGTAATACTAAAATTATGGCGCAGGTTTGCCATAACTTTCTAAAACAAAAAAAACAGACCGCTTTTGCATTCATTACATCATTACCACATCAAACTGTTCTTGGCTGTATAAGCTTTCTGTTTGTATGTGTACTTGCTTACCTATAAATAGTTCAAGCTCCGCAAGATTGTGGTATTCATCATTAAGTAAGGCTTCACTTACTGCTGGGGCTGCATAAACCATAAATTTATCGGCTGCGTAGGCGCGGTTTACGCGAACAATTTCACGTAATATTTCGTAGCATACCGTTTCGACTGTTTTTTGTGAGCCACGCCCTGAACATGCCGGGCATACATCACATAAAATATGCTCTAAGCTTTCGCGGGTGCGTTTTCGGGTCATTTCAACTAGCCCAAGTGCCGACAAACCATTGATATTTGTTTTAGTGCGATCTTTAGCTAGCGCCGATTCTAACGAATGTAATACACGACTTTTATGCTCTTCGCTGACCATATCGATAAAGTCGATAATAATTATTCCACCTAAATTACGAAGTCTTAACTGGCGCGCAATGGCCGACGTTGCCTCGACATTAGTGTTAAAAATAGTCTCTTCTAAATTGCGATGGCCGACAAACGCACCGGTGTTTACGTCAACCGTAGTCATCGCTTCTGTTTGATCAATAATGATGTACCCGCCTGACTTTAACGTGACTTTGCGATGCAACGCTTTTTGCACTTCGTTTTCTACATCGAATAAATCGAATATAGGTCGCTCACCCGGGTAGTACTCTAGTACCTGTGAAAGTTGCGGCACAAATTCTTCGGTAAATATTTTTAGCTCTTGGTAGGTAAGCTTTGAGTCAACACGAATACGTTCCATGTCTTCACCTACGTAATCACGCAGTGTTCTAAAGGCAAGCGTTAGGTCTTCATGTAATATGGTTGCTTTACTGGTTTTTTTACGACGTGCGGTTATTTTTTCCCATAATTTTCTTAAAAAACCAGCATCGTGCCTTAACTCTGCTTCGCTTGCACCTTCAGCCGCGGTACGTACTATAAAACTGCCATTTTCATCGCCATATTCAGCAACAATTTTTTTAAGTCGAGATCGCTCTTCTTCAGTTTCTATCCGTTGGCTTACACCAACATGCGTTGCGTCTGGCATAAATACTAAGTAGCGAGATGGAATAGTGATGTCGGTAGTGAGTCTCGCGCCTTTCGTGCCTAATGGATCTTTAACCACTTGCACCATAATGTATTGACCTTGGCGCACTAACTCTCGTATATCTTGCACTTTTTTTATTGGTACATCGTCAACACCTTCAACAATGGAGGCACTGTTTACTATGTCTGATGCATGTAAAAATGCGGCTTTTTCTAAGCCAATATCAACAAAAGCGGCCTGCATTCCAGGTAAAACGCGGCTTATTTTTCCTAGATAGATATTGCCAACAATGCCTAGGTTACCAATTCGTTCTAACTGAATCTCTTGTAGCACACCGTTTTCGATTAGGGCAACACGACTTTCACTCGGTGTTACGTTGATCAGTAATTCTGTACTCATGCTACCCTCTTAAAAATGCGTGTAATAATTGTTCAGTCTCATATAAAGGTAAACCGACAACACTAAAATAGCTACCCGCAATATGTGTAACAAAGCGACCACCTAGCCCCTGAATACCATAACCACCGGCTTTATCTTGCGGCTCACCACTTTGCCAGTAGGCTTTAATCTCTTCATCGCTCAGTTTTTTAAATGTCACATCGGTACTGATAACTTGGCTAAGCACTTTATCTTCAGTCGCAAAAGCAATAGCGGTTAGTACCTGGTGAGTGTTTCCAGACAAGCGTTTAAGTGTATGCGTAAAATCGGCTTCATCGCGTGGTTTACACAACGATTCATTATCAATAACAACTACTGTGTCACTACCTAGTACTGGCCGGTCTGTGTAACCAAGCTTGACACCTGAGCAAGCTTTTAGCCTCGCTAAGCGCTCTACATAGGCATGAGGAAGTTCATTAGGGAGTTGGCTCTCGTCTGCATCAACACTAAATTGCGAAAATTCGATACCAAGTTGAGCCAATAGCTCTTTACGACGAGGAGAAGCTGATGCCAGATATACGGCAGTATTCATTATCTGATCCTAAAATGTCTGCGGTATTTACGAAGTAATAAAAACACCCAAAACCAACTAATCATGCCAGTAAATACCGGCCATAAGTATTGTGGGTTAAAGTAAACACCAAGCAAAAAATGGTTTAGCCAAAACTGCATTAAATGATACAGCGTTAAAAACAAACCAATTAACAAACTTTGCTGCCAAAGCGAGAAGTTACGAATTTTTTGAAAGTTACTTGCAGTAATAAATATACATACCGAAAATGTCAGCGAGTTAACACCTAAAGGTGAGCCTGACGCTAAATCAATGAGTAAACCGACCACCCAAGCAGTACCAATATTCAACCGATGTGGCACGGCCAATGACCAATACATAAGTACTAATAAGACCCAATCAGGTCTAAATGGTTCAAACGAAAATGGCAACGGCATTAGCGCCATAATTAAAGCAAAAAATATGCTCAGCGCAATTAACAATGAATAACGGTTAATCATCGTTTATTTGCTCCTGCTGACTGCGCCATAAAATTACAAGTAAGCGAATACGGTCAAGCAACGCAATAGGCTCTGCATATACTTGTGCAAATGGACGACCTTCATCTCGGTTAATCTCTGTAACAATGGCGACAGGGTACCCCTCAGGAAATGTGCCCCCAAGCCCTGAAGTCACTAATACATCACCAATACGCACATCTAAGCTGTGTGGAACATGCGAAAGCTTAACCACATTAATTTTACCAATGCCTTCAACTACGGTTCGTACGTCGTTTCTAAGTATGCGCACAGGTGTTGCGTGAGTTGTATCGGTCATCAATAATACGCGCGACGTAGTGGAACCTACTTTAGTAAGCTGCCCTACCACCCCCATTTCGTCTATTACCGCTTGTCCTTCGCTTATGCCGTCTGTAGTACCACGGTTAATAACAACTTGATGACTGTAGGGGTTTGAGTGAACCGATAATACTTGTGCAATAATTTTACGATTAGATTGTTTTGCTGACGAACCAAGTAATGCACGTAACTTTTGGTTTTCTCTGGCTAAAAATTGGTACTGTTGCAACTGCTCACTTTGTAGCATTTGCTTTTTTTTCAGTGCTTCGTTTTCAGTAAGGAGTTGGTCTCGCGTGTGTAAGCTTTTAGCACCAATGCTAAATAACTCATAAGGTAAGTTGGCAACATAAATAAGCGGGCTAACCAGTGTATTTAAACTGGTGCGCACAACGGTTCCACCTTCTGTGTACCTATCTCCAGCTATGAGTACGATACTCAAAAGCACTGCGACAAAAAGTCGCAGTTGCAAAGAGACAGTGCGCCCAAACATTAATTTCATTAGTCGTAACTAAAAACGTCACCACCGTGAACATCAATCATTTCTAATGCTTTACCGCCGCCACGTGCTACACACGTTAATGGGTCGTCAGCAACAACAACAGGAATGCCTGTTTCTTCCATTAATAAGCGATCTAAATCTTTTAATAGTGCACCACCGCCAGTCAGTACCATACCGTGCGCAGAAATATCTGATGCAAGCTCTGGTGGCGATTGCTCAAGGGCAACCATTACTGCACTTACAATACCCATTAGAGGCTCTTGAAGCGCTTCTAAGATTTCATGTGAGTTAAGCGTAAATGAACGTGGAACACCTTCAGCTAGGTTACGGCCACGTACTTCGATTTCAATTGGCTCATCTGTTTTAAACGCAGAACCAATTTGGTGCTTAATGTTTTCAGCGGTTGCTTCACCAATTAAACTACCAAAGTTACGGCGTACATAGTTAATAATAGCTTCGTCAAATTTATCGCCACCAATACGTACTGATGATGAGTAAACCACACCATTTAGTGAAATAATAGCAACTTCAGTTGTACCACCACCAATATCAACAACCATAGAGCCTGTTGCTTCTGATACCGGTAAACCCGCACCAATTGCCGCAGCCATTGGTTCTTCAATTAGGTAAACTTCTCGAGCGCCAGCGCCCATTGCAGATTCACGAATTGCGCGTTTTTCTACTTGCGTTGCACCACATGGTACACAAATAAGTACGCGCGGACTTGGGCGCATAAAGTTATTGTTATGCACTTGCTTGATGAAGTGTTGTAACATTTTTTCTGTTACATAAAAGTCAGCAATTACACCGTCTTTCATTGGGCGGATTGCTTTAATATTACCCGGCGTACGACCTAGCATCTGTTTTGCTTCGGTACCTACCGATGCAACACTTTTAGGGCCACCAGCACGCTCTTGACGGATAGCAACAACTGAAGGCTCGTTTAGAACAATACCTTCTTCTTTTACATAAATTAGGGTATTGGCTGTACCCAAGTCGATCGACAGATCGTTAGAAAAAATACCACGGAGTTTTTTAAACATGAGGCTGGATGACCTTTGAAATACGTTCTTATATTAGCTGCCTCACTTTAACATGCTCATTTTGATGAGCAATATAAAGTGCAGCGCCTTTGTGAATTTGTTAAAAAAGGAAGCAATGCTTCCTTATAAATTTATCTCTCGCGAACTAAGCGAAAACCAATGTAGTTTGATCTAAAATCAGGCGCTAAAATTAATCGTGTTGATACGCGTGCAAGGCTTGGTGCAAAGTTCCATGCCCCGCCTCTTACTGCCACATCCGATTCACCTGATTTTTTACCGGTCCATTCCCATACGTTACCTACCGTATCGTAAAGTCCAAACGCATTTGGAGAAAAAGACCCAACCGGTGCTGCGCGCTTGTTTGACCATTCACTACCACACCAACCACAGTTAGCTAGGTTTTTACCAATTTCGTTACCCCAAGGGTACTCAGTTTCTGTACCTGCACGAGCTGCATATTCCCACTCAACTTCGCTAGGTAAACGAAATTGCTGCCCTGTCTGGCCAGATAACCAGTCAGCATATGCTTTTGCATCGTTATAAGTTAAACATACAGCCGGAAAGTCACTGCCCTGTTCAAAGCCAGGATTGCGCCAGTTTAAAGCCGCTTCCCATACTGGCTCGCCATTTAAATAATATGCGCAGCCTTTATTTATTTCTGCTTCTGTTTTATACGCCGTATTAGCAACAAATTTTTCATAGTCGCCTACAGTCACTTCCTTGCTTTGCATAGCAAAAGAGTTAGCAATGGCTTTTTCAATAACGGGGCGCTCATTAGCTAATCCGTTACCATTGATATCACCCATTTTAAATTTGCCAGCAGGAATAACCACAACAGGTGTTTCTACATTTGCGTTTAAAACGTTAACATTTTCGCTTACTCTGCGTGTTTGTGTTTCTGGTTGCTCGCGAGTATAGGTCGGTGCAGCAATCGACTTAGGCTTTTTTACTAAGTTAGCATTAATTGTTTGCGCTTTATTTAGGTTTACACGTGCTTGGTAAGGCTTGTAACCTAATTTACGAATTTCAATTTCATGCACACCTTTTGGTAAACGCGTAATTAAACGAGTAGAACCAAAGCTTACACCGTTAATGAATACTTCATCATCGTATACATTAGAGCGAAGTGTTAACTCTACCGACTGATCTTTTTTTTGTTCAACAACCGTGTAATCAGACTTAGACTGAACTGGCTGCTTAACAGAATAATCGCGTACAGGCTTGTTGTTTAAACGCGATACCGAAACTGTATTGTTATTATCCGCGCTATTGCTGAATGTTAACTGACTATCTGAATAGGTAGTGCCATAAGTTGGCTGGTAAGCTGTATTTAGCGGTGAACCGTATTCTGAACAATAACGGTTATCTATACTTAATAGGTTACATAAACGGCTGCTATTCACTTCGCCGCGCATTGAAACGCTTAAGTTAACGTTGTAATTACCTTGGCCGCTAAACGCACTATTAACCACATGGCTACTTAAAATTTGTACTTGCGCCCCTGCTAAATTGCGTTTTGGTTCAACTATGCGCTCTTCGGTTAAGTTTGCAAAAATTTGATCTACAAAGCGTTTGGTTGCTTTTTGTAAACCCATTTGCTGACCACGTTGCTCACAGGCTGCAAGTGTTTCGGTGCGCTTACAGTTTATTGTATGGTTAACCTCAAGCGTACCTTCACGCGTAAACTCGTTACGCAAGCGCTCAACACGAGCTGTTGTTAACTGCTCTTTTAAACTTTCTAAGGTATTTAGTAAAGTGTGCTTAGCAACTCGTATTTGCTCAATATCTTTTCGGTGAGATGCAATTGCCGCCAACTGCATAGAGATATCATCTTTATTTTGCTTGTGATCAACTACCGCCTGTTGATAGCGAGATTGAGCACTTGTAATATTTATTGATGGATCATCAATTAAACGGCGATACATTTCGTTCATCGCGTCGAGCGCTTGGTTTTTTTCTTTATCTAGCTCAGTTGAACGAGAACGAAGTAGCTCTAATTGATTTTGTAACTGACTTTCTTCTTTTAAATGTTTATCAAGTATTCTTGTCGAGTTATCGTATTCTGTCTGTTTAACACTAATCTCTGACTCAATTCCAGTTACGGTAGCTGTGTCTTGTGCAAATGCACTACTTGCTAACAAACTAGCTGTAATTAACAGAGATAAAGGAGTAATTCGCATATATTCCAGTCCCAAAAAGCGGCAATTATTTGGTCGTTATTATTTTTTTATAATTAAAGTCTTATGCTATGTACTTGCAGCGCAAAACACAAGCTTTGTTCAATTATTATCTTAGTTTACAACTATTCGCCCGTTTCACGCTAGTAAATAACCTGATCATTTACTCTAAAGCCGAAAAATTGTGAAACAATGCTTAGATTCTCATTAAATTCATAAACTTACACTTAACAGTGAAACTATTTTATTTTAGGTTATTGATCACCGTTAAGTGTCACTTTGTATTAAAGCTAGCGTATTTGCGTTATTTAACCGTTAACCATTAAAAATAACGTTATCAAATAAACTAGCAAACTTATAAACACTTATTTTTTGTACTAACACTCAGACGTAAATACGCTTAAAGCGGGCGCAGTAATTATATTTTGTTTAGTGTTTTTTTTGGCTTCAACATATTCAATACGGCAATTATCTACTGCAGAATAACTGTTGGGATAAATAATAGCTTTTGCAACTTGTGGGTTGCTAGTAATATTAAATTCCCCAGTATTATCACTCGCAAACTTAGTATCTAAAAATGCTTTAAAAGCGGCCTCGGTTGCAGCAGGGTAGCCGTAAACAATATCAACCATGTTTTCTGAATCAAGCTCGATACTAGCATTAGCTTTATTATGCACATTTTTTATAATGGCTTTTCCATGCACAACGCTTATTTCAGCTTGAATTGATACTTGCAGTGTTTCAAGAATGGATGCGTGTGCCTCACCTTGAAGGTTTAAAAAGCGCGGGGCAAAATAAACAGCTAACGCACCAAAAGTGACAATAACAATTATTAGCTGCAGTAACGAAAAGCCAACCTGTTTTTTTATAAGTATTGTTTCTTGAAATTGCTTCTTCATAACTAAACTCCCTTTACAATTGGTTAACTTTAAAACATGTTTGCCAATCTAGCTACTCAAAATTTAATCAACGCACTGTTACACACAACAATCCGTCGTAATTTTGCATAGCCCCTTTTGTTTATAAGCTATAAAATTGGTCATGTATTTTATTAATCCTTTTAATTGAGAAAAAATGCCTGCATCTTTCAAAATAAATGAAACCACTATTACGCAAACAATTGATGATCCGTGGTTAAAAAGTAAAGGCATTGAGTTACTAGTAAAACGAGATGATTTGCTTCACCCTCTAATAAATGGGAATAAGTGGCGCAAACTAAAATATAATTTATTAAAAATGCAGTCGCAGAATAAAACTGAGCTACTTACTTTTGGTGGGGCGTTTTCAAACCACATACATGCATGCTCCGCAGCTGGAAAAATCTTTGGTTTAAAAACACATGGGATTATTCGCGGGCCTAACTTAGATCTAAGCAACCCAACAATTCAATTTGCACAGCAGTGTGGCATGCAGCTTCATGTTGTTAATCGCATTGAATATAAGTTACGAAACGATTCACAATACCTTGCTGAGCTTCAAGAGAAGTTTCCAGATGCGTATATTCTTGCCGAAGGCGGGACAAATACCTATGCAGTACCTGGTTGTGCAGAGCTTGCACAAAGTTTACCAGAACACGATTACCTAATTTGCCCCACAGGAAGCGGCGGAACATTAGCAGGGTTAATTGAGGGGAGTAATACAGCAACACAAATAATAGGAATTGCAGTTTTAAAGCAAGCGCAATATTTAATAGATGAAGTCCGGGAGCTAAGCTGCAAAGCACAGTCACAAACTAACTGGCAATTACTTTGCGACTTTCATGGAGGTGGTTACGGTAAATTTACCCCTGAGTTATGGGCGTTTTGCCAATATATGGATATTACACACAATTTACCATTAGAGCCTATTTATAGCGGTAAAATGATGTACGCAATATGGAACCTAATAGAGCAAGATTATTTCCCTTCTGGTAGTAAAATAATTGCGATTCATACCGGTGGCTTGCAGGGGCTAAAGGGTCTTAAATACAGAAAACTAATTTAGACATACTTCTTTTCGGTTAAGCCTCATTGCATAAGGCGTTAATTTACAAAGCTTAAATATTTTAATGAAAAACAGCCTGAGTTAGCTCTTGTAAAGGCTCCGAAAAATAAAAACCTTGTGCGCCAGCAACGCCCAATTTAGTTAACATAATGAGCTCTTTTTGAGTCTCAACGCCTACGGCATAAACAGGAAGGTTTAGCATTTTACCTGCATCAACAATCTCTTTAATACATTTTTGATTATGCGATTTTTCATTAACTAAGTGAACGAGTTCATAGCTTAGCTTTAGGCCTATTACCTCTTCACAGTGAATAAGCAAAGGAATGTTTTCACTCGTTTTTACATTATCAATAATAATATTAGATCTGTGTTTTTTTATTGTATTTAACGTAGTTGATAACGCATTTTTGTTGTTGCAAAAAAAAGACTCACTCATTTCAAACTGTAATTGACAGCTTAGATTAAGCTTATCCATTTGCATGGTTAACCAGCTCCAAAACTTATCGTTAAGCCAGTTTTTAGGATGCATATTAATACTTACGCTCAAAGGCGACTTCTCTGCCATTACAAGTGTTAGTATTTGCGACAATACCGCCTTATCTAGAATTAACGCGTCATCTTTACTCTCAACTTGGTTAATAAAATACTGAGCAGCTAGTAATCCATGCATGTCGTGTCTTACTCTAATTAACGCCTCATGCTGGATAATATCACCACTAATCAGATCGAAAACAGGCTGAAAAGACAGCATAAATTTATTTTTCTTAATATTGTTTATAACCTGCTCATTACAAAATAACACTTCTTGGCTTTTGCTCAGCGCCAACCGGTGACGGTGTAATAACATACTATTTTTTGAAAGCGTTAGGGCCGACTGCGCTATTTGCAAAACCTTTGATTGATCTGCTCCTAGACGAAAATTACACGCACCCAATTTAACATGCTTACGAGTCGTATTTTTTTGATGGCTTTGGCACACATTAAAAATTATTTTATGCAAACGCTCCGTGTACCGATCAAGCTCTGCAATAGGTACGTTGTAAAGCATAATAGTTAGCTTGTCTGGATTAATAAGTTTCACAGCTACTTTTTTGATCTCTGGAATACCTTTTAGAATAAAAACTTTAAAACTAGTTTCTAAGTCGGTATTTTTGTCAAACTTACACTCCCAACTGACCAAAACAAACAAACTATGATACTGTTCAGCGGCAGCATATAGTGAGGCTAACTCCTCACTTTCAACATTTTTAACCACATTTAAATTGGAAATACTACTAGTCAATTTTGTCGGCTTGTGATGACGACTTCGGTGTTTTAATTGTCTAAAGTTAGCAGCGCTTCCCCAACGGTATAATGAAATAGCGGCACCCACTATCACCAGGTTAAGTAAAATAAATAAGTAGCTTTCCATTATCCACACAGGTGAATGGTAAAGGCCTAAGTTCAATGTTTTATATGAAAACACCTCAAGCTGCGGCTTTATAATGTTTTTAAAGTGGAGGGAAGACGACTCAGGTGCAAGCATAAAGCCATTGCTTTGTGCTAAAACAGACAGTGTTTTTTGATTCAAAGGGGCATTTAATTGTAACTCATAAACTTGCTTTGTGAGCTGCTGGCCAGCGCTATGTACTTTTAAATGTAACGCATTGCTTAAAATGAGGTTAAAGCCAATAAGCGATACAACAAGCATGACCAAACAAATCGGCTTAAAATATCTTAATAACCAATACTGCCCCTTAGACATAACTCACCCACATGTAATATTAGTCACTAAAGTGTTGTTCAAAAAAGCCATAAGCACAAGGTAGCCAATTAACTTTAAATGTAAAACAGTACTTAAGCTAATTACCATTATTAGCAACACGAGAAAATTGGCTAACATTGATGGAGTGAAAGACATAAAAAAGCCGCTAAATAGCGGCTTTAGATGTTTTTTTCAACATTCTTTCTTTGGTTAAAACGGAATGTCGTCGTCAAAATCTATTGTTGGTTCCATTGGGTTTGATGCGCCGCCTTGTGGTGCATTTTGAGGCTTAGGTGCAAAACCACCTTGCTGCTGTGGTGCACTATTTTGCTGTGGAGCAAAACCACCGCCTTGTGGCTGATACTGGTTATTTTGCTGTGGTGCAGGCGCCGATTGAGGCTGTGCAGCAGGTGCAGCTTGCTGCTGTGGTGCATAACTACCTTGCTGGTTTTGATTATTTTGTGAATAGCCGCCTTGTTGGCTACCTTGATTACCTTGATAACCACTGTTTTGCTGGCCACCTTGATTGCCTTGGTAACCGCCACCACTTTGCTGGTCTCCACCGCGAGCACCTAGCATTTGCATTTGACCTGTAAAGCCATCAACAACGATTTCTGTGGTGTATTTTTCTTGGCCTTGTTGATCAGTCCATTTACGTGTTTGAAGTTTACCTTCTACGTATATTTGTGAACCTTTACGACAATATTCGCCCACAATTTCAGCCAGTTTCCCAAAAAATACAACACGGTGCCATTCAGTTTTATCAACCATTTGGCCAGTGTTTTTATCTTTATAGCTGTCTGAAGTTGCTAAGGTAATATTTGCTACACCGTTACCGTTAGGCATGTAACGAACTTCAGGATCTTGCCCTAAATTACCAACCAAAATTACTTTGTTCACACCGCGTGCCATGAAACCATCTCCTATAAACGTTAGATTAAACCAGCGACTTTTCGCGCTTGGTCTAGGTCAAATTCTTTATCATTAATCTTTAAGTAGCTACGGCTTTCGTCGCGTACTACAGTTGCTTCTATTACACCGGGTAAAGCAACTAACTGAGAAGCCAGTGTTTGGGCATGCTCCTCAGTACTTAATTTGGTCATTAAACTAATAACTTTACTTTTGGGTGGTACTTCCATTTTCCACGCAACAACAAGCCATATTAACCCAACAAGTGCCGCTGCCGCAAACACAGCTTGCGTACTTATTGTTTGTGCTACGTAACCACCTAAAATACCACCTAAAAAAGCCCCTAAAAACTGGCTAGACGAGTACCCGCCCATGGCTGACCCTTTTTGGCTAGCAGGCGCTAAGCGCGATACAAGCGCGGGCATTGTTGCTTCTAAAAAGTTAAACGCAACAAAATAAAGCAACATACATATTGCAATTCCTACCACACTATTAATCCATACTGACATGGCAAGCATGCTGACTGTTAACAGCGCTACAGAACTCATAAATGCTTGCTTTTCTTTTTCTTTTTTTATGGCCACAATCATAATGGGCACCATTAATAGAAATGCTAAAAGCAAGACTGGAATATACAAATACCAATGTTGTTCTGCCGCTAGGCCTTCTTTTATTAGCTGGCTGGGTAACACAACAAAAATGGTTGTTAATGTTAAATGCAGCAGTAATACACCGGCATTTAAGCGTGCTAACTGCGGGTGTTTAATCAGTTTTTTAATATCGCTAAAGCTTGCAAGCGTGTCGCCTTTGGGGGCTTTATTAACCGCTTTGGGCACTAAAAACGTAATAATAAAAATACCACATACCGCAAGTATTGCCGTTAGCCAAAAAACGCCAGCAACACCCCACGACGCGGCAACAATAGGCCCTAATAACATAGCAAAAGCAAAGCTCATGCCTATGCTCATACCTATAACCGCCATTACTTTGGGTCGCTGTTCGTCTCGGCTTAAGTCGCTGGCAAATGCAAGCAAAGCACTAGCAATAGCGCCCATGCCTTGTAATGCACGCCCCACAGTTACCATTTGGATAGATTCAGCTAATGCGGCTATGACTGAGCCAATAGCAAACACAACTAAGCCACCAATAATAACTTTTTTACGGCCTATTTTGTCTGACAAACGGCCCATAGGTATTTGCAACACAGCCTGCGTTAGGCCATACGCACCAATAGCAAAGCCAATCCAAATAGGTGAAAAACCGTCAAGCGACTGGCCATAAATCGCTAATACCGGCATCAGCATAAATAAGCCGAGCATTCTAAATGCAAACACACTCGCTAGCGATACCGCGGCGCGCTTTTCTCGTGAATTAAGTGAAGATGCAGTCATTATCAGCTAAATCTTACGATGTGAAAAAATTAGACAAGGATTCTACCACAAGCTTGGCAATAATTAATCGCTTAAAGCTAAGGATTTTTCATGATCAAGGATTAATATTGCAGCGTATTATGAGATACTCAGTAAATAATTTTGGTAATTAACGAGATAGCATGGAAAACATTGAAGTCCGAGGCGCCCGTACGCACAACTTAAAAGACATCAGCCTAACCATCCCACGTGATAAATTAATTGTTATCACAGGCCTATCTGGTTCGGGAAAGTCATCACTTGCATTTGATACTTTATACGCTGAAGGGCAACGCCGGTATGTTGAATCACTTTCTGCTTATGCAAGACAGTTTTTATCCTTGATGGAAAAACCCGATGTTGATCATATTGAGGGACTGTCTCCCGCCATTTCTATTGAGCAAAAATCTACATCGCACAATCCGCGCTCTACCGTAGGTACAATTACCGAAATATACGATTACTTACGTTTAATGTTTGCTCGTGTGGGCGAACCTCGTTGTCCTACACATGATTTACCTTTAGCCGCACAAACAATTAGCCAAATGGTTGATACCGTTTTAGCGCTGCCAGAGGGCACTAAACTGATGCTTTTAGCACCAGTGGTTAAAGACCGTAAAGGTGAGCACGTTAAATTACTTGAGCAGCTTGCAAGCCAAGGCTATATTCGTGCCCGCATAGATGGCGAAGTGTGCGACTTATCAGATCCGCCGACACTTGAACTTCATAAAAAACATACTATTGAAGTGGTTGTTGACCGCTTTAAGGTAAAAGACGGTCAACAGCAGCGTTTAGCTGAGTCGTTTGAAACAGCACTTGAAATGTCGGGCGGCGTAGCAAATGTAGCTTACATGGACGACAGCAGTATTGAAGAAATGCTGTTTTCAGCCAACTTTGCCTGCCCTACCTGTGGCTATGCAATGACCGAATTAGAACCGCGTTTATTTTCGTTTAATAACCCTGCTGGTGCGTGTCAAAGTTGTGATGGTTTAGGCGTACGCCAGTACTTTGATCCTAACCGCGTAGTGCATAACCCAGAGTTAAGCTTAGCCGGAGGTGCTATAAAAGGGTGGGATAAACGCAGCTTTTACTACTTCCAAATGCTACAAGCAGTAGCAGAACATTATAAATTTGATTTAGACGTACCGTTTGAAAAGCTGGCTAAAGATTCTCAAAAAATTATTTTAGAAGGTTCAGGCAGTACAAAAATAGCCTTCAACTACCGTAACGACAGAGGCGATTTAATCACACGCAACCACGAGTTTGAAGGCGTGTTAAATAACATGAACCGTCGCTATCGCGAAACTGAGTCAAACTCGGTACGTGAAGAGCTCGCTAAATATCAAACCAGCCAAGCCTGCCCTAGCTGTAAGGGTTCACGTTTACGCCAAGAAGCACGCCACGTATTTATTGGCCAAACTAACTTACCTGCTATTACTACCATGAGTATTGGCGAAGCGATGGATTTTTTCGAGAGCTTATCGTTAAGTGGCCAAAGAGCACAAATAGCAGAAAAAATTCTTAAAGAAATTCGCGACCGTTTATCGTTTTTAATCAATGTTGGCCTTAATTACTTATCGCTTGAGCGCAGTGCCGATACCCTCTCTGGTGGTGAAGCGCAGCGAATTCGTTTAGCCAGCCAAATTGGTGCGGGTCTTGTTGGTGTTATGTATGTATTAGACGAACCATCAATTGGTTTACACCAGCGAGATAACGACCGTCTATTACAAACATTAGTGCATTTACGCGATCTTGGTAACACCGTTATTGTTGTTGAACATGATGAAGATGCCATTCGCGCCGCCGATCATATTATTGATATTGGCCCAGGTGCGGGTGTGCACGGCGGACATATTATCGCACAAGGTACACGCGACGATATTTTAGCAACCAAAGACTCAGTAACTGGCCAGTTTTTATCAGGCGTGCGAAAAATAGAAGTACCAAAAGAGCGTAACCCAACCGGCGATAAATGGCTTGAGTTATTTGGCGCAACAGGTAACAACCTTAAAAATGTCGATTTAAAAATTCCATTTGGGTTAATGACCTGTATAACAGGGGTGTCGGGCTCTGGTAAATCAACACTTATAAACGATACGCTATTCAAACTAGCGCATACTGAATTAAACGGCGCAACCACAGCAGAAGCTGCACCGTATAAATCAATTAGTGGTCTTGATCATTTTGATAAAGTAATTGATATTGACCAAAGCCCTATTGGCCGTACACCACGCTCAAACCCTGCTACCTATACCGGTATTTTTACGGGTATTCGTGAGTTATTTGCGGGTACACAAGAGTCACGCTCTCGTGGATATAAAGTGGGTCGCTTTAGTTTTAACGTTAAAGGTGGACGCTGTGAAGCCTGCCAAGGTGATGGCGTAATAAAGGTAGAAATGCACTTTTTACCTGATGTATATGTCCCCTGTGATGTATGTAAAGGGGCACGCTACAACCGCGAAACTCTAGAAGTACAATACAAGGGTAAAAACATTCACCAAGTACTCGAAATGACCGTTGAAGACGCGCATGACTACTTTGATAAAATACCTGCAATAGCCCGTAAGCTTAAAACGCTAATGGACGTTGGTTTATCGTATGTTCGCTTAGGACAAGCAGCTACTACGCTCTCTGGCGGTGAAGCTCAGCGTGTAAAACTTGCCCGTGAGCTTTCTAAACGCGATACAGGTAAAACACTGTACATACTTGATGAGCCCACAACTGGCTTACATTTTGCCGACATTGAACAACTGCTTGTTGTATTACATCGCCTGCGCGATCACGGTAACACCATCGTGGTTATTGAGCATAACTTAGATGTGGTTAAAACTGCAGACTGGGTGGTTGATTTAGGCCCTGAAGGTGGCGCTGGCGGCGGTGAGATACTTATTGCAGGTACGCCTGAAGAAGTAGCCGAATGTGAACGCTCGCACACAGGTCATTACCTAAAGCCATTGCTTTAATACCAATAAAAAAACACCAAGTAATTTAACTACTTGGTGTTTTTTATATTTAGCTCCCAACTGCTAGTCCTTGATAAACTTTTTATTCATCCCAACTAATTTGTATAATTTGCATATCTTTGTATTTAGCACCCGTAAATAAAATTTCGTTATCTGAACTCACCTCAAAAGTGATAGGCCGAAAGTCCACGTGTGTATCTTGCACGGTACCCTCTTTTAAATTGAGCCTAGCAATTCTTGAGATAGAATCTGAGTAATAAAAATAGTCTTTGCTTACTCCATATACATTCGCCTTTCTGGCATTTTTAGGTAATGGCCAGCTTTGCTTATCTGAGAGACGAATTAACTGATCAAATGTTATTGCGTAAGCGTTCCCTTCACTATCTGAAATAAGCTTATTGGCTTTAATGTCTTCAATTACGTGAGTATCACGGGTTAGCAAGTTCAACTCAACGACTCTATTTTTTGAATCAAGCTGCTCAATATAAATAATACTTTCGTTATTTTTTGACCAAATGTAACTCTCTATTTTACGCCCACTTAACATCTCTAACGGGTAGAATTTTTGCGTACTTAGGTCATAAAGTGAAAAGCGCTTATTTTTTATTAATAATATACGCCTCTTATTAGGGGATACTTTTAACCCTCTTAATTTATAGGTAGAGGAGTCATCGTCGTAATTAAAAAAACTAAGTTGCTTAGTTAGCCCATTTTGAGCAATCCATAATTGGCTGCTACCAGAGCGCTCTGATACAAAAACATGCGCTGGCCCAGCTTTATTTATTACTTCAACAATACTGTAGTCGTCATTATCACTTTTATACAAAGGTTCATAAGCTGGATTGTCGCCAAAGGTATCTGTTGCTTTAATTAATGAAAATGCTTGTGTTTTATTTGCTGAGTAAAAAAGACTATTAGCAGACTGAACTGCAATATAATAAGGTGAAATTGCGGGGGTAACATTCAGAGTATGTTTAATTATATTATTTTCATTAAACGTAATGCTTGAAAGATCAGAGTCTTCAAACACAATAACGCCTTTATCATTTGAAAGCCAATCGAACGCGAAACTGATGGTTCTTCTCTTTGCCTTAAATAATCGCTTAGTCTCACGTGTGTTAAAGTCGTAACTAAATACAGAAAATGGCTGGCCTTTTTGGCTTAGTATGTACGCTATTTTATTACCCGAATGAGATAAACGCGGCATTATTACACCATACATTACACCTGGCGGAGGAATAACAATCGACTCCTTTTGTAATTCTAAATCAAATTTGTATAACCCTGAGCCATCTTGCTCATTTTTGTATTCGGTATAATAAATATACTCACCATTTTGATCTAATTGCGCATAACCTGTGTATCTGAGGTCACATTTTTTTATAAGTTTAGCGTCTCCAATAATAGGAAACTGGCTTAAATCAACTAATACCATTTCGCATTGTTGCTGTTTTAAGTTTGTCGCTTGTAATAGCACAGCATGTTGGTTTAGCTGCCACGATAAAATAGATACCTGAAAACCAGGGTATGTAATTTCTACTTCTCGCTGATCAGAAAGTCGCTTAACAAATGCACGATTAAAATCCTGTTCAGGTTCAACATTGGTATAAGCTAAATAGTGTTTATCTGAAGATAGCTCAGGGTGAACCTCACTACCTATATTCCACGTACTCGCAACCTTATTTACCGTAACTTGTTTAACTATATCACCAGCGCCTTCACTTTTATAAAACAGTACCAACCACACAATAGAGAAAATACAGGTGATGACTAATAACGTATAAGCCAAAAGCGTTTTGATGTTCTTTTCTGGGACAGGTTTTGAAATAGTCGCAGCAGTAAAATCATCACTATTTGTAGTGTCAGTAGCCGAGTCAGATATTGAGTTTACAGGCTTTTCAGTAACGCTTTCTCGTGTTAACTGTTCAGGTATTACCGTAAGGCTATATCCTTTACGGTAATGCGTTTTTAAAAGCGGTGCTTTTTCAGTTGGATGAGCAAGCTGTTTTCTTAGCTCTGAGATAGCTCGGTTAATCGCGTTATCGTCTACATAGCTTTGTTGCCATACACTTTCGATTAGCGCTTGGCGGGAAACTATTTGTTGAGGCTTATTTACAAAGTGCAGTAATAACTTTACTAAAAGTGGATCTAATTCCCTTTCTAAGTTATTTGAAGTAATCACACAGCGATTACTTATAAATTGCCAAGGTCCGATTTGATAATTCATAGTCTTTAGGTATTTTTATTTTTATAAACCGTACCACATCAACTCATTATTGTGTATAAAAAGCATTTAAAACCTTATATCAACAATATAAGGTTTTACGCTAACCCATTAAATTAAAACAATTAAATACGATTAAAACCTTATCTATTAATTGCTCATAACTAGATAAGCGACTCTCAGTAAATTCAGCGATATTCTTTAAACCGTCATCAACAAGCAGCTTACTAAAAATCATTTGCGATTCTAAATTAGCTGCAATTAAAAATATAAAAGGTTTAATTATGAACAGCACAATGAAAAAAGGTCTATCTACTTTACTATTAGCCACTGCTTTTAATACTACTTTAGCTATTGCAGCTGACACTAATCAACAAAACACTCAAAGGAGTTTTGAGCAATGCATGATTGGTGAAAACCCAATGATAACTAGCTCAAAAAATGTAAAGCAGCAAAAAACAACCAAAATAGACGCTACAGAGTCTTTAAAAAGTAATAGTGATACACAAACGCTACTCTCTTCAATAGATGAAAAAATATCAGCGGAGCTTGACTCTTCAATGGACAAAATAAACTCACAAATAGATAAAAACCTTTCAAAGGTCACATCGTCAATCACTGCTTATTTCAGCAATATTTTATCTAACTAAAAACAATAAATTTAGAAATTACATTAAGGAATCATCATGAAAAATTTTACAAAAAAATTAGTGTCTGCCAGCATTTTACTTGGTTGTAGCTTGGTAGCAAATACAGCACATGCACAAAGTTCAGTATGGCAAGTAAGCAAAGGAGATAACTCGTTATTTATTGGCGGTACTGTACATATTTTGCCTAAAGCTGAAATGCCATTACCTGTTGAGTTTAATCATGCTTATGAACAAGCCGATACAATTGTTTTTGAAGCGCCAGTACCAGACCCAGCTGATACTAATGCTCAAATGCAAATGCTTGGCGCGCTTTCATATACAAATAATGAAACGTTAAGCGAAAAGTTAGAGCCTGAGGTTAAGGCTTCACTCGAAAATAAGCTTAGCGAGTTTGGCGCTAACCTTGCTAAGCTAGATGGCTTTCGCCCAGCCATGGTGAGTATCGTTTTAATGTCGATGGAACTGCAAAAACAAAACTTAATGGGAGAAGGTGTTGATGCTTACTATGAAAAAAAAGCGACTAAAGACAACAAAACAAAAAACTACTTAGAAACAGTGGAGTTTCAGTTAGAGTTATTTAAAACAATGGGTCAAGGTAACGAAAATGACTTTATTAAACGTAACCTAGCAGAGCTAAATAACTATAATGATATATTTAAAGGATTATTAACTGCATGGCGAGAAGGTGATACCGACACACTAAACAAGGTAGCGGTTGAAAATATTCAGAAAAATGACCCAGAAACCTACAAGCAGCTACTTAAAGATAGAAATAATAATTGGTTACCAAAAGTAGAGGCAATGTTTAATAACGACAGTAGTGAGTTTGTACTAGTTGGGGCTGGACACCTTGTAGGCCAAGATAGCTTGCTTACATTACTTGAAAATAAAGGCTACAGCGTTTCTTTAGTGAGCATTAATAACGCACAAGACATAACTGTAAAAGGAGCCGAATAATGGATAAAACAGACAAATTAGCAGTATCGCTACTGTTTTTATTTGGGTCTATCATGTTGATATGTGCCATATGAAAAATGCCGCTAATAAGCGGCATTTTTATTTCAATAAACCTATCCGCGTGGAATAAACCCTAATGCATCATATACCGATTTAAGCGTTTTCTCGGCACGTACACTGGCTTTTTCAGCTCCAGATTTCATTATGTTATCAAGTAAATTTTGATCTTCTCTAATTTCTTTAAAGCGAGCTTGAATTGGTTCAATCATGCTTACTACTGCATCGGCTGTATCTTTTTTAAGGTGACCGTACATTTTACCTTCAAACTCTGGTACTAAGTCTTCTATTGAGCGCTTAGTCGCTACGCTTAATAAAGTAAGTAAGTTAGATACACCTGGCTTTTCAGTTCGGTCAAAGTAAATACGCGCTTGCTCGTCTGAATCGGTCACTGCTTTTTTAAGCTTTTTCTCAATCTTTTTAGGCTCATCTAATAACATAATGTAGCCGTTTGGATTTTCGTCAGACTTTGACATTTTCTTGAGTGGGTCTTGTAGGCTCATTACACGCGCACCAAACTCTGGAATGTAAGGCTCTGGCAGTTTAAAAACGTCACCGTATAAGTTATTAAAGCGTGTTGCTATGTCACGCGTTAGCTCTAAGTGTTGTTTTTGATCTTCGCCTACTGGTACCTGATCGGCTTGATAAAGTAAAATATCGGCCGCTTGTAAAACTGGGTACGAAAATAAGCCCACGTTTACATTGTTAGCATGCTTTGACGACTTATCTTTAAACTGGGTCATGCGGTTAAGTTCACCCATTTGCGCGTAACAATTAAGTACCCACGCTAACTGTGCGTGCTCTGGCACTTGAGACTGAACAAATAACGCTGACTTTTCAGGGTCGATACCGCATGCAGCATACAATGCAACGCCATCTAGTACACGAGAGCGTAATAATTCTGGCTCTTGACGAACGGTGATAGCATGCAAGTCAACCAACATAAAGAAACTTTCGTGATCTTCCTGTAACTTTAGCCACTGGTTAATAGCGCCAACATAGTTGCCTATTGTCATACCACCGGTTGGCTGAATGCCGCTTAAAACTACTGGTTTACTCATGATTTTCCTTTATTTACTTAATTATTAATATTTAACGCTGTGTTAGGACAGGTATTATATCTAAGAAGTTATCGCATAGGTACTGTGGATTATAATCAGCAAGGTTTTCACCTTGATTATAGCCATAGCCTACTGCAATTACATCAATACCCGCCGCTTTTGCAGCAAGTATATCGCTTTTAGAATCGCCAATCATTATTGCTTTAGAGGCCTCAATATTTAGCTTTTTACACGCAAACAATAATGGCTTAGGTGACGGTTTTTTTGCCATATCATCGCCACAAATAATAAGCTCAAAATGATTGGTAAGTGCTAACTTATCAAGAAGTTTTTCAGTAAAAATTCGAGACTTATTAGTTATCAATGCTTTTTGCATACCACGTAAAGCTGCAAGCCCTGTTTCAACATGTTGGTATAACACGCTGTATTGGCCTACCTGTTGTTCATAATGCTTATGAAACTGTGCAATGGCTTTATTAGTTAGTGATTCATCTAAATGCTCACTAACCTGCATATCACCACTCAGTGCCCGCTTTACCAACATATCTATACCATTTCCTACCCAGCTTTCGACCAAACGTTGGCTTACAATAGGGAATGCCAAGTCGCTTAATGTTAAGTTAATTGAGATATATAGGTCATATACACTATCGACTAGTGTGCCATCCAAATCAAAAAATGCCGCATCGTACTGCATTATTTTACACTCTCAAGTTGCTTACGCATTTGATCAATAACTACTTTGTAGTCTGGCTGATTAAAAATAGCAGAGCCTGCTACAAACATATCTGCACCGGCCTGAGCTGCTGCAGCGATATTATCCACCTTAATACCACCGTCCACTTCTAGTCGAATATCTCGACCTGACTCAACAATTCGTTGCTTTGCCTGCGCTAACTTTTTAAGTGTATGAGGAATAAAGCTTTGCCCACCAAATCCGGGGTTAACAGACATGAGTAAAATAGTATCTAGCTTATCAATTACATGATCTAAATAGCTTAAACTGGTCGCTGGGTTAAATACTAAGCCAGCTTTACAGCCATGATCTTTGATTAATTGAATCGTGCGATCAATATGCTCACTCGCCTCTGGGTGAAAAGTAATTATTGAAGCCCCCGCCTCTGCAAACTGTGGAATGATGCTATCGACAGGCTTAACCATTAAATGCACATCAATTGGCGCGGTGATACCGTAGTCCCTTAGTGCTTTACACACCATAGGTCCAATCGTTAAGTTAGGTACATAGTGATTATCCATTACATCAAAATGCACTACATCTGCACCTGCGGCTAAAACGCTATCAACATCTTCACCAAGCTTTGCAAAATCAGCTGAAAGAATTGATGGGGCAATTAAGTATTTTTGTTCTGGGCTAAACATAGCAGATTCACCAATGAGTAAAATATTACGTTAATGTAACTCAATTGATGACGTTACCCAAGCAACTAAGGCGTAATACTGTTGCGTTTGAAGTGCTTAAGTGGCTATTTTTGACATTTAATTAATAGTCTTTATTAGAAACAAGTTTGTTATTTGAGCAGTTTTTGTTATGCTTAAAAAAGTAACAAAATATTAGGTTCAAATCATGCGCGCTTTTAAAATTGGGATATTAATTGCATCTGCATTATTAGTTATTGGGTTAGTAAATTTTACGCCAAGTTCAGGGCAAGAGTTAAGCTCGGTTAATAATTGTGCTCCGCAATCAACACACGAAATAAACACAAGTAAACCCTGTTTACATGTACTTGAAGAAGACTCTTCTTGGTTTTCTTGGATCACTGGTGATAGCCGCAGCGCTCAGTTTCACTACTTGGATTTACTTGAGTTATTAACAAGCTCAGACGACAGCAAGAAAACACCTTCTTTAAAGCCTTTATTCTAGAAAATGCGGCACTTTATTAGCGCGTTGCAAAGTGTGCTAGCCGCATTTTTTGGTGTTCAATCAGAACAAAAGCGCCGCGCAGATTTTCAAGAACACTCTATTTCCTCAATCATTGCTATTGCGATAATACTATTTATCGCTTTTGCGCTTTCAATTTATGCTGTGGTTGTTTTAGTGGTAAGTACATAGCCATTAACTCGCCTACTTTATTACGAGTTCCGCCCTTAGGGCTTATTGTCCTTTTGACTTGAATTTGATCAAGTGATGCTTGGCTGTATATTTTCCGTGTCCATACTGTATCGTGATTTGAAATAAGCACTGGGGTGTTATTTTCAAACGCCGCTTTTTCTGCCAAATTAGCTAAATTAGCCTGATCATCTAAATTAAACCCGCCCTTAGCATAAGAAGTAAACGAAGCCGTTTTACTCAAAGGGACATAGGGTGGATCGCAATAAATAACCGCGTTATTAGGAACTAGTTTAAATACGTCATCGTAGCCTAAGCATGTAAAGGTCGCTTGCTGTGCTTTTTCAGCAAAAAAGTACATTTCCTTTTCAGGAAAATAAGGCTTTTTATATTTACCAAATGGTACATTAAAAATGCCTTTTAAGTTATAACGGCATAAGCCGTTGTAACCAAAACGATTCATGTATAAAAATAGCATTGACCGCTCATATACATCACGGCTTTGATTAAACTGAACTCGGTATTCGTAGTACGCATCGGGGTGGTTATTTAAATCAACGAATAGCTTTTTTGCATCACTAATAAACTCATCGGGTGAATTTCTTAATTCTTTATATAAGTTGATTAAATCAGCATTAATATCGTTAAGAATATAATGCTTAAAATCGCTATTTAGAAAAACGGAACCGGCACCAACAAAAGGTTCAACCAAGGTATCAGCATGCGAACTTGCTTGGTTTAATCGCGCGTTAATATCATCAACGAGACTGTATTTTCCGCCAGCCCATTTAAGGAAGGCTCTACTCTTTTGCTGCATTGGTTCTTTACTTCAATCTGGTGTTGCGCGATTTTACACTAAAGCGATTTATATTACTGATCAACTCGTGCAATTTCTTGTTTTATTTTACTAATTTTTTTATAAAACGGCTTATTTTTTAAGATACTTGCAGGTAGGTTTTTCATACCTTGCTGTGCATCATTCATGCTTGTAAAACTGCCGGTTGTCACCACCCACCATGTTTTACCATTTCTTTGAGTTTGATAAGTGTACGCTGTTAATTGGAGTGCATACTGCTCTATAAAATCATCTACAACCTGCTTTTGTGTTACTGCAAGTAACTGAATCACCGTATTTGAATCATTTTGCTTAGAATACCATGAGCTAACTTCGTTTATGGGCAGTTGCACTGATGATGCATCAACCTCATTGTTAACTTTTGATTGCACAAGCTCTTTAACAGGTTCATCTTTTATGAGTGTATCAGAGCTAATAGGCTCATTGATCTCGTTGCCTGCATTTAAGCTTTGCATGATCGCGGATATATCGTTTTTTCTTTCACCTTCAGCGGTAGGCTGTATGTCGGCTACTTTTTCTTTTGTTACTGTGTCAGGTATAGGTGCAATAGCCTGGCTCACTGGAATAGCAGTGCTATCAACCTCAATGGTGCCTTGCTCATAATGCTTTTGCCACCAATCACTCATATCTGACTTATATAACAAGCCTATAATTAAGAACATAATGAGCAACATAAGTACCAGTAAATGTACACGCCATGATACTTTATCTTTAACTTTGACATCTGCGATGTACTCATCCTGTTGCCATGCAAGCAATAAACTAGGATTACCATTAGCTTCAGCTAAAAAAGCTTGGAAAACAGGATCTTCATCGTGAGGAAGCTTTTCAAAGTACCACCCCATTAACTGCTTACTTTCATGAAGAGGAAGCCGTTCAAGATGAATTTCGACTGCGTGTTCAACCGGCAACTTTGCAGCTGAGGCAATCATAATATAAAGAGTGATTGGGCTATTTTTAGCTAGCAGCTCCAGCTCAATTAAAAACTCTTCTGATAAGTGCCTTCCACCGTCAATAACCCATAAACAGGAGCCCGATTGTTGTTGATTAAGTAACTGATAAAAATTTTCAGACAAACTTAAATTATGATCAACCAACGGGTTGTTAAAGCTTTGCTCTAGTAGATCGCTCATTAACTGAGCGTCTGTCAATTTTGCACTCGATTGTACAAATGCTTTATTAAAGTCGTTGTATTTATCGGTAATAAAGGTTTCAAGCAGATAGCTTTTTCCTAGGCCTGATGTGCCCAGTAAAATAATAAGGTTTTGACCATATTCAAATTGCAGTGCGATTCTATCCACCAAAGCCGCACGGCTTGGTAAAATTTGTGACTGCATTTAGTGCTCGATTAATGCTCGGACTTGATCGTCAGATACATCGTCTACCAGTGCACATTGACCAAATTGAGTGGGTAAAATAAAACGGATAGTTCCTTTTTTATTTTTTTTATCTTTGCGCATATGCAATAAAAATTGTTCACTCGTCATATCTACAGGTACTTCAGTTGGTAAGTTATATTGTTTAATAACATCCACAATACGCGCTATATCCTGCTGCGTTAAGTCACCTCGAGTGTGAGCCAACTGAGAAGCTAACACCATACCCGTAGCAACAGCTTCACCATGAAGCCACTTACCATAACCCATTTGGGCTTCAATTGCGTGACCGAAGGTATGCCCCAAGTTTAGCAATGCTCTGAGACCTTGCTCTTTTTCATCCTCAGCAACGATTAACGCTTTAATTTCACAGCACCTGTAAATGATATGCTGCAGGCATGTTTCATTTAGCTGCTGTAAGTTTTCAACATTTTGCTCTAAATAAGTAAAAAGCTCGGTATCGTATATTAAACCATACTTGATAACTTCAGCCATTCCTGCCGCAAACTCTCTTTTTGGGAGTGTATGAAGAGACTGAGTATCAATAAAAACAGCTT
Organism: Pseudoalteromonas sp. ECSMB14103; assembly: GCF_000813065.1. Lineage (NCBI taxonomy): Bacteria > Pseudomonadati > Pseudomonadota > Gammaproteobacteria > Alteromonadales > Pseudoalteromonadaceae > Pseudoalteromonas > Pseudoalteromonas sp. ECSMB14103. The sequence continues at coordinate 77,127 of NZ_JWGY01000001.1, read as the reverse complement.
GTGGCTGATAAAAAGCCCCAATCATGTTTTTTCCTAACGGATGGTTCACCGCTGTTTTTCCACCAACAGATGAATCCACTTGCGATAAAAGTGTTGTAGGTATTTGAATAAACGGCACGCCACGTTGATAACATGCAGCTACAAAACCAGTTAAATCACCAACTACGCCGCCACCTAATGCAATTAAACAAGTATCGCGACCACAATTATTTTGCAGTAAAAAAGCGGATATTTTTTCAAACCACTCTAGTGACTTGTATTGCTCACCATCAGGTATGATAAAGGAAAGAGGATTTAATTCAGCTAATGAATCAAGTAAGCCTTGTAGATATAAAGGTTCAATTGTGTCATTAGTAATGATGATAGGCCGACAATCACCAATATGATGAATTAGACGGCCATTATCTTGAAGTGCAGATTGCCCAATATAAATAGGATAACTTCGCTCGTCCAAATTAACAGTTAATTTAAGCATGCTCAGCTAATCCTTTATTATGTATTGGTTTTAAAAATCTAGTTTCTCAATGATTTGATTTGCAACAACTTTAGCGCTTTGCTCATCAGTGCGTACAACAAAATCAGCCACTTCTTTATATAACGGTTCGCGTTCTTCTGCTAAGCGCTCTAGTACATCACGAGGTGCTTCTTCTGTTTGCAGTAACGGGCGACGCTTGTCGCGTTGTGTGCGTGCAACTTGCTTTTCAATAGGTGTCTCTAGGTATACAACGATACCACGAGCCGAAAGCTTGTTTCGAACTTCTTTACTCATTACTGAACCACCACCTGTAGCAAGTACAATACCTTGCATTTCAGTTAAGTCGCCAATAACAGATTCTTCACGAAGTCTAAAGCCTTCTTCACCTTCAAGATCGAATACCCAGGCAATATCTGCACCCGTGCGGCGTTCGATTTCTTGATCAGAATCAACAAATTCAAGGTGTAATTGATCGGCAATGTGACGACCAATTGTGCTTTTTCCAGCCCCCATGGGGCCAATTAGAAATATATTACGTTTCTCAGCCATATCTTTTAGTACAAACGAACTCTAAAATTTGAAATAAAACCCCGCCTAACGACCTGGCCCCAAAATTAAGGAGGGGATTATCTCAGTAATTGCAGGGGTATTTCAAGTCAATTAGAATAAAAAGCCACATAACGAGCAATTAAACTAAATAATCACCCGTTGATTAACAAAAAAGTACCTTATTTTAATCTATTTGTATTTTTGGTGTCACGAAAATAAGCAATTCACGCTTTTCATTAAATTCACTGGTGCTTTTAAACAACCTACCAACATAAGGAATATCACCTAACACAGGCACTTTATTTGTAGTGTTGATTATCTGCTGTTGGAAAATCCCACCCAGTACGATAGTTTGCCCGTTTTCTACTAATACTTGTGTTTGAATTTCTTGAGTATCTATCGAAACGGCCTCACCTGTACCTGTTTGTACAGTATCGCCACGTGTATCTTGCGTGATAATTAAGTCTAAAATTACTTTATTATCAGGCGTTATATGTGGTGTCACCTCTAAACTAAGTACTGCTTTTTTAAAGCTTACCGTTGTTGCACCACTAGAAGCTGATTCTGTATAGGGTATTTCAGTACCTTGTTCAATGCGCGCTTTTTGCTGATTGGCAGCAATAATACGCGGGCTTGCAATAATCTCGCCTTTATTCTCTTCTTCAAGCGCACTTAACTCTAAATCGATTAATGTCCCGTTGGCGAGTTTTGCTATGTGGAGGCCTATACTGGCCGCTGGGTTTGTAATAGGTAGATTTACATTTAATCTATCTGTTAAGTCAGGGATTACCCCATTTGAAATGGTTTCAGCACCTTCTAAAGAACCAGATATGCCATCACTACCTTGCTGATCGCTAAATCCCCAACGAACACCTAGGTCCTCAGTTACGTTATCACGCACTGTTACCATACGAGATTCAATAACAACCTGTTGAACCGGTATGTCCAGGGTTTCAATCATACGTCTAATATTTTCTATGCTCTTAACAGTATCTTTAACGAGTAAAGTGTTAGTACGCTGATCAACCGACACACTTCCGCGTGGGGTAATGATGCTATTAATATCTGTTTTAAGTAAGTCAGCAAAGTCTTCAGCTTTGGCATAATTCAATCGCATATATTCGCTGTAAAGCGGCTCTAAATCTTCAACTTGCTGCTTTGCTTTTAGATCTTTTGCTTCACGGGCTGCAAGCTCTTCTGCTGGCGCTACCATTAAGATAGAGCCATCCATGCGCTTGTCCAACCCTTTTATACGTAATACGACATCAAGTGCTTGGTCCCACGGCACGCCATCTAAGCGCAAGGTAATGTTACCGGTAACGGAATCACTTGTTACTAAGTTAAAGTCGTTATAGCCTGCGATAATTTGTAATGCTGCACGGACTGAAATATCTTGAAAGTTTAAGGTCATTGGTCGACCTTGATACTCTTTACCACCATCTAGGTAAGCATTTTGAGTTTCATCTTTTTCAACTGTGAGGGTAAGAATATTGTCTATTTGCTGATACGTGAATGTAAACTCGGCATTAGGTTCTATAACAACGCGGCTTCGCCCTTCTTCTTTAAACGTTTCGATAGTACTAACAATGGTACCAAAGTCTAAAACATCCAACTCATAAAGTAGATCGTCCAGAATATCTGTATGGTGAAAATCTGCGTAAATTTTGCCGCCACTTTCGTGAACCTCTATAGCAGCTTGAGTGTCTTGTAAAAATACAAGTACCTTTGCCTCACCTTTCTCACCACGTCTAAAATCAATAGATTGGATGCGGTTAATGTAGTTTCCACTCACATCACCTGTCAGAACGGCTTCATCTTCAGTTACTGAACCGGTTAATGGGTTATCCGATACACGTATTGAAACTAAGTTGTTATTAACTTCTGTTTCATACATTTTTAATCTGTCTAGATTAACTGTTACCTTTAAACCTTGCTCAGATAACACATTGGTGACACTACTAATACCTGCTTGATTAACTTCAACGTCATTTAATCCTAATTCTAACTCTGCGGTATCAAAAAACATTTCAATACGCGCTGGGCTGTTAAATACTTGAATTTGCGGTTCTAAAGTTATTTCTTCGTCGAAAACAAGCTGTAGTTCGGTTTCACCTTTAAGTAATGGGTTATAACGTACATCGTAAAGCAATGGTCCTGCCAAAGCATTGTTAGCACAAACCAAAGCGGCTGTTGCAAATAAAGCTCTCGCAATGCGATTAAACCAAAGAACATCCTTATGCATGTTATTTTTACCTTTTTTATTATTAATTTGCGCCATCAGTTGCCGCCTCTAACATTTCCAGTTTAGTCAGGCGCTCTTTCCAACAACCAGACCCATCAGGGATTAATTCAACTAATTCTATAAAATCGTTACTCACAGCTTTTACCTTGCCATCGTAACTACCCAAATAATTACCAATCGTTACACGATGTAATGTTTCATCTGCAGCAGTTATAAGCGCCCAAACTTGACCACTTGAACCAATTGTACCTTTCATTGCTAAATTATCTAATGGGTATTTTTCTAATGGCTCTCTGCGCCTGTCTGGGTCAGGGTGTAAACAGTTTTTTATTTGCGTCAGTTTGTTCTGAATTATTTCAGGTTGAGGTGCCACAAATGGACTTCGTAAATTACCTGCACTATATTCAAAAATCTCAAATTGAGTAAGTTCAGGAATCGACTCAACTTTAGGCGTTGTGCTTGCTTTTACCTGATCAATAAATTCTTTTTGTTCCGAGGTATCGTCGTTACACCCCACTAACGCAACAACAGCCAATAGCGGCATTAAATGAAGGAGCCTCATTTTTTAACTCCTTCTTCATAACGGTAAGTTTTTGCTACAACACTAAATGTTAGTTGTTTTTCGCCAGAAGACGTAATAGAAAAGTCATGCAAACTAACTATTCGTGGTAACTGAGCAACTTTGCCAACAAATTCACCAAATTCATGATAAGTACCTACTACTTCTATTTTGATAGGTAGCTCGGTATAAAACTCTTTCTCTACTTCAGGTAACCAACCAATTTTTAAAAATGTTAAACCGCTCGTTGTGCCAACATAAGATAAATCGTCAAGTAAGCCTGGTATTTCGTTTGATGTCGGTAACCGCTTAAGTAATTGAGAAAACTTATCTTCCATTTCTATCATTTGTTGGCGATAAATATCTAGCTTACTCGCTACAGCGTATTTTGTTCTGTAGGTACTTCTTAAGTCGACCTCTTTTGATACCGCATTATGGTAGCTATCAATCTCGTCAGAAACTAACAGGCTATAGCTAAAAAATAATATGAGCCCAGCAACAAATGCACAGCAAATTACTTTTACAGCAGCAGGCCAATCACCAATATTGTCTAACTCAATTTCATTCCAATCTATTTCGCCAAGCGCTTTAAAATCAAGGTTCATTACGTACCTCACCAATCTCGTCAAATGGTTTTACGTAAAACTCCATACTAAAGTCACTAAGTAAACGCGAAGACTGATCACCTGCTACAATATCCTGCATAGTCAGACGCTCTAGCAAATATGAACTTTGTACCTGGCGGATCATGGTAGATAAACGGTTATTTGATTCACTTCGGCCAAGTACATAAATCTGGTTTCCTCTGCGCTCCAGCTTTGTTAAGTAAATACCTTGAGGTACTATTTTTGTTACTTCATCCATAATTTGTGTGCCAAGGTTACGGCTACTTTGCAGCTCTTCGATTAATCGCATTCGCTGCTGTAGGTTTTCTTTTCGTTTGTCTAATTCTCTAATATCACTGATCTTTCGATCAAGCATGCTTATTTCAGAACTTAAGTAATTATTTTTTAAGTTTTGCCCGTCTTTTAATGCACTGTAAAACATACTTAATAAGTACATACTTAAAAAACAAGCTAAAACAATTCCAACTAGTATGGTTACAAATTTCTTTTTAGATTCTTCGCGCTGCAGTTCTCGCCAAGGCAATAGATTTATATGTGGCATGATGAAAAGCTCCTTAATGCCAAACCTGTTGCAATTGCAAACTGTGTTCGGTGACGCTGCATAACATTACGATCTACTTTTGGCGAAATTTCCATATTTGCAAACGGTTCTGCAACAACACTGTGTATACCTAATTCTTCAATTAATAAGCGATCAAGCCCTTTGATCATAGAAGTTCCACCGGTAAGCACAATGTAGTCTATTTGTTCTTTACCACTCGTTGTTAAAAACATTTGCACCGCTCTACGTACTTGCTGAAGCAACGCTGTTTGAAATGGCGCTAATACCTCAAAGGTATAGTTAGGTGGTAAGTCGCCTGATGTTTTACCTATTTCAGCTTCATCAAACCCTTTGTTGTAGTAGTTAACAATACTATTTGTGTATTGATCACCACCAAAAACCTGGTCACGTGTATAAATAGTTTCACCAGCTTGCACAACACTTACAAGCATGAGTACGGCACCAATATCTACAACAGCAACACACTTATTGAAGGCATCGCTTGGTAGTTGTTGGTAATAAACGTCCATCGCACGGCTTAAGGCGTAACTTTCTACATCAACAATCTTAGTATCGAGATTAGCCTCTTCTAATGCGCCAACACGTGCTTCAACACTTTCTGTTCGGGCTGCTGAAAGTAATACATTCATTTTACTCGGGTCAGCTTCGTTAGTAGAGAGCTTTTCGAAGTCTAAGCTAACTTCATCGAGTGGGTAAGGTATTAAACTATCTGCTTCAATTTCAATTTGAGATTCAAGTTCTGCATCGCTCAACGACACATCCATAAAAATTACTTTTGTAATAACCGTTTGCCCTGACACCGCCACTGCTGCATTTTTAAGTGACTTAGGTAATTTTCTTTTTAATTTTGTTATTACATTACCAATCGCTTCAATATCTTGAATCGTTCTTTCACTCATGGCGCCTTTAGGCATGGGCTCAATTGCTAGGGCCTCTAATCGAAATCCACTTTCAATTTCTCTCAGAAGCACCGCTTTAATCGAGTGCGATCCGATATCAATTCCTACCATCATTGGCGACGGCTTTTGAAATAGTTGACTTAGCATGTTTGCAACTTGGCCTTTGTTTTAATAATAAACAAGTTATAATTTTTTTCTGAAAAAATATTATTCATTTTTTAATCAATATATACTATCAGTCCAAACTCGCAATTGGGAGTCCATTTAGGGAAATATAAGTGATTTTATTAAAACGAACTTTACAATTTTTTATCATTTGTACGTTAATCGGTCTGATAACTTTGGTCAGTCTTTATTACTACGTTAAACCTGATATCCCCAGTGTGCAAGTTTTAAAAGACGTGCAATTACAAACTCCTATGCAAGTATTCACTAAAGATGGCCTCTTGATCAATCAATTTGGTGAAAAACGTCGAATTCCGGTCACTATTGATGAAATCCCACAACCTTTAATTGATGCATTTTTAGCAACTGAAGATAATCGCTTTTATGACCATATAGGTATAGACCCTATTGGTATAGTTCGCTCTGCTATTGTTCTTATTTCTACAGGCGAGAAAAAACAAGGTGCTAGTACTATTACCATGCAACTTGCACGTAATTTTTTCTTAACCCGAGAAAAAGCTTATATCCGTAAAATAAAAGAGATATTCATCGCTCTACACATAGAAAATGTACTTACTAAAGATGAAATTTTAGAGCTTTACCTAAACAAAATCGAGCTAGGTAACCGCGCCTTTGGTATTGGAGCTGCCGCTCAAGTTTATTACGGTAAAGAGTTAAAAGACTTAACGCTTGCTCAAATGGCGATGATTGCTGGCTTGCCAAAAGCGCCTTCGGCGTTAAACCCAATTCGCAACCCTACCCGTGCAAAAGCACGCCGTAATGTTGTACTTGGTCGTTTATTAACTGAAAACTACATAACACAAGACGTGTATGATGATGCAACAAGCCAACCTATTACCGCTTACTTTCATGGTGCTGAAATAGATTTATACGCACCGTACATTTCTGAAATGGTGCGTGCAGAAATGGTTTCACGTTACGGAATAGACAAGGCATATAATTCAGGCTTTAAGATATTTACCTCTGTTGAGTCTAAAGTACAAAAAGCGGCGCAAACCGCGCTAGTTAATAATCTTCATAGCTACGATATGCGTCATGGCTTTAGAGGCCCAACCGCTATTTTATGGGATCCTGAAAAACAATCAGCGCTAAGTGAAGAGAAAATACTAGCTAAACTCAATGAAGCCAAAGAGATAGGAACGTTAAAAGCAGCTGCTGTTATTAACGTGGATGAAAAAAATGCCACGGTATTGCTTAAAAATGCAGAGCAAATAAACCTGAATTGGGACAACTTAAAATGGGCACGCAAATACATAACTCGTTATCGCCAAGGTTTTGCTCCAACTACGGCAACTGAAATATTAACGCCAGGAATGCAAATCTGGGTGCGTAAGAACAGCAATAACGAGTATGAACTAAGCCAACTACCTGAAGCATCAAGCGCAATTGTTTCACTTGACCCACAAGATGGCCGCATTAAAGCCATTGTTGGCGGCTATAGCTTTGAACAGAGCCAATACAACCGAGCTATTCAAGCAAAGCGCCAAGTGGGGTCAAACATAAAACCATTTATTTATTCTGCTGCGCTTGAAAACGGCTATACGCTCGCCTCAATTTTAAACGATGCGCCAATTAATCAGTGGGATAAAAGCCAAGGTGTGGCATGGCGACCTAAGAATAGTCCGGCTGTTTACAATGGCCCGATTAGAATTCGTCGCGCGTTAGCACAATCTAAAAACGTAATATCAGTTCGTTTGCTCCGAGGTGTTGGTTTGCAACGAACAGCAGATCACTTACTAAAATTTGGCTTTAAAAATTCAGACATCAACCGCAGTGAATCCTTAGCACTGGGCAGTGCTTCAATTACTCCAATTGAACTAGCTCGCGGTATGAGTGCATTTGCGAATGGTGGGCATTTGATTGAGCCGTACTTTATCTCAGAAATCCAAGATGCTTACGGTAACAGTTTGTTTAAAGCTAATCCTTCAGTAGTGTGTGACGACACTTCAGATCAGTCATTAACCCCAGACAATGCTACTGGATTATTCCCACAACAAAATACTGATACGCCACAATTAAAATGTGCCCCTCAGGTCATATCAAAACAAAATGCATTTTTAATTGCTCAAGCAATGCATAGCGCTGTTTGGGGAGGTGGAAACTGGTCACATAAAACGGGTTGGTCAGGAACAGGTTGGCGCGCTCAAGCATTAGGCCGTCGTGATCTATCAGGAAAAACAGGCACAACTAATGACTCTGTAGATACTTGGTTTAGTGGCTTTAATCGAAATGTTATGACCTCGGTATGGGTTGGTTTTGATAACCCTGGCAACCCGCTAGGCAGAACTTCATACAATAATAATCTTGATAACGGGCAAATATCAGGGGCTGAATCTGGCGCTAAAACAGCACAGCCAGCTTGGGTTGAGTTTATGAAAGTTGCGCTTGAAGGTAAACCTGAAGCCCCCATAGAGCCGCCAGAAGGTTTAGTGTCTATTCGGATTGATTTAGAAACCGGTTTATTAAGTCATAAAAATGATTACACCAGTCGCTTTGAGTATTTTGACAAAGGCACCGCCCCCACAAAATACGTAATGTCTCAACCAACAGATATATTTGAAGAAGACACTAAAACAGAAGAAGAACTGTTTTAAATAAAGAACGGCAGCCATTGGCTGCCGTTTTTAGTTGATACCAAATTTAGCTGTTCTAAATAAGAATTTTTTAACGCATGTAGCGACACGTTTAGCCCCGCAAAATGATTAGGTATTATTGCGGATTGATACAAGGCCCTTGTAACCTTTATTTTATATTTTGTACCAGCCAATATAAGTCAGAATGAATACCCGCCGCGGTTACTTCCTTACCCGCACCAGGCCCTTGAATCACAAGAGCGTTAGCGCTATACCACTTACTATTAATGACAAAAATATTATCGCCAGGTGTTAAATTAGCTAACGCATCACCAATAGGAGTATAAGTAATACCTACTTGAGCGGTTACTTTGTTTTCCGTAATTTCAAGTAAACCCGTGTAACGAAGTACGGAACTTTGTGCTTTGGCATTTGCAGCATGAGCGTCAATAAAGTCATTGAGTGTGGATTCATTAGCTAAAAAGTCGTCCCAACTTCCTATAGCAAGCGTTTCGGGCATGAGTGCTGATAAGCTTATATCATCAAGGTCGAGTTCTAAACCAAGCTCTCTGGCAAGTATAAGCAGTTTACGCTGCATATCACGTCCTGATAAATCTTCACGCGGATCGGGCTCTGTGAACCCCATCTTTTGTGCTTCAAGCACCAGATCAGAAAATGGTATTGTTCCGTCAAACTTACTGCATAACCACGATAACGTGCCTGAAAAAACACCTTCAATACGAGTGATTTTGTCACCACTGTTTTGCAAATCTGCCAATGCAAAGTTAACAGGCAAGCCTGCACCTACGCTTGTGTTGTAGCGCCAATGCAAATTTCGCTCACTAATACTCGTACGCAAAGCTTTATACCATGCTGTATCTGCAGTTCCAGCGTATTTGTTAGCACTGATCAAGTGGCAATCTAATGCAACAAACTCCGGGTATAGCTGGCTAAATGCCTCGCTTGCGGTAATATCAACAACCACTTTATGCTCATAATCAAGTTCACTAATTATGTTTAGTAATGTTTGGTTATTATAAGCTTTGCTTTGTGAGAGAAAATGCGTTTTCCAATCAGCAATGTTTATACCACTGGGATTAAAAAGTAACGTTTCAGAGCGTATTGACCCAACCAATTTAATTGTAAAGTCATCAGAGAAACGCTCGAATTGAGCTGACAGCTGCTCTATAAATACCTCTCCCACATTTCCAAGGCCCGCGATTATTAAAGCAACTTCTTGGCCTTTATTAATAAGCTTATCGTGTAAAACACTGAGTATATCGCTATCTATAACCTGATCCGTTAATAGTAAAATGTATCCACTGTCTTGGTGAGTAAAGCGGGGCTCGATGGCATGAGCATTTAACGTATCAATAGCCAATACATTCAATTTTGAAATATCATTAACAGGCGCTACAACCGCACAGCCATTTAAGCTCGACTCGCTAATGTTTGCTCTACCCTCAAAATAACTAACAACTTTATATGTTGAAGCAGAGGGGACAACTAAATAAGTTTCACCATTTTGACTAAAGTGATGAATGCTGTGTTGAATAAGCTGGCTAACATCTGCGACTTCGCCTTCGGCCAGCTTTTCAACTGTTAATAAATCGATGTTGTTTAACGTGGTAATAAAACGCTTTTGTTTTACATTTCCTTCTTTAACTATATCTGTAGGCGTTGCTTGCACATCAAAACTACTACGAACAGATAGTTTTATATCGCTGCTTCTTAAAGGAGAAAGCGTTTTAGCGTGTAAAACAGGATTACCTAATCGCGCTAATAGGTTAGCTTGACCTCTACATACTTTATTGTATTTAACCGCTTTACTAACTTTGCGAGGGTCTGTGCTGTATACACCTTGTGTATCAGTCCAAATACACACCTGCTTAGCATGGCAATAATTAGCGAGTAAGGTTGCACTATAGTCACTCCCATTACGGCCAAGTGTAACCGTATCACCCAACGTACTTGATGCAATAAAGCCTGTAACAACATTAATGCAGCCTGGGGTTATAAACTTCGCACATTGCTGCGCATTTTGGGTATGTAACAATTGCCCATTATTTAATGTAAAAAGTGTTCGAGCATCAAGGTCACAAGCATTAATATTTAATTGCGTAAGGTAAAGCGCCAATAAGCGTGCAGACCATACCTCACCATGAGCAAGCAAGGGAGCCTCTTTCAAGCCTTGGTTTTTTATCAATTCACTAATCGCTGTTAGTTCACTATGCAAACGCGTTAAAGCAGTTCGCTTAAGATCTGCATGAAGTAACTGTGTGATTAAATCAGTTTGATGATTATTTAATTGCAGCAATATATCAGCAACGACATGCGTATCTTGTTGCTGATAGCTTTGCCATAACTTTACTAAAGTATCGGTTGTTTTTCCCGCCGCAGATACAACAACACAATCGCCCGGCTGAGTATGCTCTAAAATAATACTCGCAACCCGCTCATACCGCTGAGCCGAACTAAGGCTTGAACCACCAAATTTATGTACTGTTTGTGTCATATTGTTCACCAAAGCGCTGGATGAGCGGCACTTAATTTAATGTCACCGCCTGCTCCTTTGTTTAAATTTGCTTTACTGCCTGGCTTTACAAGCTGAAACACGCGCTCTAAATCAGCTAATAAGTCGTTTATATCTTCTATACCTACTGAAACTCGAATAAGTGTATCGCCCACCCCCGCTTCAAGACGAGCTTTAGGCTCCATGCCAGCATGGGTCATGGTTGCAGGATGGCATATTAGGCTCTCTACTCCGCCCAAAGACTCTGCCAAGCTAAAGTCACGTAAGCTGGTTAAAAACGCCGCAGCATCGTTTACGTCTCCTTTAATATCAAAACTCACCATGCCACCAAAGCCTAGTTGCTGCGCTTTGGCTAATTCATGCTGTGGGTGTGATTCAAGACCTGGGTAATAAACTTGGCGAACAAATTCCGACTTTTCTAGGTATTTAGCAATCGCTAATGCGTTTTCTTGATGCTGCTTTAAACGCACATTTAGTGTTCGCAACCCGCGCAATGTTAAATAACTATCAAATGGCGCACCTGTAATACCTATATTATTTGCCCACCATGCCAGTTCATCGCCCAGCTCTTGTGAAGCAGCAATCACCGCACCGCCCACTACATCTGAATGACCATTGATGTACTTGGTGGTGGAATGTACAACTATATCAACACCAAATTTAATAGGGTTTTGTAATGCTGGTGATAAAAATGTGTTATCGGCGGCGACTAAAGCACCGCACTGTTTAGCAACATCGGTTATTGCTTTAATATCAGTTAAGCGTAGTAATGGGTTACTTGGTGTTTCTATCCAAATTAGCTTAGGTTTAATTGCTAAAATTTTATCTAAACTTTGTGCTTGTGTTAAATCTAAAACTTCTAGCTTGAGCAAACCGCGCTTTTGCAGTGAAGTAAATAAACGATAGCTTCCGCCGTAACAATCATGTGGGATCACTAACGTATCGTCATGATTCAGGATTTGCGTAGCCAAATGAACGGCAGACATACCCGTAGCAGTAATAATACCGCGTGCGCCGCCTTCAAGCTCAGCCAAGGTTTCGGCTAAAATATCACGATTGGGGTTACCACTTCGCCCGTAATCGTATTGACGCTTTGTATCAAAGTCGGCAAACGAATAGGTGGTTGATAAGTAAATAGGTGCGACAACTGCGCCATGATGTTTGTCTGCTTCAACACCACTTCTTACTGCAATGGTTGCTTTATTTTTTTCGCTCATATTCGTCACCTATTTAATTTGGATGTTTAGACGTCTAAAAGAGTAATTTATCTTATTAAAGATGTCAAAACATTTAAAGCTCCAGATGGCTAAACAACTAGTATTTGACTATCTTTTTTAAATCGATAGAATTTCACGCATATTCATATGCATTGTAGTGCATATGAGCAATTATTAATCTGAGGCGACGATACATCTTATGGCTAAATGGAATGGTGAGTATATTCACCCATACGCAGAACACGGGAAAAAATCAGAACAAGTAAAAAAAATTACCGTTTCAATCCCACTAAATGTATTAAAGGTATTAACGGACGAACGCACGCGTCGTCAAATTAATAACTTACGTCATGCAACAAATAGTGAATTACTTTGTGAAGCATTTTTACATGCATTTACCGGTCAACCTTTGCCTAACGACGACGACTTACGTAAAGACAACGCCGAAAAAGTGCCTGAAGAAGTGAAAAAAATAATGCAAGAAATGGGGCTAGAAGTGCCTGTTTTAAACGAAGACTAAACGTAATTTAGACACAAAAAAACCTCAATTAATTGAGGTTTTTTTGTATCTAAATTACGACTTAGTCGTTATTCCATATAGTTTTCTGGTAAATCAATTTGTGCAACACCTGACTCTACAGCAGCTATTGCAACCGCTTTTGCAATGCGTGGTAATAAACGAGGATCCATTGGTTTTGGAATAATATACTTATCACCAAACTCCAGCTTATCAACACCCGCAGCCGTCAGTACTTCAGCAGGTACAGGCTCTTTGGCAATACTTCTTATCGCTTCTACAGCTGCAATTTTCATTTCATCATTTATTGCACTGGCGCGTACATCAAGAGCACCGCGGAATATAAACGGAAAACACAGTACATTATTAACTTGGTTAGGGTAATCTGATCGACCCGTTGCCATAATTAGATCGTTTCGAGCAGAATGAGCCAGTGCAGGATCAATTTCTGGATCTGGGTTTGAACAAGCAAACACAACTGGTTTTTCTGCCATTAATTTTAAATCATCGGCAGCTAATAGATTAGGCCCCGATACACCAACAAATACATCTGCATCTTCAATAACATCTTGCAACGTGCGCTTGTCTGTATTGTTAGCAAAAAGTTTTTTGTATTCATTTAAGTCATCACGACGAGTATGAATAACACCTTTACGGTCAAGCATATAAATGTGCTCGCGCAAAGCACCACACTTAATTAACAGCTCCATACAAGCAACCGCAGCAGCACCAGCACCCAAACACACAATAGTCGCATTTTCGATAGACTTGCCTTGCACCTCAAGCGCGTTCAACATACCCGCAGCAGTTACAATGGCAGTACCGTGCTGATCATCATGAAATATCGGGATACTGCAGCGCTCAATCAATGCTTTTTCTATTTCAAAACACTCTGGCGCCTTAATATCTTCAAGGTTAATTCCGCCAAACGTGTCGGCAATATTAGCAACTGTATTAATAAAGTCTTCAGTAGTGCGGTGTTTCACTTCGATATCAATAGAATCAAGGCCAGCAAATCGCTTAAACAGTAACGCCTTACCTTCCATTACAGGTTTTGAAGCAAGTGGGCCTAAATTACCTAAGCCTAAAATTGCAGTACCATTAGTGATAACCGCAACCATATTCCCTTTACCTGTGTATTTATAAGCGTTTGCAGGATCTGCAGCGATTTCACGTACGGGTTCTGCAACTCCTGGGCTATATGCTAATGCGAGATCTTTTACCGTTTCAGCAGGCTTTGTTAGTTCAATGCTAATTTTTCCTGGAACGGGATGCGAATGATAGTGTAGTGCTTGTTCACGAAAGTCTGACATAACGCGATTGTATCCTGCAATTAAAGTAAAAGTGAGAGGTGAAGTTTAGGCTACGATACCCTTATTATTTTTAAATTCCAAGCAATATCAGGTCTATCCTGTTATATGCTAGTTCGATTAATTTTAAGAGGTTTTTCAATAACTTTTGTAAATTATATCGACACTTTATAAATAAAAATTCATCCAATAACGGATTCTAAAGGCACATTTGTTCTTTCATTATTTTTTATAAAATATCTTAATAAAGTACTATAAAAATAAGCAAAAATAGACTTATTCACATACTTTAAAAACATATAACTTCACGTTAGCTACATTTAACTACTTAGTTAAAAAATGAACTAATTAAAAATATAGAGAATAATTTGCGGTTTGTCTGTAAAGGTTTATGCATATTCAGAATAAGAACAGGAAATAGTTATGCATAGCAGAGAAATATGAAAATCGAGCAATAAGCTAAATAATTTGTTATTTAGTTGTCCTATATTAAAAAACATTGACACCGTTCGTGTAAAACTTAATTTTTTAAATCGAAACGTTATTACTATTAAATTGGTATAACTAAATTAAAAGCATAAAAAAAGCACCCTAAGGTGCTTAATTTAACAAGACAGCAAAAATTACTTCTTGCTACCAAGTGCACCGAAACGCTTGTTGAAACGATCAACACGTCCGCCAGTGTCTAAAACTTTTTGCTTACCAGTGTAAAAAGGGTGACACGCTGAACATACGTCAAGGTGAATGTCTTTACATAAAGTAGAGCTTGTTTCGAATTTATTGCCGCATGAACAAGTTGCAGAAATTACTTCGTACTTAGGGTGAATACCTTCTTTCATAGAAACCTCTAGTTAAGGCCGCATCGCTCTCCAAACCCGAAGTCTGGCACCATACGTCGTTAAAACAAATTTGTTGGTCGCGGATTTTATCCAACTACCATCAAACACACAAGCTATTATTAACTGTTTTGCTAAAAAAGTAGGCAGACACTCAAGCAAGCAATATTTGCTAGTAGGTTTTTAACGTTATTTTTAGTACATTACATCATTAATTTTATGAGTTGAGTTGCTATGTGTTTTGCTGAAGTCGCTATAAAAGTCCCCTTACCGCGCACCTTTGATTATAAAGTAGATAAGCAACTCGATGGCATGACATCACCACTAAAACCGGGTATGCGTGTGTTGGTGCCTTTTGGTAACCAAAAAAAAGTCGCCGTTGTTTTAGCTATTAAAAGCAAAACCGACGTCCCCGAAAACAAAATAAAATCCATCATCGAAGTAATTGATGACGCGCCTATTTTATCATCTGAGCACATTGCGCTTTTGAGTTTTACATCTCGCTATTACTGCTACCCACTCGGCGAAACAATTCATATAGCGCTACCAAGCGCGCTGCGCCAAGGTGAGTCACCGGATAAAACCAGTATCAATATGGTTATGCTGACAGAAAAAGGATCAAAGCTTCCGTCACTCAAAGCAAAAACTCAACTTAACTTATTAAAGCAACTTGCACAGTCAGGTAAATCATCATTAACCGAGCTTAAAGCACTCGGCTTTAGTAAAAAAACTATCGATAGCCTTATTGCAAAAGCGCTTGTTACACAAACCATAGAACATGATAATCAGTGGCAAAGTACTGCACCAACAGTGGGTAGTAAGCCTACACTGAATAAAGAGCAAGCCGTAGCTTGCACTGCAATTAATCAAAGTAAAGGCTTTAACACGTTTTTATTAGAAGGGGTTACCGGTAGTGGGAAAACCGAAGTCTATCTTCAATGTCTTGAAGAAGTATTAAAGCGAGGTGAGCAAGCCTTAGTGCTTGTCCCCGAAATAGGCCTTACCCCTCAAACGGTAAACCGTTTTCGTCGCCGCTTTCCAGATACACCCATCATGTTATGGCACTCTGCACTTACCGATAACGAACGCCTACAAACATGGCGCTTTTGCGAAAAAGGGAGTTGCGCTATTGTAATAGGTACGCGCTCAAGTATTTTTTTACCCTTTTTAAAGCTCGGTATGATTGTAGTTGACGAGGAACATGACTCATCATTTAAACAACAAGATACCCTTCGTTACCATGCTCGAGATTTAGCAGCTTATCGGGCATTCCAGCATAAAATCCCACTTATACTCGGCAGTGCTACTCCAGCGCTCGAAACCTTGCATAAAGCCATTAATAATAAGTACCAACTATTAAGCCTGACTGAGCGCGCTCAAACCTCAACCGATAACCAATTTAAATTACTCGACATGAAAGGCCAGCCCGATCAGGCGGGTATTGCTCACGCAAGCCTTGCTACTATGCGCCAACATTTGAATCGTGGTAAACAGGTTATGGTATTTTTAAATCGTCGTGGTTTTTCACCTACACTTATTTGCCATGAATGTGGTTGGTTAAGTGAATGTAACCGTTGCAGTACTAGTGCCACGTTCCATAAAGCGATTGGTCAAATGATTTGCCACCATTGTGGCGACCAACATCAAGTACCTCATCAATGCCCTGATTGCGGGAGCACGCAAATATTCCCTAATGGCAAAGGGACTGAACAAATAGAAGAGTTTTTAACAAACGAGTTTCCTGATACGCCAGTAACCCGTATTGATCGCGATTCAACTCGTCGTAAAGGCAGTTTAGAAAAAGCCCTAGACGAAATTAATTTAGGTGGAGCGCGCATATTAGTAGGTACGCAAATGCTTGCAAAAGGTCATCACTTTGCTGATGTAAGCCTTGTCATAATTTTAGACGTAGACAGCGGCCTATATTCCTGCGATTTCAGAGCAACGGAACATTTAGCGCAGTTAGTGACTCAAGTAGCAGGACGTGCTGGTCGCTCAGGAGAGCCTGGCCAGGTGTTATTACAAACACATTTCCCAGAACATCCTCTTTTACAAGATTTGGTCAATAATGGTTACCAAGATTTTGCACGCTTTGCGTTAAGCGAGCGTGATGACGCCGACTTACCTCCCATCACAAATATGGCTATAGTCCGCGCACAAGGGCTAAGTATTAAACTAGTCGTCGACTTTTTGACAGATTTGGTTCCAGTTAACGGGGTATCTGGTATACAATTGCTCGGTCCGATCCCTGCCCCATTAGAAAGAATTGCGGGTATGTATCGGTTTCAATTGCACATTCAAGCGCAAGATCGCCGCATATTACATCAGTATCTTGCGCAAATGGTTGATTATTTAAGCACCAGTAAACTTGCACAAAAAGTTCGCTGGAGTTTAGATGTAGACCCTATAGATATGATTTAGGTTAAGGCCAAAATAACGCTATGGCACAGCACGATTACATTAATAAAAAACCAAAAAATAGAAAAAACACCAAAAAAGAACCTGCTAAAAAGCCATTCCCTTATCTTTTGGTAATTGTTGCAGCTTTGCTTGTGGGCGGTTTTGCCTATGGATTATGGTTTATTAAAAATAATGCCGACCCCGAGCTTGTTGAAAAACAAACTAACCCAGCCGAAAAAGAAAAAATAGAAGTGGTCGTTCCTCGTGCGCCTGAATTTATAAAAGAAATCAGAAACCATGAAGTGCAAGTAGAAGTAAAAGAAATTGAACAAAAAGGTCCTTATGTTATGCAATGCGGCTCGTTCAGGACTCATGAACAGGCTGAATCGTTAAAAGCTAAAATAGCCTTTGCTGGTCTTATATCTGAAATAAGAGAAACCAAAGGCGAAACAGGTATTTGGTATAAAGTACGTTTAGGGCCTTATAAAACGAAGCGCCAAGCAGAAAGTGATAAAAATAAACTCAAGCGTGTCAAAGTCGTCGGCTGCGGAATTTGGGGCTGGACTTGAAAATAAACCATTCACCCATATAACCTCATCATAATCGTTTTTAACGAGTTGCCCCTGCAACTCGATGATGAGGAATAACATGACCACTATTGTAAGTGTACGCCGCGACAACAAAGTTGTAATTGGTGGCGACGGCCAAGTTTCATTGGGTAATACCGTAATGAAGGGTAACGCCCGTAAAGTTCGACGCCTTTATAATGGCAAAGTAATCGCAGGTTTTGCCGGCGGTACTGCTGATGCCTTCACCCTGTTCGAACGTTTTGAAAGCAAACTAGAAATGCATCAAGGTAATCTCACCAAAGCTGCTGTCGAAATGGCGAAAGATTGGCGTAGTGACCGTGCACTCAGAAAGTTAGAAGCCCTTTTAGCTGTAGCCGATGAAACTGCCTCTTTAATTATCACCGGTAACGGCGACGTCGTTCAGCCAGAAAATGACTTAATTGCCATTGGTAGTGGTGGTAACTTTGCCCAATCGGCGGCAACCGCGTTATTAGAAAACACCGATTTAAGCGCTCGTGAAATAGTAGAAAAAAGCCTAACTATTGCAGGTGATATCTGCGTATTTACTAACAACTTCCAAACTATTGAAGAATTATAATAGGAACCGCTATGTCTGCTATGACCCCAAGAGAAATTGTTCACGAGTTAGATCAACATATTATTGGCCAAGCTAACGCAAAAAAAGCCGTTGCTATTGCACTTCGTAATCGCTGGCGCCGTATGCAATTAAACGATGATTTACGTGCAGAAGTAACGCCAAAAAATATTTTAATGATTGGTCCTACAGGTGTTGGTAAAACGGAAATTGCGCGCCGCTTAGCCAAACTTGCTAATGCCCCTTTTATTAAAGTAGAAGCAACCAAGTTCACCGAAGTGGGTTATGTTGGTAAGGAAGTTGAAACCATCATTCGCGACTTAGTTGAAGTGTCTATTAAAATGACACGTGAACAACAAACTAAAAAGTTTAAACACCGCGCAGAAGAAGCGGCCGAAGATCGTATTTTAGATGCACTTTTACCACCTGTTAAAGATCAATACGGTGAAACTCAGCGTGATGAAAACTCATCAACACGCCAAACATTCCGTAAAAAGCTTCGCGAAGGTCAACTAGACGATAAAGAAATTGAAATCGATTTAGCACAAGTACAACCAAACGTAGAAATTATGGCGCCTCCTGGTATGGAAGAAATGACCAACCAGCTACAGGGCATGTTTCAAAACATGGGTGGCGATAAGCGCACTAAGCGCAAGCTCAAAATTAAGGAAGCCTTTAAGTTACTAACCGAAGAAGAAGCGGGCAAATTAGTAAACCCAGAAGAGCTAAAAGAGCAGGCTATATTTGCTGTAGAGCAAAATGGTATTGTGTTTATCGATGAAATAGACAAAATTTGTAAGCGCGGAGATTCATCGGGTCCAGATGTTAGTCGGGAAGGTGTACAGCGCGATTTACTTCCGCTTATTGAAGGTTCAACAGTAAACACTAAGCACGGTATGGTTAAAACTGACCACATGCTATTTATTGCCTCTGGTGCATTCCAAATGGCTAAACCATCAGACATGATCCCTGAACTACAAGGTCGCTTACCTATTCGCGTTGAGCTTGAAGCTCTTACTGCAAACGACTTCAAACGTATACTTACAGAGCCTCATGCATCACTCACAGAGCAACAGCGCGAGCTACTTAAAACAGAGCAAGTTGATGTTCAGTACAGTGATGACGCTATTGAGCGTATTGCAAAAGCGGCATGGCAAGTTAACGAGAAAACCGAAAATATTGGTGCTCGTCGTCTTCATACCGTGATGGAAAAGCTAATGGAAGAGATTTCATACGATGCGTCTGAGCAAGCTGGGTCGTCGGTAGTTATTGATGCGGCTTATGTTGAAAAACATTTAGGTGCACTAGTTGAAGATGAAGATTTAAGCCGCTTTATTCTTTAATTGGTACTATAAGTAGTTATACTAAAAGCCTCCATATTGGGGGCTTTTTTAATGGGATACAAAACATGAAACACGTAACAAAAGTGCATTATCATAGCGTGAGCAAAAATTTAGATGTTTACTTTGACGATGATAGTAAAGCCGTATTTAGTTGTGAATTTTTACGTGTTCACTCTCCATCAGCAGAAGTACAAGGCCATGGCTCTGCCCCTATGAAGCTGGTTTTAAACAAGCAATCAGTCGGGATAAAAAAAATAGTCCCGGTTGGGCTTTACGCATTGCGCCTAGATTTTGACGATGGCCATAATAGCGGGTTATTTAGCTGGAACTATTTTGCTAAGCTGCAAGAACAGCAGACTCAGTTATGGAATGAGTATTTAGAACGTGTGAGCGAAAACACAAAAAACAAAGACAGTGTGCCAATAAAGTTTATTCCTTAAACTTTATTGGCTCTTTAATAAATTTAGACTTTAAATTTATCTATCGCAGCATATAGTACGCGACCTTGCTCAGATACCTCTTCACTAGTTTGCGCGTTACGCGATGCATGCTCTGATGCATCTTGTGCTATGTCTCTAATACGTACCACGTTTTTATTAACCTCTGATGCAACTTGGCTTTGCTCATCAATAGCAACGGCAATTTGTGTACTCATCTCCATAATGGTTTGTACATCTTCAGTAATAGCACCCAACAACTCGCCCGCTTTAATTGCCTGGGATGCACTTTCATCACCTTGTGAGCGACATTGGTGCATAATGCTTACAACTTCCTGAGTACGTTGCTGCAGGGTATTAATAATCCCTTCTATTTCACTAGTAGACTCTTGCGTACGCTGGGCTAATGAGCGCACTTCATCAGCAACCACCGCAAAGCCGCGACCTTGCTCGCCAGCACGAGCAGCTTCAATTGCAGCATTAAGCGCAAGTAAGTTAGTTTGTTCAGCAATACCACGAATAACATCAAGCACCGAGCCAATCGTTTCACCGTCTTTTTCTAATTGAGACACTACATCAGATGCACTGCCTAAAGATCCAGACAATTCTCTGATATGGTTAACGGTTGATTCAACTTCGCTACGGCCTTGTTGAGCACTCAAGTTTGTAGACTCCGCTTTTTTAGCAGCCGCTTCAGTGTTGTGCGAAATATCCTGAATAGTCGCTTGCATTTCTGTTGCTGCGGTAGCAACCATGTCAGCTTCGTGTAATTGCTCTTGCATACCTGAGCTTGTGGCTGCTGTGCTCTCAGATAAATGATCTGTTGCTACATTGAGAGTATTTAGTGCGCCATTAACCTCATAAATCAGGTTTTTAAAGTCACCTATTAAACTGTTAAAGTCAGTCGTCATGATAGTGATTTCATCTTTACCTGTTTGCTCTATCATTACGCTTAAGTCGTTATTGCGCCTAATGTCATTTATGCTGTGATAAACGCGTTCAATAGGCACAATAATAGAATGGCTAGTAAAATAGACCAATACTAAAACAATAACGCCTGCAATAACGAAAATAGTAATTGCCAAAAACTGTGCCTCACTTACGCTGTTTTTAACATGAGTTACTGTTTCCTCAACAATTTGGCTAACAACAGTGTCACTTTTTGACACGCTTTCTCGCATTTTACCAAGAGCTCCTGACTCTAAGTTTACTCCTAATTCAACTTGGGCTTTTACCAGCGCCTGAAAAGAACTTTGATAAGTAGCAATTAAACTATTGAGTTGTGATTTGGTGTTTGAGTCTATTGTTGAACGAGAAAGGCTTTGTTCAAGCTTAGTAATTGTGTCGTCAAAACGGGGGAGATACTTGATATCTAAACGCAGCATAAAATCCTTTTCAGCACGTCTTAATTGCAACATAAGTACTAGCAACTCATCGCTTTGCTGCTCGTTAAGTAAGGTTTCTACTTTATGCACTGCACTTCTTAGGTCACCATAAAGAGCGTCTTTTGGATTTAAGCCTATTTTTCTTTGAAAAGAGACTACGTTATTAAAATCGCTATTATATTTAGCAACTAAGCTTTTTAATTGCGCTGCTTTTTGAGTATCAATATTTAAACTAGACATTAAAGCCTGTAATTCAGCTAACTTTGTATCCAGGACTGCATACTCTTTTTCGAACGACTCTAAAGAGCTCTCTGTTTTGTAAAACAAAAAGTTTTTTTCATGCTTTCTTAACTCTAATTGCTGAATATTCAGCTCTTTCGCTAGCTGTATAGTCTGATTTAATTTAAGATTTTCCTTTGCCTCAAAAATAGTTACACATAATAGAATAACCATTGCTAAACCAACTACCAAAGCATTAAGTTGCAATCGCCTCTTAATCGTTAAATTTTCTAAAAAACTCATTTCAAACACCTTTGGTTAATATGCAACCTTATTATAGACTAATGTCCTAATCTGCTTTTATTTTTTTTAGCTTTTTGCAAACTGGTCATACCTGAAAAATGTATGGCATTACAAATTAACACTGCCCCATAAACCTCTGTGTAGTAATTGAGTTTTATGCCACTGTTTTTGTAATAACCAATCTACAAGTGGTTCAGGGTCGCTAGGGTAATTAATTTGCCTGTTTTGAGGTGCATTATTCCAGTCATCTAATGCTTGTGGATTTAAGTAATTCATTACATGAGCCACTCCCATAGTGAGTAATGTTTGTGCATTTTCACTTTGTTCAAACTGGCCATCTAACGGCTTTAGTAATAACTTTTTACCCAACTTTAATGCCTCACTGGCAAGTTCAAACCCGGCATTACCAATCACGCCGCTTGTATTGGCTAAATCATTTAAAAAGTCAGATCTTGAAGGCGAACGTAAATGTATATTACCCACCGATCTATTTTGCGCATCGGGGTGATAACAATAAAACTCTTTTTCGGGAAAGTCCTTTAGGTAGTCAATAATGCTAGCAAGGTTTTCAAAGGGTAAGTACACCAACACTTTGTTAATAATCGCAACAGGATTACTATGTTCATGATGTGCAATAAATGGTGGAATAATGTTTTCAGCAAATGGCTGCCAATGAACCCCCAAATACGTATCAGCAGGTGCATAATATTTTATTAACGACTTACGTAAAATACCTCGGCTAAACATAGGAACACTGTTAGATAAAAAAGCCGCCTGGTGACTGATACCAACCACAGGAACACCCGCTCGTTTAGCTGCCCATGCAGTAATTGGCTCGAAGTCATTAAGCACAAAGTCATACTGCTTTACATCGAACGATTTAATGTCTTTCACTAACTTACAAATACGCGCATTTTTAACGGTTTGAAGGCTTTTTACTTGCCCGTTTTTAGTATTAAACGACAGCCCTCTAAAGCTTTTATAGTTCGCAAAGTCGTGCATATCAAAGTAATCTTTATTTGCACGTCCTGAAAAAACATAATCAACGTCAATATTTAGTTTTTTAAAGCAGCTAGCCATAACACGGGCCCGTGTTATATGGCCATTCCCAGTACCTTGAATACCGTATAATATTTTCATGCTGGCACCACTAGTGCCAATGCAAATAACCCACATGAACTACCTATCAGTGCACCAATAATAATATCAGCAGGATAATGGACCCCCAATACCACTCTCGATATTGCCACACCACCAGCCCAGCCTAAAAATAGCCATACATACTGAGGGAAAAAGTGACACAAAATAATAGCAACTAAAAAAGCGGCAGCACTGTGACCTGACGGTAAGCTAAACTTGTCACTCGGTACTATATAGGCATTGGTTACTAAACAATCGCATGGCCTTATTCGTGCAAAATACTTTTTAGCTAAAAAGTAAATGGGCCGCTCAATAATAAAGCCAAGCATTATTGCGATTGGTAATAGCTGGTGCAGCTCGTTTTTACTAAGCCACCACACACCTGCACATATAACTAAATACAATCCGCCGTCACCACTTTTAGATAATCCAAACGCCATTTTTTTTAGCCACTTAGGTGAGTTACAATTAAACAAAGTTAAAAATAATCGCTCGTCAAACTGAGCTACTTTTTTAAGTATATTATTATTTCCCATTGCTTATTCCTCATCGCATAATATATGAACACTGATTTAGCTTAGGTGTTGTAAATAACAATTGAGTGACGCTTTTAAGACACTATTGTTGCCATTCTTGATTTACTCCTTGTTTTGCTTAAATTTACTACGATTAAGTCGTTGTTATTGGTTATAAGGCAGGTATACTGAGTTATAAATTAATGTACCTTTTGAGGATAAAATAATGGATTACAGCACTTCTGATTTATGTGACCACTTTGCTGACGTGGTTGACGTGCTAGAACCAATGTTCATCAACTTTGGTGGTCGACACAGTTTTGGTGGCCGCATTAAAACGGTTAAATGTTTTGAAAATAATGAACTGATCCGCGAAATACTATCTCAAGACGGTACAGAACAAGTGCTATTAATTGACGGTGGTGGCTCTACTCGCCGTGCACTTATTGATATTGAACTTGCTGAACTAGCGTTTGAAAACAATTGGAATGGCATTGTTGTGTACGGAGCTGTCCGCCATGTGGATGAGCTAGAAGAGCTTGATGTAGGTATTCAAGCCATAGCATCAATCCCTGTGGCTGCCGACAGCGAAGGCGCTGGCGAAAATGGCATTGGTGTTAACTTTGCTGGTGTGTCGTTTTTCGATGACGACTTCATCTATGCCGATAGCACGGGTATTGTGTTATCTGCTGAGGAACTTGAGTTGGAAGTTGTAGAAGTATAACGTGACCACTCAGTTAAAAGTATATGATGAAAGCGCGGTTAAAGCCTTATGCTCTACCCGCGCAAACGAAAAAAAAGCATGGCAAGCCATGTCTTTACTCGACACTCACGTAGATGTTCAACAAGCCCTTGTTGATGCCGCTGAGTTTGGTATGCGCTATGTGCTTTTAGGCATATGTGAAGACATTGGCCCTAAAGCAAATTTAGGCAATGGTGGAGCAAGTGAAGCCTGGCCTGCTTTTTTATCTAAGTTTTTAAACCAACCTCATAATCAATTTATTGCCACTCAAAAAGTGTTGTTACTTGGCGAAGTCCACGTTGATGACCTAATGGCGCAAAGTAACCAATTAAACAACAAAAACCCTGAACAACTTCAGCAATTACGTTTGCTATGCCAACAGTTAGATGAGCGCGTAGAAAGTGTATTAAATCTAATATTTAAAGCGGGTCTTGAGCCAATTGTGATTGGTGGCGGGCATAATAACTGCTTAGGGATTATTCGTGCGCTTAGTGGTTCACAGTATACACCAGTTAATGCAATAAACTTTGACCCTCATGCTGACTTTAGAGAATGCGAAGGACGCCACAGTGGCAATGGGTTTCGATATGCTTATAACGAGAAGCTACTGAATAATTACCATGTTATTGGCCTACACGAGCAGAAAAATAACCAAGCAATTATTGATGCCATGACGCAGGCAAACTTCACGTTTGATAGCTACCAGTCACTCAAAGTAAAACGCGACATAACGCTTACTCAGTCTATTGATAAGGCTATTAACGGTTTTGATTCATTACCCCTAGGCATTGAAGTAGATCTAGACAGTATTACATTTATGCCTGTAAGTGCCTATACGTGCTGTGGGTTTAGTGTCAGCGACACTGAACATTTTATATATAAAGCAGCAAGTAACCGAAACGCTAAATACTTACACCTATGTGAGGCATCACCGAGCCAACACCCAAACGGACCTGAAATAGGTGCCACACATGTAGGACAAGTGATCAGTGCATTGGTAAATAGCTACTTACTGGCAAAAGAAAGCGAGTGCTCATTCAAATAAATTTGATCGTGATGTGGGGCTATAAATTAATAGATAATGTAACCTTAGCTGCATTACTCTCCTGTATTACAACCTTGAAACGTCAGTGAGGTAGCGCAAAAAGAAGCCCTTTGCGCTCTCTCTAATTAACCTTGTGCTTGTTGCCACTCTTTTAACCAGCTCATTAAGCCTATGCTACTAAGCGGATGCCCAAAGTAATAACCTTGGGCAGCATAGGCATTTAAACTTTTAACAAATTTAAGTTGCTCAAGGGTTTCCACCCCTTCAAAAATGACTTTTGTTTTTTGCTGATTATGCATTTCAACCATACCGCCAACTAAACTGCGGATATTATTTTGGTTGCTAAAATCAGCCGTTAATGACGGCGCTACTTTTATATATTCCACCGCTAAGCTAGGTAACTTAGAAAGCAGTACAGGGTTATCACCTAAGCCATCAACACAAAGCTTTAAGCCAATATTGTTCAGCCTTGCGATCATCGCTCTGCCTTTATCATCGAGCCCCGTAAATATATGTAATGGACACTCAACAATTAAATCCCCCATTTGTAAGTTGTGCTCTGTTATTACATTATCAACAAACTCAACAAACTCTTCATTAAGCATTTCTGGGCCAAATACGTTAATGCTTAGCGGTATAGCTATGCCTTCCATTCTAAGTGCCATAGCAAGTTCTGCAGCCCGTTCTATAACAAACTTAGCAAGTGGGTAACCAAGCCCTGCAATTCTAATATCATCAATAAAACGATTAGCAGATAAAATCCCTTGTTTAGGATGCTGCCAACGCAATAACAATTCTAAAAATTCAATTTGACCATTTTTATTACAAATAACCGGTTGAAAATACAACTCAAGCTCACTTGCAAAGTCAATGTTAGCAAGTTCTTTTAAACGCGCTTGCTGTTCTAATTGCTCAATCATCATTTGCTGGTGATAAGGCACCACTTTTTGAGTAGGCTGGCTATCAAGGGCTAAGTAGGCATAGGAAATTAAATCGTCAAAGTTAGTATCTTGCTCGTTACAGGCAACATAGCTTGCTCTCGCTTTCACCTCAACCGTGCAATTGGCGACATTAAAAGGCTTAAGTGTTGCACCGAGTATGGTATCAATAATTTGTTCGTGTAAATGCTTGTGATTAGCTAAGCTGCAAATAAACGCAAAATTTAATCCACCTAAATGAGCAAGTTTTTCATTACCAACTAAAGTAATCACTTCTTCGCTTTCTAATTGTTCTTGTATTCTATTTGCTGATTGCGCTAATAAAATATCGCCAAAGCCACGGCCTATATGCTGATTAACTTGCTCAAAGCCTTCAAGTCGAATAATAATAAGCACGGCTTCAACTTGAGTATCATCACACCACACGTAGTAACCTTGGCGTAACTCTTTTTTGCTAGCAAATACTGAAAGGGGTGACTCTTCTACAAAGGCGTCGTCGACCTGCTTTGGGGCCATGCTAACCTTGGGCTCGTCACTTTCATCATTTAGCAAACCAACTACAGCACACAGTAATATAGCTAGTACAACCCAAAATAACGGCACATCCAATAACAAATGTGCTGAAAACAACACCACAAACAACAGTCCCGCGGCAGAGCTGGTAATAATCATACTCCAATTATTACGTTCGAATGATTGCCATAAATGAAAACAAAAACCAAAGGCCAATAAAATAGATAACCATGCTTCACCGCTACTTAAAATAGCTAAACCTACAACACCTGTGCATAAATAACTAAATTTAATGCTGGTATTTTTAACCGAAAATAAAGTGGTGATCATCGCCATTAAAAGCGCTCCACTAAAAAAAATCGGAAAATTACTGTCGGTTAATATATTCAAGTTAACGGCACTCGTATTCGTAAAAAAACTTTAACAACAACATGTTAAATATGAACAAAAATAATACAAACTAATTAAGTTTACCCAAAATCCATAAATTTGACAGTTTATTTACGCCGAATTGGTAACTTAATTGCGATGGGTGGCTTATTTGCCAATGTGCAATGTCGGCTCTGGCTCCCACTTTTAACACTCCTCTATCATTTAATCCCAGAGCTTTAGCTGCGTTACTGGTAACACCTGCCAGTGCTTGCTCTGGTGTTAATCTAAAGAGTGTACATGCCATATTCATCATTAATTGCACCGAACACAGCGGTGAAGTACCTGGATTAAAGTCGCTCGCAATCGCAATTGGCACCTTATATTGATTAAGTAGCTCTATGGGGGGCTGTTTAGTTTCTCTTAAAAAATAAAATGCCCCCGGTAAAAGCACAGCCACAGTGCCGGCCTTTGCCATGGCTTCTACACCTTGTTCATCAAGATACTCTATATGATCTGCAGATAACCCATTAAATTCGGCCACCAGCTCAGCACCATGCTGATTAGATAACTGCTCTGCATGGCATTTTACTGGCAAATTATGTTTAGCCGCCGCCGCAAATACGCGCTTAGTTTGCTCATAACTAAACCCTACATTTTCGCAAAACACATCAACGGCGTCGGCAAGGCCACCTGCAACGACTTGCTCAAGCATCTCGTTGCACACCAAATCAATATATTCATCTGCACAGCCTTTGTATTCCTTGGGTAATGCATGAGCGCCTAAAAATGTTGTTTTTATATCAATAGGGTGATGCTCACCCAGTAGTCTTGCCACTTCTAATAGTTTAATTTCGTTTTCGGTATCAAGCCCATAACCCGACTTAATTTCAACTGTTGTTACGCCTTCTTTTAACAGTGTATTGAGCCTGTCTTTGGCATCAACAAATAGTTGCTCTCTATCTGCAGCTCTGGTTGCTTTTACTGTACTTGCAATGCCTCCGCCTTGCGCTGCAATTTGTTCATAGCTTACGCCTTGTAATCGCTGCTCAAATTCTTGCGCACGAGAACCAGCAAATACCAAATGTGTATGGCAATCTATTAAACCAGGTGTTAGCCATTGCCCTTTTATGCTCAAAGTTGGCGTTGCAAAAGCGTCAAATGGCGGTAACGATGCTTGCTCACCTAGCCACACGATTTCTCCGTTTTTAATGGCTAACGCTGCATTTTCGATAATCCCATAAGGTGTATCTCTAGTAGGATCCATTGTGGCAATATTTGCATCGATTAAAAGTAAATCTATATTTTCTAAGTTATTATTTTGTTGAGTGTTTTGCATATTGCAGTCCATACATACCCTGACATGATTGAAATATAGTCTAACAACACATCTTGTATATACAAGAGGATTGTGTCATCTTATTTAATATAAATTACTCCTAATACAGCTACCCAGTTAATGACAACACCTAAATTTGCGCAAATAAAACAATTTATTGTTGATAAAATTCGCAGCGGTTTGTGGCAAGAAAACCAACGCGTTCCCTCTGAAAACGAGCTAAGCACACAATTTAGCGTTAGCAGAATGACTGCTCGCCGCGCACTTAGCGAATTAACAGAAGCTGGAATACTTACGCGTAGCCAAGGCCTTGGAACATTTGTTGCTTCGTTTAAGTCGCAGTCTTCATTACTTGAAATTAAAAATATTGCCGATGAAGTTAAAGAACGTAACGGCAACTACACCTGTAGCGTGCTTATACTTGAATCAATAAACGCGGTGGCCCCTATTGCTATCGCACTAGGAGTAGAAGTAGATAGCGTCGTGTACCGAAGCGTACTGGTTCATAACGAAAACGACAGTCCAATACAGCTTGAAGAACGCTTTGTAAACCCTGCGCTTGCTAGCGGCTATTTACAACAAGATTTTAGTGCAACGACTCCTCATGAGTATCTTTCAAGTGTTGCACCTCTTACTCAAGCTAGACACACAGTAGAAGCCATTATGCCCAACAACGAAATGTGCCAATGGTTAAACCTATATAACGAAGAGCCTTGCCTGCAAGTTATTCGCAGAACATGGTCAGTTAACGGTATTGTAAGTTTTGCACGACTTGTATCGCCTGGTAGCAAATACCGCTTGGGCGGACACTTAACGTTTAAAAAATAAGATAAACAAGATTGCGCATCATGCGCTTATTTTGTGACAAATCACCTTGTATATACAACAGGAGCAACACATGACTAACCGACTCGACACAAGTCGCGTAATACGTGCACCGCATGGCGATATGATAAGCGCAAAAAGCTGGCAAACTGAAGCGGCAAAACGCATGCTCATGAACAATTTAGACCCTGAGGTTGCAGAGCATCCTCACGCATTAGTTGTTTATGGTGGTATTGGTAGAGCGGCACGTGATTGGCCAAGTTTTGATAAAATAATAGCAACCCTAGACCGATTAAATGATGACGAAACATTGCTTGTTCAGTCAGGTAAACCTGTTGGCGTATTTAAAACACACAGCAATGCTCCTCGCGTTTTAATTGCAAATTCAAACTTGGTACCCCACTGGGCTAACTGGGAGCACTTCAACGAGCTAGATAAAAAAGGTTTAATGATGTATGGCCAAATGACGGCTGGCTCTTGGATTTATATTGGCTCTCAGGGCATTGTACAAGGCACATACGAAACATTTGTAGCCATGGCTAAACAACACTTTAATGGTCAAGCTAAAGGTAAATGGGTGTTAACAGGTGGCCTTGGTGGCATGGGCGGCGCGCAGCCACTGGCGGCAACTATGGCGGGCTTTTGCGCCTTAGTTGTTGAGTGTGACGAAAGCCGCATCGATTTTCGCATTAAAACTGGCTACGTTGATGTAAAAGCCACAAATCTTGAACATGCACTGCAGTTAATTACTGACGCATGCGTTAACGACAAAGCAATTTCGGTTGGCTTGCTGGGCAACGCTGCAGATATATTTAGCACACTTGTAAGCAGTGGCATTACACCCGATATAGTGACTGACCAAACATCAGCACACGACCCACTTAATGGTTACTTACCACAAGGTTGGACTATGGAGCACGCCGCAAAAATGCGTGAACAAAATCCAAAAGCGGTTGTAAAAGCAGCCAAACAATCAATGGCTGTACAAGTTAATGCCATGTTAGCCCTACAAAAAGCAGGCGCAGCAACCACTGACTACGGTAATAATATCCGCCAAATGGCATTTGAAGAAGGTGTTACAAACGCATTTGATTTCCCTGGCTTTGTTCCAGCTTATATCCGCCCATTATTTTGCCAAGGTATTGGCCCGTTTCGATGGGTCGCTTTATCGGGCGATCCAGAAGATATTTATAAAACAGATGCTAAAGTAAAAGAACTAATCCCTGATGATGCGCATTTGCACAATTGGCTTGATATGGCGCGCGAACGCATTCAATTCCAAGGCCTACCGGCTCGTATATGCTGGGTGGGTTTAAAAGACAGAGCACGCCTAGCACTGGCATTTAATGAAATGGTAAAAAATGGTGAGCTTAAAGCACCTATTGTTATTGGCCGTGATCATCTTGATTCTGGCTCAGTAGCAAGCCCTAATCGTGAAACAGAAAGCATGAAAGATGGTTCAGATGCCGTCTCTGATTGGCCATTGCTTAATGCGTTGCTTAACACTGCAAGCGGTGCTACGTGGGTATCACTTCACCATGGCGGTGGTGTAGGAATGGGCTTTAGCCAACACTCAGGTGTTGTTATTGTTGCCGATGGTACAGACGAAGCGAAAGCACGTGTTGGTCGCGTGCTTTGGAATGACCCCGCTACCGGTGTAATGCGCCATGCAGATGCCGGTTACGACATCGCAAAAAACTGTGCCAAAGAGCAAAACCTAGACTTACCAATGCTGAACGAGGAATAATCATGGTCGAACTAACTCTCACACCCGGCTCACTTGATTTAAATAGTCTAAGAAAGATTAATGCATCAAGTGTAAAAATAAACCTTGAAAAAAATGCCGAATCTCAAATCGCTGCCAGCGCACAAACCGTTCAAAATGTCATTAATGAGCAACGCACAGTGTATGGGATTAACACCGGGTTTGGCCTGCTTGCTAATACCAAAATTGCCGATGACGAGCTTGAGCTACTTCAGCGTTCAATTGTGCTTTCTCATGCCGCTGGCATTGGCGAGTACATGGACGACAGCACAGTAAGATTGATGATTACACTAAAAATCAACTCACTTTCTCGTGGCTTTTCTGGCATTCGCTTACAAGTCATCGAGTTTTTTATACAGTTGCTAAATAGTGAAGTTTACCCATGCGTTCCTAAAAAAGGCTCTGTTGGCGCTTCGGGTGATTTAGCTCCACTTGCACATATGTGCTTACCCTTGCTAAGCGAAGGCCAGATGCGCCATCAGGGTAAAATAATCAGTGCGGCTGAAGGTTTGAAAATAGCAGGGCTTGAACCGCTTACGCTTGCAGCAAAAGAAGGTTTAGCGCTGCTTAACGGTACTCAAGCGTCTACCGCTTTTGCATTACAGGGGTTATTTAGAGCAGAAGATTTATATGCGCAAAGCTGTGTAATAGGCTCTATAAGTATTGAAGCAGCAATGGGGAGCCGCGCTCCCTTTGACTCACGTATTCACGAAATTCGTGGGCAACGTGGTCAAATAGATACCGCACAAGTGTTTAGAGATTTGCTTGATACTCAATCACAAATTAGCGACTCCCATGTAAACTGCGAAAAAGTACAAGACCCTTATTGTTTACGTTGCCAACCTCAAGTATTGGGTGCGTGTTTAACACAAATACGCCAAGCTGCTGATGTATTGCTGTGCGAATCAAATGGTGTAACCGACAACCCACTCGTATTTGCCGATGTAGGCGATATTATTTCTGGCGGAAACTTTCACGCTGAACCTGTCGCTATGGCCGCCGACAACCTCGCTGTTGCAATTGCTGAAATTGGCGCTTTAGCAGAGCGCAGAATTGCTCTACTTATTGATTCTAACTTATCAAAATTACCGCCCTTTTTAGTTGAAAACGGTGGCGTAAACTCTGGCTTTATGATTGCTCAAGTAACAGCAGCAGCATTGGCATCTGAAAATAAATCGCTTGCGCATCCCGCGTCTGTAGATAGCTTACCAACATCTGCCAACCAAGAAGATCACGTTTCAATGGCTACGTTTGCCGCGAGGCGGTTACAAGAGATGGCAAATAATACACAAGGTGTTTTGGCTATAGAGTGGCTTGCATCAGTACAGGGCTTAGAATTTAGAAAACCGCTAAGCCCGTGTGAAAAAGTATTAAAGGCAAAAAATTTACTACGCGAATACGTGACCTACTACGATAAAGATCGCTATTTTGCACCCGATATAGAACAAACTAACGCCCTATTGAGCGAAGGTAAATTGTGCGACTTTATTGACCACAACCCACTCCCTTCTTATTAAAATAAGTGTTAAATACCGTACTGGTAAGTAAAGTCTAACGCCTCTATCGCTGAGCCAATAACCTTGCGCTCAGCTTTTTCATCGCTCGTAAATTTTGGCATTTCGCCACCATTCTGCTTACACTTTAATGCATAGTAATCGGCTTTTGTTGGGTGCTCGGGGTTAACGATATTGTAAATATTTTGTCCTACTTGCCAATGCGCTATTACCGCAAAAATAGCATTTATTACATCTTGCTGATGCACCATGTTAACCACTTGCTGACTTGAAGTATTAAGCTCTTTACCCGCAACAAACTTACCCGGCTCTCTGTTTGGGCCAAGTAATCCTGCTAAACGCAGTACCTTGCCGTTTTGCTCAAGGACTTGCTCTTCGGCCTGATATAATTTTGTTTGCCTTGGATTGGCGCAAGCAATATCGCTACTTTCACTGTATACACCGGGTTCTTGGTCGTAAACCCCTGTGGATGAACATAATAAAAACCCTTTTGCATTTAACTTTTTAGACAACGCCAAGGCTGCAGTAAGTGTTTCTGGGTAATTACTCTCGCTATGACGACTTCGTGGTGGAATAGCACAGACCCAAAACGCATTGTCTAAATCAACCTGATGTATTAGCTGATTACCTTCTAATTTAAACTGGCGCTCAAAATCAAATTCTCGTGTATTTGACCGACGAGTACCCTGCACCTTCCAACCTGCCTGTTGTGCATTAACACATAGCGCATGACCTAACCAGCCAGCACCCAATACAACTAATTTATTCACCTTATTTTGCATGTTGAAACACACCTTCGCGTTAAGCGCACCATTGTTTAATGCTGTTATCTGAGCATAATTTTCTAAAGTTCACAAATGTAACGCCCCCCTTGTTTTTAATTTTTTAAGCACCATATATTCATAGCTCATTACTATTTTTATAGTAATGAGTTAATACCACGGCTTTTTTAGAATGCAGATCAAATTTTTCTATTTTATATACAGATCTTTTGGCTGAGATAGTTTGTTGTTTGGCAGAGTCTGGTATAGTAGCGCACGTAATAAACAGTGCTTTTTGAATGGTTTAATACAAAATTGCTAATTAATATGTACTAAGTGTTACTTAAAAGCACATATTAATTACCAATTGTTAAAAATGGGTTAGCCGATACGCGGCTAACAACGAATTGATTGTAACGGTTTTATCATGATATCTAATTTATTTACCAAGATTTTTGGTAGTCGCAACGACCGCACTATTAAAAACTTTAGAAAGACGGTCGCGCTAATCAATGCGCTAGAAACGCAGTTAGAAGCCCTTTCTGATGAAGATTTACGCGCTAAAACAGCAGAATTCAGAGAACGTTACGATAACGGACAAAGCCTTGACGATATTCTACCTGAAGCATTTGCAGTAGTTCGTGAAGCATCTAAACGCGTTAATGGCATGCGCCACTTTGACGTACAGTTACTAGGCGGCATGGTTTTACACGAAGGCCGTATTGCAGAAATGCGTACCGGTGAAGGTAAAACACTTACTGCAACCTTACCTGCTTACTTAAATGGCTTAACAGGTAAAGGGGTTCACGTTATTACCGTGAATGACTATCTTGCAAAACGCGATGCTGAAACTAACCGTCCGTTATTTGAATTTTTAGGCCTAACGGTTGGCTGCAATGTGCCTGGCATGATGCCACAACAAAAAAAGCAAGCGTATGCTGCTGACATTACCTACGGTACAAACAACGAGTTTGGTTTTGATTACCTTCGTGACAACATGGCATTTAGTATTGATGAGCGCGTTCAGCGTCCATTATTTTACGCTGTAGTCGATGAAGTTGATTCAATCCTAATTGATGAAGCGCGTACACCGCTTATCATCTCAGGTCCAGCCGAGGACAGCTCACAGCTATACACTGAAATAAATACCATCGTTCCTTTACTTGAATTACAAGAAAAAGAAGACGAGGAAGGTGTTGAAGGTGACGGCGATTACACAATCGATGAAAAGTCTAAGCAAGTTCATTTAACTGAGCGCGGCCAAGTTAAAGTAGAAGATTTACTTAGCGAGCGCGGCTTAATTGAAGAAGGCGATTCGCTGTACTCTGCCGCAAGTATTACCTTGTTAAGCCATGTATATGCTGCACTTCGCGCGCACAAATTATATCAAAAAGATGTTGATTACGTTGTTAAAGAAAACGAAGTTATCATCATTGACGAGCATACTGGTCGCTCAATGGAAGGTCGTCGTTGGTCTGAAGGTTTACACCAAGCTGTGGAAGCTAAAGAAGGTGTTAAAATTCAAAACGAAAACCAAACATTGGCGTCTATTACGTTCCAAAACTACTTCCGTTTGTACGAAACATTAGCGGGTATGACCGGTACTGCCGACACAGAAGCATTTGAGTTTCAGTCAATTTATGGCCTAGATACCGTTGTTATGCCAACTAATAAGCCAATGATCCGCGATGATCGCGCTGATTTAGTTTACCTAACGCAAGAAGAAAAGTACGAAGCTATTTTAGTTGATATTAAAGACTGTCAAGAACGCGGACAGCCTGTACTAGTAGGTACTATCTCAATTGAAAGCTCCGAGTACTTATCACAGTTTTTACGCAAAGAAAAAATTAAGCACAATGTACTTAATGCTAAATTCCACGCACAAGAAGCTGATATCGTCTCAGATGCAGGTTTACCTGGTACTGTTACCATTGCAACTAACATGGCCGGTCGTGGTACCGATATTGTGCTAGGTGGTAACTGGAATAGCGAAGTTGAAAAACTTGATAATCCAACTGATGAAAAAATTGCTGAAATTAAAGCAGCATGGAAACTTCGCCACGATGCAGTTATTGATGCTGGCGGTTTGCACATTATTGGTACTGAGCGCCATGAATCGCGCCGTATAGATAACCAATTACGTGGTCGTTCTGGCCGTCAAGGTGATGCTGGTTCTAGCCGTTTTTACCTTTCGATGGACGATGCGCTTATGCGTATATTTGCCGGCGAGCGCATGACTAACATGATGCGTAAACTAGGTATGCAACGCGGTGAAGCAATTGAACACCCATGGGTTAACCGCGCAATTGAAAATGCACAGCGTAAAGTAGAAGCACGTAACTTTGATGTTCGTAAACAGCTACTTGAATACGATGACGTAGCAAACGATCAACGTCGTGTTGTTTACTCTCAGCGTAATGAATTACTTGAAGAAGGTGATATTTCAGAAACTATCACTGCAATTCGTGGTGACGTACTAAGCAATACAATAGATCAATACATTGCTCCACAAAGCCTTGCAGAAATGTGGGATGTACCAGGTCTTGAAGAGCGCTTAAAACAAGACTTCTTAATTGAGCTACCAATTACTCAATGGTTAGCAGACGACAATAAACTATACGAAGAAAAACTTCGTGAGCGTATTGAAGAAGCTGTTGATCAAGCTTACAAGCAAAAAGAGCAGCAAGTTGGTGATTCAGTTCTACGTCAATTCGAAAAAGCAATTATGCTTCAAAGTCTTGACCAACATTGGAAAGATCATCTTGCGGCGATGGATCATTTACGCCAAGGTATTCACTTACGTGGCTACGCGCAAAAGAATCCAAAGCAAGAGTACAAACGCGAGTCGTTTGAACTGTTCTCTGAAATGCTTGAAAACTTAAAAGTTGATGTAGTTAGCATTTTAAGTAAAGTACAAGTACGTGCAGAAGAAGATGTTGAAAAAGTAGAAGAGCAACACCGTAAGAGTGAAAATGCCCCTCGCGAGTACCAACATGAAGAAGCTGAGCATGTAGGCGGCGAAGCACCTCCAAGTGCGACGGTAATGGCCAGAACAGAGCCAAAAGTTGGTCGTAACGATCCGTGTCCTTGTGGTTCAGGTCAAAAATTCAAGCAATGTTGTGGTAAATTAAAATAACCACGCATTGTAAGTAATTAAAAAGCGGCGCTTGCGTCGCTTTTTTTATGGGATAAAAATATGACAATAAAAATAGTAAATGTAGCCGTTGGTGTAATTAAAAAAAATAATGCAATATTTATCTGCAAACGTGCCGATGACCAACATCAAGGTGGCTTATGGGAGTTTCCTGGTGGTAAAGTTGAAGCGAATGAAAGTGTATTTGCAGCGCTTAAACGTGAGTTGGCTGAAGAAGTAGGTATTACTATTCACAGCTCTAGCCAGCTCATGGTGATCGAACATGATTATGGCGACAAATGCGTAAAACTCGATATTCACGTTGTCAGTAACTTTAGCGGTGAAGCGCATGGCGCTGAAGGGCAACCTAGTGAATGGGTAAATATTAGTGAGTTAACTCACTATGACTTCCCTGCCGCTAATGCTGAAATAATTGAAAAACTGCAATCTCGATACGCTTGATTAAGTGAGTTACAATGAATAACACTGTACAAAATACGTTGAGTAAACTGCTAAAACTCAACCCTGAAGCAACTCAGTTGAGTACCATCAGCAGCGGCCATATCAATAGCACATGGCTACTAACACATTTTGATCAGCGATTTATTGTGCAAAAACTTAACACTCATGTATTTAAGTACCCAGCTCAAATTGTCAGTAACGCACAATTTATTGAGCAACACCTAAATACTAAGCAGAAGCAAAAAAACTATCCGCTCGATATTGTTAAACACATTAACACAGGCAACAACGAGTATTTAACCATACTTAATGAAGAGCCATATCGCGTACTTAACTATATTGAGCACAGTTACAGCGAGGATGTTGTTAAAAACCCAGAGCAAGCGCATCAAGCTGCTTTGGCCTTTGGTACTTTTGCAAGTGCCTTACACGATTTTGACACTGCCACACTGCATACTGTGATTGATGATTTTCATAATTTGGCTATGCGCTTTGAGCAGCTAAAAACAGCAATGACGCATAGTGATGAAAGCAGGCTTAACCGCTGTAAAAAAGACATTGAATTTTGCTTATCGCAACAACACTTAGTGAATGAACTTAAAGCTATAACTCAGCATTTACCTATTCGAGTTTGCCACAACGACACTAAAATCAATAATATGCTCTACTGCAGTAAAACTCATAAAGCGAAAGCTGTTATTGATTTAGACACCTGCATGCCTGGTTTTTTATTACACGATTTTGGCGATATGGTACGTACATTTTGCTGTGCAGAAGCAGAGGATTCGACACGTCTTGATAAGGTTGTTATTAGAAAAGAGGTTTTTGAAGCACTCGTTAAAGGTTACTTAGCACCACTCAAACCAATATTGAGTAAACAAGAACAGCGCAGTTTACTTTTAGGTGCTAAAATAATGCCCCTGATGCTCAGTGTGCGCTTTTTAACAGATTACTTAAATAACGACGTGTACTTTAAAACCGCATACCCCGAACACAATTTAGTACGCACTCAAAACCAACTCGCTTTATATAAAAACATTTTAGTTAACGAAGCATGGATGTACGAAACCCTAATGAAACAATAAAGTAAGCGTTTAAAATTTCGTATCAAAAAAGCCAGTAAGTTAAACTTACTGGCTTTTTTATTAACTGGTTTTTAGTTAACTAATACCAATCTGCTTAATTAAGTGATCTATTTTGAGGATAGATAAACGTGTTGATAGCTAGGCAAAAAATTCGTTATTTAGTTATTCTAAATGAGAATTTTTTAACGCAGATAACGACACTTTTAGCCCCTAAAAATAATCAAGTATTATTGCGGATTGGTATAACATTATCTGATTACCAAATTTTTACACGGTCTTCTGGTTTGATATACATTTTGTCGCCTTCTTTTACATCAAACGCTTCGTAAAACTCTGGCATATTAGACAAAATACCAATTACACGATAATGGCTTGGTGAATGCGAGTCGGTCATTAAACGGTTACGTAATTCTTCATCGCGGTAGTTACGACGCCAAATTTGCGACCACCCCATAAAGAAGCGTTGATCGCCTGTGTAACCATCAATAACTGGCGCTTTATTATCACCTAATGATAGCTGATATGCCTTATATGCGACTGTTAACCCACCTAGGTCACCAATATTTTCGCCAAGCGTAAGCTCACCATTTACATTCGCATCGTCAAACGGTTTGTACTTGTTAAATTGCTCAACTAACGCACCTGAACGCTCCTCAAACTGTTTAAGGTCGCTTTCAGTCCACCAGTTACGTAAATTACCATCGCCGTCGTATTTAGAACCTTGGTCGTCAAAACCGTGACCAAGTTCGTGTCCAATTACCGCACCAATAGCACCATAGTTTACCGCATCATCCGCTTCTAAGTTAAAGAATGGCGGTTGTAAAATAGCAGCAGGGAATACAATTTCGTTGTTTACCGGGTTGTAGTAGGCATTCACTGTTTGCGGTGTCATGTACCATTCTGAACGGTCAACAGGTTTGCCTAATTTGGCAATCATGTCTTTATACGCCCATTGGCTGTAACGGATGTAGTTACCTACTAGCTCGTCTGAATTAATTTCAAGCTCAGAGTAATCCTTCCACTTATCTGGGTAGCCAATTTTAGGAATAAATTTGTCTAGTTTTTCCTGTGCTGCAATTTTTGTTTCAGGTCCCATCCAATCAAGACCTTCAATTGCAACACTGTAACCTTTAATTACGTTATCAACTAGCTCTTCCATACGTGCTTTAGCTTCAGGCGGAAAATTGTCTTTAACGTACACTTTACCTAAAATTTCACCTAACACACTGTTAGACGCATCTACGGCTTTTTTCCAAAGTGGTGCTTGCTCTTCTACACCACGTAATGTAGTACTGTAAAAGTTAAATTTAAGGTCAACCAAATCATCATTTAATAGCTGCGCATAGCCACTAACAAAATGAAACTTAAGGTAGTTTTTCCAGGTTGCTAAGTCGGTGTTTTGATAAATACCACCCAGCGCTTCTAAAAAGCTTGGTTGGCGCACAATAATATCAGCGGTGTTTACACCTGCCTCTTTAAAAAACGTCGATAAATCAAGCTCTCCAGCAAGTTTATCAGCCTCTGCTAGGGTCATTTTATTGTATGACTTAGTTGCATCACGGCTTTGTACACGGCTCCACTGCGCATCAGCAATGTTTTTTTCAAAGGCAAGTACGCTTGCTGCTGCTTGTGCGGCCTCTTTGACACCCGCTTTAGCTAATACATCAGTTATGTATTGCTCATAAGAGGCGCGAATTTTAGTAAACTTCTCATCGTCTTTTAAGTAGTAATCGCGATCAGGTAAACCCAAGCCAGATTGAGATAAATACAAAGCATATTCGCTTGAATTTTTAGCATCGTTATTGATAAACCAACCAAACGGTAAAGTGCCGCCTTGCTGTTGAATAGACGCCATAAGGCTAATTAGATCAGACTTAGATTCCACACTATCAATACTATCTAGCGACGGTTGCAGCGGTGTAACACCTAGCTCATTACGGGCGTTTTTATTCATATAGCTTTTATAAAACGCGCCAATTTTATACTCGTCGCTGCCTTTTTCAGCCGACTTATTGGCCGCGGCGTTCTCAAGCGCCGTTTTCATCGCTTTTTGCGACTCATCATATAATTGCGAAAAAGAACCATAGTTAGACTTGTCACCTGGAATTTCGGTTGTTGCTAACCAAGTGCCATTTACATGGTAGTAAAAGTCATCCTGCGGGCGAACTGAGCTGTCCATATTAGCCAATTCAATACCTAGCTCTAACGGTTTCTCTGCCGGTGCTGTTGCTGCTTGAGTGTCGGCTACTTGGGTTTCTTGTTGTTTTTCGCCACAACCCACTAAGCCAAGCGCAAGTGCAATACTTGCAGCGGCCATTGTTACTTTATTCATAATTAATCCATTTGTTAGTCAATTTTATAAATTGCTCATACCAACTCCATTAAGCTCTTTAACAAGATAGCAGTCAGCTATTACTTAATGGAATGGGCATCAACTTACACTAATTATTGAGTGCAATAACGCTATGATAAACCTGATTTTGAGAACATTGAAATAGATTATGTAACAAAGTATTTTGAATGAGATAAGCGTTCTAAATTGCCCTACTAATAACTTAATAAAGCAGCCGGCAATTAACCCTTATTTTTACCGTGTAGGGCCAAACGTTGTAACTTCTCTTTTAATGAAGGTGGTGCTGAGTCGGCAATCGCATTTAAATAATCGGCTGTTTGTTCACTCATTTTACGTGAATTTGTGACGGCGGCTGATGCGGGTTTGTTGGCCGAACTTAATCGCTGAGTTGCCTGTGGATTAGCTGTAATTTTAATTTGCCCTAATTCGGCCATACCTGCCGCCCTAAAGTGCGAAAGCATATCCATTTTTAAATAATTAAGCCGAAGCGCTATCGGGGCCGATACCGCTTCAATCATTAAAGTGCCATCGCGATAATTGCTTACGCGGCACTTATCCCCTAATTTAGGACCTAAAAAATCTTTAAGTAAAGTTTGCTGAGTATCAAGAGCTTGGCTTTTACCTGCGTAAGCCGACAGACGGTTGTTTAGGCCCGCCATAATATCGGTGAGTGGTTTTGGTGCGTATCTATCTTTAGCCATTAAATATCTCAACTCGTACTTATTTACACACTTAAATTTAGCACCATTAGAGTAAACTTAAGTGTGTCCATAATTAAGCCTAAATTAGGTATTAAGCACCCGCTATTTGCATTTGCTCGATTAGAACAGAGCCAGTTTGAATGCCGCCTCTGCGCTCAATATCACCACCGATAGCAGAAATTCCTTTAAACATATCTTTTAAATTACCGGCAATCGTAATTTCACTTACTGGATATTGGATCTCTCCATTTTCAACCCAAAAACCACCAGCACCTCGAGAGTAATCACCTGTTACTGTGTTTACGCCTTGCCCCATAAGCTCGGTAACTAACAAGCCGGTACCCATTGTTTTTAACAATGCTTGTAAATCATTATGCGTTTGTTCTACTAACCAGTTGTGAATACCGCCGGCATGACCTGTCGGGGTCATATTCATTTTACGCGCGGCGTAACTTGCTAATAAATAAGTTTGTAACTCACCACCTTGAATTATTTCACGATCAACCGTTTTAACACCTTCGCTATCAAACGGTGATGAAGCTAATCCTTTTAAAATATGCGGGCGTTCAGCAATATTTACACAATGACTAAATACTTGCGTACCTAAACTGTCGAGTAAAAAGCTCGACTTACGATAAAGTGCGCCACCGCCAATTGCCGAAACCAAGTGACCAAACAATGAGTTTGCAATAT
This sequence comes from Pseudoalteromonas sp. ECSMB14103, assembly GCF_000813065.1. Classification (NCBI taxonomy): domain Bacteria; kingdom Pseudomonadati; phylum Pseudomonadota; class Gammaproteobacteria; order Alteromonadales; family Pseudoalteromonadaceae; genus Pseudoalteromonas; species Pseudoalteromonas sp. ECSMB14103. The sequence goes on along the minus strand of NZ_JWGY01000001.1, from coordinate 34,899 downwards.
CAGCCCTAAATACAACCGGGACTTTCATTGTTCCTAATTTTTGGCTGTTTAATTTAGCCAATGTTTCTGATGCGGCTTCAAGCCCAACCGCAGCTGCATCAGTCAGACCTGCTTGATCGCGGGCAACCGTGTATGCTGAGTCGCGTTGCATTTGTTCACCATCTTTACCAATTACCATGGTGCTGATGCTATGACGAGTGCGAGGAAAGCCAGCAATTAAACCATGGCTGTTCCCATAAACACGAAGCCCTTGATGCGATGAAAAACTCGCGCCATCAGAATTTACAATACGTTCATCAGCATTTAATGCCGCTTGCTCAGCTGTATGACAAAGCTCAATACCTTGCTCTGGGCTTACATCCCAAGGGTGGTATAAATCGAGATCTTGTGGGTTAAACTCAAGTAGTTCTTTATCGGCGACCCCATTGAAAGGATCGTCTGATGTGAACTTTGCAATATCAATGGCTTTTTCTACTACTGTGCGCAATGTTTTAGGGTTTAAATCAGCCGTTGAGGCAGACCCTTTATTATTGCCAACATAAATACTAATACCCAGGCCACCATCTTGGTTAAACTCAATGGTTTCTACTTCACCCATTCGTGTACTCACCGATAAACCCGACGTGCTAGACATTGCTGCTTCAGCTGCTGTAGCACCTAATTTTTTAGCATGTTCGAGTACTTCAGCTACCGCATCTTTAACCTGCGATATTTGAGAATAAATTGGATCGTTTTGTTGGCTTTTCATAAATTAAGTCCTGAGCCTTAGCGGCATAATGCATGCATTTCTTATAGTTAAATGCTAACACACTCACTGCACCACATCAGCTAATATTAATCACTAAAAGAATGGCGTATAATGTTGCCAGTTATTTTTATTTAAGAGCACCCCATGGCGAAGAAAAAAGGCAAGCCTGCTGAAATTGAAGAAGAAATTGAATACGTATCAAGAACAGAGCTTAAGCGCGAAGCACAAGAATTTCATCAGTTAGGTTCTGAAATTGCCAAAATGGGTAAAAAGCAGCGTGAGCGCCTACCATTAAATGACGATTTAAAAGAAGCGATGGTTGTTGCTGATAAAATTAGTAACAAAAGTGATGCATATCGTCGTCATTTAAATTACATTGCAAAAACGCTTCGCACAGTAGAAAACATTGAAGATATTAAAGCTATTATCGATGTAATGCTTAATAAAAATAACCAGGCTGAAGTATTGGTTAAAAAAATAGAGCAACTGCGCTCAGACTTAATAGAACAAGGTGATAGTCTTATAAACGAGACTATTGAGCAGTTCCCATCGCTTGATCGTCAAAAAATGCGTCAATTAGTACGTAATGCAGCAAAAGAGGTCAAAGCCGAAAAGCCAGGTAAAGGCTATAAAGAGCTTTTTCAGTATTTAAAAGATGCGCATACCGTCACGTATTAACGCGTAATACGTTGCGATAAAAAGGTGCTTCGGCACCTTTTTTGTTATAGATCAACATATCTCCTTCGTTACTTTTTTATAATCACGGCTCTAGTTAAAACTTAGGTGCGTGTGATGATAAAACTTCCTCAATGGGACCAAGCTCTCATTAATAAATACAATGTCTCTGGTCCGCGGTATACATCCTACCCTACCGCATTATCTTTGAATGAGGGATACGATAAACACGATTTAATCTGCGCTGTAGAATCATCTCAATCTCGTTCGCTTTCTCTATATGTTCATATTCCATTTTGTAGTCAGCTTTGCTACTACTGTGGTTGTAATAAAATAATCACTCGCCACCAATCTAAAGCCGATACATATATAGACTTTTTAGCAAAAGAAATTGCCGCACAAGCGCCTTTGTTTGAGCACTACAGCGTTGAGCAACTGCATTTAGGTGGAGGCACTCCTACCTTTTTAACCCCTCAACAAATGAAACGCTTAATTACCCTGCTCGAACAGCACTTTAATTTTACCAGCACAACAGAGCGCGGTATTGAAGTTGACCCACGATCGCTTGCTGAAAATATGTTGGTTGATTTAAGAATGCTTGGTTTTAACCGAGTGTCGTTTGGGATTCAAGACTTTAATGACGACGTGCAACTTGCAGTTAATCGCCCTCAACATGCCGATACCGTTAAGCAGTTAATTACTCAGGCACGTGAACTGGGCTTCAAATCAATTAACGCCGATATGATTTACGGGCTTCCACTGCAAACCCCCGAAAGCTTTAAACAAACAATAGAGCAACTCATTGAGCTTAGCCCCGATCGTGTTTCGGTATTTAACTACGCTCACTTACCAGAGCGATTTGCCGCACAACGCAAAATAAAAGAGCACGACTTACCAAACGCTCACGACAAGTTAACCATGTTTAAAAATACCTTAGAGCAGATGACACAAGCAGGTTATCAGTTTATTGGTATGGATCATTTTGCGAAAGCAGACAACGAGCTGGCTATCGCACAAAATGAAGGCCAATTGCATCGAAACTTTCAAGGTTATACAACGCATGGTAATTGTGATTTATTAGGGCTGGGTGCATCGTCTATTTCACAAATTGGCACCGCTATTTTACAAAATAAAAAAGAGCTAAAGCATTACTACCACAGCATTGAAACGCAAAGCGGCTGCGCACTCAGTAAAGGTATGCATTTAACCCATGATGATGTTATTCGAGCGGATGCTATTAAGCAGCTTATTTGTCAGTTTGAACTAAATATAGACGAGTTTGCTAAAAAGTATCATATTGAATTTGATACCTACTTTGCGGAGGCATTGGTTTCTCTTAAACCACTTATAGACGATAACATGGTGATTATTGAAAACAATCACGTCAGTGTCACACCACGGGGTAACTTATTCATTCGTATAATTTGTATGTGTTTTGATGCCCACTTACAAAATAAAATCAACGCAACGCGTTTTTCTCGAGTCATTTAGCCCCCTAATTAAATATTATTTGGGCACAAAAAAAGCATACCTAGGTATGCTTTTTTAATGTTATATACGAGATTTAGTTAAAAACTACGTTTTCACTACCTGGAGCAGCTTTGAACTCAGAGATAATTTTAACGCAATCGGCCTTAATCTCATCACTGTAGCTTTCTTCTGCGCGCCAACGCGCCGTGTCTTGCTTAAATATTTCTTTTTTAGAATATTTTTTGCGGGCATCGTGTGTCGGCATTTCTTTTACTACTTGGTACATCTTATAAATACCAGGATACTGTATGGTTAAATCTCGCTCGTCTTCAAAGCCATATTGCGACATAAGCACCCACACGCGCAAACATCCCTCTGAAAACTCACATTGATCTTCTTTCATTGCACGCGCAATTAGATGAATACTGTCGGCAAGCTTAGCATTTCGCTTTAAACGAGATGCTGCAAGCTTTTGCTTTTGCTCTGCTTGCTTTTTAGCTATTAACTTTTTTTGTGCACTTAACTTGTACAACAACTGACCCGCATAAAATGCCAAACCAGCTATAATAATAGCGCCTAAACACAAGGCAACGATCACAGCAGTACTCATTGATTACCCTTAATTACTTATCTTCGTCTTCATCATCGTCTAGCCATTCACTGGCAAGATCGTTTGATAAATACTGGTCGAAGTCTGAATTACTCTCTTCGCCAAAGTCATCTTCATCATCAAACTCGTCTTCATCCTCAAGGCCTAATAATTTGCATAGAACCTGATGGCGAGCAATTCGACTATTAAAGTACTTAGCATCTTTACCAGTCAGCATCTCACCGCCTTCATGACGCTCAACCAACTTAAGTAAGCGTACATCATTTTCAAGCTCTTCAAGCTCTTGTTCTGGTGTAAGCTCTGGCTGAACTACTTTTTTAAGTTCAACCACTGGTTTTAAGTTACGTTTCATTTCTACTTTTGGTTCAGCAGCAACAGGCACTAAAGACACCGGCTTTTTACTACCAATACGTTTATCTCTCGAACCTGAATGCGATGTTTGGTTTTGTTCTTCAACCAAATCTGGCGCATTACGAGAACCAGGCTTAGCACCTTTGGTTTTTTTAACACGCTGCTCTTTTAACGCACGCATTTCTTTAAGCTTATCTTGGCTTAAGCGAACAGGTCCATTTGAGGGGATTTTGCGTGACTTTTTCTTTCTACTCATATCTTGATCATCTCACTTAAGAGGTTTTGAGCGAGGCGTATATTAATAGGCATCGCAATGCTGGCATAGCCAGAAGAATTCAGTTTGCGCTTTAGAGGTTGGGCTTCTCTTTAACATGACGCACTAGCATATTGCTAAACGGTGGGTATTGTAACAGGACAAATAAAAAGGCGGTAGAGAAAACATCTCTACCGCCTACTAATCTGAGCGCCATAAAATGGACACTTCTCCCTTCGACTTTTTTAGTCTTTGTTATTTTTATTATTATCAGTCCGTATTGTTATTATTTTTACGTTCCTTGTTTCATTCCATTTTGTTTTTATTATTAAACTTCCATGAGTTATTTTATTATTTTCGGTCATCCTGACTCTTTTGTAGTATTTCCTTTAGTAGCACAATCTTTGTGCTATGTAGTCGTGCCGCGCTACTTTCCTTATAGCTGTTTCCATTTTTTTATTGTTCTTTGCGACAGCTGTTAATTTACTCGTTAATAATTTTGTTACAACTGGTTTATATCTTTTTTCTTACATTACAGCCATACATAATTAAAAGCCTATTTAAATAACAACAACTTAACGAATAAAAGACATTTAAAATAAGACTTTTACCATACACCCGCATGGTCAATGTCTTACAAAGTGAAAGACGATATCTCGAATTTAAGACACAAAAAAAGCAACCTAGGCTGCTTTTTTTCATATTACACTGTAGTTGGTATCTAAATTTAGATAAATACGACTTTAGTGTAAACCGCCTAAGTACTTAGAAAGCACTTCGATGTCTTTATCTGTTAGCTTTTTAGCGATGTCACCCATCATACCGTTTAGGTCATTATGGCGTGTACCATTACGAAACTTTTCAAGTTGAGACTTTATGTACTCTGGATGCTGAAAAGACACTTTTGGAAACTTAGCTAACGATGAACCATTACCACGAGGACCATGACACGAAGCACATGAAGGAATTCCTCGCTCTGCATCACCCGCTTTGTAAAGCATAGCGCCAACTTCAACGACGTCTTTAGGTGTTGAACCCTCTGACATGTTTAGTGACGAAAAGTAAGCTGCCAGATCTTTCATGTCTTGTTCGCTTAGTGGCATTGCCATTGCGCTCATTACAGGATCCATACGGCCTTCTTTCCCGCCTGATGTCATACCTAGTTTCAAATCCTGAAGTTGCTTTAGGATATAATCTGGGTGTTGGCCTGCAATTTTAGGGTAAATAGTAATCGGTGCATTACCGTCTGGGCCGTGACATGCCGCACACGTTGCTGATTTTTGTTTACCTGCGTTTACATCGCCATCAAATGCTGTTGCGTTGCTTGCTGACAACGCACCAAGCAATATTGTTAAAGATAGTGCTATTTTTTTCATGGTGAATTCTCTGTTCCCGACCCTGTATCATCTACAATCATGATGTTGCAATACATATATTCTACACGATAATAAATTCTCTGGCACGTTTTCTACACATATTAAGCTTATAATTTACAGGGTTTTGACTAAGGTGAAGCTTTAATATGCTTTAAATGTACCACAGACACTGATTTAAGGTATTTAAATACGCTTTTTAATACATCTTTTATAGTATAAAATACGTGCCCTAAGTAAATTTGGTTTACTTAACGTTATTTTTAAAGTTTTAGGAGAGCCTGTGCTCAAATCTCGTATCAAATATAATACCGCGTCTTTCGTTACAAGCGCTCCAGACATTACTAAATTACCTGCTGATACGGGAATTGAAGTTGCGTTTGCGGGTCGTTCTAATGCTGGTAAATCAAGTGCGCTAAATGCATTAACCGATCAAAAATTAGCACGTACGAGTAAAACCCCTGGGCGAACTCAGTTAATTAATACGTTTGAGTTAGCTGATGTTGATAACATGCGCCTAATAGATTTACCAGGCTACGGTTTTGCCAAAGTACCAATTGAAATGAAGAAGAAATGGCAAAAGTCATTAGGTGAATATCTTCAAAAACGCCAAAGCTTAAAAGGAATAGTTGTTTTAATGGATATTCGTCATCCATTAAAAGATTTAGACCGCGACTTAATTAATTGGGCGATTGGAAGCGAGATTCCAGTATTGGCCCTGCTAACAAAAGCTGATAAATTAAAGCAAGGTGCAAGAAAAGCACAAGTACTACAAGTTCGCCGCGAACTAAGCGAGCTGGACGGTGATATTACTGTCCATGCATTTTCATCTTTAAAAGGCACTGGATTACCAGAAGTAGCTAAAAAACTAGACGAATGGTATTTAGGCCCCGTTATCGCGGTACCACCTGTAGAAAAAGTATCTGACGAAAGTAGTTCAGACACAAACACTGCAAGCTAACTTAAGTAAAACACCTCACCTGCAGATTGAATAAAATAGCCGAGCTCATCAGACTCGGCTTTTTCTGCCCACTGATAAAACACACTTCTTGCTATACGTGCACTACAACCAAAAGGTAATATTAAATAAGGTACTTTAGCGCCCTTATAATTTTTTACCCGTAAGGGCTGCTGCTGGCAAACAATCCACTGCCTGGCTAAATTATCAATACAACACAAAGCCTCGCCTTCATTAGTTTGCTTTAAAAACCAATCAACAATAATAAACGGCGCATCTTCTACTGTAATCGTTACTTTTTCGATAGGTGTTTTTAAATAAAAATGTGCACCCTCTTTACACAATACAGAAGCAAACAATTTGACCATAGGTAGTCTTGTTATTTTACTACCATCGTAAAACCATTCCCCTTGGTCGTTAATAACTATTGGCAACTCACCACAATGAGAGGGTTGCCAACTATCAAAGGGCTTACTCGGCTCACTTAACTGTTTACTGAGCTCATTAAGCGAAATCACTGTTTATTAAGCGTTAATGCAAATGAAACTGGGATAGCCGTTGCAATCGAAGGCAAACCAGCAAGCTCTTGTAACTGTTTAACTCCCTCTGTCACACCAAAGTCGCCACTATTTATGATGACTGGCGAAAATGAAGCAAGCGTCAAATCACCACTTTTATTGCTATTTACCAGCACATCAATTGAAAGTGTTTTTTTGTTACCATGAAAATCAAGCTCTGCGCTAATACCTTTTAATACGTAACTACCCGGTTTTTTAATTATTGCTAACGATGGCTTCAAATTAGCTGTTAGCACGGCTTTTGGGAATGTATTTACTTCAAATAACAGGCTTGTAAGCCTTTGATTACGAATAGGTATATACGTTTCTACTGATGCTAAATCTATATAAACATTAAACTCACCTTTATCGTTAAGCTTACCTTCGATTGCAGTGAAGTGATGGGCTTCAGCAATCGTGTCTTTCTTTATAGAAACAAAACTTACTTGGCTTTTATCGTTGTCTAGCAGCCAATTAGCAAAGGCAAAATTAGACATAAATAAACTTGATAACGAAAGGCCTGTAATCACTAACGCTTTAAACATAACGCACTCCTTTAAATACATAGATCAAGGTAAAACCTTATTGAATACTATCATTTAGAAATAGCTTAAACCATACTAAAATATGAGATTGTAATATCGTAACTCATACTCGCTATAATTACGGAGTTTAAACGTAAAGGTGATCACAATAGCAGTAATAATTAGGTCGAGAATACTGAAAAGTGCGGAATAAAAAACGGCCTAATAAAAGGTTATTAGGCCGATATAGCAAACTGGGGAGTCGCTAACAATTTGTTGCATCTTTACAGACGCATCATCAACAGGATGTCCTACAGAGTAGGACGGGCGGGACTTTAACAAAAGCGCGCATAAAAATACAATCATATTCTGCATTAATAGTTAGAATTGACGAACATGTAAACATTTGGCATAAATAATTACCTATTTTAACCAATTATTAACTAAATTCTGTTTATATAAAATTGACCGTTAAGGTACTACTATTTTTAATACACATAAAAAAAGCGCCTATTGGCGCTTTTATTATTTATAAAGTTTAGTGGGCTTGTTCCCAGTTTTCACCTTCGTCAGCCTCTACTATTAGCGGTACATCGAGTGAAGCAGCTTGTGACATTAACTCGCAAATTTGTTTTGTGTAAGCCTCTGCACAATCAGTTTTAATCTCAAATACTAATTCATCGTGCACTTGCATAAGCAGCTTCACGGTATTTGGAGCTTGTTCGTACACCCACTTATTAACACTTAACATAGCCTTTTTAATTATATCAGCAGCAGTGCCTTGCATAGGCGCATTTATAGCAGCACGCTCCGCGCCTTTACGACGGGCTCCGTTACGGGCATTTATTTCAGGTAAATGCAATCTGCGTCCAAATATTGTTTCAACATATCCATTTTCTGCTGCTTTTTCGCGTGTTGTTTCCATGTACTCTAATACGCCTGGAAAACGTTCAAAATATTTATCAATATAATGTTGAGCTTCATGGCGTGGTACATCTAACTGGCGTGCTAAGCCAAAAGCCGACATACCATAAATAAGACCAAAGTTTACGGCTTTTGCTTTACGGCGCATGTCTGTTGTTACGTCATCTAAATCAACACCAAACACCTCGGCCGCGGTCGCACTATGAACATCTAAACCGTTTGCAAAAGCATTAAGCAAACCTTTATCTTGTGAAAGATGCGCCATTATGCGTAATTCAATTTGGCTGTAATCGGCTGCCACTATTTTATAACCATCGGCAGCAATGAAGGCCTCTCGAATACGACGACCCTCTTCTGAGCGAATAGGAATATTTTGCAGATTAGGATCAGTAGAACTTAAACGCCCTGTCGCTGTTACAGCTTGATGATATGACGTATGTACACGCTGTGTTTTTTCATTAACCATAAGCGGTAGTTTATCGGTATATGTTGATTTAAGTTTTGATAAACCACGGTGTTCAATAATAACCTTAGGTAACGGGTAATCATGAGCGAGTTCTTGAAGTACTTCTTCTGCGGTTGAAGGTGCACCTTTAGGCGTTTTTTTAATTATTGGCAGCTCTAGCTTTTCAAACAATAATACTTGTAACTGTTTTGGTGAACTTAAATTAAAAGGTTCACCTGCAATTTCAAACGCCTCTTTTTCAAGTTCAATTAAGCGCTCACCTAAACGTTGGCTATGCGCGCCAAGCATGTTGCTATCAATCGCAACCCCTGTGCGCTCAATATCTGAAATGACGCTTACCAATGGCATTTCAATCTCTTCAAATACTGATTTAAGCTTTTCATCTGCCTCAATTTTAGGCCACAGTACTTCGTGTAAGCGAAGAGTTATGTCCGCGTCTTCTGCTGCATAAGGCGCTGCTTTGTCGAGTTCAATTTGATTAAACGTCAGCTGCTTTTTACCCTTGCCTGCAATATCTTCAAAACTAATATTTTTATGACCTAAATACTTTAATGCCAACGAATCCATATCGTGGCGCGTACCTACGCTGTTAAATACATATGACTCAAGCATAGTGTCAAATTTAATACCATTGAGTTCATAGCCGGCATTAGCTAATACGCTTTTGTCGTATTTAAGATTCTGCCCTACTTTCGCTTTATTAGCGTCAGCTAAAATTGGCCCAAGCTTTTGCATCACAAATTCAAGGCTTAGTTGATCTGGTGCATCGGGGTAATCGTGCGCAACAGGTAAATATGCAGCTTCTCCTGCTTTAACGCTAAAACTCATGCCTACTAATTGCGCTTGCATATAATCGAGGCTAGTTGTTTCTGTATCAAAAGCAAAAAGATCAGCGCCATTAAGTTGCTCTATTAACGTATCAAACTGCGCCTCTGTTAAAATAGTCTCGTAATGAGCCTCTTCAACTTTTGGTAATTCTGTTTCTTGCGATGGAACTGCTAAGTGAGTTTGTGCATCACTTGGGTTATCTAGTAGCTCAGCTAACCAACGACGAAATTCGCATTCACCATATAAAGCAATTAGCTCGTCTTTATTTGGCTCCTGCAATTTAAACGTATCAAGATCTGACTCAACCTCAACGTCACACTTAATGGTCGCCAACTCATAGCTTAAAGGTAAATGATCTAATGCATTTGCTAATTTTTCACCAATTTTACCTTTAATTTCGCCTGCGTTATCCATTACACCTTGCAGAGATCCATATTTTTGTAACCATTTTACAGCTGTTTTAGGGCCACAGCCTTCTACGCCAGGAATGTTATCAACCTTATCGCCCATCAGTGCTAGGTAATCAATTATAAGATCTGGGCCCACACCAAACTTTTCAACAACAGTGTCAGGATCTGAAATACTGTCGGTCATCGTATTAATGAGTGTCACATGCTCATTCACAAGCTGGGCCATATCTTTATCGCCGGTCGAAACCAGTACATGGCGTTTTTGCTCAGAGGCAATTCGCGCAAAGGTTCCAATGACATCGTCTGCTTCAACCCCTTCAATACTAATAAGCGGAAACCCCATTGCTTTAATAATACTGTGGATAGGTGCTATTTGGGTGCGTAAGTCGTCAGGCATAGGTGGGCGATTAGCTTTGTATTCGCTGTACATGTCGTTACGGAATGTTTTACCTTTGGCGTCAAATACAACCACCATATGCGAGGGATCATACTGTCTGATCAAGCTTTTCAGCATATTAATAACGCCATAAATAGCGCCCGTTGCCTCACCCTTAGAATTAGTTAGATGTGGAGGAGAATGATAAGCACGAAATAAATACGACGAACCATCAACTAAAATAAGTGGATTTTCGGGGATCTGAGCCATGGTGAATTTGGATCCTAAATGCTAAAAATTATGATAATTGTAAGCATGCCATAAGGGTTAAAATAAAACGACTATCAATTGATATTCGGTATTTTATTAAAATAAGAGCAAGCTGTGGATAAGTATGTAGATAACAGGCACAAATAATTCTTCCAAGGCCTATTTAAACGCCTAGAAAAATGATTAACTATATGTTTTAATTTAAAAAAGATAATGCGAAGTTCTTTTTTTATTATTTTTAAACCAATGTGGAAAAAGGTTTTGTATGGCTACTAGTGCCATCATCTACTTTGGTTATTCGTGTCCAATTAAATAACCGGAGGAGTATTCTAGCATAATGGATCGAAGATCATAGCGATCCTTTATACTTTTTTTTATTGGTGCTAATTGTGAAATGGCATATGCCGCATTGCAACTTACTTAGCGGATAATTTTTACACAAAAATTAATTTAAATAGGCAATTTCGTCCGTGTTAAACTTCAAACTATAGACTGAATAAATTAAATCAAGGAGCACAAAAGCATGAAAAAAGTAGCCGTGTTATTAGCTGGAAATGGTGTATACGATGGTGCCGAAATTAATGAAGCCATTTTGACTCTTTTACACATAGCTAAAAATGGTGCAACCTACCAGTGTTTTGCACCAGACATAGAGCAACTTCACACTATTAATCATCTAACGGGTGAGGAAATGAGTGAAAAGCGTAATGTATTAGTAGAAGCTGCACGTATTGCCCGAGGTGATATAAAAGCGCTTAACCACCTTAATAGTGATCAATTTGACGCATTAATAGTTCCAGGTGGTTTTGGTGCTGCGAAAAACTTATGTGACTTTGCGGTCAAAGGCGCACAAGCGACCATTAACAACGACGTATTAAACGCCTGTAAAAAATTCGCTAATGCCAATAAACCAGCCGGCTATATGTGTATCGCGCCTGCGTTAATTCCATTTATTTACGACGATGCAAAAATCACTATTGGCAACGATAAAGACACAGCAGCCGCACTCACTAAGCTTGGCGCAACACACTTAAATTGTGACGTTGATGACGTTGTAATTGATCAACACAATAAAATTGTGACTACACCTGCTTACATGCTAGCGCAATCGATTGTTGAAGCAGATGCGGGGATCGAAAAACTTGTTAAATCCGTATTAGCATTAAATTGATTGTAACAAAGGTTATTTATTGGATGACCAGGTATATTGGCTAAATAAATACGCCAAGGCACTTATTTTTGTTGAGCTAACGCAAAAAGTAGCCAGTTTTTAGTAATAAAAATACCTCTTAGCATTTTATAAATTGCCTCAGAGAGTTATAATCGGCGTAATTTCCGTCATCTATATCGTGATTGATCACGTTCAAATCGAAGTGAGCAAGGCAAAATGAAAAAATTAACAGCATTAGCATTATTAGTGTTAGCAACTACAGCATACGCACAGCCATATGATAACTCTATGACTGAAGATGCAATTAAAAAGCGTTTAGCACCTGTTGGTGCTGTGTACCTTGAAGGTGATAAAGCTGCAGTAGCTGCCGCGCCAACAGGGCCTCGCTCTGGTGAGCAAGTTTACCAGGCTGCGTGCTTTGCATGCCATGGTACAGGCGCATTAGGTGCACCTAAATCTGCAGACGATTGGGCACCGCGTATTGCCAAAGGCAAAGATACGCTACTTGAGCATGCAATTAACGGCTTTAATGCAATGCCAGCTAGAGGCACATGCATGGATTGTTCTGACGATGAAATAAGCGCAGCAATCGATTTCATGACAGCAGAATAACGCTCAGTTATACATAAAAAAAGGCTTAACTTGTTAAGCCTTTTTTTATGCCCAAAATACCGCGTTAACCATTATTTTTATTAGAATATCAGCTTGACGCTAAGCACTAAAAGTGAAAGTATAAGTCTAATAACTATACAATAATAATATCGGTTACATCATTGGAAGATAAACTCCCTTCATCGCGTAGATTAGCGTATCAAAATAAACGCCTCAAAACCCTACTCAAAAAGTACAAGCAATCACACCATTTGCAAAATGCGCTTATCCAACTTTCTGAGCGCGCGAGTACGGTTGCGGAGTTAACACTACTTTATCCCGCTATACACGATATTTTACAAAAGTATGTCCCCAGTAAAAGTTTTTATGTCGTTTTACAAAACCAGCAGTGCCAAACATTAGAGCTTTCTTATTTTTCAGATGAAAAAGATGGCATTGCAGTACCACTAAACCACTCTAATAGTTTTGATGAAGGTGCTACCGGTTACGTATTTAAAGAAGGTAAAACCACATACTTTACAAAGCAACAAATGCAAGACGCTGCTGCTAACGGCTTATTCAAAGCGCTAGGCACACCCGCCGAACATTGGGTAGGTGTACCTGTGTACCAAGAAAAAAATATTATTGGTGTGTTAGCCGCTCAAAGCTATGACGTAAATCAAAGTTATAACTCCCAGCAAGTACAACTTCTTGAAGTGATGTCGCTGTATTTAGCGACGGCGATAGAACGTGTAAAAAAACGTGAGTATTTAGAGTCAGAAGTAAAAATTCGCACTCGAGCACTGACTCAAAGTAACGATGCACTTAATCTTGAAGTAGCTAATCGTAAACGCGCGCTGCAACGTCAACAAATTTTATTTAAAGTATCTGAAATCGCCACTCAAGCTAAAAACCTTGATGATGCTTACGTTAAAATACATGGCATAATAAAAACAATTACCTACGCAGAAAATCTTTATATTGCACTCTATGACAAAGACTCAGGCTGGATAACATTCCCTTACTGTGTTGATGAATATAAGGAAAATACTCAGCCCCGTCAGTTTGCCAAAGGCTACAGCGAATTAGTAATAAGCACCGAAGAAACGCAGCTTATTAACCCAGAAAAAGCACAAGCATTATTAAATAGTGGCGTGGTACAACGTTCAGCCCCCGTTCCTAACAAACAAAAAGCGACGAGCTGGCTAGGTGCACCTTTAAAAACATCGCAGGGTGTTATTGGCCTTATTGTGTGCCAAGCATACAACAATAAACATATTTTTAGTCAAGACGATAACGAATTAATTACGTTTGTATCGCACCAAATAGCGGCTGTTTTACAAACTAAGCTAGCAAATCAGGCTATAGCTAAAAGTCACCAAGAGCTTGAATTTAGAGTAAACGAAAAAACGAAAGAACTACAGCAAACTAATTTGCATTTGCAAATGCAAATTGAAGAACGAAAAAAAATAGAGCAGCAGCTTTATCATGACGCCCATCACGATTCGTTAACAAGCTTGCCAAACCGCAGTTTATTTTTAACCCAATTAGAAAAAACACTTCAACATTTTCAGCGCTTTCCAGAGCGTCAATTTGCTGTTCTGTTTATTGATTTAGATAAGTTTAAAGATATTAACGACCAACTAGGTCACCAAGCTGGCGATCAGTTCTTAATTAATGTGAGTGAGCTGTTTTCACAATGTATTCGTGAACATGATTTATTAGCCCGTTTAGGTGGAGATGAATTCGTTATTTTACTAACGCATTTAACCGAACCACAACAGGCCGAAGATGTGGCTAATCGTATTATCGATTTAATGAAAAAGCCTTTTAATATTAAAGGTACTTTGCTGCAAAGCGGTGCTAGCATTGGGATAAACTACTCAAAACAAAGCTATAAACATACCGACGAAATTATTCGTGATGCTGATGCCGCGATGTATCATGCAAAAAATTCTGGAAAAAATCGTTACGAGCTGTTTCATCCGTTACTCACTCAATCAATAGCTGATGTAGGGCAAAAAGCACTGCATCATCTTGATGTCATGCCAATGAGCTTTAGAAGCTCAGAAATTATTACACTAAACGAGCAACAGCAATCTGAATCGCTATTTGAAGCGTTCGGTGAGCACCCAATTTTAGGGTTTACCAGTTTTGAGGTTTTGAAAAAATTTGCTACCGACAAAGAGCAACACTTAAAAGTAGAGTTGCAACTGCTAGCGTGTGCTTACACGCAGGCCATAAATGCAAATGTGGCAATGGCATTAGTACCGTGCTCTTGCTTATTACTTGAAAAACACGAATTTACTTTATTTGTTGATGTGTTAAATAAACAACGTGGCCCAAGCCAACTTTGTTTACTTTTTGATGAGCAAGAAATTCGCCATGCATGTGCTACTCAGCTAGAAAATCTTAAGCAATTATCTTTGTTAGGCTACTCAATTGGCTTAAATAATTTTGCTAAAGACAGATGTGAACTTAACCTATTAACCGATGTAAATTTTGACTATCTATTGCTTAGCTCCACCTTTAGCAAGCGAATATTGCAACAAGATAGTTACGACCTGCAACTACAAGGTGTGCTTCCTATCACTAAGCTCAAAAAAATGAAGGTCATTGCAAAAGGACCCTCTATTCTTAATTTTAGAGCCTTATTGGAGAAACATGGCTTGTCATATTTTGTTGGCAAACAGCACACTTTAGCTTGCCCTGAGTCACAGCCAGAACACGTCAGTCAATCAGTTTAAGCCCAGCTTTGGTTATAAAAAAGCCTGATTTTACTCAGGTTTTTTAAACATAGCTCGTAAATTTGCGACTCTGGCTTGCCCTTTTTCCATTCGCTCTGCCTGAGAACTTGGCGCTTTTTTGTTTTCAAATGCCAAATCATCTTGCGGCAACTCTTGCACAAATCGACTTAACTCTGTTTCAGAGGTTTCACCAAACTGGCGGCGGATTTTTGCGTATGTAAGTGTTAACTCTTGCTGCGCACGAGTAATACCCACGTAAGCGAGTCGACGCTCTTCATCTACATTGTCTTCATCAATACTTACCTGATGAGGTAATAACCCTTCTTCCATGCCAACCATAAACACATACGGATATTCTAAGCCTTTAGAAGCATGCAATGTAAGTAGCTGAACTGCATCGGACTCATCTTCTTCCTCGTTACGCTCAAGCATATCGCGCAGTGTAAGTTTACTAACCACCTCGGCAAGCGTCATCGGTTCATTGTCAGCGTCTCCGGTTAGCATGTCTGTGATCCAACGATATAATTCAGAGACGTTTTTCATTCTCATTTCGGCCGCTTTAGCACTGGGCGATGATTCGTATAGGTAGGCTTCGTAATTAATATTACGCACTAAGTCTTTCACTGCCTCTAACGTATCACTGCGTACCGCGTTATCTGACAATTCGACAATCCATCGAGCAAACCCAGCTAAAGCGTTAAAACCACGCCCTTTTAGCCTGTAACTCAGGTCGTTATCGAAACAAGTAGCAAACAAACTTTGATGTTTTTCGTTGGCTAAAGTGCCCAGTTTTTCAAGTGTTACCGTGCCTATTTCTCGTCTAGGCGTGTTTACTATACGTAAAAATGCGTTATCGTCGTCTTGGTTTACGAGCAAACGTAAATACGCCATGATGTCTTTAATTTCTGAACGCGCAAAAAACGACATACCGCCACTTATTTTATAGGGAATGCGGTTGCTCATTAATGACTTTTCAAAGCCACGTGCTTGGTGATTACCACGATACAATATAGCGTAGTCTTTGTAGCTGGTGCGCTTCATAAATTTATGCGAAATAATTTCAGCAACTACACGCTCCGACTCATGCTCTTCATCACGACACCCAATAACTTTTATCGGCTCACCGTACCCTAACTCACTAAATAGTTTTTTTTCTATATCGTGCGGGTTGTTAGCAATGAGTATATTGGCAGATTTAAGTATTCGCTGCGCGCTCCGGTAATTTTGCTCAAGCTTTATAAGCCTAAGTCCGGGATAATCTTTACTCAAAAGAACAAGGTTTTGCGGACGTGCACCACGCCATGAGTAAATCGATTGGTCATCGTCGCCCACTACAGTAAAGCGTGCTCTCTCACCTACGAGTAGCTTTACAAGCTGATACTGGCTGGTGTTGGTATCTTGGTATTCATCCACCAGCAAATACTTAAAGCGTTGCTGCCAACGCTCACGAGATGTTGCATTGCTAGTAAGTAGTAACGTAGGAATCATTATTAGATCGTCAAAATCTAATGCATTATAAGCACGCAATTGTGTTTGATAGCGCGCGTATAGCTGCGCGAATAACGCCTTTTGCGCATCACGCGCTTCACGTATTGCTTGCTCTGGCAATACTAATTCGTTTTTCCAGCTACCAATTTCCATTTTAAGTAGCTTGAGTAAATCTTTGTCTTTTTTTAATTCATCTTCAGTGAGCTCCGACAACAGCTGGTTGGTATCTTGATCGTCAAACAACGAAAAACCAGGTTTAAAGCCAAGTGTAGTTATTTCTTTTTTTATTATTTCTAAACCCAGTGTATGAAACGTTGATACCCATAACCCTTTTGCTTCTTGCTTGCCAAGCGTTTGTAATACACGCTCACGCATCTCTTTAGCCGCTTTATTAGTAAAAGTAACCGCTGCAATATTACGTGCTTTGTATTCACATTTTTGCACTAAGTAAGCAATTTTGTTTGTAATAACGCGGGTTTTTCCAGAACCGGCACCAGCAAGTACTAGACATGGACCACTAATGTATTTTACTGCTTCATCTTGTTTTGGATTGAGTTTCATAACGACCAGAAAGATTTAAAAGACGCGCAATTTTAACGTAACCATTACTACAGGCATAGCAATTGCCATAATTAATTACCTAAACATGATCATGTGTTAAATGAGGTGGGTATAAGGTAATATTAGTTATATTCATTTTAGGCAAGGCCGAAGGGACAATTATGATCAACCCAGCAAAACTAGAAGAAATTGCTAAGCAAATTACGAGTAATATGCCACAAGGTGTAAAAAATTTAGCAGACACACTAGAAGGTAAAACAAAGCAAGTTTTACAAAACAAACTTGCTGAGATGGACTTTGTTAGCCGAGAAGAATTTGATATTCAAAGCCAAGTACTTATTCGTACACGCGAAAAACTAACTGAGCTAGAAGCTAAAGTCGCTATTCTTGAACAGCAACTAAACGAAAATACAAACGCAGAATAATTAATTCAACGCATAAAAAAGCAGCCTGAGCTGCTTTTTATGTGTAACAAAAATCTAGATAAATAGCTCATCAAGCACATAATATTTTTGCGCCTCTTTTTGCTCTAAGCTTACCGCTAACATTTTTAAAGCAACTTGCTTTCCTGTTATAGGTTTATAACGCTTTAAAAAACCAATTTTTGTAAGCAATGGTAAAATCACACTGCCAACTTTTTCAGCTAACCTAAAGTGATCTCGCTCACCTATTAACAACGACGGTTGAAAAATGCTTATTTTATTAAATGCTAATGGCACAACCTGTTGCTCTAGCTGCCCCTTCATTTTTAAATAAGCGCTATTGCTGTTTGCGTTAGCACCACTTGATGACACTAAACAATAATGGCTTATGCCATTGCATGCTGCAAGTTGTGCGGCGATAAATTGATAGTCAAAATCCACTTTACGCTGCGCATCTACAGAGCCCGCTTGCTTAAGCGTTGTCCCTAAGCACGAAAAAAATACATCACCTTTAAAGAAATCGCGGTATTGAGTCA
Source organism: Pseudoalteromonas sp. ECSMB14103 (assembly GCF_000813065.1). Classification (NCBI taxonomy): domain Bacteria; kingdom Pseudomonadati; phylum Pseudomonadota; class Gammaproteobacteria; order Alteromonadales; family Pseudoalteromonadaceae; genus Pseudoalteromonas; species Pseudoalteromonas sp. ECSMB14103. The sequence goes on along the minus strand of NZ_JWGY01000001.1, from coordinate 16,590 downwards.
ACTTTCCAAAATCAATAACGTGATTAGTTAACTGAGGATGGGAAAGTGGTAACGCTCGGCGTGTTATCGCGACAACCTGACTATACTCAGCGCAACTGAGTAATGCCGTTAAAAGCTCAGACCCAACTAAACCTGTTGCGCCAATAACAACCGCCGTTTTTGTCATTTATTTACTCACAACCAGCTTTTTTAAAAACATGTTGTATTGCACGTTTATAACTGTCCGACTCTTCTTCCGCGCACGTAACAACGGCTTCTAAATCATGTAAGTGGCCGTTTTCTAAACCATAAACCCAACCATGTATTGTTAAATCTTGGCCGCGCTCCCATGCATCTTGCACAATATTGGTACGGCATACATTGCGTACTTGTTCTATTACATTAAGCTCAATAAGGCGACTTAAGCGCTGCTCTTCGTCAATGCTGTTAAGTTGCTCTATGTGCTTTTCTTTTACATCGCCAACATGTCGAAGCCAGTTATCAATAAAACCAAACTTTGCATCACTTAGTACAGCTTGAACGCCACCGCACCCATAATGGCCAACGACCATTATGTGTTTAACTTTTAGTACTTCTACCGCATACTGCATAACAGATAAACAGTTATGATCGGTATGTACAACGACATTTGCTACATTACGATGTACAAATAATTCTCCGGGTAATAAATCAACTATTTGGTTTGCGGGTACACGAGAGTCTGAACAACCAATCCATAAGTACTCAGGGTTTTGCTGCATAGATAAAATTTTAAAAAACTCTGGATTCGCTTCGCTTGTTCGCGCAGCCCAGTTTTTATTATTATCGAACAAATTTTTTAATTTTCTCATTGCATCTCTTATTAAGCCAAAACGACTAGTTGTTGGTTGAAGGGTTAGTATTGGCAAGAATTAAAATATTCCGAGGCGTTAACTGCTTTTCACAAAAGGTTTTAATACTTACTTGATAGCCATGCTGTTGCAAATATAAAGCACGATCGAGCACAAGCCAAACCTCAATTGCTCTTCTGAACACATGTCGAACCAGTTCAACTCTGTCAGTGACCTTTTTTCGAGCCATACCCACAGATAAAAAATATTCATAATCAATATCTTGCGGTATTTTTAAAGCTTTTTTATCGCCCGCCCACTCACAAAATGATTTAAATGAACCTGAGAACACGGCCTTATTAACAGAGGGAACACTAACATAGTGTAATTCATTAGTAATTGACCTCCTGAGTGCATCAAAGCCCAATCGCCACTCAAGTTCTGTTTTTCGTATTTTATCAACACGAGTTGGCGCGGTTACTGTTTCTTGCAAAGCCAGTTTTAAATCACGGTGAGTTAACCTAAGCTGACTTTGCTTGGCAAGCTCGCTCATTGGTAAGTAATCGTTAGGTGTAAATAAATGATAGCAACAAGGTGAAAAGCTAATTTGCTGCACGTTTGCAGCTATTGCTTTGCGCATCATAGCCTGATGTAAAGCGCCGCATGCATGAAGCGCCACAGCATGCATCTGTGTATTAAAAAGTGATGTAGTATCATCTTTTAATACATCAACTTGGCTAAATTGCATTGCCAAGCCTTGTTGCAGTGCTGCTTTTTGGCCTTGTTCGCATAATGTTGATTGCAACTCAACACTGCTGACCTGCGTGGCACCGTTAAATGCGAGCATACGACCTAAGTGCCCTTTACCCGCACACCATTCTAATACCGGTAATTTTGTGTTTGGCAACGCAGATACAAAGTCTTGGAGTTGTTCGAATTTACGCCCTTTTATGCCGTTACTAATCCAAAAAGGGTAATCATATCGGGGGGTATTTGCCTGAGGTAATTTACATAATAGCTGTAATTCATCAAGTAACTTAATGTGTGGATTAAAGAAGTCTATTAACTCATTCTGCTTAGTGTCAAGCGTTGCTACTTGCTCATCTGTTAAGCTATTTAATATGCCTCGCAGTTCGGGCCAAGGGATCGCATCAAAGTCAAAAGCGGTGCACTGCCAATAGATGCGAGTACGCTTTAAAATAGAGTCAAGTGAAGTAAATTGCTCGGCTAATGTCATAACAGCTTAATTTATTGAAAGGTAGCCAATTGTATCAGTAACATTAACAGCCATTAAACGGTTATTTTTTTACTAAACATTAAGCGCAAATACAACGGTATAGAGATAACACTCACAATCATCGCTGCAATTAACATCCACGATAATTCCATTTTTTCTGGTCGCTGATATTTATAAATAAAACTGGCTTTAACCTTATCAAACTCAGTTTGGTGAATACCGTACAAGTCTGCAATTAGGCGCCATTTTGGAATAGACATATGCCCCAGGCTAGTTGTTGCTGGCATAATGTACTCTTTTAATACTTCAGCCTCGTATGCTAATTCATGGAAGCTTTTTTTAGGTGCATAAAGTATTTGGGTAACCGCAATGGCCTCATCCATATTCATCATTGCGTAGCGCCACCCCTTTAGGCTGGCTTGGTAAAATTTTTCAACGGTTTCTGGGGATGTGCTTAACATTTTCCCAGTGGTATATAAGATATCTGCATAAACGTCTATACCGTAACGCTGAGGACATATTAGGCGATGTGATATACCTCTTTGAGTCATATTGTAGGGCTCTGTAGATAAATAAACTTGCATCGCATCGAGCCTATTTTCAATCCAGGCTTGGCTTGGGTTGTCACCGTTGTATACACTAAGCAAACGCGTATTAACTCCGCTGCGTGTCAGCATAGCCATTAACTCATTGCTATCATTGTGACTCACTTTACTAATACGCTTATTTACAAAATCACGAGGATGAAAAATATCAGAGGTGTCTTTGACCATCCAACAATAAGGTGAATATTGCAGGATAGGCGCCATTGCTACAAAAGATTGGCCGTTTATACGTTCCTGTAAAATACCCGAGTGACCTACACCAAACTCGGCGTCGCCATTAGCCACAGCACTAAACGCATCGGGCATTGTTAGATCTGCCGGGTTTATGGTTACATCAAGACCCACATCTTTATAAAACCCTTTTTCTTTGGCCATGTAGTAACCAGCAAACTGAAACTGATGCGTCCATTTTAATTGTAGAGTGACCGATTCTTGCGCCGCAATTTGGCCACAAAAACAACACAATCCAAGTATTAATCCTTTAAGTAACAACCAAGTTTCCTCAAGTTAATGACGGTATCAGTAACTATATGTAAAACAAATGATAAAGCAAGCACCCTTGTAAGGTACTTGCTCTTTAATGGCTGTTAAACTGAAGCGAGCTTTGCGGTTTTCTCTGAAAGAGGTTGCGTCGTTAAAAACTGTGTAAAACACGGATTATGCGTTTCATCTTGCACGCTATAGCCTAAGTCATTTAGATGCTCGTTAAAAGTCTCAAATTGCTCAGGTTCAATGGCAAAACCGGCTAATACATAGCCCATTGAGCCGCCTTGACTCCGATAATGAAATAATGTGATATTCCAATCGTTGCCTAGCGTATCTAAAAAGCGCGCTAGTGCGCCGGGGTATTCTGGAAACTCAAAACGTAACAAACGTTCATGCAGTTTTTCGGGTGCTTTACCGCCAACCATATAACGTACGTGCAATTTAGCAAGTTCATTATCTGATAAGTCGCAAAATGCGTAATCATTTTTAGTTAGATCAAGCTTGAGCTCATTAAGCTCCTGCTCTCCTTGGCGCAGAGCAATACCTACAAATATTTGCGCTTCACCAGGCCCTGCATAACGGTAGTTAAACTCAGTAATAGCACGGCCACCTAAAGATGCACAAAACTGTTTAAAACTGCCTTTTTCTTCTTTGATGGTAACGGCTAATAACGCTTCGTTTTTTTCACCTAGCGCAGTGCGTTCAGCGACATAACGTAAGCGATCAAAGTTTAAATTAGCACCCGAAAGAACCGCTGCTAAATGCAACCCTTTTAAGCCCGATTGTTGGCTCCACTTTTTAAGTCCTGCCGTTGCAAGTGCGCCAGAAGGCTCTGCAATTGCACGAGTAGACACAAAAATATCTTGCATGGCGGCGCAAATTTCATCGCTAGTGACGGTGATTACCTCGTCGCAAAACTTTTGTGCCAAGCGAAATGTTTCCTTGCCAATAATTTTAACCGCTACACCATCGGCAAAACTGCCTACTCGGTCAAGCTCTACCGGTTCACCCGCTACAAGTGCAGCTTGTAAACAGGCGCTCTCATCAGCTTCTACGCCAATGACTTTGATATCAGGACGAAGTGACTTTATATAAACAGCCATGCCTGCCAGTAAGCCACCGCCTCCAACGGGAATAAATACCGCATCAAGCTCATTGAGCTGCTGCATGAGTTCTCGCGCTACAGTACCTTGCCCAACAATAACGTCAGGATCGTCAAATGGTGGGACAAAAATGCCATTACGCTGCTCTGTAAGCTCTAGCGCGTGCGCTTTAGCTACGTCAAACTGATGTCCATGCAATACGACCTCACCGCCTAAAGCGCGTACGGCGTTAACTTTTATCTCTGGCGTTGTAACAGGCATTACAATCGTTGCCTTATGCCCTAAATGCGAAGCGCTTAATGCAACACCCTGAGCATGGTTACCAGCCGATGCAGTAATTACAACAGACCCTTTTGGCAACTTATTTAATTTATTGTATGCGCCGCGTAATTTAAACGAATACACGGGCTGTTGATCTTCACGTTTAAGCCATACATGGTTGCCAAGTTTAGCGCTAAGGTCAGGCATTTCACTGACCTCAGTGACTTTAGCCAAGGGCTCCATATTTGCTTGAATAATTGCACGAAAATAATCGAGCTCTTGAGAAACCATAATTAGCTCAGCTCCTCCAGTTTCTCTAAGTCACGCACTGCGCCCTTATCTGCACTCGTTGCAAGTAGTGCATAGGCTTTTAATGCCGACGAAACATAACGCTCACGGTCAAGGGGCTTATACGCCTGTTTACCACGCGCTAATTGCTTTTGCTTACGCGCTTCAAGCTCTTCCTCGCTTAGTGCAAGCGTGATCTCACGGGTAGCAATATCAATAATAATTTTGTCGCCATTTTCAACGTACGCAATAGCACCACCGCTTGCAGCCTCTGGCGATACGTGGCCAATAGATAAACCAGACGTGCCGCCCGAAAAGCGTCCATCTGTGATCAGCGCACACTTTTCAGCTAAACCTTTTGATTTTAAGTAGCTCGTTGGGTAAAGCATTTCTTGCATACCAGGGCCGCCTTTAGGGCCTTCGTAACGAATAACCACAACATCACCGGCTTTTACTTCGTCGTTTAAAATGCCTTCTACTGAATCATCTTGTGATTCGTATACCACTGCAGTGCCTTCAAAATGCAGCATTTCGTCAACTACGCCTGCGCTTTTAACAATACAGCCATCAACCGCTAAGTTTCCTGAAAGTACAGCTAAGCCACCATCTTGTCTAAATGCGTGTTCAACACTTCGAATACAACCATGTTCGCGGTCGTTATCGCCTTCATCCCAACGACACTCTTGGCTCATTGCTTTTGTAGTACGAATGCCAGCTGGTCCCGCGCGGTAAAACTTTTGTGCCGCTTCGTTTTTAGGATCTGTCGCATCCCATTTTTTAACAAGCTCACCCATAGTCATACCTGCAACGTGGTTTACCGATAAATCAACTAAACCGGCTTTGCCTAGCTCACGCACAATTGCCATCATGCCACCAGCGCGGTGAACATCTTCAATGTGGTACTGCGCTGTTGCTGGAGCTACTTTACATAAAAATGGGGTTTTACGAGATAGCTCGTCAATGTGCGACATGTCAAAATCTACGCCAGCTTCTTGTGCGGCTGCTAGTAAATGCAGTACGGTGTTAGATGAACCACCCATGGCAATATCAACAACCATAGAGTTCATAAAGGCTGTTTTGTTAGCAATAGCGCGTGGCAATACGTCTTGGTTATCTTTTTGGTAGTACTCACGGCATAAATCAACAATGCGAGCACCCGCTTCTACATACAGTTGCTTACGATCTTTATGGGTTGCAAGCGTTGTACCGTTACCCGGTAGTGCAAGGCCAATAGCTTCTAATAAACAGTTCATTGAGTTTGCAGTAAACATACCTGAACACGACCCACAAGTAGGACACGCAGAGCGCTCTACTTGTTCTGAATCAGCATCACTTACTGTTTCATCAGCGCCTTTTACCATGGCATCGACTAAATCTAATTTAATATCGATGTTAGCAAGTTTCGTTTTACCCGCTTCCATTGGTCCGCCCGATACAAAAATAACCGGTATGTTTAAGCGTAGCGCTGCAAGCATCATCCCTGGGGTGATTTTGTCACAGTTAGAAATACAGATCATCGCATCGGCGCAGTGGCCGTTAACCATGTACTCAACAGAGTCGGCAATGAGATCGCGCGAAGGCAGTGAGTAAAGCATACCCCCGTGGCCCATTGCGATACCGTCATCAATTGCAATAGTATTAAATTCTTTTGGTACACCACCCGCTTGCGTGATTGTTTCAGCCATTAGCTCACTTAGCTGATTAAGGTGTACGTGCCCTGGCACAAATTGCGTAAACGAGTTAACTACAGCAATAATTGGTTTACCAAAGTCGGTGTCGGTCATGCCTGTTGCGCGCCATAATGCACGTGCGCCTGCGCGTTTACGTCCTTCAGTTGTTGTTGCACTTCTTAATTTAGCCATAGTTACCTCTGTTTTGCCGCTGTGTAAGCGGGCATTCCTCATTCTAAAATTGGTGAGTAACAGTTATTCAATTACTCGTAAATTTGTGTTGTTAGCAATTACACAGCTTGTTGCTGTAAATTTTGTAAAGTGATTTCTTTAACGTCCACCAGCTTATTTAACTGGCTTGTTAAAAGATGGATTGGTTTATCGCTGTCTACCGTCATTGCAACATTGTAGTGGCCATCATCCATATTGAGCTGAAAATGCGTAAGATCAAAACCACGGTGACGCACTACACGTAAAAAACGCTCGACCGCTATACTTTGGCTCTTTAATGCAATAGTTAGGCTGTGTTTCATTGTGCTTTCTCCGTAATCATTTCGTCATTTGCAGCCCCTGGTGGTACAAGTGGCCATACGTTTTCTTTATCGTCTATGCAGGCATGTACTATGTACGGCCCTTTGCTGTTAACTAATGCTGTTATTGCATCATCAACTTGATTTGCATGTGTAATTGTTTGCCCAGGAATACCAAATACAGCGGCTAACTGAACAAAATCAGGGTTATCTGAAAGGTTTGTCTCAGAGTAACGTCCTTCAAAAAATAGCTCCTGCCATTGGCGAACCATACCTAAGCGTTGGTTATCTAATATTAGTATTTTTACTGGTAAATTGTTACGGCGAATAGTCGCAAGCTCTTGAATGTTCATCATGATTGAGCCATCACCCGACACCGTTATTACAAAATCGTCTGGGCGTGCTACTTGTGCGCCAATAGCCGCTGGTAAACCAAAGCCCATAGTGCCTGCGCCACCACTACTTAAATGGTTGCTCGGGTGGCTAAATTTCATGTGTTGCGCTACCCACATTTGATGCTGACCCACATCACAGCACACTACGCCTGTTTTTGGCATACGCTGGCTTAATTGGTTCAATAAATACGGGGCAAATACTTTTTCGCCTGGGTAATCGTAGCGCCACGCATGTTTTACGCTTAACTGCTTATTTATATCGCACCATGCTTTAGAGGTTACAAAGCACTCAAGTGCCGGTAATGAGGTTTTTAAATCAGCAATTAATGAGGCTTTAGCTGGTTTACGTTTACCTACTTCAGCCGCGTCAATATCTAAGTGGATTACTTTTGCTTTGGCTGCAAATTTAGCTAAGTTACCTGTTACGCGGTCATCAAAGCGAGCGCCTATACACACTAATACATCGCACTCTTGCACTGCTATATTAGCCGCTTGTGTACCGTGCATGCCTAGCATGCCTAAGTAATGTTCGTAATCTGGTAATACGCTGCCTAATGCCTTAAGTGTTGATACCGCAGGCATCTGCGTTTTATTTAAAAACTGCATTAACTCATTTTGCGCATCAGCGGCTTGTACACCGCCACCTACATACGCCACAGGTTGCTTTGCTTCGCTTAATAACTGATTGGCAATGGCTACTTGGTTTAAATCAAGCTGCGGTAAGTACTCATCAGCGGCTAACCAAGGTTTAAACGGCACTTGCGCCATTTGAATATCTTTTGGAATATCAACAAGCACAGGACCTGGGCGACCACTTTGGGCTAAGTGCATGGCCTCTTGTAGTATTTCGGCTAAATCTTCTGCTCGCTCTACCATGTAACTGTGTTTAGTACATGAAAGCGACATACCTAGTACATCGACTTCTTGAAATGCATCTGAGCCAATAGCGGCAGTCGGTACTTGGCCGGTAATTGCTAATAATGGCACTGAGTCCATCATTGCATCTGCAAGTGCTGTTATTAAGTTAGTAGCCCCAGGGCCTGATGTTGCTAAACATACACCTAATTTACCTGTGCTGCGGGCATAACCTACAGCAGCAAAACCAGCACCTTGCTCGTGGCGAGTGAGGTAATGCTTGACTGGCGCACCATACAGCGCATCGTAAATTGGCATAATGGCTCCACCAGGGTAGCCAAATACCTCTTTTACGCCGTGTTTGGCTAATAAGTCGATTGTGAGTTCTGCGCCTGTCATTAATAAATCCTCATTCTTCAGTGACAACCTAATTAATTTTTACCCTTAAAACTAAAAAGCCCTCCGAACTGTTAAGTGCGGAGGGCTTTTTAATGCTCAAGTTTATAGCACTACAAAGCCCTCGCGGGAATAATCACCACGATAATAATCAGGACTAGTTTAAGTGCAGTTGTAAGCATGTAATTGACACCAAATTTAAATAATCTGTTGCGAAAGTTCATCTTTCGCTCTGTTATGTATTAGTACCGCGCTGAGCGGCTTAAGTCAACACCAAACTCAATTCAAAAAAAGCACGAAAAACCAAATTAAGTGGTTTTAAAATTCACTAAATACAACCATAACGGAATTTTTATGTTTTAATTTAAAGTATAGAAATTCACTATTCTTATATTCCCCATTTATGGTTTGATTAATTTTTGAGTTTTAGTAAAAATTAAATTAATTTTTTATACAGATAATGTTTAGACCTTCCGAATAGTTTTAATAATCATGGTTTGCGACTGTACTAAATCAAAAAACGTAAATAGAACAAATACTCCACTGAGCGCACATATTAGTATCAATAACCTCACAAAAGACGATTGATAAATACTAAATTTAGCACTGCTGTATAGGCAAATTTAGGTTAGTATTTGTTTAACTCAACAACAGGATTTGAAGGACAAACCATGAAAGCGATACCTCGTATTAGTCATTTTTTTATTATGGTGCTATTTACAGTACTTAGTTTTAATAGCGTTGCGGCACCGGCTTTATATAAAGTAGAAAAAAATGGCACTAGCTCGTATTTGTTTGGTACCGTACATGTAGGTGACGCCAGCATGAAAGGCTTACCATCAAACGTTACCAAAGCGATTGATGAGAGCGAACACGTTATTGTAGAAGTGGATATTAGCAAACTGACTCCATTTCAAATGCAACAGCGCTCAATGCCATTAATGATGCTAAAAAATGGTAAAACATTACAAACAGAACTATCAAAACAAAACTACAATAAGCTTAAAAATTACTTTGCAAAAAAATCGATTGATATTGCTATGTTTAGCAACTTCAAACCTTGGGCTGTAATGGTGACTATGATGCAAATTGAGTTTCAAAATGCAGGCTTTTCTGATCAAACAGGCATAGACAAGCAAGTACTTGCTTACGCTAAAAAGCACAACATTAAAATTGGTGAACTAGAAACCCTAGAGCAGCAGTTACAAATGTTTGATGGTATGGCGTTATTAAGTAATGAAATGATTGAAGAAACCTTTGAACAGCTTAGCGATATTAATACATACTTTATTAAGCTAGTAAACGCATGGAAAAATGGCGATATGGATACGCTTACTGAGTATTACAACATGAGCTTTGATGATAGTAATTATGGTGAAATAAGCGAACAAGTCATGCTAATAAATCGTAATAACAAATGGGTAGAGCAACTTGTTCCTCGCTTAAATAACGAAAAGCTATTTATTGCAGTAGGCGCGCTGCACTTACCAGAGCAGCATGGTTTAATAAAGCAGTTAAAAGATAAAGGTTTCAGTGTTACTCGACTTTAACCTCATTGTTATACCTAGGGTGATATTAATTGCCCTAAGGGTTGCTAATATTATTAGTTTAAGCTCTATTAAAAAACGTAAATCAATGCGCTAAGTTCAACAAATACTAATTAAGAAACCGATTTTGATTTAAAAAACACTGTTGATAACAAGTTGAATTTTCGTTGTTCAATTTTTCTAAATAGGCGTTTTATAGCGCAGAAGGCGACACGTTTAGCCCCACAAGATGATTAAGTACGATGGCGGATTGGTATCCCACTTACAGAAAAAATACATGTAATTTTCTCAAATAGAACCTCTCTTTGAAAAAGACCAATTGAGCGTTTTAGATTACCTATTGCAAATAATTTTTACTAAATTAACGCTGAAAATAACGCTATATAATCAATTTATTATTTAGGGTTTAAGCTACCTATTAACACTTCAGCTAACGCTTGCGTGCTGATAGGTTTAAAAACATGCCCATTTGCACCTAATTGAGTGGTAATTGCAATATCACTTTCTGATGTATTAGCGGTAACCACAATAATAGGCGTATTAGCGTCAAAAATGCGTATTTTTTTAATAGCCTCAAAGCCATCCATTATTGGCATATTTAAATCCATAAAAATGACTTGGTATTCGTTTTTAGTTGCCATCTCGCATGCGACCTTTCCGTTTTTTGCACATTCATAGCTGTAGTTAAGCTGTGAAAGAATACGGGTTAAAATGTGCATGTTTAACGGGTTATCTTCAACAACTAAACAATGCATATTTTTAGGTAACAGTGCACTTAACGAAGGTGGACTTACATCAATCACAACGGGCATTTTCAGCGTAACGCACACCCCATTTAGCGATGTATTTTCAAACACAATATTTCCGTCAAAAGCATCAACAATGTACTGCACCCTTGCAAGGCCTGTTCTTAACCCTTGAAAGTGATTATTTTGATTAGATGAATCAAAGGTTAACCTGCTGACTGGCTTGGTTAATCCTGAACCTGTATCCGTTATTGTTACTGTTAATTGCTTATTGTTAACACAAGCCTTAACAGTAACAGACCCCTCTTCTGTAAACTTTAATGCGTTGCCAACTAACTCAGCTAACACTTGCTGAAAGCGTTGATGATCTAGTTTTATAGCTTGGTCAAGTGTCGAATCAAGTGCTCTAACTAAGGCAATGTCTTTTTGGTTGTAACCAAATTCATACCCTAAAAGCACTTTATTGAATGACTGAAGTAAATTTTCATTTGACGGTTTTAATGCCCAACGACCCAAACTAAGCGCCTGTAAATCTTGAAGTTCGTCAAGCATTGCTATTATTCTTGATGCGCAATAAGAGGCCTGTGTTTTAATCGATTTTTGGCTATTACTGACCTCTAACGAATCAATCGAGGTAACAAAACCTTGTAGGGGCGTTCTAAACTCATGACTTGCTCGAGCTATAAAGTGTTCTTTATTTTTACTCACTTGCTGCGCAAAATCTTTTTGCTGTTGATACTTTGATAACGCCTTAGTGATCTGCTTTTCCATCGGTATGAACACAAAACGTAATACACCAATAAGCAATAACATAGTTAGCAACCAAAAAAATAGCTCGGCTGAAGACACCCACGCCACTTTTTTAACGGACGCTTTTTCAAATAAGCCAACAGCTTGATCTAAATACTTTAGTAACTCTTCCATGCGCTTAACAGAAAACACACCGGGGTTTATTTTTTCCTGTTTATACAGCAGCCCTTCTACCTGTTGGATAAATTTTTGCACGCGCAAATCTAGCTCAACAGGCGGTTGTATATACAACTTTATAAGCTCAGGGCTGAGGTATTTATATTGACCATTATCGTTTTTTAACAATAAATATTGATGGTTTGCTTTAAATAGGCTGAGCGATGCATCTAAAGACTGCTGATGACTAGTACTAGGAACTTGCGAGGTTAATAACTTATCACCATGCCATGCAATTTTTTGCGACAGCATTCGCTGTTTACCAGCAATGTTAATAATGTTTGCATCATTTTTCTGTACTGAAAAAAAGTACTGCATTAGTGATACAGAAACACTAATTAATAGCGCAATAGCGATTAATGCCCACCGATTACGTAGGCGAATATTTGCGACAACTTCAAACATAGTTAGCCTAACTTTTTGGTTTAAGTGTAGTCCAATTACATCAATATCTATGCTTAATCTATAAATATAAAAAAGCCCAACTCAGAGCTGGGCTATATAAGAGGGCTTACTATCTATTTTCTAAACGGTTGTAATCGAACAAGCCATATTCAACACCACGGTATTTTTTTGCTGTAGCGTGTAAAATATCGCTGTATTGCCAAAACTGTGGATGAGAACGTCTAATTCCAAATTTAGTTTTTAAGGCTGCGTAATCAGCTTCTACTTGCATCATAGGTAACTGTTCAGCAAAAGCCTCAACTTGTTGTTCATTATTCAAATACCAAATGGAAGCTGGGTAGTCACCTATAAAACCAGGGACGATTGTTGCCGTGTCTTCTTCAAAAGCTCGTTGGCCGTCTTCATTTAACAAGCTCGAAATATTGTAATGCGCGTTATGATGAATAATCGTGTAAGCCTTATGGCTATCGTCATCTTGCTTTACTAATACAAACGATAACTGCGGTAATAAATTTACTGCTTTTGCCGGCATAGCATTAATGGCACTTAACGATTTAGGTACTTGCTTATAATCGTAGTGCTCACTTAGCACTGGACTTAGCGCCTCCTTCATTAGTGCATACAATTCTTTTTGAGGGGTGTTTGTTTTATAAGTTATTCCGCTTGGCTGACTAAACTCACGGTTATTTTTAAAAAACTCAGCAAGACTTGGTGGTGATTTACGATACCACTGGCCTTTGATTTTATCTCGTTTGTTTTCTGGTAATAATGCTAAGAAGTTTTGTTCTCCTTCTAGACGTAAAAAGTCCATATATAAACGCGTAACTAACTGGTGCCCAATATTGCCGTAAACATCAAAACCAGCAACCAGTAAATAATGTATACGCTCGAATAAGGCATAATCTAAAATCCAAGTTGTTTTTGGCTCTTGGCCAATGAAACCCTTCACCACAGTGGCACTGTCAAAATGACGAAAAATAGTCAGTGCTGCATTTTTATTATGACCATCTCCTTTCCACAATAAATCTGTTGTTAAATGCTCACCGCCTTTAAACATCTCATTTGCTAAATTGACCTTTGCTTTCAAATACTTTTGCTCCAGAGCTGAGTATTTAACCCAATTAGCAATAGGGAACGCATTACTTTCTTCTGCAGCTGGCAATTCAAGTGCGTCTTCATGCTGCATTATCATTTGTCCAACCGCTGGGGTGGCCACTTTATTTGGATCAGCAAAAGCAACCCAAAAGTGGTCGTTAATCACATTTAACGCTATCTGACCACGACAGACAGGCCCTTTAATAAAGCCCATAATAATCAACTCAGCTTCATCAAGCATAAACTGATATTTAGAATTAATTGGGATCACTTCAAACGTTTTAAACGGATTAGATGCAGACTCTGCCTTATAGCTAGGCATACTTTTAACCGTATACTCTGGTGCAATGAACTGTTGGTACAAGCGCGTCAACTTTTCATCATTTAGCTTAAGAGGTAAGTGAGTTTTAGATAAAACAGTGCTGCGATCATGCAAAAATCGGTAGTAAACACGGTTAACTTTAGGGTCGTCATAAGGTCGACGTGTGCTTATTAATTTTATTTTTTCGCCTGGAGGTGTGCTCGAACGGACGAGCTTAAAAAAGTTATCAGGGGTCTTTTGATCAAAATATATGTGAGCTAAAAACCAATGCTCGTATATATAGCGAGCCGATAACTGATACTTCAAATCATCTTGGTTTAAAAATGCTTCCCAACGCTTTACCTGCTCAAGTTCAAACTCTGTTGGCGGGTCAATATGCGCCATTTTACCGCCTGCTTTGAGCCACTTCTGCAAATGATTAAATTCATCACGGGATACGCCCGGTAATCCATAAGGCATACCAGCATGAGGTTGCTCACCCGCTAATTGATCAAATTCTCCCATAGTGGCACAGGTTTGAGAGCGGCTCAGCGAAAAATCAAATTCATTATTTAATATTTCATTTGCAGGCAATTCATGGCTTTGTTTCAGTACTAAACTATTAAACAAGACGCTACCAGCTAAGTTAGCTTCCTCAGTTTGTACTCGCTCATTTAAAACAGGAGTAAAGTTCTTTTCTCGCCATTGCTCTGTGGCTGTAGCATCAAATAACAATCTACTCGGCGTTGTAGCAAGTAAGCGAGTTCCGTCGTAGACAAGGTCTTTGCTTACCCCTCTATCTATTCCTTCAGGGGATGATAGCTTTAACTGACAAGGTGCATCGTAACAACCATGACACACAACACACCGAGTATCGAGCACCGGTTTCACATTCTGTAAAAAATTTGCCCCTTCGCCAGTAGTATGAGATACGATACGCTGCTGGGCCTGCTCAGTGCCAAATAGCTCATTGTAATGAGCATTACCTAAGTACGCACAACCACTTAAAATAACTAATGTAACGATGCCTATGAGTTTATTCATTCGCCTTCATCACCTAAATCAAAGGTCGGCATCATATCCATTTGCGGAGATATAAATACATCTTGATTCTCAGTATTTAGTACAACACTCAATACAGGACCATGATTTAAAGTTATTTGCGCGTGGTGTGATTGTTCTAACATATATTTGTAAGAAGGATCGGCTATTAACAGCTCATAACTTGTTATTGTAATAGCTATGCTGCTGTCCTCTGAGGGATTTTGGCAAATTTGAGCAAGTAACTCATCATCGAGCGCTACTGATATTTCAAAATCAGGCTGCTCTACATCCCTTTCACTTAAGGACTCGTTTAATAAAAATAACGGGAGCGTTAAATTGCTATCTTGTTCAAATTCCATTGTCTACTCAACATGCATAATTTATATAACTGGCATTATAACAAAATAACAAAAAATTAAACGTTAATGCCAATAACCAAAGTAGCTAAGTGCAAGACAACTCTCTCATGCACTTATCAGCATATTGTAAACGCTTTAATCCTTCGTTTGGATCACCGAAAAAACAGCACCTTGAGGATCACAAAGAACACCAAATCGGCCAACGTCTGGTACTGTAGTAGAAGGTACACATACTTGGGCCCCCAGCTTTTTCGCCTTATTAAGGGCAGAATCACAGTCGTCAACTGCAAAGTAAATCATCCAATGAGGTGGGACATCATCAGGCCATTCGCTACTCATTTCCAGCATTCCAGCAATTGGCTTACCGTCTACCATAAATAAAGTATAATCCATGTTGTCCATAGGTTTTATTTCGCTCTTCCAACCTAGTAAAGCACAGTAAAACTCATTACTTACTTTGCTATTTCGCGTCGCTAACTCATGCCAATAAGGCGTTGATAGCTCTGATAAACGTTTACATCCTTTATGATCTTTTCCTTGCCATAATGCAACGGTTGCTCCCCCCGGATCAGTAAACATAAGCATACGACCTGCATCCATAACATTGTGCGGACCCGCAATTATTTTAGCCCCAAGCTCTTTCGCTTTAATTGCACAATGATCTACATCATCTACAGCAATGTAAGTTAACCAACTGCTTGGAACACCCTCCTGAATCTGCTCTTTTGGCATTTCGTACATAGCGGCAATGTCGTCACCCTCTTTCTGGAGCATAGTGTAAAAAATACCATCGCCAATTGGCTGATCATCATATCCCCAATCAAATAGAGAGGTATAAAAGGCTTTACCTTCTTTCCAATTATGTGTGCAAAGTTCTGACCAACAAAAAATACCCTGAGGATAATTATCCATATAAAAGCCTTTGTTATTTTTATATCAAACATACTCTTGAAATATAGTACGCAAGATTATTTTTTAATTAGCTTAGATCAATAACTGCTAAGAGTCGATGAGAGATATAAGGAACTTGCTGAAATCTAAATGATGCTATCTAAGACAGGGGCTGTATTTCTGAATACCGTCTAGGTTATTAGCTCCGTGTATTAAGAGAATTGGGCAAAATGAGGTTACTAGGGTAATACTCTATATCTAATTATATTGTTTATCAGGTAGCCACGAAAAATAGTTGTTAAGTATAGGGATAGTGAGTTTACTAAACCCCAGACAGTAAAAAAGCCGCTTCATTTCTGAAGCAGCTTTCTCGTATTTGAAGTCGGTGGCTACGCAGTAGAATGTCATGGTGCCCACAGCGGTAAAAATTCACATAGCAAATGGGATGCTACGTTGTGCCGCTCTGCCTTGTACGAAGCTCGCCTTCGCGCTGTTTTGTCTCACTACTGAGTTCGGCATGGGGTCTTGGGTCTTGGCTTTTGATAAGTAGCAGATAGCAAAAAACCCGTCACATTGCTGTAACGGGTTTCTCTTATTTGAA